>CALDKB010000047.1 GCA_937899245.1 uncultured Bacteroidales bacterium | reverse complement strand
CAGCGACAACAATGCTCTTTTGGGAGCGAACCTGAAGGTTTCGTTCTGCCAGAAGAATTGTGTTTATGCACAAGTCGTGCTCGACGACATTATTGTCGGACAATTGAAAAATGACATAATGCACAGAATCAGCAAGTCTTACGACGGCGAATACGGCTGGTTCGCCAACAAATGGGGCATTCAGGGGGGATTAAAGTTCTACGACATGTTCAAGGTTAAAGGACTTGACTGCTTCGTAGAAGGAAACATTGTCCGCCCATATGCATATTCGCATAGCGTTAGCGAGTTGACATACACCCACGACGGCAAGCCTCTAGCCCACCCGCTCGGTGCAAATTTCATTGAAGGTGTTGCGGGAATCAGCTACTTCAACGAATTTATTGAATGCAACCTGAAATTATCATATGCAATAGCAGGTGCCGATTCTTCACAAAATACACACTATGGACAAAATGTCTTTTATACGACAATGGACGCATACATGCCAAGCCAGAACAACATTCCTGTAACAAGCTTCTACAATGTCCTGCTTCAAGGCATTCGCACAAACATATTTACCGCACGTGCCGAAGTTGCATATTATCCGCTGAAAGACAAAGCACTATCAGTTTTCGCCGAGATATTATTGCATAGCAATAGCAACGAAATTAGAAACGACAAATACTTGGGGTTTAGCGTCGGCGTAAGATCAAGACTGGCAAAAAGGTAATTCGGCGAAATGGCTAACAAGCGAACCTGCAAACAGCTCTGTTCAGCGGATTCTCGAAGTTGCAGACATTATCTCGCTTAATTTTTTAGTAGAAACTTCCCAATTATAATTCCGCTTAACATATTCATATCCAGCATTCGACAGTTGCGAATAGTATTCAGAATCAGTCATCAGCCGACTTACTGTATCAACATATTCCTGAACCGAATTGCATACTATCATATCCTTTCCAATAACCGCATTTTCAAGTGGTTTGCCAGCCAACATAGAAGTAATACATGGTAGTTTTGTCGCCATGGCCTCCAGAAGTTTATTTTGCAGGCCTGTACCCAAACGCATAGGTGCAATAAAAATCTTTGACTTGGCGTAATACTCAGCCATAGAATCCACCCAACCGGTAACAATGACATCGTCAGAAGCCAAAGCCCTTACTTTTGCCGCTGGTGTTGCGCCACAAAGTACAAGTTTAATCTGCGGAAATTTCTTTTTCAAAAGTTGGAATATTTCCTTTACAAGATATTCCGAAGCATCAACATTAGGAGCATAGCTCATATTGCCAGCAAAAATCAAGTCGAATGATTTTTCTACCGAATTGCTTGCAAATTGATCCAAATCGACTCCGTTTGCAATAACATGTATATTCTTGTTGTCATCATGCGGAATCAAATCACGGTCAACAGCAGTAATTATCGTGCAATTGTCAAACAACGACATCGCCTTATGCTCACAACGGCACAAGCGACGATATTCCATTGCAAAAAACGGCTTTTTATAAAACGGAGCTGCGTCTTTACGTCGCAACATGCCCTTCGACAAAACATCCTGATAGTCCAAAGTCTTTGGAAGGTCAACATCTTTCACATAGTCGATAACTCGTACTAGCTGGCAATATATATGATCCGGCTTAACTTCTGCGACTATCCTATCAAACTGTCGTTTTGCACGCGAATTAAAGAAATAACCACATTGCAATGGGCGTCCTGCCAGAAATGCAAGCAAAAGATTTAGCAGACGGCCAAAATTACCTATATTCAGCACATATACCTGCTTGCAGAATTGCATGAGCTTGTCCTTTGCTTGTGGATGCACCTTTCCGTCATTCAACGCAACAAGATAGATTTCGTGTTCTTGCGACAGCACACGCAACTGATGATAAATCCTCAACTTATCACCTTTCTCCAACGGATATGGCACTCTCGACGATAATACTAAAATCTTCATAACACAAGCAATTTACCTTCCAAAATCTTTATACCTTCCCAACAAATTTCTTGCAATCACTTCATTATCATAGTTATTTCGGACAAAGGTCCTTGCATTGGCCGAAATGTTATCGTGAATCTTCCTATCTGCAGCTACCTTTTCCATCATCGCCAGGAAAGAAGCAGCATCATCGGCAATTAAAATATCCTTTTCGTTTTCAACGGCAATACCTTCTGCTCCTATCGAAGTTGTTATCACTGTTTTTCCAGCAGCCATTCCTTCCACAATCTTAATCCGCATTCCACTACCAGAAAGCAACGGCACAATAAAGACTGATCCTTTTGAAATAAACTCCACAGCGCTATCAACTTCACCAAGATAGTCAATGCCATTAGTCTTCAAAAAAACTTCAAACGACTTTTCTGCATTTCGACCGGCCACATAGAAATGTGCATCGGCATGCGTTTCCTTATACTTGTTCCAGACATTCGCTATAAACCATTCAAGGCCTTCACGATTCGGAGCCCAATCTAATGCTCCAAGATGGAAAAATCCGGGGAAACATGCAGATTTTGCATCAACGCCAAACAAAGGGTTGTCGTGTTCAATGCCTGTCGGAGCAACAAAAACGGGCTTCCGGTTTCCATTTTTTGCAAAAAAATCGGCATCACGGCTTGTTATTGGAACGAGCGAATCATAGGCATTTACAAACGACAATTCAAATTTGCGAATCCTGCGGGCAAGAATTTTCTTATAAGCACGCTTTAACAAATTGCCCTCGTTTGCCGCCATCCGCATCCATATTTCATGCTCGATATTATGAGCACGAAGGACCACTTTTGACTTGGAACATTTGCGTATTTCGGCAATATATGGACAGAGATACAAGCCTTCCAACTGCACAACATCATATTCCTTTGCCGATAGCAACTCTTTGAGTTTCACAGCAAAGTTGTCGACGATAAACCTTTCGGCATTGTACGGCAACGATGAAAACAACAAATTTTTTAATGCTTCCGATGCTTTTATTGTTGTATCTACATAAACGGAATAAAATCCAATTTTCGAAGTCAGTTCTGCGGGAATATCCTCGATTTTACAGAAATGCTTGGGCGTATTCATAGCCAGGATATCGACTTCCGCTCCATTTTTCTGCATCGACGTTGCCAGCGAAAGCGTAGCTATCGCACCTCCATCCTTCGCCGGATATGGCATCTTATTAGCAACTATCAATATTCTCATCCGTTCTCTCGAAATTAGGACTGCAAAGATAAGTAAGATTTAAGAGCTCTATGTTTCTTCGCTGTGCATTTCTTAAATGATTCTGCCAGCACTAAGACCCATAACTCCAGAAACCATCAGAAACTTTCTATTTCAAATTCTCATCCAAAACCTTATACAGCTTGTTCTGCAACTCATTATATGCAGCGATAGCAGCTTCTTCAAAATTCTTGGTGGAAGCGCCCTTTTCCGAATACTTCTTCACAAACGTCGGCTCCTGACCCTTTCTAGCGAAAGAAACATCTGCATCGACATACGAATAATAAGTCGTCTTTGTTCCATTTGACATCGTATTGTATTTTCTTGACGACGACTTCACAACCAGAACATAGTCTGACTCCGACCGGTCGTTTGTATAGCCAATGCCACGAGAAGCCAGCCAGTCCTTTATTTCCTCCTGAACGTCCCAATACGATTTGCCGAACAAGTCCATGTTCATCTCCATTCCGACCATCAACTTTGGACCAATGGTTTTAAACCTGTTCTTTACTGTTTCATGAATTTCATTATGCGCATCACGGACCATGTCGATGTTTTCCTGCTTGCAATTAAAAACCTTCAACAGAAAAATCGCATTGGCACATACCGACATCTCAGGAACAATCTTTTCCATCTCGATACGGGCGCTATCAGTACGACCTCTTTGAATCTGACCATCAACAACGGCTATTACCTCCTGAATATGCTTTTGAAAAGCACATATTTTACTGAAATAATAATCGCTCGCAACAGACTTGTCTATATACGCGATAGCACATCCATGATGAGTATAATTATTATAAAACTTTTTCGTCTCAATTAGTTTCATGCCGACATCAGCATTGCGGCGTGAACTTTCAAAATAGCTGACAACATCTGACTCATCAAGACCGGATGACTGCAATTCCATCAGGTTATGTACAGCAGTCTTTATGCTCTTTGCCAAATGACTGATTGCATTCGCCTCGAGATTTCCCAGGAAATCATCTTCAGCCTTGAAATCCTCATTCTCTCCCAGTTGAAGATTTGAAAAATATTTGTCTGCTGTAAACTCCTGCCATTCTTCTGGACATTCTTTCTGCGCATTTGCAACAGATATACCCAAAAAAGCGAATAGCAAACAGATAAAAATGTTTTTTCTCATATCTATTTTATTTTAGTGTTATAACAAATCGGTTCCAGTAAAAGTAAAAGGTAACAAATCGGTTATGGACGAGAATTCCAACACTTCCTCCTTTCCGACAAGCAGTACGCGAACTGCTTTATTCTGACGCGTTTCCGTTTCCAGCAACGACTGTCGACAAGCGCCACAAGGTGGAATTGGCCTGTCTCGATAACAATCATTATCATCAAGAACCGTTATCACCAATGTTTTAACCACGACATCCGGATATTGTGCATTAGCATAAAACATCGTAACACGCTCGGCACACAAACCGGAAGGATATGCTGCATTTTCCTGATTGCTACCAGAAAACACCTCTCCATTTTCGAGCAACAAAGCAGCCCCAACCCTGAAGTGCGAATACGGAGCATACGCCTTTCGTGCAGCTTCCGTTGCTTTTTTCAACAAATCCAAGTCCTGCGAATCCAATTCGTCATGGGTCTTCTTCTGGTAATTAATTTTCAATTCACATAATTCCATATCAACATTCATTTAATATGTCACAACATTTTGCTTTAATTTCGTCAAGCAACCACGAAGGGGTTGAATTTGCACCACTTATGCCAACGCTTTCAACTTCATCGAACCAACACTCCTGCAAATCTGAAACATTTGCAACAAAATGCGAGTTTTCGTTTGTCATACGGCATACATCATAAAGCATTTTTCCATTTGAGCTCGCCTCATCGCTAACAAAAATCACCATGTCGAACTTCGAGCAAAACTCCACAAGCCGCGGAATACGATTCTTTACGCTTCCACAAATTGTTTCGTGCACCTCGACATCAGCATTTCCTCTGCAGATTTCATCTGCGACCTGTTTAAACTGAATGCAGTCGGCCGTTGTCTGCGAAAACAAGACAATCTTCCTGTCGAAATTCAACATTTTCGCCTCTTCGAGCGAAGAAATAACAACAGCATGACCTTCCGTCTGTCCAACAAGACCGTTGACTTCAGCATGACCTTTTTTGCCAAAAATTACAATTTGGCAATCAGGTTTTTCGCGATAAGTATCAGCAATATTATTTTGCAGTTTCAGCACTACCGGGCAAGTCTCGTCAACTACGGAAATATTAAGGCGACAGGCATCGGCATAAGTTTGCGGCGGCTCGCCATGTGCTCGTATTAGCATCCGCAACGGCGGATTGTCAAGCATCTGCTTTCTATCTATTGTCCGCAGGCCCAATGATTCCAGGCGTTTTTCCTCCACCCTGTTATGCACGATTTTACCCAGACAGCAAGCGACACCGAACTTTGCCAGTTCGTTTTCTGCCGACTTAATTGCCTTGGTTACGCCGAAGCAAAATCCCGCATACCTATCTATTTCAACCATAAATAATTTCAAATAATCCGAGGCCGTCTGTCCGGGTGCTCATTATGCTATTATTTGTTAATCCTTTCTATCGCCCAGTCGTATGCTACCTGCAACTGTTCCTCGCGAGTGATGTTCGAATTGTCCAGCACCAAAGCATCGTTGGCCTTGCGCAAAGGACTTTCCTTGCGGCTCTGGTCAATCCTATCTCGCTCCTGAAGATTAATCCTGATTTCGTTAATATCGACAGAATCGCCCTTTGCCAAAAGTTCATCATAACGACGCTGCGCCCTAACATCGACATCCGCCGTCACAAAAATTTTCAGTTCCGCATTCGGAAAAACCGTAGTTCCAATATCACGACCATCCATAACAACGCCCTTAGCCTCACCTAGTTTCTGCTGCTGGGCAACCATCACATGGCGCACTTCAGGAATTGCACTTACAGGACTCACCCATCGCGATACAAAAATCTTGCGTATTTCACGTTCGACATTCTCTCCGTTAAGATAAGTCTGCAACTCTCCTTCCGCATTACGCTCGAAATGAATATTTACTTCGCACAGTCTTGCTATTAAAGCGACCTCATCAAGCTTGTCGTCGGCAATCAGGCCTTTGTTCAAAGCGAAAAGAGTCACAGCACGATACATCGCTCCGCTGTCAATATACAAGTATCCCAATTTTGCAGCCAACTGTTTGGCCAGTGTACTTTTCCCGCATGAGGAAAAGCCATCTACAGCTATTGTTATCTTTTTTTCTGTCATATTAATAATATACAAGCAGCAGGTGCCCTGCCACACGGATAGGCCACAAGCCTGTCCTTACTATTTCATGAAGTCTTCAACGTCCTTTATCTCGATAGGGATGCGTTTTTCGCCAACAATTCTTGATCCAGTAGGAGTTATCAAGATATCGTCCTCTAGACGTATTCCACCGAAATCGCGATACTTGTCAACCTCGGCATAATTGATGAACTGCTCGAACTTATGTTCACGTTCCCAAATGTCTATCAACTGCGGAACAAAGTAAATGCCCGGTTCGTTTGTCAGCACATTACCTGTCTGCAAGCGTTTACCCATTCTCAACGAAGCGACACCGAAAATCTTTATCGGCTGGACTTCCTCATCGTAACCAACATTTATCTGGCCCAAGTCTTCCATATCGTGAACGTCGAGTCCCATCATGTGGCCAAGTCCATGAGGCATAAACATTGCATGAGCGCCAAGCTGTACAGCTTCCTTAATATCGCCTTTCATAAGGCCGAGGCCTTTCAAACCTTCAGCGAGTATTTCGCTTGCCTTCAAATGAATCGACTGATATGTCTCACCTGGCTTCATCATCGGAATAGAACCGTTGATTGTATTAAGCACGATCTGGTAAACATCTTTCTGACGCTGAGAGAATTTCCCACCAACTGGGAAGGTACGAGTATTATCAGAAGCATAACCCATATTTGTCTGTGCACCAGAATCGTTCAACAGCAAATCGCCGGTATGAAGGATATTCTCGTGCGTATGATTATGCAGTATCTGTCCGTTTTTCGACACTATCGAGTGGAAAGAAGTCAACAAGCCATGCTTCAAGCTAATGCCTTCGATAGCACCATAAATTTCATGTTCCGAAACGCCATCCTTTGCCATCTTCATTGCAGTTGTGTGCATTTCGTAACCAATCCTTGCAGCAGCTTCCAGCTCCTCAATTTCGCAAGCTTCCTTTACATTACGCTGCAAAACAACGGCCTTTACCAGTTGCAACGAAGAACGAGCCTGAAGTTCGTGAATTGGAATATTCAGCACTTCCGACAGGAAAATCATATTGTCGTGACGGTAAGGAGGGAGGAAATGCACAGCCGACTTTGCCGACTTTACATATTTCTCGAATTCAGCAGCAGGACGGACATCGGTAACACCGCAACGAGAAGCAAGGTCCTTTATCGTAGCCATCTCGCCCATCCATACGATATCGTCGATAGTAAGTTCATCACCAAAAATAATATCGCGGTTATTATCAACATCGATTATTGCTTTTAAACCGGCCTGTGAAATACCGAAAAAATATAGGAATGTGCTGTCCTGACGGAACTGGTAGCAATTGTCCGGATAATTCATCGGGGCTTCATTGTTACCCATAAAAATGCAAACACCCGACTTCATTGTCGCCTTCAGCTTGTCGCGACGCGCCTTATAAACATCTTGACTGAACATCTTCATAATCGTAAATTTTAAAACAATTTGTAAAGATACATATTATTTACGATTTACAAACTATCGTTTCATGTTTTTTTAGTTTTGAAGCCTTGAAAAAGGAAAGCGCGCAACGGATTTTTCAAAATTGTGAATAACTATTTCCATCGGTTTTTAAAAAATGTATTTGTTTTTGGCTTACTTTTGCCGAAAGATTTTGAGTTTAATGATTGACCGCAGCACAATAGACAGGATAATGGAAGCCACCGACATAGTGGAAGTGGTAGAAGATTTTGTCTCTCTAAAAAAACGTGGTGCCAATTATTTTGGCTGTTGTCCTTTCCACAACGAAAAGACACCGTCGTTTATTGTCAGCAAGGCGAAAGGCATATACAAATGCTTTGGCTGCGGAAAAGCCGGCAACGCCGTCAACTTTGTCATGGAACACGAGCAGATGACATATCCGGAAGCGCTGAAATATCTTGCCCGCAAGTACAACATTGAAATTGTTGAGAAGGAACTCACACCAGAGCAACAGCAGCAAAACGACGACCGTGAAAGCATGCGAATCCTCAACGAATATGCCGCCAAGTATTTCCAGAACAATTTGTTCAATGACCCCGAAGGCATAGCAATAGGCATGTCGTATTTCCGCGAAAGAGGATTTACCGACGAAGCCATAAAGACTTTCGGATTAGGATACAGTCTTCAGAAAAGCACAGCATTTACCGAAGAGGCACTAAAAAACGGCTACAAGCTCGACTTTATGCAGCGTACCGGCCTGACAATCATAAACGAGGAAAACAAACGCAAATACGACCGCTTCATCGGACGCGTAATGTTTCCTATACATAGCATTTCCGGTCAGGTTTTGGGGTTTGGCGGTCGCGTTCTCGATTCGCGAACGAAAGGCGTAAACGTCAAATACATGAACTCGCCACAATCCGAAATCTACGACAAGAGCAAAACCCTATACGGCATATACCAAGCCCGCACGGAAATCGTTAGGCAGAAAAAATGCTACCTCGTTGAAGGATATGCCGATGTGATTTCGTTGCACATGGTCGGTGTTAAGAATGTTGTAGCATCTTCGGGAACCTCGCTTACCGACGAGCAAATACACCTGATACATCGTCTTACCGACGACATAACAGTTTTGTACGACGGTGATGACGCTGGCATACACGCTTCGATACGTGGAATCGACATGCTTCTGGAACAAGGGCTAAACATTCGCATTGTCCTTCTGCCCGACGGAGAAGACCCCGATTCGCTTGCTCAAAAGTTCGGTAGCGAAAAGACTATCGAATACCTAAATTCACACGAAGAAGATTTCTTAAGTTTCAAATCGAGACTTTTTAAGAAAGATGCCGAAAAGGATCCGCTTAGGCGCGCCGCAATGATTACCGACATGGTTAAATCAATTGCAAAGATTGACGACCAGATAAAACAGTCGGTTTACCTTCAGGAATGCAGCAAAATCCTTGAAATTGACCAAAACGTTCTATATTCAGAACTAATAAAATATAGGAAGAATAAAATTCTAGAAGGCAAGACTCCAGCCGACAGAAGAATGGCGCCAACACCGTCGCAAGACAAGCAGCCACAAAAGACAACTCCAAAACTTATCGGAAAGGAAGATCTCGGATTCTTAACAAAGGAACATGAAATAATCAGGCTTCTGCTTCTTTACGGCAACAAGGAAATTACCAATCCGCTTGACATCGACGACGAGAATCCACAGAAAATCAAGCTGGGAACACTTATGGTCGGTCTTCTCATGAAAGACGAAATAAAACTTCGCAATTCTGTAAACCAGAAAATATTCAACGACATAACCGATATCCTTATAAACGGGCAGGACATTGACGAGATGTATTTCATAAACCACCCCGACCCTGCCATTAGTAGCGTTGCCGCCGATGCTTGCTCAGCATCGTACGAACTTAGCAAAATATGGAAAAAACACGGAGTCTCATACTTCATGGAAGAACTTCGCCTGCCAGAGATTGTCATGGACGTTTACAACAAATACTCTGTTGAAGTACTCAAGGACGAACGCAAGACCATTTCAAACAAAATGAAAGCTCTTTCTAAAACGATCACAGAGCAAAAGACGCAACTTGCAAACTTGAATACCGACGACGACCAGGAAGCGGAACATATAGTTAAACTGAAAGCAGAAATAGAAAACAACGAAGAGACTCTGAAAGAGCTACTTACAAACAATATTATTCTAAACACCAAGATAAACAAGCTTTTGCTAAAACAAGGACGCGTTACAATATGATTGACAAGCAGATAAACTTTCCAAATGCCAAAATAAACATTGGACTAGACATAATTCGCAAACGCGAGGACGGATATCATGACATACGCACCATCTTTTACCCAATTGGCATAACCGATGCTATGGAAATTATGCCGTCGGAAAAGTTTATCTTTAAAAATACAGGCATCAAGATAGATTGTGAAGTCGAAAAAAACCTATGCTACAAGGCATACATGCTACTGAAAGAAGGCTTTGACCTGCCGCCAGTGAAATTCGTACTGCACAAGCACATACCTTTCGGCAGCGGACTGGGGGCCGGCTCTTCCGACGCCGCCTTCACGATCAAGATGCTAAACGACATGTTTTCGATTGGCCTGTCTGACGAACAAATGATTGCATACGCATCAAAAATTGGTGCCGACTGTGCTTTTTTCATTAAGAACCGCCCTACTCTGGCCGAAGGCACAGGAACAATCTTCTCAAACATAAACATTGACCTGACCGGAAAATTTCTTGCTCTTGCATTGCCTAATGTTTCGGTAAACACAGCAAAGGCATACGGCAAGTGCCATCCTGCAGAAGCAGAGTTCAAACTTGAAGATTCTATTAAACAGCCCATTGAGAACTGGAAATATTTCATCAAAAACGACTTTGAGAAAACCGTATTCTCAGAATTTCCCGTCCTTGCCGAAATCAAGCAATATCTATACGACAGCGGTGCCGTTTTTGCCCAGATGTCAGGTTCCGGTTCTGCCATGTTTGGAATTTTTAACTCCAAGCCACAAAAATTAAAATTTTCAAACTCAAAAATTGAAATAATCGAATTATGAAAAGGCTCTTTATAACTTTTATTATTATAACAATTTCGTCCGCGCTCTTGTTGGTCAACGCACAAGATACCAGCCAATATGCAGAGTTCTACAACAAATTTACATTCAAGACATTCTCGCACGAAAGCATCGTCATGCCGTACCGACAAGCAGAAATATGTCCGGAGGCAAGCTGCAAATCGGCTCTTGTAATCTTTCTACACGGAAGTTCGGCCAAAGGCGACGACAACACAGCGCAGATAAAAAACTCGTCCATCCGCACCATTGTCGAATATCTAGAAAACGACAAGACAAAAGCGACAGTAATTGCTCCGCAATGCAGCAAAAACCACTCGTGGAACGAATCCGACTCAAAGACCAGCACTGCCCTAAAAAAACTTATCGAAGATTTACTTGCCTCCAACCCAAACCTCGACAGCAAACGCATATATATTTTCGGATCATCTACTGGCGGTGCCGGCGTATGGAGAATGATTTCAGACTATCCCGACACTTTTGCTGCCGCTATGATTGTGGCCGCCTACCCTTGGAACGTATATCCGGCATATCTTGCCAAAACACCGCTGTGCTGCGTCGTTGGCACTAAAGACAAAAACGCTTCAAAATCGAAAATTATGCCTACAATCAAGGAAATGCAAAAGCGCGGTGGCAAAGTCAACTTTGTTGAAATGAAAGGACTCGACCATCCAACCACTTGCCGCGATGCATACACTAAGGATAACCTAAACTGGGTTTTTTCAAATATCAAATAACCCTGTGCAAGATTTTCGCCACTTAGAAAACCGCATACACACACACATTGTTACCCTATATTCAAAAGCAAAAACCGCAAACAAACAACTACCTAACAACCACACAGTTAACCCTCAACACTTGGCAATTTGAGGCATTTTCATTTGGCAATTTGAGGAAATTTTGCTTGGCAATTTGAGGGAATTTCGTTTGGCAATTTGAGGGAAAATAAAGACCACAATCATTAGTCCCTGAGACTACCTAATGGCACTACGGTAACACCATCAGTACGCTTATACGCATGGTCGCCAACTGCGGTCAAGATCATGCGAAACGAAGGACTCTTCATTCGTGTAGTATCGATTCTGCTTGCAAGCCGATTTAATGTTGCAGCACCCTCTTCTATCAAGTTGGCTCCACCAAGTTTTATCTCAATCAAGCCATACTTTCCGTTTGGAAGATGCACAACGGCGTCGCATTCAAGGCCATTGCTATCGCGGTAATGATACACATTTCCGCCCATGGCGTCGGCATACACATGCAAGTCGCGGATGCACAAGGTTTCGAACATCAATCCGAAAGTATTCAGGTCTGCCATCAAATCGGCGGGACCTATGCCCAAAGCAGCCACAGCCACCGACGGGTCAACAAAATATCGTGTGTCGGCTGTCCTAATGGCAGTCTTGCTGCGTAAGTTTGGATTCCATGCTGGCACATCCTCTATTACAAATATCTTACGCAACGCACCCAAATACGACTCAATTGTAACATCGCTCATTTCGGTAACTTCGCTTACAGCCAAATCGGCCTTAATAACCGAAATGCTAGCCTGCGTTCCCTGATGACGAGCATACGAACGCATCAGCCGATGTGCACGCTCAAAATTACGGTTTACAGAATCGACACGCGATATGTCGGAACGGATAATTGCCTGATAGTACTCGGAAACTTGAGCAAGAGCCGCCCGTTCAGACTTCTTCTGCAACGACTTTGGCCAGCCGCCTCGGCTCACAAGAAAGGCCATCTGCTCAAGCGAGATATTACTGCTGCCATCCACCACAGAATCGTTCGAAAACAATTTCGACAAACTGACATCGCCGGTCGATTCGCCAGATTCCCACAAGCTCATCGGACGCATAGTGAGCCAACCGAAGCGACCTGCACCCGAATGGTTGATTTTACTGACATCGGCAGGAACAGCAGAACCAGTAAGCATAAAAAGACCGTCTTCGCCGCGATGGTCGACATCGAAACGGATGGCATCCCACAACTGTGGCGCAAGCTGCCACTCATCTATAAGGCGCGGATTCGCGCCCTTCAGCAACTGACCAATGTTGGTCTGGGCCATTTGCAGGTTTTGCGCAATATCCGAAGGTGCATCCATATACAGCACACTTTCTGCCAATTGCTCTGCTGTAGTCGTCTTACCGCAAGCCTTTGGACCTTCGATAAGCACAGCGCCCACGGCTTCAAGTTTGTCGCGCAACAACGCATCTGCGATTCTATTTCTATACTCTTTCATGCCGACATTTTTTCAACTCCGCAAAAATACACAAAATATTATATACGAACAAATTAAAAAAAATATTTGGCAATTTGAGGGAATTTCACTTGGCAATTTGAGGGAATTTCACTTGGCAATTTGAGGGAATTTCGCTTGGCAATTTGAGGGAATTTCGCTTGGCAATTTGAGGGAGCAAATATGAACAAGACGAAGAATATTGAAACATCACATAAATTTAATGTAATGCACTACTTTGTCTGCAAAATCATTATAATCATTATGTATAACTGCAGAAGAAAAATCACCATAATTTGTAGTAGACTCACATACACATAAATCATTTTGATTTTCGTAGTAGCCGACATATCCTCTTTTGTCCCGAACCTCTCCTTCAATTTCTGGTAAGTGAACCACAAACAATAAAGTTTTGGTTGGTGTATGTATTGATGTTTGAATATCATCTTTTGATAGCGTTACATACTTTGCAGAATTATGGGTCGAAAATTCCTCCCATTTCTGAATTGTTCCATCATTCTTATAATAAGGAAGTTTATCTGGAATAATGAAAATTTGAAAATATGGAATGTTTGCACAACGAATATTTGCAGTCTCACCTAACATATTTTCAAAATAGTTGTTTGAATTCTGCGAATAGTTCTGCATTACGAACTTCACACCAACTCCAGCAATTGGCTTGTTATTCTTTAAAATTGTAATGTCTACCGCTTTGTCAATGTAACGACCATCCAATTTCAGTTCTTTACCATTTCCAACACCTAAAGATTGCACGTAATAACAGTCATCCGCCAATCGTTCTTTCAAATCTTTTGCAATTGCGCCATGAAGAATTTTAAGTTTCTCGTTGCTTCTAGAACCTGTCTCAAGGAACTTCTTAAAAGAGTTCCCGACTACTATTAGAAATTCTTGATTGTCCATATTTATCTGTTAATTTATAATTTAAATATTGTTCCAAATCTTTTGATGCAAAGGTGTAATAGCCTCCGCTTTTATAATTTTTTAGAAGTTTTATGTAGCTGATAAAATCTTCTGAATAAATGAGCTGCTTGATTATATCGAATTCAATATCAGTAAGAATGTAAAGTCCGCTGTACAAGCCATTTCCTTGATGAACAATTTCTAATTTAATACTACTTACACCTTTAATAATGGTATTGATGGCATATTTTGTTTTAGAAACATCTTTAAGCGCTTGTGTTCGTCCAAACAAATACCAATATTTGTCATCTTCAATATCTCTGCCTTTTGTTAATTTGTCGCTATTGGATAAAAGATGCGAGAATGCTTCATTGTTCTGTTTAAACTGTTCCAAAGGCAATGGTTTCCCATTTGAATCATATGGATAAATACACTTGCTCCATTTGCCTGTTGATGCCTTCAATATGTTGATAGTGCCATTTGAGAACTCAAAGTCTCCAATGAATATCTTATCAGCAAGTGTCGCAAATCCATTTTTAACCGACACATAATGACAACTACTAGCAGTCCTGATATTCTTAAGAAGCTCAAGACTTTTTTTCTTTGAAAAATAGAAGTTTTTTCCAATTTCAATATCGGAGTATTGTAATTTATCTTGAAAACTAGCATTTTGATTGTTTCCATCAAAGACATAATTATCTATATATTCATATTTTTTCGTTTTACTAAAACGAGAAATAAATGTATATGTAGTTGCGTCAAATGCTTGAAAATGCTCTAAATCAATAACCCCTGACATATTATGATGCATTTGTATATAGTTACGAAGGTTATTCCCAGCCAAACTACTCAACCATGAACTTGGTGTAATTAGACACATTTGACCACCATCCGCCATCATATTGAATCCTATCTCAAAGAAAACGATGAACAAATCAGTCATTCCACCATCAGCAAATCGGAATTTCTTGACCATATCATAACTGCTTTCCAAATTATGCACACGGACATACGGTGGATTTCCAAACACATAATCAATTTGACCATTAAATTGACTAACTGTTAATGTGTTTGCATTTAATATATTCCAATTTAATTGGGTTAGTCCATATGATTCAACAACATTATTGAGATTTTGAATACAAGCTTTACATTCACCCGCATCTATCTCTATACCATGAATATAAGTTTCCAAATCTTGTTTTAGTTCGTTCAAATCTTTCTTCTCCGCAAGAAATACCGAACAATATCGCTTTACGATTTCAACAAGAAAGGCTCCATCGCCACAACTATTGTCAATGACATGTTTTTTAAGAATTTTTTTTGTATTATATCCGCCAAAATCAAGTATAATTTTGACTATATAATTAGGGGTATATACACGCCCATGCTGCTTATCAGTTTTTGCCATACGCTATACTCTGTGCGTTTGGCAACTTGTTACCTACGAATACAGTGCGCGGGCAATCTTGCCTAAACACTGCGGTCGTAGGAAACCGATTACACAGACAAAACGCCCACGCTGTGGGTGCTTACAATCTGTTCTCGGTGTAATTGTGAAATTTCCTACGTTTCAGTGTTACTCGAACAAATAGCAAACGCTATGATTAATAATATGTTACTTCAACTAACTATTTTTCAACAAATTTGATTATCATTATGTTTTTTGCAAAAGTACAAAAATAAAATCAATTTCAACTTAATATTCATATAAATTTGTATTCTAAAATATCTTAAGTATAAACACATTCACTCTCTTCCCTAGTCCGATTCCGGGAGCAAAAAACCAGCACTTTGCAACGTGGGAAAATTGCATCGATAATTGCGATTATCAAATTATCAAATTTTTGACTTTTCAAATTATTTCATTACTTTTGCACCTCACAAAAAAACATTTGCAATGAGCGAAGGATTATACTCAATGGAAGCCAAGGATTTCGACAAGACCTTGGACCTCAAAAAAATAAAGCCATACGGCGACACAATGAACGATGGTAAAACCCAGATTAGCTTCACTCTTCCGGTTCCTGCCGGTGCAGAAGCTGACGAAGCTGCAAAACAACTCCTGAAGAAAATGGGATTCGAAAACCCTCTAGTTGTTTTCTCCAAGGAACTTACCAAAGGCTTCACTTTTTTCAACTGCTACGGATGCTGCACACATACTGTAGATTACACAACTATCCATGTTCCAAAGGTTGAATCCACAGTTATGGGCATGAAGGAAACCGACGAATACATCCGTGAACATATCGGTCGCAAGATTGTCGTTGTTGGTGCCAGCACAGGAACCGATGCACATACAGTAGGTATCGATGCAATCATGAACATGAAGGGTTATGCAGGTCACTACGGACTTGAACGCTACGACATGATTGAAGCATTGAATATGGGAAGCCAGGTTTTGAACGAAGATTTCATTGCTAAGGCAATCGAAATGAAAGCCGACGCACTTTTGGTTTCACAAACCGTAACACAAAAGGACATTCACATCAAGAACATGACCGAACTTGTCGAAATGCTTGAGGCCGAAGGTCTTCGCGACAAGGTTATCCTTTGCTGCGGCGGTCCGCGTATCAGCCACGAACTTGCAAAGGAACTGGGGTTCGACGCAGGTTTCGGCATGAACACATACGCCGACGACGTTGCTTCGTTCATCGCACAGGAACTTGACAGAAGAATGAACAACAAATAGCCCTGATGCTTAAGCAAGGAACCGTTATTCAGTCGAACGGAAGCAACTGCATTGTCAGCTGCGAGAATCAGAATTTCGACTGCGTAATAAAGGGCAAACTACGACTTAAAGGTTACAACTCGACAAATCCCGTGGCAGTCGGCGATTTTGTCGAGTTTGACATTTCTAAGGACCCGGCCGTCATCACTCAGATATTCGAACGCCGCAACTGCATCATTCGAAAATCAACCAACCTGTCGAAGCAATCTCACGTTATTGCCGCCAACATCGACCAGGCTGTTTTTGTATTCACCATGCGACAACCGGAAACTACAACCGTTTTTCTTGATAGATTCTTAGTTTCAGCCGAGTCGTACAGCATTCCCACAATCATAATTTTCAACAAGATAGACATTTACAAACCGGAGGAATTCGACGATGTTGCCGAACTAATGGCTACATACACCGAAATCGGCTATAAGGTTCTTGACGTGTCAGTCACAAAAAATCACAACCTTGATGCTGTACGCGAAATCTTAAAGGACAAAGTTAGCCTGATTTCCGGTCAAAGCGGAGTTGGCAAGACTTCTATCGTAAATGCCGTGTCGGGAACAAACCTTAAGACCGCAAGCATATCGGAATCGCACGAATCAGGCAAGCACACAACATCGTTTGCTCAAATGCTTCCACTTAGCTTCGGCGGTTATATTATCGACACGCCGGGTGTTCGCGCTTTCGGACTCGTTGAACTGGAAAAGAACTGCATGTCGCACTATTTTCCTGAAATTTTCAAGACGGCCCAAAATTGCCGGTTCGGAAACTGCACCCATACCACTGAACCAGGTTGCGCCGTAAAGCAAGCTGTTGAAAACGGTGATATTGCATGGAGCAGATACCATTCGTACACTAATATCTTCTTCGATGAAGACGAAAAACACAGACGAGACGAACACTGATAAACAAATTCCATTATTTTTATCAAGCAAACAAACCATCTGATAATGAAGATATTAAAGTGTAATTTTATTTTACTAGCCATAGTCTTTGCCGTACTTAGTAGCTCGGCGCAAAAGGCAGAGAGTTTTTCAACATTCTGGAAATCATACACCAATGACACTGTATTCCAAAAGGAGCGCATTGTATTTCCACTCACCATTTCATATTTCGATATAGACGAAGAAAGAGATGTTATATATTCCATTACTGCCGACGATTGGGAATACTACAACTTCATAGATGAAGAGACAAAAATAACAACCATCAAACATAAGGACATCACTACAGTTGTCCGCTCTGGAATTGAAAACGGAATATACGTAGAATACACCTTTAAAACGATAGACAAGAAGTGGTATTTAGTAAAGATAGCAGATTCAAGCAATTAAAAAGAAAGGCCATATTGTCAAAATATCACATCTAATTGATCGAAAAGATTACAATATGAAAAAGCACATTGGGAACATCCTTAAAAAAGAATTGACACGAGAATGCAATGTGCATTTTACACAATCTTTTTTCTGACAAACCTGCGTTAATCAAAAAAAATAACAACACGATGGAAGAACCAATCCTCAACGCACACAACAAGGACGAATTTCCGCCGGCACATTCGGCAGAACATATTCTAAACCAGACAATGGTTAGGATGTTTGGATGCTCGCGCTCACGAATAAACCATATCGAACGCAAAAAGAGCAAATGCAACTACGATTTGGACGTATGTCCAACAGAAGAACAGATTCGCAATGTGGAAGCGAAAGTCAACGACATAATCGCACAAAACTTGCCTATTGAAACAAAATTCGTATCACGCGAAGAACTGCCAGCGACAATAGACCTCAGCCGACTGCCCGAAGATGCCAGCGAAACACTGCGACTAGTCTTCATAGGCGACTACGATGTTTGTCCCTGCCTTGGCAATCATGTAAAAAACACTTCAGAAATAGGTAGCTTCCGAATTACAAGCACAAGCTACAACGAAGGAATATTCAGAATTGTATTCAGGGTTTCACCAGCTAACGAAGAATAAAATGGACAACACACAGCACGCCGACGTTTTCGGACTTTGCCTTAAGGCCTTTTGGGAAGGCAACAAAAAAGCTAAAATTACAGTCCGCACCGATATTGCCGAAACAGACTACCTGCCAGCCGATTACCTTTTCCGCGGATTCGACGAAATGCCAGAACACGAAAAAGCTGCCTTGCTCGAAGCAAAAGGCAAAGTACTCGACATCGGGGCATGTGCCGGCTCACACTCGCTTTTCTTGCAACAAAAAGGTCTCGACGTTACCGCTCTCGATATTTCGGAAGGCTGCTGCGAAGTAATGAAAAAACGTGGCATCGAAAAAGTTGTCTGCCAAGACATTTTCAAATACAATGCAGAAAAATACGACACCATCATTCTTTTGATGAACGGCATAGGAATGGCGGGGACTTTGCCAGAACTGCCAACACTTTTCAATCATCTGAAAACGTTGCTGAACGAGGACGGACAAATAATTTTCGACTCGTCGGACCTGCAATACCTCTACCTTGACGAAGACGGATACCTGAACATTCCTCTTGGCGACAAATATTACGGCGAACTGGAATATAATCTTGAATTCCAAAAGCAGAAATCAGGGAAATTCAACTGGTTCTTTGCCGATCCATATTCCGTCGAGGACTATGCCGCACAATGCGGGCTTAAAATGGAATTCATAAAGGAAGGCGAACACTACGACTACGCAGCAAGATTGACAGTGGAAAACATATAATGGCTTGCGCTCTCCATTGCCTTGTTAGCAGAACGTAATTTTTACGTTATAACTCTTGAACGGCGAAGAGCTTGATTGTTAGTTCAAACAAAATGTTATCAGGTTCAATCGAATTAATGTGGTGTATCCGAAAATAATAATACTCGATAGCGCAACTTTGAGCACTAGTCCATTGAAACGCCCTTGTAATTAGCCGCATCTATCATGGCGCGATATTCATCTGCACTTGGTGCAATCATATATCGCAATGGATTTATCTGCTTACCATCTTCAAGTATTTCATAATGTAGATGCGGACCCGTAGAAAGTCCCGTACTACCTACAGTACCAATAAGTTCTCCGCGTTTTACCTGTTGACCCTTCTTCACGTTCATCGTTTGCAGATGGGCATATCTGGACGACAAGCCATCAACCTTATGGTCAATCTCAATCATATTGCCATAGCCACCTTTATTTTTTTCAACGGTCATCACGACGCCATCGCCCGACGCATATACAGGAGTTCCCTTAACGGCATTCAAATCCAAGCCAGTATGCATTCTCATAATGTGCAATATCGGATGGAAACGATATCCGAAAAACGAACCGATGTTAGCAAGTTCGCCAGGGTGTATTGGCTGTAAAATAGGTAGTCCCGAGTTCACCTTTTCACGACGCTTCAATTCGTCTATCAATGTTTTATACGATAAGCTCTGGACATTCATCTTTGATTCTACACGGTCGAGCTTCTTGGCAATACTCTTGACAAGTTCCGATGTCTCATGCCCCTCGTATTTTGCATATATCGCCGATTCGCTAGAACCAGATTCATGAACCGCACACGGCATTGTGTCCTGGTCAAACAAAGTCCTATAAATATAATTGTCCCGCTTTGCCATCTGCGTAAGCATACTATCGCTCTGCTCGAGGCGCCTGCCCATCTCCTTGAAATTCGTCTCAAGATATTTGTTTTCTGCACGCAGAATTTTCTCCTCCGGAGATTCAAACACAACAATATACAGGAACATTATTAGCACTCCGGAAATTATCGACGAAATAGTATAAGGTATAAGTCGCATAATAAACTTCTTAAAACTGAAGTTTACCTCCTCGTACTGAAGCGACTCGTGATTGTACTTATATTTTTTCTTAAACAAATTCATCCTGTCCCGGCTAGTTTTTCAAAAAAACGGCACAAATTAAATAATATTATTCTAATTTTGCAAAACTTTAGAAAAACAACTTGATTTACAATGGATTCAAAAGAGATTAGAGCTAGATTTAAGAACTACTTTGAAAGAAACGGACACAAAATAGTTCCAAGTTCATCAATGATAGTAAAGGGTGACCCTACCCTAATGTTCACAAATGCCGGCATGAACCAGTTCAAGGACATTTTCCTTGGCATCCGCAAGCCCGAAACGGTACGAGTTGCCGACTCGCAAAAGTGTCTCCGAGTATCGGGAAAACACAATGACCTTGAAGACGTAGGACACGACACCTACCATCACACAATGTTTGAAATGCTTGGCAACTGGTCATTCGGCGACTATTTCAAGGAAGATGCTATTCGCCTTGCTTGGAATCTGCTTACCGAAGAATACGGTATCGACAAGAATCGCCTATACGTTACTGTTTTCGGTGGTGATCCTAAGGAAGGTCTTGACATCGACCACGAAGCTGAAAATTTCTGGATGAAATATGTTCCGAAGGGAAGAATTATCTATGGTTCGAAGAAGGATAATTTCTGGGAAATGGGCGATATGGGTCCTTGCGGTCCTTGTTCAGAAATCCACATCGACCTTCGCGACGATGACGAACGTGCAAAAATTGCTGGTGCAGAACTTGTAAACAAGGATAATCCTCAGGTTATCGAAATCTGGAACCTTGTATTTATCCAGTTCAACCGCAAGGCCGATGGCAAATTGGAGCCACTGCCACAAAAGCATATCGATACCGGTATGGGATTCGAACGTCTGTGCGCCGTATTGCAAGGCAAGAAATCAAACTACGATACTGACATTTTCCAGACAATCATTACCGAAATTTCAAAGATTTCGGGCAAAAAATACGGAATCGACCACGACACCGACATCGCCTTGCGCGTTGTTGCCGACCATCTACGTGCCGTTTCGTTCGCAATTGCCGACGGACAGCTGCCATCAAACAACAAGGCAGGATATGTAATCCGCCGTATCTTGCGTCGTGCAGTTCGCTACGCATATTCGTTCCTCGACATCAAGGAACCGTTCATGTACAAACTTGTTGACACATTGGTTGCCCTAATGGGCGAATCATTCCCCGAACTTGTTTCGCAGAAGACTTTGGTTGAAAAAGTTATCAACGATGAAGAAAGCGTATTCCTCCGCACACTCGAGCGCGGTTTGCGTCTTCTCGACAGCGAAATGGAAAAGTTGAAATCGGAAAACAAGACCGAAATCGCAGGAAGCCAAGCATTTGTTCTTTACGACACTTACGGATTCCCGCTTGACCTTACCGAACTTATTGCTCGCGAAAAAGGATTCACAATAAACAAGCCAGATTTCGACGCAGAAATGGCAAAGCAGAAGGAACGTGCACGCAATGCTGCCGAAGTTAACACCGACGACTGGGTTATCCTCGACGAAGCAGACTGCATCTTCACAGGCTACGACAACTTGAGCGAAAACGTGCATATTCTTCGCTACCGCAAGGTCGTTCAGAAGAACGAAACTTTATACCACATTGTATTCGACCGCACTCCTTTCTATGCAGAAAAAGGTGGTCAGGTTGGCGACAAGGGCTACATTCAGGATGGCGAAAAGAAAATCTCTATCATCAACACAATCGAAGAACACAATCTTAAGATTCATGTCACAAAGGAATTGCCAAAGGACGTCAACAAGGATTTCGAAATTGTTGTAAACATAAAACACCGCACCGAAATTACCAACAACCACACCGCAACACACCTACTCCACCAGGCATTGCGCTCGGTATTGGGAACTCACGTTGAGCAGAAAGGTTCTATGGTTAACGATGAACGTTTACGTTTCGACTTTGCACATTTCAGCAAGATGACACCGGAAGAGATCCGCCAGACAGAAATTTTCGTCAACGAACGTATACGCGAAAACATCGAAAAGGTTGAAAACCGTTCGGCAAACATCGACGAAGCCAAGGCAATGGGCGCAATGGCATTGTTCGGTGAAAAGTACGGAAAGGTTGTCCGCGTGATTAAGTTCGGCAACTCAATTGAACTTTGCGGTGGTACACATGTTGAACGGACAGGGCAGATTGGGTTCTTCAAGATTATTTCCGAAGGTGCGGTAGCAGCAGGCGTTCGCCGTATAGAGGCAATTACGGGCACAGCAGCACAGGAATACATTTTCAAGCAGATTGATATGGTCAGCGAAGTTTCGACAATGGTAAGCAATCCTAAGGGAATAGTTGCCGGAGTTGAAAACCTCGTAAACGAAAACACAACCTTGAAGAAGCAAGTTGAAGCCTACAAGCTTGAAGAACTGAAATCGTTGAAGCGAGAATTGGTTTCGAAGGCCGAAAATCGCAACGGACTTACATTCATCTGCGAAAAACTTGACGGTCGCAACGGAAACGACATCAAGGAAATCTGCACTCAGCTTCGTGGCGAACAGAGCAATCTGGCTTGCATTATCGGTAGCGTTTGCGATGATAAGCCTTCGTTGGTAGTTGCATTCTCCGACAATCTTGTCAAGGAGAACGGACTTCACGCAGGAAATCTTGTAAAGGAATCGGCAAAATTAATGCAAGGTGGTGGCGGCGGACAGCCGTTTATCGCAATGGCCGGCGGAAAGGACATTACGAAACTCGCCGAAGCGATAGCGTTTGCGAAAGCTGAAGTTGAAAAGAAACTGTAAAGAAGGCTAACGGTCGAACGGGCGGACAGGCTAACAGCAAGACCTTGAGACCCAAGACTGCAAGCCTGCAAGACCGTTAGGTCGCAAGACCGTGAGACTGCAAGCCTGTGAGACTGTGAGACTTCAAGACCGCAAGCCAACAAAAAGACATTGAAGGTCGCTTGAGAAGGCGGCCTTTTTTGCGGGAATACTGGCTAACCTGTTTACCAGACAACAATGGTTTTAAACAGGCTTTCGACTCCGCTCAGCTAGCACAAAAAATAGCCGCCGAAAAACTCGACAGCCTAAAATTTTGCGCGAAAAAAAGCAGCCGGCTGCGTGTTTGGTAGCTCGCATTGCGGGCGAGCACACGCCCCCAACTGCTTTTTTTCTGCCATTAATTGCCTGTTTGGGGAGAACACAAGATAAATTCTCTACTGGCAAACAGCACGAACGGGTTGCCCACAGTAGCGGTTGCTGCGGTTCAATTCGTGACCGTCCGAAACGAAGAACAAGTACCAAGCGTAGTCCGTATCGTCAACCGAACTCGACCAGTAGGTGCCGTAGGAACCTGAATTGCTAAGACTCGTACCACGGCGGTCACCAGCAGCAGGAAGGAATATAGAGTTGCCATTAGGTCCCGTCACGAGATAGCCGTTAACATTGTTTTGTGTTGTCCACTCCCATACACAGTTGTCTTTCAGCTCTTGCAATTCTGCTATCGTTGGCATACGCCAGCCGTTGCCCCAGTTTACTGCTGCGGCATCATGGTCGGCCGGAAGAATTGTAGGATTGTCGTTATAAGTGTATGTGTTATAAACTTCCTTTGGCTCTGTTTCGCCCCAAGCAAAATAATCGCCATAATCTTGTGGCTTCTCAGCACCAATATTACATGTTGCCCACTTAGTTCCACTTGGCAAGCCAAGATCTACATATTCATGGTCATTACATCCTGTTATAACCAGGGAAAAAGCCAAAAAGGCCAATAAAAATAATTGTTTAAAAGTTCCTTTAATAATATAAATTTTTAAATTACTATTTGCTGTTAATTAATGTACATTTAGACAAAGCATTCATCATAGCAAATCTTGCAAAAGATAAACAAAATTAAGGATGAAAAACAAATAATACAAGAGAAACAGATATTTATTAACAGGCTGACAGGCAAACTGCTTTGCGGGTCAGCAGATCAGCGTATAAAGTTTGTCGACACCTTTTTTTCTTTTTCAGGCAGTCCGTATTTTTCCTTTCCGAGAGCAATGCTCTTTATAAGGAAAGCCATATTGCGTGCAAGAGTGCGCATTGTCTGCAAGCCTTCTGCATCACCAGAGGCCTCTCCTACTGCCGAGCCGTGAACGCTGTTCCAATACTGGCTCGAAGCTATCGGCATTCCTGAAATCGTGAAATACTTGTTTAACTCGTCGAAAGTCGACGACAAACCACCACGACGTGCAACCACAACGCTTGCACCAACCTTCATGGATTTGTCGAAAGACGAACTGCAAAACAACCTGTCGAGCAAAGCAATAAGCGTAGCATTTGCTGAGGCATAATATACGGGGCTGCCAACAACAAGACCGTCACAAGATTCAAACTTTTGCGCAATTTCGTTTACAATGTCATCGAACACACACTTTCCAGTTGCCTTACAAGCGCCACATGCCATACAACCTCGTATCGACAAATTACCAACTTGTATTGTTTCCGCCTCGATGCCTTCTGCGGCAAAGATTTTTTCCATTTCGCCAAGCGCGATTGCAGTATTTCCATTCTGACGTGGACTGCCGTTAAGCAAAAGAACTTTCATATCGTTTTTTTGCAAATATAATTCAAAATCTAAACTTTAATAAAAAGGCAAAAGGCGAACTTTTTGGGAAAGCCCGCCCTTTACAAAAAAGAGTAGAGTATATTTTTTAGTTTAGTATAGAACCGTCACAGTACCCTGATATGGTTCCTCGTCATTGAACAAGTCGATAATGTACATGTAAGTTCCAGCAGGAACGAAATGTCCACGATACTCGCCATTCCAACGCTCATCGGAACCTCTTGCTGTATACATCATCTGACCCCAACGATTGAATACATAAACAACAGCGTCTGGGAACATTTCGATATTGTTGATTATCCATTCGTCATTTATACCATCACCATTTGGAGTGAATACATTCGGGATATGCAAGCAATCGACATCTGTATCGACAAGATTTACCAGCTTTTCATCAGGCATACAGCCATTAGCATCAACGACACCCACATGATATTCACCTTCAGGGATATTAGCCATCTCAGCCACATCAGACCTGTAGTCATTCCAGTAGTACAAGTAAGGTTCGACACCACCTGTTACCTTCACATCAATAAGACCCGTACGACTGTCACGACAGAATGGATTTTCTACAGCCACATCTATTTCAAGCTTATTAGGTTGAGTGATATGAGCAGTCTGTCGCAACACACATCCGTTATTATCCACCACAACCATAGTGTACAAACCAGCTATCATATTGTTATAAACACTCATGGTAGCCATATCGCTCAGATCCTGGATATAGTAATGATATGGTTCGGTACCACCACTTACGTTAACCTCTATTTTACCAGTCTTATCGCCATAACACAAAACATTGGTTGTGCGAATTTCAGCAACAAGATCAGCAGGCGCTTCGAGAGTAATGTTCTTAGAAGAAGAGCATCCTGCGCCATCTGTAATTGTCAAAGCATAAACGCCGGCATGAACATCAGTCAAATCCTGACCGCTTACACCGTTATTCCAGATATATTCGTAAGGAGCAACGCCGCCCATAGCCGAAACATTGATACGTCCATCATAAGAATCGTGACACTTAGGAGCTATTGCGACAGTCTGGACAAGCATATCCTGCGGAGAAGTAATCGTAATGCTCGACTGACCAGAACATCCCCAGCCGTCAGTTACCGATACCAAATAAGTACCCTCGAACAAATTGTTGATTTCGGGAGTTGCATAACCAGTATTCCAAGAATACAATACTGGGGCAACTGCATTTGGTGCTGTTGCCATCACGCTACCATCGTTATATCCATGGCAACTGATAGTATGTGTTATTTCGGTATAAACTGTTAGCACACCTTCCCTAGCAACCTGTGCTGTCGTATTTGTAGCACAATTATTAGCATCAGTTACCACAACATTGTATGAGCCTGCTGTTAGATTAGATATCGAGCTAGTGAATTCCCCATTCGACCATGAATATGAATAAGGAGCAGTTCCGCCAGAAACAATAGCATCGAGAGCGCCGAGAGCAGTTCCGCAGTACAAGCTATGAGTAGCAACCGAAACAATCAGCTGAGCCGGCTGAGAAATCTGACACTGAAGGATTGCGTAGCAACCGCCCGAATCTCGAACCGTAACAGTGTATGCTCCTGCCGTTAGATTGCTTGCCATAGGTGTTGTCTGACCATCGCTCCAAGTATATGTATATCCTTGAGAACCGCCTTCAGCCATAACACTTGCACTTGTTGTTCCACCGTAGCACAAGATTTGACCAACGGAAGAAATTGAAGCGTTGAATTCTGGAGTTTGCGAAATTGTAACATATGTTGAGCTTGTACAACCATTAGCTCCTGTTACCGTAACGCTATAAATACCGCCTTCGTACACAGCAATCGATTGCGTTGTAAGTCCATTAGACCATACATATGACGTTCCTCCATTTGCCTGAAGAGTTATAGAAGATGTCAAACAATTTAGTTCAGACGTTCCGGTTTGGTTATTTATTAACGCAATCGGAGCAGTTAGGTCTTCGTTAATTCTGATAGATGCAGTTGAAGTACAACCATTTTCGCCTGTTACTGTAACCGAATACAAGCCCTGACTATTCAAAATGCGGTTTGCTGTTGCAACGCCATCGCTCCAATTGAACGATACACCGTTTCCGGCAACCACGACTGGTATTTCTGACACATTACAATTGATTGTCATTGTTTCCGACAAATTGGTAATGTTTGCAGTCGGAGGAGTCATGTTTGATGTTACAATCACCTGTGCGGTATTAGTACATCCATTAAACCCAGTTGATGTTACTGTATATGTTCCAGCTTCGGTGAAAACATTGGTATAACCAGAATCACTATCACCGCCAGACCAAGCATAAATATTGCCATTTCCAACAGCTGTAACGTCAATCTCGCTTACGGCACAATTCAATTCGAACAAGCCCGTTGAACTTGTAATTTCAACTGTAGGCGGTTCTATGTCGCGTGTTATTATTAATGATGCGTCGGCAGTACAACCATTACGTCCGGTAACAGTAACAGTATATATGCCCGGAGTCGTTATTGTCTGTTCGGCACCCAATCCCCACAAAGAATTGCTCCAAGCAAACAAGTAGCCACCATTTGCGATAACATCAATTTCATCCACATTACAATTAAGTACCGTTTCTCCGGTTAGATTATTAATACTTGCCGGAGGAAGCGAGAAGTCTTCAGCAATAAATACCTGCGACTGAGCGGTACATCCGTTAGTACCCGTTGCAGTTACATAATATGTCGCACCAGTAGTTACCATAATAGTCGGACCTGTAACGCCAGTAGACCAAGAATAAGACAACCCGCCGGCGACATTCAGCGTCAATGACGGATGCGCACAGTCAATTGTATAAGCATTGTTTGCACTGGTAATTACTGGCACTGGAGGAGTGTGGTCTTCGGTAATTACAACAACTGCGGTATTTTTACATCCATTTGCTGCCGTTGCCGTTACCGTATAACTGCCTTCGGCCAGGAATGTTGTAGCCGCCGTATTAGCTCCATTAGACCATACATAAGAAATTCCATTGCCCGTAGCCGTAACACTTACACTGCTTGCATTACAATTAATTTCGTTAAATCCGCTCTGGTTTGTAATAGAAACCATAGGCGGTGTAACATTTTCGGTAATAGCAATAGGAGCAACATTTGTACAACCATTAGCACCAGTTACAGTTACATAATAAGTACCGATAGCATCAAACGTGTTGTTTGCAATATCAGTATTTTCACCACCAGACCAATCATATCTGATACCGGTACCTGTAGCAACCACATTAATTTCTGTAGTTTCACATGTCAAAACCGTTGTACCAGTTAGATTTGTAATACCGACAGATGGACGATCGGCATCTTCCGTTATGATTATCTGAGCTGTTGCCGTACATCCGTTGCTTGCGGTTGCAGTAACAACATATGTACCTATTGTAATTAAAGTATTGTCGGCTGTTGCCTGCGATATACCTTCAGACCACAAATAAGAAACAACAGAAGCAGAACCAACTGCCGTTACAGATATTTCCTCCAAATCGCAAGTCAATACTGTCGTTCCTGTATTATTTACAATCGAAACTGTTGGAGGAATAATGTTCTGTGAGATTGTAATGGATTCAACGCTTTCGCAACCGTTAGGTCCTGTTGCAGTAAGATAATATGTTCCTGGATTTGTGAATGCGTTACCTGTACCTGTTGCATTTGCGCCACCAGACCATACATACGAACCCGCATCACTATTGTCGTCGACAGAGACAGAAATTGACGGCACAGCACAAGTAAGAACTGTTGTTCCCGTATTGTTAACAATGCTTACAAAAGGTGTAGAAAAATCTTCATTGATAACAATTTCATCGGTTGATACACATCCATTAGCTGCCGTAGCAGTAACCGAATAAACACCCATTGTAGTTACATTCTGCGTAGACCACGACAAACCTTCGCCGCTAGCCGTCAAGGTAATTTCCGGATTATCACAAGTCAGCAATGTAGTCGGAGCAGAAATGGATACTGATGGAGGCACAATGTTCTGGGTTATTGTTATTGATGCCGTATTTGTACATCCATTTGTTCCTGTAGCAGTTACACTATATACGCCAGGAGTTGTAACAGACTGCTGCAACCAAGAATAAATTCCGTTTCCGCTAGGAGTAAGGCTGATAGATGGTGTTGCACAAGTAAGTTCTGTTGTTGGAGCATTAATTGATACCGTCGGAGGTGTCGTATTGGCACTAACATAATATTCTGCAGTAGCGGTACATCCGTTTGCGGCAGTACCAGTTACGGTATATGTTCCCGGAGACGTTACATTCAAAGTATTTCCATCTGAACCACCTGTCCAAGCATAAGAGAATGCCCCGCTTGCCACAAGGGACACAGAACGAGTATAGCATGTCAGCACAGAAGAAGACGGTGTGATTTCCACGGTAGGAATATTATTATCAACACCTATATGTATTTGAGCCGTAGATTCACAACCATTAGAAGCTGTAGCCGTAACCATGTAGTCACCTTCTGCAGTTACCGTCTGGGTTGTCCACGACAAGACACCTGTTCCCTGAGCATGCAATTCAATTTCCGGCGTAGCGCATGTCAATGTTGTTGTTGCAGGCGGAAGTATTGATACTGTCGGCAGGGAAACATCCTGTGTTATTGTTATTTGCGCTGTATTCTGACAACCATTAGGGCCTGTTGCTGTAACAACATAAGTTCCAGGCTCTGAAACTGTTTGCATTGTCCAATCTAGAGTTGCACCCGGTGTAGTTGTATTAGAATTCAATGTAATAGATGTTGTGTTACATGTCAAAACCGATGATAACAAATCATATATTGAAACATTTGGCAAGACAAGATCATTGTCAATATCAATTTGTGTTGCTGCCGAACACGAGTTTGCATCTGTAACAGACACCGTATAAGTTCCAACATTTGCAATCTGTATTGTTGCCGCATTAGTGCCATTAGACCATGCATAAGAAGAACCTCCTGTTGCCGTCAACGAGATCTCAGTTGTATTACATGTTATAGTAGTTGTTCCTGAATTATTTGTAATACCTGGTGTTGGCAAAGGATTTACCACGATGGTTTCGTCATCGCTTACGACGTATGGTTCGCTATCATTACATGAATTTGTTGTGAGTCTTACCGAATATGTATAAGAACCTGCAGCAGTTGGTGTTACAGTGATTCTATCACCTGTAGATGATAGCAGGCCGGAATTTGCAAGAGGAGTTGCCGACCATTCCAGTTCATACGAAGCTCCTGCGTTCAAGACATTTGCCCGCAATATAGTATTGTCGCCAAGGCAGATTGGAGTATGAACAGCATGAAGTTCCACTTCTGGAGTGTTACCAATCATAACTTGAACCGAATTAGTTGCCGTACATCTGTTATCGTCAGTTACTGTAACAGCGAATGTCGTTGATGATGACAGGTTATCTGTTATAACAACAGGTGTTGTTTGATTTGTTGACCACAAGTAAGAAACATTACCATGAGTGCCTGTAACATTAGCCGTCAATATTGTATAAGTATTTTCGCAAATAGAAGTTGATCCGGAAATAGATACAGAAGGAGATGACGGATTGTCGGCAATAGTAATTGTTTCCTCTGTATAGCACATATTCAATGTAGTCGAGTTAGTTATTCTGACTGTATATGTTCCAGGAGCCAGACCTGCAAAGAAGATATTGCCACCAGTTGTCGTCTGTGACAACTGACCAGAAACCTCAACTGTATAAACACTTCCGCTAAGACCACCGGCGAAGTCAGCCAAGGCAATAATTCCATTATACGGAGCAACACACTTGGTATTGTCGGTCTTTGAAATTGTAGCTGTCGGAATCTCCGAAACCGCAATCGACTCTTCCCTTTCAGCCGTACATCCATTTGCATCAGAAACCCGCAAGTTGTAAACCATTACAACATTACCGGGAGTTATCATAGGACTAATAGAAATAGATGACGCATTGGCTACAGCTGGTAAACCATCTACTATTGTATATGTAGCATCAGAAGAATTCAAGGCCGTCCACTGATATGAATTGAATGTTGCAGGATTACAAGATATTGTTACCGAGCTTCCATTACATATCTGAGCTTCTGAAGACTCAATAGAGAACTGTGGATTTGAATTTATTACTACAGAAGCATCAATCGACACATCGGAACAAGGATCAGCGGCGCCTGTAGTTGACACCGAGAAATTATATGTACCCGTAACAGTTGGTGTACCACTTATGGTCAATGTATGTGCTGCAGCATTGTTCGATGCCGACAATCCTGCAGGCAAAGAACCGACAACAGTTGCACCCGTTGCGCCTCCGCCATAAGTAAACACAATATCGGAGATTGAATTGCCCAGACAGAATTGCTGGCTTGTTTCTCCAACAACAGAAAGTTCCGGCTGTCTATTTATAATAAGTGTACCACTTGCTTCTCCGTTCTTACAAGGAATTGTTGCGCCAATAGTAGCGAGCTGATAACCGAAACGTCCCGTTTCCGTAGGAGAACCAGAAATGGTTACCATCTGGGTATTAGAATTTACCGAAACCGTCAATCCCGCAGGAAGACCAGCACGAAGCAAATCTATATCAACGCCAGATGCACCACCGTCATAATGATAAGCGATATCTGTTATCGTACCAGGCAAACAAATGTGCTGTTCTTCTGTTTCAATAGGCGATACTAGTTCTACAGTAGCTTCTATTGCTATAGAAATTGTACCTGACAATGTAATATTTTCACATGGACTAACGGCGCCATATGTTGTTATGGTGTAAGGATAATCACCTTCTTCAGCCATAGGAGTTCCTGAAATTGTAACCACAGAACCATTGACAACAGCCTGCAAACCTTCAGGTAAATCATTATTCAATTCAACAATGTTGATTCCAGTAGCCGAACCGCCAAATGTGTACTGAATATTTCCAAACCATTCGGACTCACGACACAAAACAACGTCTTGAGCTCCAGCTGTAAGTTCAAGCGTAGCCGGCTGGTTAATATTAACCGATGCCTGCATACTTATATTCTCACATGGCAACGAAACTCCAGTAGTTGTAATAGAAATTGTTCCGCCGGTAACAGGAGTACCCGAAATGGTTAACATATGGCCAATTGTGTTATTGGTAGCCACAAGACCTTCTGGCAAATTTGTTGCTATAGCACCTGTTGCACCGCCACCATATGTATATACTATTGGTGTTATGGCGCTACCATTACATACCGTCTGTGTGGCACGACCTGAAGTCAACACTAATGTTGGCGTATCATTTACGACAATTGTACGTGTAATCGAAACATTTGTACATGGGTCTATTGCACCTGTTGTTGTAACTGTATAATTGAAGATTCCGGCACTTGTAGGAGTTCCTGAAATTACAACAGTGTGATTGGTTGTATTTACCGTATAGGAAACGCCCGAAGGAAGACCAGTAACATCGGCACCATTTGCTCCGCCTCCATATGTAAATATGATATTTTCCATTGTCGACACATTCTTGCACAAAGTTTCAGTACCCGATGTATAGGCTAATGTTGGCATATCATTTACTGTAATCAACATTGTCGTGATTGTAGCACACTGACCTGCATCTGGAGTAAATGTATAAGTGTTTGTCGAGTTTGTAATATTTGGAGTCCATCTTCCTGTAATACCATTGTTTGAAACCAACGGCAAGTCGTCAACTGTTGTTCCAGAACAATACGGTCCTGCCTGATTGAATTCAGGAACAATATTACCAACATTTACGACAATACGCCCTGTCAACGATGCTTCAACACAGTGATTACCACTTACAGTTGTAATGGTATAGTTGTATGTTGCTGGATTTGAGGACATTCCTGAGATAGTAACCGTATTACCATCAACAGTCATTGTAACACCGGCAGGCAAACCTGTTGCAACGGCATTTGTTGCAGAACCGCCAAGTTGATAAACGATATTTTCGATTGCGACATCTTCACAAACCGACTGATCTGCCGATCCTGAAACCAAGGTTATTGTAGGTTCGGCAACAGAATAAGACAAAGGAATAATTGTTTGGCAATTCAAATTATCGTACAGTGTAATGTTGCACATATAGTCGCCAGCAGAACCAGACTGAGGTTCGATTGTAATAACATTATCGGCAACCGTTGCAATGCTTCCGCAGTTTGTAGTAACATCGTCCAACAAAACGGAATAGCCCCAATTGTTTGGCATCAAACTTTCGTCAAGAGACAATTCCCAATTGAAGATATATCCGTTATCCCTTGCCCAGCTGTCGCATACCGACACAGTCCATGTTCCGTTCAAAGGACAACCAATAAGATTTGCGAAACTTTGGTATGGTTGATAAATATGAGTTCTGCTATCCACATCCGACGGTATAACATGATACAATGTATTTGCCGACGATGTTCCATTATTATATATGGTTGAGCTTGCACTCATATTGCTTACATCATATACATAACCGGAAGTTGTGTAGTTTGAACTGCTTGTCCATGCATAGTCGTAACCGACAGCGCTCAAATTGTGAGGATCATTGCCATCACAAATCTCCGCTGCAGTCATATCGGAAACAACATCATAAATATCGGGCTCGCCAAAGTATATGCGGTTATATGCCGTCGACTGCAACGAGTATGATACTACACCAGAGCCACCAAGGTTATTTGCAATAAAATGCTCCGCCTCTTCACGAGAAGAGAACGGGTATGCCTCTGTTACATCGGTCGTAGTATTTCTGGTCAACCAAACAAAGTACGTGTATGTACTTCCGCCACTTGCCATGCTATATGCAATTGCATAATACAATACCACATTATTATTGCCTGTAATCTCATATACCTCATATGTTCTTCCGGTATAATACAAGTTAAGATAATTCTCTATGAAATTCCATGCCTCGTTAGCCGTTGAGAACGTAACCAGATAATATGTATTACCGCTATTCGAATAACCAGTGTTTTGAGGAGAATATGCTGTTCGTCCATACATGTACTGTCCGTAATAATATGTTGTCGATGAAGTTCCGACATGCCATACCGTATCGATTGCCATCGATGGCCAAATGTAGGAATATGGATCTATTGCCTGGGAGCTATAATGTTCCGCATCCTCGTCGCTACTATAGTAGTCCTGCAGAATTATTGCCGAACGTCCATTTGGACAGGTAAGCTTAATCTGAAGGTCACCAATAAACGAGTGCTCCATATTTATACGCAAGAAATTGATGTCATCAACGCTGGTTACAACATCACCATCATTGAAATCGTAGAATGTTACACTAGATGTATAGCATTGCTCAGTGCAGTGAGGACCATCCGGAATGAAAGTCTCCCCTGCCTGACCCAGACTGGTTTCAATCTCGCGCATATCACCCGTTACAACTATATCTGAACCTATGTCGCCGACAGAAATTGTCGCAACATCACCTACGCAAATGCTACCAAGTGCATAAGAGTCAATTCCAGTTTCAAGGCCATCAGAAACACAGATTCTTGCTCTAACAATCGTGCTGCATTCTCCAGAAGCAACTGTTAGGGAAACATCATAGCCTTGTTCTGCCGTTGGAGTGTAAGATACTGACTGTCCATACAAAACCGTCGGTGTAACGCCGCCATGAGGATTAACGCTCCACGTCCATGTTGGATTTGTATATCCAGTTTGAGATGCCACCATATTAACACCGGTGCCAAGACATACATCATAGTAGTATATGCCATCAACAAACTCCGTATATCCCGACAATGTAACAGTTGCATCAGGGCAGTCGGTTTCACATACAGGAGCATCAACGTAAGTGATACGCTCACAGTTAACAGTTGATGAAGAGAATGAAGCAGTCAATGTATGCTGAAGTCCATCTCCGACACAGCCAGAAAGCGTATATGAAATTGGGCTTACAAATGGTGGGTTGAAAGTTTGAGACACTGTTCCATCCGTAATAGTTAGCACGCCATCAACAGGAGCATCATTGAATGCGATATTACCACTGACATCAAATGTTCCAGATGCATTACAATCAGTTGGTATTGTCGTGATACTTGTTATTGCGCAATCGGTTACGATTGTACAATCGGCATGCCCCGCATTCGAATCATTGATATTTGTCTGTGTAAAAGATATTTCGCCTGCGCAATTTGCGAAGTTACCAATTACAACCATATAATATTCACCTACTTGAGCATTTGGTATCTGCAAGTATTCTACTCTCGATGTTGAACCGCCAAAGTCAACCAAGTTTCCGCTTCGCTCAGCAAGCGAATGTACACCACATATTGGATCGTCGGTTGTTGTTGTCGGTGTTGTTGTTGTATTATAGTTGTAATACAATGTAACATCCGAATAATACGAATAACCGTCTGCACCATTATCGGTAAGGTCATTTGTCCTATCGCAGGTCATATTAGAAAATGGCCCCCAACAACCGAAGTCAACATCACCACAAGACGATTCAATTGTCATTGCAAGAGGACCAGCTTCCGAAATACGTACATACCACCAGCTTGGATTCTTGAAGAATGTACACATTCCTTCCGGAGAAGTTCCGTCTCCGGTTTCCACATTCAACGTATAACCATCAGAATCATTTGTAGCACAGAATGGCATGGCTGTTTCACAATCGCCACTTCCCGTAATTGCAGGGCGTATTGTTGTATATTGGGCATACAATGTAACATTATGGCAGCCGAGGTCTACTATATTGCCTGCATTATATGTAATGCCAGAGCCATCAGCGGCCGTATTCCATCCAGCGAAATAACTTGCACTCGAACAAGTTGGTTCTGTAGCGGTTACTGTTGCTGTTACACCCGTTACGCTTGCTGGTGCCGCCGAAGCAGTGCCGGAGCATCCTGCTGTAGTATTATACGAAAGTACATGCGGTGTACCAACAACATTAACAGTGTATGCGCCACTGGCAGAACAATAAATGCCGGAAGCCGACACCAACGCCGTTATAGTGGCAGTTCCGATACTGACAGCCGTAACAACACCTGTACTAGAAACCGTAGCTACGGATGGATCTGAAGAAATATATGTTATTGTTCCTCCTGAATTTGGTGAAACTGTAATTGCATTTGTTGCCGTAGAACAGCAATTGACTGATAGCGTTGAATTTGCAAAAGTTATATTTGGCGATGTTCCCTCGCAATCGTCAATGCAGAATCTAGTATTAGGATAGCTTGCCACCAATGTTCCTGAAGGCGGAGCTGATGGGTTTGGATTTTCCGAATCGCTTCTGTAGTATAATTGAGTGCCTCCTGAACCGGATGTATAATAGAATGTATATGACGAACCATCATAAGCATTAGAGTTATCGTCAATTGCCATTACAAGATTGTCGACTCCATTGTATTCGAATGGATTTGTAAGCGTAAAACTATTCCATCCATTTGCGCTGCAATTCAATGGACCCGAATAGACTAGCGTTAAATTAGAAATAGGAATCCAACTTGTTGTGGATGCAAAAGACGACAAATTTGTATGACCTAAATATATATTGACATTTGTTTTGCTTGACATCGCTGTTGTATAGCAATAGTTGAACGAAAGGGCACTTATTGTGCCGGCGGTCAAGCTTGCAGCTGGATATATTATCTGTCGATAAGAATACTTGTAGAAATCATCAACAGGTCCATTAGCATATGTACAAGAAGAACCTGTTCCTACAGTATAGTTTGTACAACCGTCCATTGTAGGCGACGAAGGACACGAAACCTCAACGGAGAAACTTGCTGTGCTAGAACTTGAATAGTTATCTACAACAAGATAATAAGTTGTTCCTGCAGTCAAGCTTACCGTCTGGTTGCCAGAGCTCCAGCAAGATCCTATAATATTCGTTCCCGTATTTCCACACGAAGACATCAGGAAGAAGTCGGGATCGCCAGAATTTGTTGTCGTAGAAAAAGTGTATACATCTGTTTGTGCTGGAGTAAATGCATAAACCATTTCGCCACCTGGTTCATTATAACCGCAGCCAGGATACGACCCCCACGAACCGCTTGTAGACAAAGTTCCGGAATATGAACGTCCGCATGTCATTGTTATTGCATTGTCACATGGCGAACCCTGAGCCGGCTGATCACATGTTCCGTTGAAAGTAAGTATGATGTTTGCCCTTTGTGAATCTAGGGTTCCAGACACGCTTGTGCCAGGATTAGACCCATCCTGATGCTTGTACCAATGCTTATCGGTAGCAGAGGTGTAATAGCTTTGCTTCGAACAGCTTCCAGATGTTGAACATCCAGTACCTTCAACAGCAATCAACAAAGAATTACCTTGCGTATGGCAGAACTGCCTGATAAGCGAGAAATGATTCCAACCTGTTGATGGTGTAGAATACGAGGTGTTATCGTATACCAGTGTTGCACCAGAAATATACGTTGAAAAAGTTGTTGACGATGCCAAAGTTGTGCTTGCTGGAACATCCTTCATATAAATCTTAAAGGTGGAAGTACTGGAATTGGATGTTACCGACGCAATATTGTAGGCCAGCTTTGTAATAATTCCTGAAGATGTAATATTTGCAGCATCATATAGATACACATCATAATTGTATCCATAGAAACCAGGCAGAGGATAATATCCGCTTGACGTCCCCGCTCCAATTGTCACAGTCGTTTGTGCGCTAATAAACGCCGGCTGCATCATGAGGACAACAAATGCAGCTACGAATAACCTTCGCAACACCTGCATCCTCCCCATTTTACTGTGTATATTGTTTCCCATAATACTTTGCTTTATATTGTTAAACAACATTCTCTAAAAAATTATTTGCGATTGTCCTTGTCCTGCATCTTATATAAGACTTCGGAATCAGACTTTGAGTTCGGCCGGCTTGCCTGCGGCTGAACCTTTACAGCTCTCGAATTGGGAGTCAAGACTACACCCGCATCCTCCTTTACCGTATATGTTGACATCTGAACGGAAGTTTTAGACTCTCCAACCTTAACGTTGTAGTCGCCAACTTCCTCGCGATACAGCGACAACGCTTCATTAATAGCATCAACCACCATGTAAGGTGTTATGTTTTCCTTTGCATCAAACATGCAGTTAAAGCCATCTTCATACAATATCACTCTGTGTACATCAGGATTTTCCAGAAGCATCTTCGAGACAAATTCACGTACTTCAGGCGAATTCGGAAAGTTTGACATCTCGAAATATGTTATTCTTGTACCATCTTGATAAACTTTTGTGACACCATCATCCGCCACCTTAACTTGTGCATTAACAGACATAAACAATGCCTGAACAAATAAAATTGATATGCCCAATAAAATTTTTCTCATACTTCTACTTATTTTTGTTTCTACCCTTTTATAAACGAAAAAAAATTCTCCGTCAATTTCATCTCCAAATTTATATTTTTTTATCAATAGCGCAAAATTAATTTTAATATTTTTTTAACATTATCCATTATTATACTAATAGCATAAGGCAAACGCACAGCATCGAAATTCATAAGAGCAGTTACAACTTCACCCAAAGCCAAACACAGCACATTATCGAATCTCGCGCCAGTCGTCACAAAATATCTATGAATATCGGGCAAATGGATACTGCTCACACAAAATATTGCAGCCCGAAATTTGGCACAAAAAAGAAGGCTATTCGATGAATAGCCTTCAATATAAAAAGCATGAATTTTCGCCTATCTAACAACAAAGCGTTCGACAACAACTTTGTCGTCAGAGATAATCTTTACAAAATATGTTCCGGGGTTAAGGTCATACGACATTTCAATAGTGCTGCCATCCTCAACATATGCTTCTCGCTCGTCCAACAAAGCGCCCCTAACATCAATAAGCTGACAAACAATGTGCCCGTTCATGTCGGCAAATGCTATTGAAAATACGCCATCGTTTGGATTTGGATACAACGAAATATTATTCACTTCAATCTCCTCTGAAGATACTTCTATATGCACGAAGGTGACATGAATAGAATGCATTGAATCAACATTTTCAAAGAGATACTGGTCGTTTTCAAAAACTACAGGCGCTCCGTCAACAAACACGCTATCAACCCTGTAACCCATATCTGGAATAAAGCTGAACAACTGATTGTCGCCAGGAAGCACCTCAACGATTCCGGCCGGTTCAATTTGTCCATGCTCGCCTGCCGTTGCCGTTATGTAATATACAAAGGTCCTGAATGCAACGTATATGTAATGATCTTCCGTAACATTTTCAAACGTGTAAGATGTTTCGCTTGTGAAATGGCTCTGCCCATCAACAACGAAGCGTTCTACGACATAACCTTCGTCCGGAACAAAAGAGAAGGTTATGCTTTCTCCATCAACGACATACTGAGCCCCTGATGGCGAAATTGTTCCGTTGTTCGATGATGCTGCAGTAATTGTCCAGACTGGAATGATTTCGAAACTTACATCAATGTTATGGTCGACCATGACATCCTCAATCGTATAAGAGTCGTTTTCAAAATCAACCGGATCTCCATCAACAGTTACCAAAGCCACCCTGTATCCCCTATCGGGTATAAACGTGAATGTCGCATCCGAACCCTCATCGACAAGCACCTCTCCACTTGGCGATATAGCACCGTGAATTCCTGCACTAGCCGTAATTATATGCTGATAAGCTGCAAAACCTACTGCTATCGAATGGTCTGACACCACATTATCAAACACATAGCTTTCGGCTGTTTCTACTTGGCTTCCATCTACTAATATAGATGAAATGTAATAGTGCGCATCCGGCGTAATATCAAACTGCTGACTACCGCCCTCAGCTACTCGTACTACACCGTTTGGAGAAATGCTTCCATGATCTCCTGCCGTAGCTGAAATATTGTAGTGTGCTATATTCATAGGTGTAAACACAACTGCTATAGTATGATTTGCCGATACGTTTTCAAACACATACGTATTTCCTTCCGGCTCAACAGTTCTGTTGTCGACAATTACATTTGCCAGTTCGTATTCCTCATCGGGTGCAAATTCGAATGTCACAGACTCTCCATGGGCCACAGATACCACTCCGCTTGGCGTAATAGTTCCTCCACGGGCATACGACGAAATAGTGTATGTATTGATTTCAAATTCGGCATATATCGTATGGTCTGAAGTAACATTACGGAACGAATATACGCCATCTACAAGCAACGCGGAACTCTCCACTCCATCAACAAGAACGGTACTGATATGATATCCTGCGTTAGGCACAATAACGAAATCGATGTTACTACCATTATAAGCAACGAAATCGCCAGCTGGTGTAATTGTTCCGTTCTCACCACACGAAGCGGTAATCGTACGGAATACAATTTCTTCGAATGTTACATTTACAGTATGGTCGGCATCTATATTTTGTAACGTATATGTATTATTGGATGCAATAACATCAACGCCATCAATCTCAAACGCTGCCACACGATAACCTTCGTCCGGATCTGCGACAAGTGTCAACTCCGATCCTTCTTCTACAGTTATGGTTCCGCTTGGAGCAACACTTCCGTGTTCGCCGGCTGTCGCCTCTACAGTATAGTAAATTATCTCGCTAAAAGATACCGAGATTGTATGGTCGTCGGCAAGGTTTTCAAAAGAATATGTATTGCTTGTCATTGACGATATTATGTCAACGCCATCCACTACGACAGAACTAATTCGGTACCCCTCGTCTGGCAGGAATGCAAAAGAAACAGACTCTCCTGCACGATAAACCATGTCGCCGGACGGACTGATACTTCCACCTTCAGAAGAGGTTGCCGATATTACGAAGTTATCGGTAAATGTTGCGGTCAAAGTGTGTGGCATACGAATATTTGCCAGCTGATATACATTGTCTACGACATCAGATGTCACATCGCGACTGTCGAGAATCAAGGAGACAAGTTCGTTTCCGTTTAACGGGTTTATCTCATAAGTTATAGTATCACCCGACAAGGCATCGGTTATTCCATCTGGCGTTATTGTTCCACGGCCGACAGCAGAAGACAAGATTTCGAATTCAGAAGTCTTGATGCTGAAATCATCAATATACAATCGATACATATACGGCTCAGAATAGCAACGAATAGCAATCTGGGCGTCGCTACCAGCATATTGCGATATGTCAATAGGACCGAACTGTTCTGTCGATTCATTTGTTGCCGTTCTTGATGCTATCAGGACAGTATCGCCTTCTGAGATCACATATACTGAGAATTTTTCCGGGTATGAGAAATTGCCAACGTAATAATTGAATTTAAATTTGGTATGGTTTACAATCGGGAATACAGGAGAAACCAGATAATCGTCAGCGTTTTGCGTTCTAGAGAAAGAATAGCGTGCATACCCGTTTGCTATATTCCAGGTATTTCCATCTGCATTTCCGTCTTTTACCGACCAGCAATTCAAATCGACAGAAGCAGAAAAATCTTCTTCGTACGGCAGTTCATAAACGCCACATGAGGTAAAAAATGTTTTTTCAGTCCATCCTGATGCCCCACAATTAGACTGAACATACACATGATATTCTGTATGAGAATACAATCCATAAATAACAGTATCCCCAGTTGTAATCGTGCCGTCAAAAACATCCGCGATTTCGTTATCAGGATCTATCTGTCCAGAAGCGACCTTCAGGTTGTATGACGTTTCGTTGAAAATTTGAGATATTGAAATTGAGACAGAATCGCCATCAACAACGAGAGAGATATCATTGTCAGAAGGATTTGGGCAAGCATTTTCATCAATTGCCGCATTAATGGTCCAACTATTTACAAACAATGCATTTTCCGATGTTACATTATATACAACGCTTGACGAGAAATCGCGAGCCACTCCGGATTGATAGTCAACGGTTGCATATGGCGATATTGTGAATGTAGGCACTAGCGAAGTCAGGTCTGTTCCGAAATCAACGCCTATGCTAACAGTCTTGTTTTCGGCATCTATTACAGCTTCTGATGTTTGCTCAGCGAACGAGAACGACAAAATATCTGCTTCAGATGACAAGCCTCTAACTGTCACATTGTCGATCTGGAACGATCTCATTCCGACTGCTGCAAATATTACAAAGTAATCGCCATACAATGCAGGGAAGTCAAGCTTTATATTTTCCATGCCATTTACTTGCGCATTCTGCATTATCACACGCCCCATCAGCGATGCCGTACTTAGATTTTTAGTACTGCTGTAATATACCATCAAGGTATCCGGATTCGAAACATTCTGACGAGTACGATACACATCAAAATCTAGCAGATAATCGTTGTCTGATGTAAAGCGCAACCGCGATGAAATCAACAATGTAGTATTTGAACTTGCAGAAACAGGCAAATATGCCTGTCCATCCGCAACCGTCCATTCAATATTATTAGCGCCACTCCAATGATACGATTCCCAGCAATATGGCAACTGATCAATTTCATCGAAATTCTGTGCATAAGGCAACGGGTTAATATCACAATTGGTTACAAATGTAAGCGAATCCTCGTACCACTGGCTTTCGGCGACATCTGCCACACAGATTGCCTGAATACGAACAGAAATATCATGCAAGGACTCCGATGTTAATCCTTCGACTAGCAATTCCGATTCGCTAAGTTCTACCGATTGATACTCACCGCCATCAACCGAATACTCTACATTCCATACACAAGAGTTATTCCTGTTGTTCCATGTCAATGTAACATCATTTATGCCAACCTCGGCAACAGAAAGATTTGAAGCAGCAATACAATCGTCGGCCTTGTCAACGACAAGATTGTCTGCATATACGCCACCGGCATATTGCGATTTACCAACAAGAATTACATAAGTAACTCCAGTTCGCATAGTATTAAATATATAGGTATAGCAACCGGCCGACTCTTCCGCCCCTACAATACCGCCATCAGATATTGTGTAATTCTTTGAAACGAATCCTAAGCGTTGAGGGGTGCCTACGGTAATGTTTGGCAATGAGTTAACCCATACTTCAATTCCTTCGTCGCTAGCCGAAGAAGATGCCGTAGAACGATAAACGTCAAGTCTGATTTCATATCCGTTTAATGTCTCTGAGAAGAAAAATGGTTGCGACACCAAATTATTTACCGCACCAGCCTTGGTATCGGCCAACTGTACTTTCGGCGTTGTATTATCGCAAACCTGCGAAGTTGAACGTTTCCATGCGCCCGACATATAGCTAATACCAGGTCCCGAACCTGTAGCCGTGCGTTCCTGCTTCCAACAATCCGGCGGGAATGTCTCGCCATCGAAATTCTCAACGAACGGGAACTCCGAAATGTAATCGCAGGAAGTATAACATGAAATATAAGCATAATCAGAATAAATGCCATCCCCGCAAACAGACTTTATTCGTATGTCATACATTGTAGATGAAGACAAATCCGTAATTGAAACCGAATTTTCAGATACAGTTACCGACTCGTACTCATCATCAGATTCCGATTTGTATTCTACAGTCCACTGCATCATATTGAATCCGTTCCACGAAAGCGAGATGCCATCGTTCATTACATTATCCACAACTATATCATCCGGCTTCTGGCACGACGAAATTGTCGAAGCGTCAATTAAAACCCCATCACTTGTGCTAGCAGCGCCACACAAAGCCGACACCTTTATAATATAGTCTGTATTTTCAGTCAGTCCTGTTATCGTATAACTTGTCGATGTAGCTGTGCTGGAGTTTGCTCCGTTTGGAGTCTGTCCCGCCAATGCATAATCCACATTCCACGACGTTTCATTTGCGCCTTGAGTCCATTCAACTGTTATAGAATTCTGCAAGCGTTCTACAACATGCAGATTATCAACATCGAAGCAATAATTTGCTCTGGTTATTTGCAATTCATAATCAATGCTGCCATTTCTTGAGTCAATAATAATATAGTACGAACCTGGTCTCAAGTCCTTGTTGTCGATGCTGGCACTCATTGTTTTCAAGCGGGCATCTATCATGTCCGCACGTGCTGTTCCGCATGCACTTGTCAGCAATAATGACAACTCACTTGACGATGTGGCATGAATCGACACCATTGATCTATCGGCGACATCGAGCCTATATACAACATCTTCGCCAGGCGTATTTACCATTGCGGACACAACATCGGCAAAAAATGAATTATACATATTGTATTTGCCTTCTGTCGATGCAATGTCCAAATATGGAAGTTCGGTTTCTGCGTCTACCACAATAGGATTTGCACAGTCGGCACCTTCCGGTGAATCTGCATACGAAATGCTTACCGCCCATGGTTTTCTAGACCCATTTTCTGCTGTCACATAATAATATGCCACATCTGAGAAATCGACAGCGACTCCGCTTTCTGGGAATACAGTTGCACGCGGCGACACTTCAATTGTTGGCCTTATTGATGTTATATCGAAAGCCCTACTTATTGTTGCATTAATAGTTGCCATCGTAGAATTTATCTGGGAAGAAAGCTTTCCATCAAAATCAAACGATACGATTTCGGCCATTGAAGACGCTGGGAGTTTTGTAACTGTAACAGTCCATGCCTGTGCAATTCCCGACTCTGATATTACTGTATATACCACAGGATTAGTAAAATCCTGTGGCACACCACTTTCTGGACTTATTGTCGCATACTCCGAAACAACGATCTCCGGAGTAATCTGCAAACTAGCATTATACAGCACCTCACATTCAACGGTATGTGCGTCTGCATCAATGATAATTTCTTGTGCTCCATTGAAATCAAAGCTCAAAATATCATTTTCGTCAGAAATTTGATGAAAGTTAACAGAAATATTGTCGAATGCTGCCGGCGGCTGTTCTCCATAAGAGTTATCATTTCTCCACGCAAATATCAAATCATAAATTCCTGTCGACACCTGCTTTTCAAAATGCCAGTGCTGCCATTCGTCTAGATTTACAACATTAGTCAAATGATGCTCTCCGTATAATGAAGAATAACTATCAAAAGGTCCAGACAACTGTGGGTTCTCTACTTCCGGCACAAGGAATACACCCAACATATCATAATTATTTTCCCCCTTGCACTTTGCATCAAAATCCACAACAGCAATTCCATCTATGCCAGTACGCAACCTACAATAGGCAAAAGCATAAGAATCCTCATGCAGATCATATTCATGTGTCGAACCATCAATATAACTAGTAATATACATGCCATACCGACCGCCATTATTAGTAGCTGTTCCAATGTGCCAGTGATTTACACCTTCGGCATTAACCGACCAATTTTCCGCCGAGCCAGACTCAAAGTCCTGCGTATAATTTTCCATCTGCATTGAAGGATATTGCGGAGTAGTAAACGACACCACCCTCCAATCACTTTTTTCTGTTTCACTGCAATATGCACGAACATATATGTAATATTCTTCTCCTATGGTCAAGTTTGACATCGTATACGAATTTGTCGAAACCAGAATCATATCGTTTTCATCAACCGAATTAATGTCTGTATCACCATTCAGTACGACCACCTGCCACTGCGTAGGACCATATCGTTGTTCCCAACCAACAACTGCATTATCTGGTTCACATTCAACTACTCGCAAGTTGTCCGTATACATACATGCAGGCTCCGTGTATGCACCACCGTATATCCATGAGCTCTGGTCGTCATCACTACAATATGCCCTTACAAATATATAATAGAATGTATCTGGCATAAGTCCGCTGACGACTACATTAGTCGATGAGACAATAATCATATCTTCTGTTGCGTCTTCAACATTATCAGACACAGTAGCTAGCACTTGCCACTGCGTTGCAACACCAGTGCTTGTCCACGACACTTCTACCCATGTATTAGCCACCTCTCCTATCATAAGGCCACTTACAGGCAAACACGATGGTGGTGTAACAAAATTTCCCGCATTTATCCACGACGACCGATCATCTGGACCGCAATATGTACGAACAAAAGCATAATATTCAGTTTCAGGAAGTAAGCCTGTTACATTTACCGAATCACCGATCACCACATAAGGTTGTTCTGTTGCCAATTCCGGATCATTCGTCTCAGACACCAAAACCTCATGATATTCACTGGTTACCAAATCTGTCCAACGAACTGTTGCCTGGTATGCTTCCACATTGTCCACATTCGCATTGGCTACCGGGGCACAGCTAACATTCTCAATTTTCACATTATCCACATATGCAAAATATGCACAATCTCCATAATACTTGAAGCCAATATATTTCGCAGACAGAGGAAGAAGAAGCCTAAAGTTCTCAAATCCATAATTAAACGGCAATTCTGTCCAAACAAACGAATCTACGTTATCATTTGTGCTAGAATAACCATACCACAAATGATCACCACTTCCATAGGTGTAATAATCAAACGACAGCACTGTCTGCTGCGTAATGGAAAACTCTGGCGATATCAAGTACTGCGTATAATCAGACACAGAAATAAATGAAGAAAACCTGAAACTTTGACTACCTTCGGATGAGTTATAGCTATCATGAATCATCTGATTAATCTGGGAATTTCCACTTGCATACACGATTGACCAGCAGTCTGCAGGTGGAGCTGGGGATTCAAAGGATTCGTATATTGGTAACTCAACAAGATCACATTGTGTTTTTAAAGTCGTGTTCACCCAACTGCTTTGGTCATCAGCATCGCAATACGCCCTCACATATGCATTATAACGAGTGTTTGACGTTAGTCCTGAAACCGCAGTTTCTGGTCTACCTGTCACAATGATAGCATGTTCTAACTCGCTGTCCGGACTCCCCGATTCTGTAACAATAACCTGCCATTGTGTTTCGTCTCCACCTGCCGACCACGTCAAGTCAACCGATGTCCTAGTAATGTTGGAAAATTCAACACCTGAAACTGGCATACACGTAGGCAAAGTTGTAAATTGCGATGATACCCAATAGCCCTGATATTCTTCACTGCAATAAGAACGAACATATACATAATAATCTGTTTCTGGAAGCAATCCGGTCACATTGAACTCCGAATTTTCAACCAATATCGGAGATTCTGTTGCGTCATATGCACTGCTTGACGTACTAACGAGAACTTCCCACCTCGAAATATATTCAGACGCGTACCAAGAGCATCTTGCAGTAGAAACTGTTACGTCTTCAACGTCAACATAATCAGGAGAATAACATGACTCCGTCCAGCCGGAAACCGTTTTCCATTCGCTGTATTCGCCTTCTCCACAAACTTTTCTATAGAATATATAATAATGAGTACCTGGCTGCAAATTAGATATCGAATAATATGGCGATGATATATTTTCGGGGACAACAGTCTGATAATCAGCATCACTTGTCGTTGACGCAAAAACCTGATAATTAAAATCAGAAGCATTTACGTTCCTCCAAGTCAAATTCATTGACAGCACGTTCGAATCAACATCCACATCAAAACTTGCCATACAGTACGGCTTTACTATGCTGATATTATCAACGGCAGCTGGTGTCTGATAGCCCGCCGAATAATCGTTGGTCCATTTGAATACGAGATAATAAGCGCCGGCCTCATCTACGTGAACCGCATTTGATTCTGTGCTCCATGAACTTTTAGCATTCAAAGCCGAGCTGATGATTATAGCGGAGGAAGTGATGTTGCTTGCGCTAAAGTCACCTATTGCACGAACCAGATATACAGATAAATAGTCATAGCCCGTCTCTCCGTAAGCTTTCCAATCAAACTTTACTAAAATGTCGTCCGCCGGCAAATTTACCTGACGATATGCATACACTTGCGAAGTCCCAGTTATTGAATATTGATTCGTTACACCGCCATCATTGGAAATATACAAACCATTTTGTCCTCCATTGTTTGCTACGTCGCCAATATACCATTGGTTTTCACAATCTCCATTAACTATCTCCCAATGCGTAATTTCGGAATTATCCTCAAAATCGCACTCGTATATTTCGTCAACATTATGCGAGTACCTTACCGACCTCCACAGCGAAGCATCCGACATATTGCAGGTTGGACGAACATATATGTAGCAACTTCCATTTATTGCTTCCAACGACGATACAGTATATGATGCTGTTTCCACGATATCCGGCACAACAGAAGAAAAATTGCTTAATGGGGTTGCCGATACAACGACTGCCCATTCGTCACTGCTATCAACTGCGTCCCACGCCACAACAGGAACACCATTACCGGCATCCGCAATACGAAGATTTTCCACAGCACTGCAGACAAACGTTTCTGTTGTAAATGTAATTGATTGCCAATCACATGACGAACTACCCATCAAGTATGGACGAACATAAACATGATACTCTGTTTCTTCCTGCAAGCCTGTAGCTGTATAATAATTTTCATCAACAAGGACAGGTGCGGCATTTTCAAGCTGCGCAGCTGTCATTTCCGATTCCGAAACAACGATGCCCCATTGACTTACAGAACCTTCATTCCATGAAAAACTTGCACTAAAACTTGAAACATTTGTTACCGACAAGCCCTCTACATCACACTCGATTTCATGCATGTTAACATTATCAACCCATGCGTAATATCGACAATTTGCGTTATAGCGGAATGCAAAATACGTTGCTTCACCTGGCAATATATATGTATATGATGTAAAATCAAATGTCGATGGTGATAGTTTTGTCCAGTTAAAGCATTCCGGAGTATCTCCTGTTGTCGAATATCCAACATACAAAGTATCGTCTACTTCCTTATTTTTATAATCAAAATCCAAAATCAAATGATGTCCTGCACTGATATTCGGCGAAACTAGATATTGATTATAATTACCAGAACTATAATAAGAAAAAGAACTAAAACGGAAGCTACGACTTCCAACCGACGATTCTTCTAAATCATGTATCATTGGATTAACCGATGGACTATTATTCCCATATATCAGTTTCCAACATGTTGCAGGAGGTCCTACGCTCTCAAAACTTTCAACAATAGGAATTTGCGCAACACCACAACTTGTATTAATAACAACAGATGTCCATACACTTTGAGATGTAACACTACAATAGGAACGGACATACAAATAATACGTTCTTCCCGCCTCAAGATTTTGTAAGTTTAGGATATTTGACGACACAAGAGTTACAGGGACAGTATCGAGTTCGTTCTCATCATAAGAAACATTAGAAAGGAAATACTGCCACTGGCTGGCGGAACCCGATTCCGACCACGAAACAGAAGCATAATCAGAACCGATTTCGTCGACAGACAAAGATGAAATCATCTGACAATCAGTAAGCACGACACGCACATTATCTATCGCTGCAGGCGGTTGCCCTCCCATATTGTTATCATTCTTCCAGAAAAATACAAGATTATATGTTCCGGCATCAACAGTTACGGTCGTAACATTGTGTTGCCATTGCGTCTGTCCATATTTAATGCCACTCGAAACATCATACCATCCCGCGGGCGTAACATTTGTTGAATTCATTTGTCCATTGGCGTCTCCAGCAGTTAACGTAACTGATGAAGGAACCAGAAATGCATGCATCACATCCCACGAACTTTCACCATTCGACTTCCAGTCGAAACTAACCACGCACTCTCCAGCAGGTATCGACAAAGTGCGATATGCATATACATACGAAGTTGATGATGTAGAATACTCATTCGATACGCCACCATCATTAGATATATACAAGCTTTTCGACCCGCTATAACTAGCTGCCGACCCGATATACCATTTGTTTTCCTGAGAACCATTTTCCAGAACCCACAGTGAGTTATCATCTTCATCCTCAAATCCGGAAGAAAGAACTACCGCGTTAGAAAGGTTTTTTGTTCCCGTCCCCTCATAATTTGCACCATTCTGTGCTTTGACCGAAATGCCACAAACTAGTGAAAAAATGCTCACTATCAGTAGCATAACGCAATACTTTCTGAACTTATTCATAAAGTCTTATTTAAAATTTCAAACTTAGACCTCATTTATAATACATCATGCAAAAGTATAGACTTTTATGGAATTAACAAACTAAAAGCAATTGCAAAACTTTCATTTTTCATCAAATTATTTCTCACCAACACTGCAAAAAGTACAAAACTTCAAATTTCAATCGGCTCCAAAGCCCCAATCACAAAGCAGAGACAGACTAATTTTGCAGGACAAAAGCCAATGTCAAAAATCGCCAAGCAAACAGGATTAAAACAAAAACACCTGCAGGTACATGCCTGACGACAGCCAGACAAAACAATGCGACTGCTCTTCCACAATCCTATTAAAAATTTCGCCACTCGAACAAGACGCTCGGTCGCGGTTTCGCCCCGCATATTAAAATTTCGCCCCTCAAAACAAGCTTTAACCCTTGTACAGCAATGTAATGCCACAAAAATTTTAGCGGCTCTGCGGAACTATATTTCTTTGCATCGCAAAACTTAAAAACGAAGAAAATGATTAAGGAATTATTTGTTGACTATTTTAAAAACTCAATTAAGACTAATTGGAATTGCCCTGCAATACAAGACTACGACAACAAGGAGTCGGTGATTACATACGGGCAGATGGGCAATACCATATTAAAATTACACAAGCTTTTCAATGAATGCGGCATAAAAGAAGGAGACAAAATCGTTGTTGTGGGAAAGAATTCCGTCAACTGGGCTTGCGTATACCTGGCCGCAACAACCTACGGTGCTGTTATTGTGCCTCTGCTACAGGATTTCACGCCTAAAGATATATATGCACTCACAAACCATTCCGACGCTCGCATAGCATTTGTCTCCGACTACATCCTAAAGAAGATGGACACCTCCAACTTTACCATCGTAGAGGAAATCTACAAGCTCGACGATTTCAGCCTCTACCATTCTAACTCAGATGTCGCATATACCTTTAATAATAATATAAAGGATGTTTCAGCCGAAGAATTCACACTTCCGCAACTGCCAAACGACAAACTCGGCGTAATTCTTTATACATCAGGAACTTCAGGTGTACCCAAAGGTGTCATGCTAACATTAAACACACTTGCCGCCAACATAAAATTTGCAAGAGAAAACATGCACTTATGTCCTGGAGACAAGATTGTATCATTCTTGCCGCTGGCTCACTGCTACGGCAGTGCGTTTGACTTCCTATACCCTATGACAGAAGGCTGCCAAACCATATTTCTCGGAAAATTGCCATCGCCACAAATAATATTAAAGGCCTTTGGCGAATACAAGCCAAGACTTATCTTGTCCGTACCTCTTGTACTAGAAAAAATTTACAAGGGCAAAATAAAGCCAATGCTCGAAAAACCTGCTGTGAAATTCTTATCAAAAGTTCCGGGAATCAGGAATATCATTTACAAGAAATTTCACGACACCCTTTACGGGGCCTTCGGTGGTAATTTTATAGAACTTGTCCTCGGCGGTGCAAAAATCAACAGGGAAGTTGAGGAATTCCTACACAAAATTCATTTCCCCTACACAGTCGGCTACGGCATGACCGAATGCGGCCCTCTGGTTGCATATTGCGACTGGAAGACAGCCAAACCTTTTTCTGCAGGTAAAATTGTCGACTGCCTTGAAGCACGCGTTGACTCGACAGGAAACGGTAAAATAGGAGAAATCCTACTACGCGGCGAAAACATCATGATCGGATACTACAAAAATCCAGAAGAAACCAAAAAGGCCATTGACGAAAACGGCTGGCTACACACAGGCGACCTTGGAATCATCGACAGCGAAGGATACATTTCGTTGAAAGGCAGAAGCAAAACAATGATTCTTACGAGTTCAGGACAGAATGTATATCCAGAAGAAATCGAATCTCGCTTCTGCAGTTTCCCACTAGTTTCCGAATGCGTGGTCATTAGCCGCTCTGCAAAAATCATATCGCTGATATACCCTAACCCCGAAATGACCAAGGAGATGTCGTCGGAACAAATCGAAAGAAAACTTACTGAATATCAGAACAAGATAAACTCAGAGATGCCAGCATACATGCACATTAACAAAATTCAGGTGCGTGATCAGGAATTTGAAAAGACTCCAAAGAAAAGCATCAAGAGATACCTATACGAATAAGAGGGACCTAACTATAGCTGAGCGCAAGGGTTTAAAGTTCGCTGCCCTTGCGCACACAGCTATCGATGTACCGATAGCTATCTGGACCTAAATTAAATATTAGGTCAAGGACACTTAAGTTAGGAACAAAATCGAACCTATCTGCAAAAACTTGAATATATGAGCTTGGTGAAAATGTTTCATCATGCTTATTTTTCGATTGCTTGGGACTTATGCTGTCACGAAAATCATCGTATGCAGACGCATCAGAGATATAATCTTCCGTGTATGTGTAATTTGCTTCTATCTTCAGAATCGACAGCACAGTACGCAATATTTTATCATTCAAATCAACCAAAAAAGTCTCTTTTGTTGTAAAGAACTTGTTGAATTTGTAAAAATAGTAATCGTAAAAAGGAGAATTCTTATAGGCCGACATTATTGCCGTCGTATGATTTCGCTGCCACATTTCCGTATAGTCAACCTTAATATCTTTTGAAAGGGTGTGAAAGTTCTTCTGAACCGGAACGGAAAGCGGCAATACACCATTGGCACTCAATATGTTGCAACGGTTTCTATATGTTTGTTTTGGATAAGTCTCGAAACGTTCAATAATTACAGGCTCACCTGCAATAAACTTGCTAATATACTGCACGTTAGGGAAATATGCCGTCGACAACAAACTAGACATAACTGCGACAAAACTTGTTAGAAGATGACCTTGCCAATAATGTATTCCTCTGCAATTGGACCGTACATTCGTGAATCACGAATCTGGGTACGGTCATCGTTAAGAATGAAATAATAATTCTTGGTTGCCACAAACTCGCTCACTTCCTGCTGATTTATCCGCACATGGTATGTATCCGACTGAAAATCATTGCCTTCGAAGAGCGTTATTATGTTCTTGTATATCGGGGCTATACGCGGATGCAAGTTCATAGTGTCACCAGCCTCAGGCATATACATTGGGCCAAAGTTATCTTTGTTCCATGCTATGAATGCACTTGACGGGAAAACATCGGCATCCTTCCAGTCGTCCCTGTCAAAAATGACACGGCATGCCGAAAAGGTCTTTTTTTCCTGACTTTCTATTTTTTCAAATTCATCTCTTGAGCACACGAAATCACATGCTTTTCCGTCGTTAATAACACCTAGTATTCTTGCATCATATTTCGACAGCACATCCTTGAAATCTACATTCTCTGCCGAATCTACAGACACACGGCACTTCACATATACAGGATAGTCTTCAACAACTTCCTCGTTGTTCAGATAAAGTTTTCCATCGTCAATCAGCACAATATCGCCCGGGACAGCCACCACACGCGAAAGATATACATCACGCGACGACAGCTTGGTGTCAAATTCCAGAGGATAACGGTAAGCCACAATGTCTCCTGCCTCCACGTTGGCTATTTTGCTCACGAACACAAAATTCTTTTCGCCATCAGGCATCTTGGCTGTATAAAAGCCAAACATATAGAAAAACAACAGCATGCCGGCGGCAATGGCCAGCAATACAACAAGAAATAAAATCCTTTTAGTCTTCATTATGAACAATCTTTCCTATACGATTCCAACGAATTCCACCATACTCCTTATCAACAGACAACCAAATAAACCAAGCCTTGCCGACTATATGATCCTCGGGCACAAAACCCCAATAGCGCGAGTCGGCAGAATTGTGACGGTTATCACCCATCATCCAGTAGTAATTCATCTTGAACGTGTATTCTGTTGCAAGTTCACCGTTGATATATGCCTTGCCATCCTTAATTTTCAAGTCGTTGCCCTCGTAGTAGCCAATTACGCGCTCGTAAAGGATCAAATTCTCCTCTGTGAGTGCAATCTTGTCCCCAGCCCTCGGAATATACAAAGGACCGAACCAATCGACATTCCACGGGAATTTCTCGTTATGCGGGAAGATTCTAAAGCTGTCATCGCTTGTATCGCCCTTTTCCATAGTATTTTTTTCTATAGACTGTACGAATGACATCTTCTTGAATTTCTCGTAATTTTCAGCAGTCAACGGAACCAGCTTGATAGTTGCCGAATCGCACATCATATCATACACATCAGACTTGTTGATTTTATTATCGCGAAGTACTTTTTCCGGGATATTTGCCGTATTGATTGAAACACGATAGCAGAATTGCTTTGAAGGAATATTCTTCTGAGGCATGCCGTTTACAAAAACTTCGCCGTCGCGAACCTCCAGAGTATCGCCAGCAACAGCGACGCAGCGCTTAATATAATTTTCGCGCTTATCAATTGGACGAACGGTAAGGTCATACATATCGCGGACGATTTTTCTTGCAAGACGATGATACATCTGCTTTTCGGTCAACGACCCCTTCTCATTGGCAAGTTCCTTTTCGTTTTCCTTCAGGCATGTTGCCGCCTTGTTGATAAACTTATTTGTATGAGCAACATTTGCTGCTGGATTGAAAAGAGAATAAGCCAAATTCATGTAATAATCATTTGTCTTAGACGCAACATTTCCGACAACAATCTTTCTGTTTTTCATTGTAGAATACTGCACATCGAAATCGGCCATCCTGAACTCCACAATACGAATTATATCATAATAGTCCTGTGCAGGTATTTGCAAGACAACAGTATCGCCAGTTGGATAATTGAACACGACCATGTCATCGCGCTTCAAATCGCCCCAGCCGGTCATACGGCGGTATTCATTCTGAATCCAAGTAAGATACGACGGTGTTGATTCTGTCAACGGCAACGTATGATGAACAAACGGGAACGAGATCGGAGTCATCGGCACGCGAGGTCCGTAAGCTGTCTTGCTTACGAAAAGATAATCGCCAACCTGCAATGTCTTTTCCATCGAGGATGTTGGAATTGTAAATGCCTCGAAGAGGAAAATCCTGATGAACGAAGCAGCAATAACGGCAAAAATTAGAGCATCAACCCATTCCAAAGTCTTCAACTTCACCTTGTTGTACTGTTCAGGATGACGCGGTTTCCAGAACGCCCAGCGAACGAACTTAGTAATGTAAATGTCGACAATCAGCAATTCACCGATAAGGAACCAGTAGTTTGAGAGCCATATCACCCATGCAATATAACAAACAGACCAGATTGCGAACCAAATCCAACTGCGGAGCGTCGGCATATAAACATCGTGCTTGCCAACCTTAAACAATAGTTTTCTTTCTTCCGCCTCTGCACTTTTTTTCTGTACAGCCTTTTCTTCTTTTTTCTTTCCGAAAATCATCAGTTATAATCCAAGTAAGTTATTCATTGAAAACAAGCCACATTTTCCAGCAAGGAACTCGGCCGCCATAACAGCGCCATTAGCCAATCCGCGACGGCTCTTTGCCGAATGAGTAATTGTAATGTCGTCGAAATCGCTAGACCATAGGACGCTATGATCACCGAAGACCTCACCTTCCCTAAACGAATCAATTTCCAATATATTGTTTCCGCCTTCATCAAGTTTCCAGTCCGAGTATTTGCCATTGTTCTCCATAATGCCTTTTGCGAGCGTAATGGCAGTTCCACTTGGTTTGTCCAACTTGTGGATATGGTGAGTTTCCTCGATGTGAGCAGAATACTGGGGATAAGCAGCCAGCTTATTGGCAAGCATCTTATTGACGGCCATAAAAATGTTCATTCCAATGCTATAGTTTGACGAATAGAAGAAGGCCGAATTGTTCAATTTGCACAATTTTTCCATCTCGTCAGCATCAAAAGTCCAGCCGGTAGTACCGGAAACTATTCTCAAACCGCCGTTCAAGCATGTGCGTACATTCTGTTCGGCAGTCCTTGGTGTTGAAAATTCGACAGCCACATCGCCGAGTGAAGCAATATCACCGCAAGAACGAATATCGCGGTCGATGTCAAATATTTCGGAGATACGATGCCCGCGGTCAAGCGCAACACGTTCAATCTCCTTTCCCATCTTTCCGTATCCTATAAGAACAATATCCATTTAAGTTTATTCATAAATTAAATCGCGAAAATAATAAAAATTAGGTTGCCACACTTATAAATAAATCAAGTATTATTTTGAAAAAAAATTGGCAGGTGAAAAAAAAAGATATACTTTTGCACCACTTATTTATTAAGTGCCACTTTAGCTCAGCTGGTAGAGCGACGCATTCGTAATGCGTAGGTCGCGAGTTCAAGTCTCACAAGTGGCTCTTTTTTTTTAGTCAAGACTAACGAAATAGAATATGTTTGAGAGTTTATCGGAAAGATTAGAGAGATCGTTCAAGATACTTAAGGGCGAAGGTAAAATTACCGAAATAAACGTTGCCGAAACACTGAAAGACGTCCGCAAGGCTTTGCTTGACGCCGATGTCAATTACAAGACAGCAAAGCAGTTTACCGAGACAGTAAAGGAAGTGGCCATGGGACAAAATGTTATCAAGTCCATAAAGCCAAGCCAGCTGATGGTAAAGATTGCCCACGACGAGTTGGCAAAACTTATGGGAGAAACAGCCGTCGACATCAACACAAAGGGTAATCCTGCTATTATTCTTATGTCGGGTCTACAGGGCTCTGGTAAAACAACATTCAGCGGAAAGCTAGCCAACATGTTGAAAACCAAAAAGAACAAAAAGCCGTTGCTTGTTGCCTGCGACGTTTACCGTCCTGCTGCTATCGAGCAGATAAAGGTTTTGGGCGAACAAATCGACGTTCCCGTATACAGCGAAGACGGCAACAAAAATCCGGTGCAAATTGCACAAAATGGTATCAAGCATGCGAAGACATACGGCTACGACATCGTAATCGTCGATACCGCCGGTCGTCTGGCTGTTGACGAGGAAATGATGAACGAAATAGAAAACATCAAGAAAGCCATCAACCCACAGGAAATTCTTTTCGTAGTTGACTCCATGACCGGTCAGGATGCTGTTAATACTGCCAAGGAATTCAATGATCGTCTTGATTTTGACGGCGTTATCCTAACAAAACTTGACGGCGATACCCGCGGTGGTGCTGCAATTTCTATCCGTAGCGTAGTCAACAAGCCAATCAAGTTCGTTGGTACAGGCGAAAAGATGGACGCTATCGATGTTTTCCACCCACAACGTATGGCCGACAGAATCTTGGGCATGGGTGATATCCGCTCTCTCGTTGAAAAAGCTCAGGAACAGTTCGATGAAGAGGAATCGCGCAAACTGCAGAAGAAAATTGCCAAGAACACTTTCAACTTCAACGATTTTCTTGCACAAATTCAGCAAATCAAGAAGATGGGTAACATCAAGGATCTGGCAAGCATGATTCCTGGCCTTGGCAAGGCAATAAAAGATATCGACATCGACGAAAACGCCTTCAAGAGCATCGAGGCAATAATTCATTCTATGACACCTGCAGAACGCGAAAATCCGGAAATAATAAACGGAAGTCGCCGCAAACGTATTGCCGACGGTAGTGGCACTACAGTTTCTGACGTCAACAGAATTTTGAAACAGTTTGAAGAAACCAAAAAGGTTATGCACGCAATGTACACCAACAAAGGAAAACGTTTCGGAAGAAGATAACATTTTAAAACTCACTTTTATACCCGTCAAAATGGCGGGGATTTTTATAATATGGCAAAGGAAATCGAACGAAAATTCTTGGTAAACGACCACTGCTTCAAAAAGCTTGCCTCTCCCACTCATTACCGACAGGGCTACATCCCGACATCCAACGGAATGACAGTGCGAATTCGCATTGCTGGCGAAAAAGGATTCATCACACTAAAAGACAAGTCGGTTGGTTTTAGTCGTAATGAATTTGAATACGAGATCCCACTTAGCGAAGCCAAGCAAATGCTTGATACAATGTGCGAAAAGCCACAAATAGAAAAATTCCGCTATATTATTCCCGCCGCAGAACCAAAACTAAAATGGGAAGTTGATGAATTTCTTGGCGAAAACGAAGGCCTTGTCGTTGCCGAAATAGAAGTTCCTGCGGAAGATACCATTTTCTCTATTCCCGAATGGGTTGGCACAGAAGTTACAGGAGACAAGAAGTACAACAATTCTCAACTGTGCAAACATCCGTATAACGAGTGGAAAAAATAAAGCAAGGGGATTTCCCTTTTTTCCAAAAAAAGTTGTATTTCTTTCGTAACTTTGCTAAGTGAAAAAATGAATGCCAACTATGGAAAAAACATCAAGCAAAGACTTATGTCTTACGGATTTAAAGTGGATAGACAAAGTATTATATCTTTCCAATAACAAAGCAGATACACATATAATTAAAGCTCTTATCCGTACAAAGCCAGAATCGGAATGGAGTCTGCTTTATGAATTATATGATAGCGTTATCTACAATGCAATTTATGAGTTGAAATGGGAGGAAGAAAATATCAGTTTTCCCCACAAAATAAAAAATCAGCCCAAATATAGAGCCATCAATACCGTACTCAAGGACTTCAACAGCAAAGGCAAACGTCAGGCTGCGCGCAAGGAATTACAAATCCGGTTGCCATATCTTACCGCAAACGAGCAGAAAAAGACGCTAATTGCATTTCTCAATTCGGAAGCCAAAGTCGACTACACTTTTGCCAGCAAATATCTGTATATTCACTACGAGCCAAAATATTTGGAAGCACTTGTAAACACATGGAAATCGCGCCATTTCTACGATGTTGCAAAAGTGCTCACGCATTACGCCCCAGACATGTTTATTGCCGAAAATTTCGAGCAGCTGGCAAAAGATTACCGCTACCTTTTTGTGCGCATGCGTATGCCGGTCGACTACCCTATAGACCGCACTAGGCTTGAGGATAACGAATTCCTACATCTTTGTGCACATCTGCACCTGCAAATTACAGAAGAAGAAGCTTTTTCCATATTGTCGAACACTTTGCACAAACAACTATCCACACAACCCTACTTCTCCGGAAAAAGTTCATTGTACGACATCAAATATGTCGGTGGCATCATTAAAGATTTGGGGCGACTTGGCTTCGATGATTTAATTATGCGCTTTTATATTGAAAACGAACGCACTAAACAGCTATTATCTACCGGAGGTGGCCGAAAGATAGCTTTGTCTGTGAAAGAACAGATTTACCAAGACGGATTTCAATACTTAAACGACGATGCCAAGACAAAAAATGTTATCGAAGACCTAAAGTCTGAAATAGCATTGGTCAATGATTACGAAATAAGCGAAATCAGGTCCGAAGAATCATTAAACAGACTAAAGGACAATCTGGAAGTTTTTAAAGATATTGGCTTCGAAACCGTTGACTCATAATTCGCAATCAAATAAAGTATCGCATAAAACCGCTACATATAAAATTGAATACGCCTATTTCATTACAAAATTGAATACCTTTGCAATCACAAACAGCAGAGGTTATTTTTTGTTAGTGGCAAATGGAATTTCAAACCAACGATTTATGCATTAACAATTTGGCTGAGCAAATAGCCAAATTTCAGTTGCAGGAAGAAAAATTGCGACATATTTTCCTTCAAGAAAAATTGTCGGACCTATTCTGTTCCATTTCGCGTGGAATTGAAAATTTTTCGGAAGATGATTTTCTCACCGGGCTACGCAAATGCGGACTAAGTCCCGATGATTTTCCGTACGACGAAAATACCTGCAGCTACGAAATAAAAATGCCAAATCACACCTTTCGCCTATTCTGCACCGAATTCATTACCTTCTTTCACCAAAATGCATATCACATTTCGGTCGACAGCAACAAAGACGAAAATACCAACATAACAAGCTGTCCAGCCAATGCCGTACTGAATGCGTTGAACAAAGCCGACAATCTATTTCCACAATGGGAAAAGCAATGGCCCGAGATATACATGCAGGCATCAAAAAGAGCAAAGGAGTTTAATGTAGCGACAAAGTCGATTGATGCTATTGTCAGGTCGGCAACACACAAAAAGAACGGAGAATTTTCCATTGAACATCATATGGGCGAAAGCGAAATAATGCTTGGAAAGCAAGTATTACACATTTCGCACAACGATTTTTTCAAAAATCAGGCGAGAGTGATTGTAGAAATCAATAATTTTGCAGAATCATGCTTACCCGCCAATACTATATAAATCGCCTTGCCGACGACTTGCGACAAAGCCAGCAAAACGGACGCGACACATCCGACGAAATCCGTATAGGACGGCATAAGTACCTGTGCAATAACGTAAACCAGTTGCTGTTCGACATTCCGTATCTTTGCGAAGGATTTTCGTACGAACCATTTGCCGAAAGCTTAAAGAATCTTGGCATAGCCGACGAGGACATCATTTGCAAACCGCGCCGCGAATACGAAATTCATCTTGAAAAGCAGGTTTTCATAATAAAGATGCGATTCGACAGTCGCTACGGGCAACACACAAAACTGATAATACAAGGCGAGCCCGAAGAATACGACATCACCGACAAGCAACCCGAAGATATTGCCGGAATTATGGCTCGGATAGACGAACAGTTTGGAAAATGGTGCAAAGAATGGGAAGCAATTGCTCATGAGGCAAGTTTGTTGTCGAAACGCCAAGACATTGAAAAAATGTCGGTTGAAACATTGGTACACACCAAATTAAAGGGTCTCGGTGTTGAATATGCGTTGGAACACGGGAAACAAAAGTCTACACTTATAGTAAAAGCCGACAATCGACAGATAAGCATTGAAATCAGCCACAGGCGATTTGTGGAGACATGCCGCGATCTTGTTCCGACAATCCAAAGCACATTGGAGCATTTGAAGCAAATTCCTGATGGCGTGGAGATTAATGCCGTTGACAAAAAAACAAAATGGATGATATCGTAATGACCACAAGCAACGACATAATTACACTGTTGGCCGAAGACCTTGAAATCGCAAGACTTTGTGGCGAAAAAGATGAAAAGCAGGCAAAAACTCATTTCATACAGCATAAAGTTTCCGAAATTATCGGTTCGTTGTTTTGCGATGACGAATATTTTCCAATGGCGGAATTCTTGATTGAAATTGGCAATCGAGGCATTAAAATCCCGCAAAACAGCACAAATCCAAACATAATCTGCATCGTCTTTCCCGAAATAAAATTTGAAATTTACCGCCACGACTATATCGGAAACGGCTATTTGCGCTTTGAAATTAACGGAGAAAAGTCAATAGAACACAGAATCACAGCTTCGCCAGCCGAACTAGCCGAAACAATCGTGCTGCTACCAAAGCAAATAGACAAATGGATTGCCGACGATTATGCCGAAATGAAGGTCGAAGCATTAAAGCGAATCAAGCAGTTGAAAATCAACCAGATTTCGGCCAAGGCAATGCTCGAAGGACTGCTCGGAAAACTTGGCGTCGAATATCAAATCGAACATCAGGAACATAAGAGCGAAGTTTCAATTGTGCTTCCAGGCGAACGTGAATTGCATATTTCTGTAAGTTACAACGATTTCATCAGCGAGATTGGAAAAATCCCCGAAATGGTGCGAACTGCAAAAAACTTTGCGGCGAATTATCCGAATGCAAAAATTATATAATACTGCACGGCAATGACGGTCAGCGAGTACATAGCACATCTTTCCGAGCGAATCGGCGAATGCATTTCGAAGGGCACCGACTACTCTGCCCTGCTCGACAATGGTTTCGACGACTATGTGAAGGAAAAAATCGGCGAGATGATTTACCACACCATCTGGAAACGCAAGGACATCAGTGCCGAGCAGATTATCGAGCACCTTGTGGAACTTGGCATTTCAAGCGATTGCATATTCTACGACGAAACCGAAATACGCATCAAATTGAAAAATGTAACATTCAGGATGGTTCATTCCGAGGCATACAGACTTGGCGTAAGAATCGGATTTTTCGTCGGCAACAATCTTTTCGACATCACGCGAAACGAAGAAAATGCAATTGCACAGGTATTCCTTGAAATCGACCGACTATACCCGCAATGGGAAAACGAATGGAACGACATTTTCTTAGAAATTTCAAAACAGACCAAAAACATCGATATTGCCGTCGTTTCGATAAACGCTTTAGTTCGCAGCAAGCTAAAAGGAAGCGGATTGCAATATCACATTGACCACGACCCAAAAATTTCGCACATCTCAGTTAAAATTTCCAACGGCAGACAAATACGCATTCCAATCCCACACGACAGCATTGCAGAAACTATTTCCAAATTGATGGAAATAATAAAAAGAACCACGGCCATCCTCGAGCAAATTCCTGAGCCAATCCGCGTTAACGACGATTCCAGTGACGACTGGGAAACTGCATAACACACAGATTATGAATAGACTTGCCACCCTTAATACTTTTGGCTTTCTGCCTATTGCAACCATAGTGGCAATTACACTATTTAAAACAGACATCCTTCTTGCTCAAAATGCAAAAATCATGAACCTCCGCGAGAATGTTGCGTCAATGACGGAAAAAAGCACAACATATTCCTATAATAATGGAGAATACACAATCAATGATGAAAACATATTACGCGTCATAAAATTTGACAACTACGGGAATTTCTCCGCAGAAACAAGTTGCAAAGACGACAGCTCAATCATAAAGAAAATAATCTACGACCACGGCTACATAGAAAAGACATACGACAAAACTGGTAAACTTGCAAGCAAACTGACTGTCGACGAAAAAAGGCACAAATTCACAATTGACCACCCGGACGCGACCTTTGCGTGCACCTACAAGGAAAGCATCTATCGTCCAACCTCGGCAAAATTCTTCCCTTGTCGCGGCTGCAAGCGGCAGGAAGGCAAAATTGCCATCTTCAAGTACGACAAAAATGGAAATATCGTGCGCATCACGAACTACATAGACCAGATAGAAGTCAACGGCGAAACTATTTCCAGCAAGCCACAAAGATCGTACAACCCAAATTACAACTACGAATTAAATTTTGTATACGATTACGACGACAAAGGCAACTGGACAAGCCGAAAACGCTTCAATTCGGTTGGTACGCTTGAAGAATGGCTTGTGCGCGAATACGAATACTTTCAAAAGCAAGACAGTATTCCAGCGGAACGAGACAATACTTTCGACGGAAAATAAAACGCAAAAAGGCATCGACTTTGCGATGCCCCCATTAATAACACAGACTCTATATAGGATTATTCAACAGTCGTCTTCCACAATCCATGCAGATTACAATACTCGTATATAGCTTTCGGCTTGCCCTTGTAGATACAGAATTCCACCTGCGGATCGTTCTTTCCATCCAGATTGAAACACATTCCGCCATCCTCCATTTCCACATAGATAAAACATATGTGATGTTCGCGCAACATCGGGTGACGGACACTTCCAACCTTTATCTGATAAGTGCAGTTGCTTAATTTGGTAAACACCGGCAGATGCTTTTCGGTTGCCGCCTCAAAAGTATTCGCAACCAATTCCGACATTTCTTCTCCACAACAAGATACTGGCATCCCAGAATCGACATGCCTTACAATAACATTTCCGCAATGCTTGCAGACGTAAAATTTTGTTTCCATCTTTTCAAAAAATTAATTGGTTTATGCCTCATAAACAGAATCGGTGGTATTTTGTTCGTACAACATCAATAATATTTTTCTGCATTTTTTACTATTTGCGCTAACGTATGCCCAACTTTTTCACACCCATATCCTATCTTTGCTTTTGAAAAAAGAAAAAATTAAGTCATGCGTAATAAAAGCGCCTAAATAGACATATCTTTGCAGAGTGAAATTTTGAAGCGAAGGGAAAAATTAAGAATTAAAAAATTTAAGAAAAGGAACTAACGGACTGACAGACAAGCGCAATTATCAATTGCATGTCGGTCAGCCTTTTAGCGTTGAAAAAAAGGTAATGGCAACAAACATCAACACAGCAGAATTGCAGGAAATACTAGAAACAATGCCTGCGCAACAGAACATAATGCTTGTCGGCAAGCACGGAATTGGCAAATCGGAAATCCTAACCGACTTTTTCGAGAAAAAAGGAATGAAAGTTACGGCGCTTTTCCTCGGACAGATGAGCGATCCTGGCGACCTTATCGGACTTCCTCGCCTCGACGAAAAAACCGGCAAGACAATGTTTATGCCTCCATACTGGTTTCCTACCGACGGCAAGCCGATTGTGCTCTTCCTTGACGAACTCAACCGCGCCCGTCCAGAAGTTTTGCAGACAATTATGGACCTTGCACTTAACCGCAAACTGGCCGGCAGAAGTCTTCCGGAAGGCAGTCGCCTAATTTCGGCTGTAAACGACGGCGAGGAATATCAACTTACAGACCTTGACCCAGCATTGGTATCGCGTTTCAACATATATACTTTCCGTCCGACAGTTTCCGAATGGCTATTGTGGGCTGCAGATCAGAAAGTTGACGAGCGCGTTATTGCCTTCATTCAGGAAAATCCGCGACTCCTAGACACCTGCGACAAAGCTACCGATGAAACCGGACTAGACAAAAGTCCGGACCGCCGTGCTTGGAAAAAAGTTTCCGACTGCATAAAAAACTGCGAAGACATTAAGCCAATACATAAGAAAATGATTTCGGGAATTGTCGGGGCACAGGCAGCCCAAGCTTTTATTTCATCAATATCGCAAAATCGAGTTTTAAGCGCTAAGGAAATTCTGCTGAACTACGACAAGCACAAGGCAAAAATTGCAAAATACCTACTTCACGAAACTGCAGTTGCCAACGAATCAATTTTCCGATTCATCGAAACTGGCGACTTTACCGAAGAAGAAAGACCGACAATAGCAAAAAATCTTTCTGCATACGCAAAAGGCTTGCTTTCGCCCAAGAAAAAGGAAGAATTTGCGCACTTCGTTTCAATTTACGAAAAGGGAATTTACCAGCAGGCAATAGTATTCATCCTGACAGAAACGCCAGAACTTTTCACCGAAATAACAGGTTTCATTAAGAATCTGTAACAGATGGAAGAACGCATCCAGAAAATAAGCGAAAAGTGGTTTCTAACAGAACCGGCATTATTCTCGATATACTGCACACACCAGTTGGTGCCCAACACGCAGATCGACTGTCCAATACGGTGTGGACAGGGAATGCTTGAATACAATCCCATCAGAATGCGCGACTTTTCGGACATTGAACTCGAAGAGGCATTCAAAAGCGAAATGATTCGCCTTTTCCTGAAACATCCGTACGAACGACAGCCCGAAAATTCGCTTCCAGAAGCTCTTTCGTTCGGCAGCGACATGGTTTTGGAGCAGCACTACAAGTTCAAAACTCTGCATCTGCTTTCATCCGACAACTTTCAACTGCCGGTAGGGCAATGCTTTGAGTGGTACGTTGACAAGCTGAATGAAATTCTGCGCCAAATGTCGGGCAATCCCGAAAAAAGCGAAGACGAACAAGAAAAAAATCAACAAGAAGAGCACGAAGACGAAGAACCGCAGAACGATGACGCAAGCGGCAACGACTCAAATTCGGGCGAAGACGACGAAGGAAACGACGGTAATGGCGACAGCGAAGATGATGACGATGAAACTTCTGGCGAAGGCGACAGCAACGGCGAAGGCAAAAACGATGACAACGACACAGCCGGCAGTCCAGACGAAAACGACGAAAGCGATTTTGGCAACGGACTTGGCGATGCCGAACAAAATAAACCAGGGTTGACGCAAGACCAACTGCTGTCGGCTCGCGACCATTCCGCCCTATGGGAAGAAGACGACCTGAAGCAACAGGAAATCAACGAGATAATAAACAGCACTACCAACTGGGGAACACTTCCCGGCAATATCGTCGAGGCAATAAAAGCAACACTAATCGTCAAGCTCGACTACCGCAAAGTGCTGTCGAGTTTCCACACAAGCATACTCTCGAGCCACCGACATCTTACTCGAATGCGACCTAACCGCCGCAGCGGATTCGACCAAATGGGAAGCATTTACGAACTAGCATCCAACCTGCTTGTTGCAGTCGATGTAAGTGGCTCCATTTCAAGTAAAACGCTTTGCGCTTTCTACTCTGTTATTGCACGTTTCTTCAAATACGGAATAGAGACTATCGACACAATACAATTCGACACCAAATTAAGCGAAGTAGAAACGTTCAAGAAAGCCAGCAAGGAAATCAAAATTACAGGTCGCGGAGGAACTAACTTCCAACCCATTTTCGACTATATTCACGAGCACAAGAAATATGACGGACTAATAATCCTTACCGACGGCTACGCTCCCGCCCCAATCATCAAGTTCCCATTGAAGACAAAAGTGCTGTGGATATGCCAAAGCGAAACTGAATACAACGAGCACAAGAACTGGATGAAGAAAACAGGGAAAGTGTGCTGGATGGAATTTTAAGGATTTTCGCACCCTGAGCGGAGCCGAATGGAAGTCTGACGAAATTTTTGTTTTGTTGATAAACAAAAAACAAATATGTTATAAAAAATAACCTTCTTCATTGTTTAAACCAGCAATTAAACATTAACTTTGCATACCAAAAAATATTTATGATATGCAAATCATTGACGGAAACAAAATTGCAAAGGAAATAAAGGCCGAAATAGCCGAATCCACACGAAAACTTATTGAAAAGACTGGCAAAACGCCAAAACTGACAGCAATACTTGTTGGACATGACGGCGGCAGCGAATCATACGTTAACTTCAAGATGAAGGACTGTCAGGAAGTAGGGTTCATTTCAGATCTAATTCGATTTGAAGACGACGTTACCGAAAAGGAGCTTCTCGACACTATCGACAAGCTCAACAACGACAATAGCGTTACCGGCTTCATAGTGCAATTGCCATTGCCGAAGCACATTGACGAACAGAAAGTCATCGAAGCCATAAATCCAGAAAAGGATGTTGACGGATTTCATCCAGTAAACGTAGGAAAAATGACAATCGGACTTCCTGCATACGTTTCTGCAACACCGATGGGAATCACGCTACTTCTTAAGCGCACAGGCATCGAAACCAGCGGCAAGAATTGTGTTGTAATTGGCCGTAGCAACATCGTAGGACGTCCATTGAGCATATTGATGTCGCAGAAGGAAATGAACTGCACAGTTACAGTTTGCCATAGCGGAACTAAAAACATGAAGGAAATTTGTGCCAATGCCGACATTCTAATCTCTGCAATGGGCAAACCAAACTTCGTAACCGCCGACATGGTTAAGGAAGGTGCCGTTGTAATCGACGTAGGCACAACAAGAATGCCATCGACCGAAACAAAAAGCGGATTCAAGCTTACCGGCGATGTCGACTACAAGAACGTAGCAGAAAAATGCTCGTTCATAACCCCTGTTCCTGGCGGCGTAGGGCCTATGACACGATTGTCGCTTCTGCTCAACACTCTTAAGGCAGCAGAAAAAAACTTATAAGTAAAACTGAATTGCGGATTTTTTCCGCAATTCGCATATAATATCAAATCGAAAATGGAAGAAGGTGTCCATCTTGTTAGCGACCTTGCCCTGATACTTATTTCAGCCGGCATAATGACTTTAATATTTAAAAAATTAAAGCAGCCGCTTGTCTTGGGCTACATAGTAGCCGGATTCCTAATAGGTCCGCATTTCGACTTCTTCCCAACAGTCATCGAGGAAGCTGCCATTTCCGAATGGTCGGAAATCGGTATTATCTTCCTCCTGTTTGGCCTGGGACTTGAATTCAGCTTCAAGAAACTATTTACCGTAGGAAGCACATCGTTCATTACGGCCGGATGCGAAATCATACTGACATTTTTTATCGGCATGCTTGTGGGTTACCTAATGAACTGGAGCATAATAGAATGCGTCTTTTTAGGAGGTATGCTTTCAATGTCATCCACGACAATTGTAATCAAAGCTTTCGACGACCTAAAGCTAAAGGATGAGAAATTTGCCGACATTACCCTTGTCGTACTTATCATCCAAGACCTTGTTGCTATTCTTATGCTCGTCCTGCTGCCGACAATTGCAATGGGCAAGAACTTTTCGGGCAGCGACATGATTTTCAGCATTTTGAAGATGGCTTTCTTCCTGATACTTTGGTTCCTTATCGGAATATATGTTTTCCCAACATTCTTTAAGCGCTCGAAAAAACTAATGAATGACGAAACGCTCCTTATCTTTTCTATAGGACTTTGCTTCGGAATGGTTGCTCTTGCAACATACACAGGATTTTCGTCAGCATTTGGAGCTTTCGTCATGGGATCAATTCTCGGCGAAACCATTGAAGGAGAACATATTGAGCACAACCTTAAAAGTGTAAAAGACCTTTTTGGCGCCATCTTCTTCGTATCGGTAGGTATGATGGTTAACCCGCAGATAATTGCCGACTACTGGCTACCTATACTCATATTGTCATTGATAACAATTTTTGGCAAGACTTTGGTCTCCGCTTTCGGCGTTATTATTGCCGGAAAAAGTTTAAAGATTGCCATGCAAACAGGATTCAGTCTTGCTCAGGTAGGTGAATTTGCATTCATTATTGCCACTCTTGGAAATTCATTAGGCGTAATGAAACCTGAAATATATCCGATTATCGTTGCCGTTTCCGTAATTACAACATTCACAACTCCATACGGAATTAGGCTTGCCGCGCCTATTGCCGATGCCATCGACAAACGGCTACCGGAATCACTGAAAAAACGATACGAAATATATTCACAACGGCAAAATTCCGTCAACCTTGAAAGCGACTGGAAAAAGGTCATAAAATATTACACCAAACGCATTGTAATATACGGAATAATCCTAATTGCTATTTCGCTGGCGGCTGTAAAATGGATGTACCCGTTTATGACCAGCCAACTCGAAGGAATGAGCCCAATTCTTATCGGAACTATCAACTTTGCAATCACAGCAATGATAATGGCTCCATTTTTACGAGGCCTGATAGTCCAGAAAAAAAGCATTAGGCCTACAGTGACAAAACTATGGAACGACAGCCGCTTCAACAGAGGCGGAATTGTCGCATTTACATTGCTAAGGTACTTTATTGCTGTCGCATTCATAACGTTTGCATTATTCAAGACATTCACATGGAACGCCTGGGTTTTGATTCTGCTTGCAATTGCCTTGGTGGTAATACTTCTGCTGTCAAGAGGCACTCTTAAAAGGTTCTCACGAATCGAAGAAACATTCATATCGAACTTAAACTCAAAAGAGAACGAAGAAGCGAACAAACGTCCAATCAGGAAAAGTTTCAACGAAAACCTTTCGGAACACGACATTGTTCTCACTCCATACATCATCCCCATCACATCCGACCTTATCGGCAAAAGGATCAAGGATCTGACGCTACGCCAGGACTACGGAATAAACATAGTGAAGATTACCCGCGGACAAAGGAACATTAACCTGCCGTCAGGCAACGAGATAATACTTCCGGGCGATAGAATCCTAACCATTGGAACCGACAAGCAGCAAAACGAATTCGGCGCATACATGAAGCATCAGGAATATATCTCCTCCGAAATCACCACAGCCGATGACAATGCGGAAATTACACTTGAATCGTTTGTCGTTGAAGTAAACTCGCCGATAAACGGCAAGAGCATTAAGGAGTGTGGAGCACGCAACCTTGGATGCATGATTGTTGGCATCGACAGAGGCATGGAATCCATTATGAATCCAGACCCTTCTTTGATCTTTGAAACCGATGATGTCGTTTGGGCTGTAGGAACAAAGCAAAACATAAAAAAGCTCTGCTAGACAATGAATAGACAAACCCTGTCGTCCATTATCAAACTTTTTGCAATTGCCGTCAACAAACGCGAAGACAAAAACATTGGCGAAATTTCCGAAAAATTCAAGATGTTTCTTTCCGAAACAATCGAAAGCCAATACATTGACATATATATGTCTGTTTTCGAAAAAGACTTGGAAGAATATGCATCATTTTCCAGCAAAAGGCTATCACTCAACTCGGTGCGGCTCATCCACATTTGTTCGGAAACATGTGCCGCCTTGTCGGCAGACAATCGAATTACAGTTCTTTTCCATCTTATGGAACTACTTTCGGCAACGAGCGACGAACAATCCGACGACTTTGTTGAACTTGTTGCTGAAATCTACGAAATCGGAGCTGAGAAGCTAAATCTAATCAGAGATATTTTCGCCTGTCAACCAACTAAATGCCATACGATAGCAAACGATGGAAAATTAGTGGGACTATACACAATTCTTTCCAGAAACCTTCTTGTTATCAAGCCATTAAGCAACAAAATATCGATAAATGGACAAACTATTACAACCCCTTGCCTAACAAATCCAGACAAAGTAATTTCTGTTTGTAACCAAAGGAAAATATATGCCAAGGATTTATGGTCGCCCACAGGGAAAGACACCAACGAAGATTCTTTCGACCTAATTATCAATAATCTTAGCGTCACACGCAAGCGCAAAATGCTCCTGCATCCACAAACTTGCAGAATGCATAGCGGTGAACTTATCGGAATTATGGGACGAAGCGGTTCTGGGAAAACAACCATGCTGAAGGCGATAGCCGGAATGGGAAAATCTTCGGGAGAAATATTCAAGCGCACAGCAAACGGGGACTCGACATACAGCATAGCATATTTGCCACAAGCAAACTCCATGATTCCGCTATTCAGCGTAAGGCAACACATTGAGCAACGTCTTGATTTCATTCAATTTGCAGAAGACTATACAACAAAAGTCAACGATTTGCTTGCGAAAGTTGAACTTACAGACTTTGCCGACAACATAGCGGACAAAGCCGACGGCACACCATGGCAAATATCAGGAGGGCAGCAAAAACGTCTTGGCATTGCAATGGAAATGGCAACAGACCCGGAAGTTTTCGTCCTCGACGAACCCACAAGCGGACTGTCATCTGCCGATTCTCAAAAGATTATTGGTTTGCTCAAATCAATCGCCGAGGAAAACAAAGTTGTTATCGCATCGATACACCAACCCGACTACGACACTTTCATAATGTTCGACAAGATCCTAATAATCGACGATGGAGGTTATTCGATTTTTTACGGAAAACCGACCGCCGCCGCCGACTATTTCCACCAAAAGGCAGGAAAAATCGACAGGGAATCGCTAATAGAAACACGATGCAACCCTGCTGTTATCCTCAATACAATAAACGAAAAATCCCACGACGAACACGGCAACACAACCGGCAACAGAAACATAAGTCCGGAAAAATGGAGTCAAATGTGGAGTGAAAGCAACGAGGCTAAACACTGCGAACAAAGCCAAGCGATTAAAGTCAACGCAAACGTCAAGCCACAAAACAACTTTAAGTCATTCTGCAAGCAATTAAGATTCTCTTTCCGCTGCGACTTTCGCAACAAAATACGTGTTGCCCTGATAATTGCAATCGCTCCTCTCATGTCCATCCTGATGTCGATGTTGACAAGATTCTCACCTGGCACCGAATATTCGTATTTCTCAAACCCAAACATTCCCGCATGGCTGATGATGCTACTTATTATAGGATTTTTTCTGGGGCTTGTCATTTCCGGACACGAATTTATTTTCCTGCGACAATTTCATCAAAACGAACATATCATTTGCGACAAGAGGACTTCTCTTGCCCTAGCTAAAATCACCAAATACATGATGCTGTCATGCATAATATCGCTTCTGCTGACACTCCCCGCAACAATTATTGCCGAGAACATTTTTCTATCCGGGAAATTACTAATTATGATATGGCTGCTGACATTCTGCGGATCAACAATTTCAATGATAGTTTCAATATTCTTCAAGAACTCATCTACGGTATACCTGCTTATTCCATTAATTGTCATCCCTCAAATGATTTTCTCCGGAGGTCTAATACAATACGGGAATTTCAATCGGATTTTCGTCAAAAGCGACGGCATGCCAATTTTTGCCAACATAATGCCAATACGCTGGGCCGACGAGGCCTGCATGACTGATGCATATATGCAGAACCCTGTTGAAAGGGAAATTTTCGACGAGAAAGCAATCTTTTATGAGGCCTCAAAAGAAAACGACAATGCCGGCAAGCAAAATGCACAAGAAAAAATCGACAGAATACTTGAGAGCATCGAGAATTGCGACAGCATATACAAGAAATACGGCAACATGTACATTTCAAAAATCGTAACTACCGGCGACACAAAATCAATTTATCCACCTATTTATAGCACACAAAACATCAACAGTATTTTTCTTTGCGGAAATAAGATGCTGTTTGGAAACAAAATAAGCACATACAACTACAATGCACTTATATTAGCGCTTTACAATCTTATCCTATGCATTGTATTGGTTTTTTGTGCAAAACGTCAATAGCACTTCCCAACTTCGGCAAACACACCGTTCAAGGAATTCTGATTGTTCAACCCCTTGACCATAACAGTCATTTTTGTAACAAACGCTTCCAGTTTTTCCATATACTCATGCTCGCCGATAGTGCCATCAGCAACCCAAGTAAGCCCCTTTTCCCAGCTTGCCGTCAGTTCGGCATTAAGCATAGGACGAATCGAAGCATTTACAACCTCGTAAATTATTTCTCCAAGTTTAGCAGGGGTAATAATCTGCGTCTTCTTGTTCAAGCACAAATAATTTATCTTTACCAGTTTGCTTAAAATCTCAGCACGTGTCGCACTAGTTCCAATGCCACATCCCTTTATTTGCGCTCGCAATTCCTCGTCTTCAATGAGTTGTCCGGCATTTTCCATCGCAAGAATCAACGAACCGGAATTATATCGCTTAGGCGGTGTTGTCTCTCCTTCCTTAATCTCATAGCCAATAACCGGCAGCTGAGCGCCCTTTCGCAATTTGTTAACAAACTCGAAACTATTAGAATCGACAACTTCATCCTTATCCTGTTCCGCCTTGTCGTCGTCATTCTTTGGCATTCCTGCCACAACCAGATATCCGGGAGTTTCCAATACCTTAAAGCTAGAAAACAAATGCTCGGTTCCTACTTGCACCTCGACAGCAATTTTTTTGTATTCTGCCGGCGGATAAAATATCGACAGGAAACGACGTACAATCCTATCGTAAACCTTACGTGCCACCTCAGAACATGACGATAAATTGGCGACACCTTGTCCTGTCGGAATTATTGCATAGTGGTCGGTAATCTGCTTGTCGTCGGTATACCGGCTCTTACCGATAGTAGCGAAAAGGCCAAATTCCTTTATCTGCCTTGCATATTCAAGATATGCCTTCTGCTCTGCAATCCCATGCAAATTCTTTGTAATTTCCTTTGCCACGGCAGACGAAAGCACACGCGCATCGGTACGCGGATATGTCACAAGCTTCTTTTCGTAAAGATCCTGAACAATCTGCAAGGTTTCATCAGGACTAATCTTAAAAAGTCTGGAACACTCGTTCTGCAGTTCGGCAAGATTGAATAGCAACGGAGGATTTTTCTTTTCCTTCTTCTTTTCCACGTTCACGATAGTAGCAGTATCGCCACTTTCACGCATATATTCTATGCATGATTCAGCATCTTCCCTCTTCCGAAAACCATTCTCCTTGTACAACAATGGAGAATTAAAATATTTAGACCCGTCGACCGACTTCCATTCGCATTGCAGGGCGTTGTCGCTATCATTGCCGAAAATACCAAGGATCCTGTAGAAAGGAGTCTTAACGAACGAACGAATTTCGCGCTCGCGCCTAACTACCATCCCTAGCACACAAGTCATGACACGTCCGACAGAAATCACACAATTTTTCTCCAGACTTAGGAATGCCTTTACCGGAAATCCATATTTCAAGGTAAGAATCCTACTGAAATTAATACCCATAAGATAGTCCTCCTTGGCGCGAAGATATGCTGCATCCGACAAAGAATCGTATGATTCCAATGGTTTTGCCTCTCGAATACCACGCAGGATTTCCTCTTCCGTCTGAGAATCAATCCATACACGACGGCGCTGCTTTTCTTTAGGAACGCCAGCCATTTGATCCACAAGCCGGTAAATATATTCTCCTTCCCGACCGGAATCCGTACACACGTAAATACAATCGACATCAGCGCGGTTCAGCAGACCTTTCACAATACCGAACTGCTTCTGGACATTCGGAATAACCTCATACTTGTATTGCTTAGGTAAAAAAGGCAAGGTTTCAAGGCGCCACTGCTTCATGACGGCATCGTATGCCTCCGGATAACTCATAGTTACCAGATGTCCGACGCACCAAGTCACAATGCAATTAGCACTCTCAAGATAACCGTCGCCTCGCGACATCGGCTCCTTGAGTGCCTTTGCAAACTCCTGCGCCACACTTGGCTTTTCAGCTATATATAGATTTTTACCCATAGGGTCTTTCTGCAAATCAGGTTATCTCCAGCTATTTTGCCACTGCAAACCTAACAGAAATAATTACGCTCCAATTACACGCTTGAGGTTTCCGATTTGAGTATTCCACAAATCAATTGTTTCATCCTCCTCGTCGTCGAGTACAAAATCCGTAACAATCAAAGCCACATCATTTGTTAGTTCATGTTCCACTATCCTAAATTCGAAATACGACTCGTCATCTTCAGACTCAAGCCAATGGAAGCGCACGAAGGCATTATCCTTTGAGGCAATCAATTCAGCCGACTCTTCAACACCTTCCCACACGAATTTATAAATATTACCTTCCACCGAAACCTCATCGGCATACCATTCGTTCAGGCCTGTTGACGTGCTAAGTCTGTTGTATAATACCTTAACTGATGTGTTTAAAACAAATTCTAACTCTACTTTCTTCATATTTACTCATTCAAATCGTGTTCAAAAATAAACATAATTTCATACAGCAACAAACGTATTGTATATTTTTTTTAAAAATTATTTGCACAATCAAAAAATATATATACTTTTGCAACCTCAATTCCAAGCGGAACAAGCTATGGCGAGGTAGCTCAGCTGGTTAGAGCGCATGATTCATAATCATGAGGTCGGCGGTTCAATCCCGCCTCTCGCTACAAAATTTAAGCTGCTGATTAGCAGCTTTTTTTGTGCGCAAGCCACAAATCCGCCTACAAAAAAATCATAAGCGAAAAAAAACGTCGCCCACCAGATTCGCAGAAGACACTATCAAAAAACATTCCGTTTTTAAACAATCAACACTTCTTTATTTTACGAAACTCGCCTCTAATTCAATTCTGTATTGTAATTTTGCAACCGCAAAAATAATATCGCATATGAACGAAAAATTCCACAATAACATTTCAAGAATAATCTTCATTATCGCAGCCATAGCAATATGGACAACCATGCATATTGTCCGTCTTGACAGCGGCACCACCATTGGCGAGGAAGAATACCAGATTTCGCAATCAATACAGCTTGACAGATATTATATGTCAGGTGGCGCCGACAAGAGCATTCTCGAAAACGGTAATCCGCAGTTCAGCGGCTGGTTCAATGCGCTCTCGGCAAGAATGTCGGAAATATTCATTGGCAGAAATATTCGCGACATCCGTCACGGAATGAACTCAATTATGGCATTCATCGGCATTGTGTTTGCCGGCCTGCTCGCAAAACGCTGCCGCAACTGGAGAACAGGTATTTTCACAATGATTCTGCTAGCGCTTTCGCCTGCATTTTTCGGACACGCAATGTTCAACCTAGAAGACATTCCTGTTGTTACCACTTTTGTGTCTGTTCTCTATTTTGCAAAACGCCTTGCCGACCATTTCCCAAAGCCAAAGATTTACGACGCAGTTTTTTTTGCAATAAGCCTTGCCCTCTGCATAACGGCCAACCCCACATGCTCGTTCCTAATTCCAGCAATGATTGTGCTTTTGGTTATAGGGCTGTTGTCAAAAAGAAAAGAAAACGGAGCGCTTAGCGCAACAATTTGGTACACATCAATTGCCATTATATCAATAGGTCTAACCTACGCCATCGCAATTCTGCTTGTTCCAAGCTTAATGCAGTCGCCAGGCAACATTTTGGGATGGCTAAAATCAAACGAATTACAGTCTCCAACCAGAATATTATTTGAAGGCAAACTATATTGGACAGACCTGCTTCCTTGGTACTATGAGACAAAAATGCTAATCATAACCATTCCCGCTGCGATATTCCTTGGTGTCGTATTGTCCATTTGCCTTGGCTTCCTCAAGAAAGCAAACCGCACAGATATAATTGTTCTTCTTGCAATTACAGCAATTGCGATAACAATACATTCGCTCGGCGGCGACAATAATGGAGTTTGGCAACATCTGCTATACGCAGAAGTTCCATTGTTCATTATGGCAGCAATCGGCTTCGATATACTTACCGAAATGGCACGCACCAACATTACTAAATCGGCATGCGCATTACTACCACTAATAATAATGCTAGTTCCGGCATATCACATTATCAGCAACCATCCATACGAACACATATACTTCAACGAATTTATCGGTGGCACACACAACGCCATGGGCAGATATGAACTAGAAACCTACGGAACAAGCAACAAGGAAGCATCTGATTGGATAAAGGACCACGGAAAATACCGCCTATCAGGCAACCAGCTGTTCGTTGGCACCAGAAGCGAACTGCAAGGAAAACATTGTTTCGAAGAATACAAATCTGAAGTTTCGATTGTAAAGATCGGTTGGGCTGAACGCTCAAATCACATCTGGGATTACGCAATGTTCCCCGTTACCGGAATTGAACCGGAACTACTTACAAGCGAATATTTTCCACCAAAGAATACCGTTGACACCATTTGCGTCGACAACATTCCAATTTGCCTCGTGCTACAAAGAACCGACACCTGCGACCTTTACGGACGAGGTTATCTGGCAAGCAATGACGTACAGCACGCAATAGAACTGCTGGAAGATGCCGTCAACCACGACCTGACAAACGAATCGGCAATGGTTAACCTCATCGATGCAAACATGAGAATCAACAACAAGGCGGAAATGAAAAAATGGATTGACAGATATCTTGACATTGTACCGAAAAACGACCTTGGCAACTACTTCAACGCAGTGTACTACAACACAATAGGCAAAAACGATGAAGCCGAAAGAATTTGTCTGGAAATCATTGACAACAACCCCAGATTTAACATGGCATACCTTTTCCTATCAACAATCTATATACAGGAAAAGCGCTACGAAGATGCCGAATCAACAATTCTTTCCCTTGTCGACTATGACGTGTACAACGAAGACGCCGCCAAACAACTTGTTAGAGTATACAATGCACAAAAGAAAGATATACGCGACGCAGAAATTTCATACTACGAGTATGCCTACAAGTCGTATGAACGCCGTCACAAGAAAACTCTTGCCAGCAAGTACAAACTGCTATACGAAAACGCTGTAAACGAAAGATAAAGTCCGACGATAATTACGCCGGACAAACCTACAAACTAGAAATTGGAGCAGCTCCACTTAAGTCCTGTTACACAGGGATCGCAGTCGAGCTTGAGCACCTTGCCTACGCAAACAGCATTTTTCTTCTTTTGTATGTGAGCATAAGCCAAGTCTATTGTTGTATTAACAAGCATCCCCATCGAATCACGGCCCTCAACTACTACTTCATAATAAGTTTCGTAGCCAGTGTAACGGTACGACACCGATTCAATCTTTACATATTGCATATCGTCGTCGCCACAGCATCCGCAATACAACAATACATATTTCTGATTCTGCAACAATTCAACTGCAGCCTTTGCTTCCGACTCCGAAACATATTCAAGCTGGTCGGCCATACTTGCAGATGCTAATCCCAGCATCATGGCAAATAACAAAAATAATTTCCTCATATTTATAAATATTTAACGGTTAAAAATCTAAAATTTCGGACATTGCCACTTCAAATCCTCCACACACGGACTACAATCGAAGCCAAGTTCAAGACCAACACATGCAGCCTTGTTTTTCTTGCAGATATGCGTATACGCCAAGTCTATTTCTTTTGAGACCTGATTTCCATAAAAATCCACGCCTCTAACTACAACTGCACAAAAATCGCTGTCGTCTATACCCTTATAATATACTGCTTCAATCTTTACATACGTCAGTTCCACATCGCCACCACAACAGCCGCAATACAAAAGTACGTACTTCTGTTTCTGCAAAAGGCTTACGGCACTCTGAGCTTCAGACTCGGAAATATACCACAACTGATCTGCCTTTGCAAAAGAACCAAGCGCCAGAATTGTGACAATCAACAAAAATATCTTTTTCATAATCAATTAATCTATGTATTCCTTATTACATTATCATATAACGACCTAAAAATTCTTGCACCCCCACAAAACATTATTGTCGCAAGGCATGCAAAAATAATTAAGCTCCAAGCCAATACATGCGGCCTTTTTCTTCTTCTTTATGTACGAATATGCCAAATCTATCGGTTCGGAAACGACATTCCCGTTCTGATCAACGCCCTCGACAAACACCTGATAATATTCCTCATATCCTGTATATTGGCAATAGGTCCTCTTCAACTTTACATATCTCATTTCCTTTTCTCCCGCACAACAACTGCAGTACAACAAAACGTACTTATGATTTTGAAGCAACTGCAACGTACTTATGGCTTGCTGCTGCGTCATATATTGCAAGTCGTCGGCCTTAGCCACACAGACAGCCAACAAAAGAGACACCAATAAAATTATCTTCTTCATACATTATCAATTTGAAACGCAAACTTACATAAAATTTCTTATATCAACAAGCATATTTTGCTCATGCAGTCCAACGATATAACTTCTTCGGTAAAAATGACATGAATAACTTTAAACCGATGAATGATTGGGGAAAGAGTTGACATACAATCAATCCTATGATTTACAATCACACATACCAGCAACCAAAATATCATTAACCGCCTGATAAAAAACGACGTTCACAAAGATTGTTTTATGAAGAGCAGACGCAACACACAAAAACAAAACTAACGACAAGGCAAAGTTGAATAGTACCCACGAAAATTTTATGTAACTTTGCAGCCGTGAAAGCAAAAGAAAGCAATATGACACTAAAGATAATAGGCACAATAGTGCTACTGATAACCTCAAACATTTTCATGACCTTTGCCTGGTACGGCAACCTGAAGCTACAGGAACTCAACATATCCACCTCATGGCCACTAATCCTTATTATTATTTCGTCGTGGGGGCTTGCTTTGTTTGAGTACTGCTTCATGATACCGGCCAACAGGCTTGGTTCTCAGATTAATGGCGGGCCATTCTCTCTTATGCAACTTAAAATCATTCAGGAATGCATATCTCTGATTGTTTTTACAATAATTGTCGCAACAGTATTTAAAGGAGAGCCTATACATTGGAATCATTTTGTTGCTTTTGCTCTTATTGTTCTAGCTGTATTCTTCGCCTTCCTCAATACCGGGCAAAAAGCTGATGCTGAAAAAAATAAAACCGAAATAAGCACTAACACAACAGCCGACAGCACCCCTGCCGACGAAACCACGGAGCACTAAGCCGACATCTTGAAATGCCGTTAATAATTTTTTATTAAATCGCTGATACAAAGCCACATAGAAAAAAGTTATTAACAATTTAGCAAATCATTGTGTTGAAAAATCCGATTTTCCATCAATAAATATTACCTTTGACCCTCAATTTATTTTAAGAGAAAATGGGTAAAATAATAACATTAGCCAACCAGAAAGGTGGCGTAGGAAAAACCACCACAGCCATAAACCTGGCAGCAAGTCTTGTTGCTCTAGAATACAAGGTACTGCTTGTAGACGCTGACCCTCAGGCAAATGCAACTTCGGGACTTGGATTTGACGTAAAGAACATTCGCACCGGCCTTTACGAATGCCTTGTTAAGGACGAAAATCCAGAGAAGGTAATTCTATCGTCTGACGAACTACCCGGTCTTTACGTATTGCCGACCAACGTTGACCTTGTTGGTGCAGAAATAGAAATGCTCGAAATGCCAAACCGCGAATACATACTTAGAAGTATACTGGAAAAAATTAGGGACCAGTACGATTTCATCCTTATCGACTGTTCGCCGTCACTTGGCATCATAGTACTAAACGCTCTTACAGCATCCGACTCGGTACTTATACCGGTTCAATGCGAATACTTTGCCCTCGAAGGACTAGGCAAACTTCTTAACAGCATTAGATTGATACAAAACAACTTGAACCCTAACCTTGACATTGAGGGCTTTGTAATGACAATGTACGACGCACGAGTTAAGATTTCAGACCAAGTACTCGATGAAGTTCGACACCATTTTGACGACATGGTGTTCGACACGATAATACACAGAAACGTAAAACTAAGCGAAGCTCCTAGCTACGGACAGTCCATAATTGAATACGACATACAGTCCAAAGGCGCAACCAACTACATGAACCTTGCTAAGGAACTATTGCAACGAAACAATATGACTAAGTAATTATGCCAGAACAGAAGAAAAATACAAAGAAAAGCGGGCTTGGACGTGGGCTTGGCGCATTGATTGACACCTCAACTCCGATAAATAAGCCAACGCAACAAACAGAGATACTTATCGACTCCATAGAAGTTAATCCTTTCCAACCAAGAAAGGACTTTGACGAAAGCGCCCTTCAGGAACTCGCCGATTCCATTAAGGAACTTGGTGTAATCCAAGCTATTTCGGTTAAAGACATGGGCAACGGCAAATACCAGCTGATATCGGGTGAGCGTCGTCTGCGCGCTTCTAAAATTGCAGGACTGAAAAAAATCCCGGCATACGTTCGCACAAATGTCGACGACAAGAATATGCTTGAAATGGCTCTCGTTGAAAACATTCAACGCGAAGACCTCAACGCAATCGAAGTGGCATTATCGTACAAACAGCTTGTTGATGAGTGCGGAATGACTCAAGATCAACTTAGCACCAGAGTTGGAAAATCCCGTTCTGCCATTGCCAATTTCTTGAGACTATTGAACCTACCGCCAAAAATCCAGACAGGCATCCGCGACGAAAAAATATCCATGGGTCACGCAAGAGCTCTTCTTGGAGCTAAGGACGACGAGACAATGCTGATGATTTACGACCAGATTTTAAAATACGACTTTACTGTTCGCAAGGTCGAAGAAATCATAAAGGAATACAGCGGAGCAAAGAAGGAAAACAAGAAAAAGAAATGCGTTCTGGCCACTAGCGAAGATTATGCATTGCTGCAGAAAAGCCTGTCGAGCTGCTTTGCCACAGAAGTGGAACTTAAACGCAACTCCAAGGGAAATGGTAAAATTGTCATTCCGTTCAAGAACGACGGCGATTTCGAACGCATCATTGCAATACTTGACAAACTAAACTCGTAATATATTGAGTCTTAAGATAAAAATATCATTTCTTGTAGGTCTGCTGCTTATGACTGTTTTCGCTTCAGCGCAAAACGACACCACACGGCTGGCTACAGGGAAGACTCAAGCTACAGAAATACCGAAGAACACCAATAACAAAAAAGCATCGGACAAAACACATTCGCCCAAGACAGCCACACTTCTGGCCATTGTTCCCGGAGCCGGACAGGCATACAATCGCAAATATTGGAAAATGCCGATAGTTTACGCTACTATGGGCGGATGCATATATGTTGTAATCAGCCAGCAAAAACAATTCAACAGGTTCAAGAATGCATATATGCAACGCGATGCCGGACAAAATGACGAATTCTGGGGAAAGTTGTCAAACGAGGCGATTATAAACAACATGGACAACAAACGGACAATACGCGACTATGCCCTTGCCGGAACATTATTGCTTTATGCCCTGCAAATTGTTGATGCAAACGTCGATGCTCATCTTTTCTACTTCGATGTAGGCGACAACCTGTCTGCAACTTTCTACCCGCAAACTTTAAACACAACAGTCTCACGCACTCCTGCAATGGGACTAGGATGCACAATAACTTTTTGATAGATGAAGAAGTTCATTGCCATATTAATCATCACATCAATGTCACTTGCCATAAAGGCACAGGAAACCGACACTGCGCAACAAAACGAAGCAAAGAAGACATACGATATGGTTGACAGCCTGGAAATATTCCTAAAGCAATGGTACTACTATACTGGTCGCGATACAATTTGCTATCTCGAAGATGATGACAGGAAATACTTCGACATCGATATCCCCGATTCTGTTTTCAAGGAGAGAATTGAAAAAATAAGCACACCTATAAATGTAACATACAACTCATACGTTCAGAAATACATCGACAAGTACGTAAAACGCGGACACAAGCTTGCACCAAAACTTCTTGGTCTTTCTCATCAATACTTCAGTATGTTTGAAGAAAAACTTGATGCATATGGCATTCCATTAGAACTTAAATATCTAGCTGTCATAGAATCGGCATTGAATCCGAGGGCAAAATCCCCAGCCGGCGCCGTTGGACTATGGCAATTCATGTACAAGACGGGGCTTAACATGGGATTGGAAATCACCTCCTACGTTGACGAAAGAATGGATCCGGAAAAATCTACAGATGCAGCTTGCCGCTATCTAAAACTCCTTCATTCGACATACAACGACTGGACATTAGCTCTTGCAGCATACAATGCAGGTCCCGGCAGAATCAACGGTGCAATGAAGCGTTCTGGAAAGTCGACATACTGGGAAATTTGGCCATACCTGCCCGAAGAGACTAGAAATTATGTTCCCGGCTTCATCGCCATGATGTACATGTTCGAATATCATGACATGCATAATTTCAAGCCAGAAAAAATTGATTTCTACGAGGATGTGGATACTGTTATGGTGCGCGAACAATTGCATTTCGCACAACTCGATTCTGTTCTCGGAATACCTGTTGAAGAAACGCGCGAGCTCAATCCGCAGTACAAACTTGACATTATCCCTGCAAAGGCAAAAAGCTACCCGCTAAAGATACAACGCAAATACGTTAGCAGTTTCCTTGAACTTGAAGATTCGATATATCATTTCCAAGACTCAACCATTTTCAAAATGGTAAAGACGGCTTCGCCATCAGGAGGATATGCTACAGAAATTCCAAGCGGCGAACACATCACATACACAGTTAGATCGGGCGACATGCTTGGAAGCATTGCCAGCAGATATCACGTCAGCGTTGCTAATCTCAAGAGCTGGAACGGACTGCACAGCGATCGCATTAGCGTCGGGCAGAAACTAAAAATTTACGGGAAAGGTGCAAAAGTACCAACAACCGCATCCAATAACAGCTCGCAAACATCGACAACGCCACAAAAGACAGACCCTACATACGAATACTACACAGTACAACAGGGCGACACACCAGCAAAAATCGCAGCTAAATACAACGGTGTTTCTGCTAACGACATCATTAAGTTGAACGGAGTAGACCCGTCGAAATTAAGAGTTGGACAAAAATTAAAGATTAGAAAAAAATCATAATGCTATGAAAAACATCGCAGTACTGGCGGGAGGTTATACTTCCGAACGTCAAATCAGTTTGAACTCGGGAAGCCAGATTCTCAATAACATTGACAAGAACCTTTACTCGGCATATCTAGTAGATGTGAGAAAAGAAGGTTTCTTCTGTCTGGCAAACGGAAAGGAATACAGCGTTGACCTCAACACATTCTCAACCGAAATAGAAGGCAAGCCGACAAAATTCGATTATGCATATTTGGCACTTCACGGTTCACCAGGCGAAGACGGAAAAGTTCAAGCTTTGCTCGATATGCTTAATGTACCCTACTCAGCTTGCGACGTTTTCTCATCCATGATAACATTCAATAAGATTGCATGCAAGAAAATGCTTACCGACGAAGGCATTGCAATGGCAAAAGAAGCTATCATTCGCGGAGACAATCCTTTTGATGTCGACGAAATTATCGCCAAGGTTGGACTTCCATGCTTTGTAAAGCCGGCTACTGCCGGATCTAGTTTCGGTGTAACAAAAGTTTACGAAAAAGACAAATTCATCGATGCCGTAAATTTAGCAAGAACTGAAGACACAACAATCATCGTCGAAGAATTCATAAAGGGAACAGAAGTTTCTTGTGGAATTTTAAAGACACCTGATTATCAACAAGTTTTTCCGATTACGGAAATTTCCACCAAAAACGATTATTTCGACACAGAAGCAAAGTACACACCAGGATTTACTAACGAAATTACTCCTGCCCGCATAACCGACGAAGAAACTCGCAAGGTTCAAGAAGCAACATCGCGCATCTACGACATTATCGGATGTGGAGGAATCGTCCGCATTGACTTCATTATCAAGGAAGGAACACCATATTTCATCGAAGTCAACTCAATTCCAGGAATGAGCGCCGAAAGCATTGTCCCAAAGCAGATCCGCACAATGGGCAGCAACATGACTGAAATTCTTAACAAAGTCATCAAAACAAAATTAAAGTAATGGTAAAAGAAATTTTCGACCACGTTTCTATTAGGGAATACTCCAACAAGGAAATTCCAGAAGCTATCATAAGCAAGATCATTGAAGCAGCATCAAGAGCCTCAAATACCGGCAACATGCAACTTTATAGCGTTATTGTCAACACCGACAAGGAAATGATTGCGAAACTTGCTCCATCTCATTTCTGCCAGCCAGCAATAACAAACGCAAAAGCCGTCATGACATTCTGTGCCGACATCAACAGATTCAACAAATGGTGCGAATGCCGTAATGCAAATGCCGGTTTTGGAAACTTTTTGACTTTCCTTACCGCAGCAACCGACGCGACCATCGCAGCGCAAAACGCATGTCTGGAGGCCGAAAGCAACGGGCTTGGAATCTGCTACCTTGGCACGGTAATATACAACGCAGACAAGATTATTGAAACTCTTGAACTTCCAAAGGGCGTAGTACCGGTTGTTACAATTACAATGGGATATCCAAAGGAACAACAGCAACTTACCGAACGTCTGCCTCTTGAAGCGATTGCACACTATGAAAAATATCACGATTTCAGCAAGAGCGACATCGACAGGCTATATTCTGAAACAGAAGCACTCGAATCGAACAAAAAATTTGTTGCCGAAAACAATAAAGAAACCCTCGCTCAAGTTTTTACTGATGTCAGATATACAAAAGCTGGAAACGAAGCTGCTTCGAAATGCCTGCTAAAAGTTTTAAAACAACAAGGTTTTTTAAATGAATAAACGTCTATATATCACCATATTGTTTACTCTGGCATCTCTATTTCTGATTGCCCAGACCGACAACACAACCCCGCGTGCAACAAAAGAAAGGTCAAAATGGGATAAGATGTTCGGCGAAGTGAAATATGGCGATAAAATCTACAAGCAAGGAAGCAATTGGGTTACTTTTGGCATGGGCATAAGCGACAAGCTGAACTATGAACCAAGCGTAGAAAATGCTCTAAACCGAACAATGTCCCTCGCCTACCACCTACGCTTCAGAGCTATGTACTTTAATGCAGGATGGCACTTTTCGGGAGAATATTTCTTCTTCGAAAGCTGGTACAATCCAGCCAAGAGAGGTATCAGGGCTATGCACCAGTTAAACGACATACACATAGGCGCCGGACTTCGTTTTGAAAAACGCTGGTTCAATTTCGCATTTTTCATCGGCCCATGCTGGGCAAACGCTTGGATTCCAAATCCCGACTATCCGACCAATTCTATTGTCAAGAACACAATCGGTGGCCATATTGAAGTCCAGACAACATTCAAGTTCCTGTACGACATGGGAATAGGCCTATCTTTCTTCGGAAGTTTCAACAAATACTACCAAGTTATTGGTGTTCAAGGCCATTTCTACTTCTCAGGTGCCTACCGTACCAAGTATTAAAATCAAACGACTGCATAAGTTATTGCATAAAAGAGACACCCATTTGTGGTGTCTCTTTTATTATCAGCAAATTTACTGTTTGCAGACCATTCCCGACAGCCGAATTGCGTTTTTGTTTCCGCACCCAAAGCAAACACCTTCATCATTGCAAAAAAGAGCAAGCATTTGCAGGCTTAGCACTATTGATGTGATGAAAAACACCAAATAAAAAAAGGAATTATATCCTTTTGCAAACATTATTTTATTTAACTTTGTCAATATTTCGAATTAATCAATATCAAATACTATGAGTTACATAAACGATTACATCAAGGCAAACCGAGAAAGGTTCTTCGACGAGCTTTTCGGTTTAATTAGAATTCAGTCAATCAGTTCGGAAGCATCGCACAAATCGGATATGATAAAGTGCGCAGAACATTGGAAATACCTATTGAAGCAGGCTGGTGCCGACAAGGCCGAAGTTATGCCTACAAAGGGCAATCCAATCGTTTATGGCGAAAAGATTATCGATCCTAAAAAACCGACAGTTATCGTTTACGGTCACTACGACGTTATGCCCGTTGACCCTATTGAACTATGGAAGACTAATCCATTCGAGCCAGTCATCAAGGAAGGTAAAATTTGGGCTCGCGGTGCCGACGACGACAAGGGTCAGAGCTTCATGCACGCAAAGGCATTCGAACTGATGGTAAAAACAAAAACTCTTCCATGCAACGTCAAGTTTATGCTTGAAGGCGAAGAGGAAATCGGTTCACCAAGTCTTACCGAATGGTGCGCAGAACAAAAAGATTTGCTCAAAGGCGACATAATCCTAGTTTCCGACACAGGAATGATTGCACCTGACATACCAAGCATTACAACCGGATTGCGCGGATTGGCATACTGGGAAGTTGAAGTTACCGGCCCCGACCACGACCTTCACAGCGGAATTTTCGGCGGTGCAGTAGCAAACCCGATCAACGTTCTTTGCAAAATGATTGCCGAACTTCACGACGAAAACGGCAAGATTACAATTCCCGGATTCTACGATGACGTTTTGACGGTTTCGGCAGAAGAACGCAAACTGCTAGCAGAAAAGCCATTCGACGAAGCTGCATATAAGCAGGCAATAGACGTTAAGGCTTTGAAGGGCGAAAAGAGATACACAACTTGCGAACGTACCGGTATCCGTCCATGTCTCGACGTTTGCGGCATCTGGGGCGGCTACACTGGCGAAGGTTCTAAGACCGTGTTGCCATCAAAGGCTTTTGCTAAGATCTCCACTCGTCTTGTTCCAAATCAGGACCACAAGAAGATTGCTGTAATGTTCAAGAAATATTTTGAAAAGATTGCACCTAAATATGTTAAGGTTGAAGTTCGTCCATTGCACGGAGGACAAGGCTATGTTTGCCCGATTGACATGCCAGCATACAAGGCAGCAGAAAAGGCATACATAGAAGTTTTCGGCAAACGCCCGATTCCAGTTCGCAGCGGCGGCAGTATTCCTATCATCTCGCGTTTCGAGGAAGTTCTTGGCATAAAGTCAATCCTTATGGGCTTCGGTCTCGAATCAGATGCAATTCACTCGCCAAACGAGAACTATCCTGTCGAAAACTTCCTTAAGGGAATTGAGACAATTCCGTTGTTCTACAAGTATTTTGCAGAAACATTCAAATAAACAGTCTAATAGAATTTGAAAGGCGGGATTTTTCTCGCCTTTTTTGCTATTAACCAGCCTCATGGCAAAACCTAATAGCCCGCCGAAGTTGCCATTTGGCAAAAAATAATTACCTTTGCCAATCTTTATTTGTAAAATAAATAAAATGGAAAATATAAAACGGAAATATAACGTAGCAGTTATCGGCAGCGGAAGCTGGGCAACCGCTATTGTCAAGATACTTACAAACAACATTGAACGCACTTCGTGGTGGGTCCGTAAGGACGAAATAGTGGACGGAATAAAAAAATACGGACACAATCCTCGATACCTATCTTCAACATTCATCGATCCCGACAAAATCGACATTAGCACAAACTTGGAAGAAATAGCTTCAAAAGCCGATTATCTTGTAATTGTAACTCCGGCAGCATTCCTTCACGAATCGCTGAAACCTCTGAAAAACATCAACATCAGCAGCAAAAAGATAATCACCGCAGTAAAAGGTATCATTCCCGAAACAATGCAGCTCATTACCGACTACCTTCATTCCGAATTCAACATTCCAATGTCGAACCTGTCGATGATTAGCGGTCCGTCGCATGCCGAAGAAATTGCCCAGGAAAAATACACATTCCTTACAGCCGTTTCCGAAAATATAACACTAGCCGAAACTGTTGCCGAGATGTTCAGGAACAGATACGTCCACACAACCACATCGACCGATATTCTTGGTGCCGAAATAGCCATAGTAATGAAAAACATCTATGCCCTTGGTGCAGGAATTTACAGCGGACTTGGCTACGGAGATAACTTCCTGGCAGCATATATCGCAAACTGCGTAAAAGAAATGAAAGTATTCGTTGAAAGCATGTACCCTGGCAAACGCGACCTTGAAAATTCAATATACCTAGGCGACCTGCTAGTTACTGCCTACTCGAAATACAGCCGCAACCGCCTGTTCGGCAACATGATTGGTCACGGACTTTCGGTACGCGTGGCACAACTTGAAATGAACATGGTTGCCGAAGGTTATTATGCCTGCCGCTGTGTACACGAAATAAACAAGGCACTCAACTTCAATATTCCGATTGCCGAAACAATCTACGGAATCCTCTACGAAGCCAAAAACGTTAACAGCGAGATGAAAAATCTTGCAGAAAAGTACATTTAGATGAAGAAAAAGATAATAATCACCGGCGGAACCGGATATATCGGGTCTCACACCGTTGTAGAATTCATAAATGCCGGCTATGATGCCGTCATCATTGACAACTTGTCAAACTCAAACGTCGAAGTCCTTGATGGAATTGAGAAAATAACAGGCAAAAAAACAATATTCTACAAGGCCGATGTCACCGACAACTATGCAATGAACAGGATTTTCTACGAAAATGACGATGCTATTGCTGTTGTTCATTTTGCCGCATTCAAGGCAGTTGGAGAATCGGTACAAAAGCCTTTGATGTACTACCGCAACAACCTTAACGGCCTGCTCAACATCTTGGAACAGATGGAAAAGCACAATGTCAACGGACTTGTGTTTTCATCAAGTTGCACGGTTTACGGGCAACCGGAAAAATTGCCGGTCACAGAAAACATACCATTTGCCAAGGCCGAATCACCATACGGAAACACAAAGAAAATTTCGGAAGAAATAATTCAGGACGTACTTCGTGCAACCCCACAGCTAAAAGCTATTGCATTAAGATATTTCAACCCGATCGGAGCACACCCATCGGCACTTATCGGAGAACTGCCCAACGGAACACCAAACAACCTTATGCCATACATAACGCAGACGGCAATTGGAATCCGCGAATGCCTCAGTGTATTTGGCAACGACTACAATACGCCAGACGGAACACCGATACGCGACTACATAAACGTAGTTGACCTTGCAAAAGCTCACGTAGCCGCTGTAAAACATTTGGTTTCGGACAAGAATAACATGCAGTTCGACTTCTTCAACATTGGCACCGGAAAAGGTTCCACCGTTATGGAAATCATAGAATCGTTTGAACGTAGCACCGGCATGAAACTTAACTACAAAATTGTCGGACGCCGTGCCGGCGACATTGAAAAAGTATGGGCGGACACAACCAAGGCGAACACTATCCTGGGATGGAAAGCAGAAAAATCTCTTGACGAAACCACGCTTTCGGCTTGGGAGTGGGAAAAAAGCAGAAAAAAGTAAGTTGCAATGCCGACATTCTATTCCCATGAGGAATAATGTCTGCACAAAATCTTACAAGGCTTCCTCACCCCTATATATTTCCCGATTGTTCTCGCGAACAATTACCGTATAAATTGCATTTTTCTTGTAAAAATTCTCAAAGCAATACGATACATTTATCTCGCATTCGCACCCGTCAAGATCTGCCTGCACGACAATAGGATCCACATCAATTTCTAAGATATGATTCTCCTCATCAATTGATGGTGTTACCAAAACGCCTTCAAAATTGCAGTCGACTGGCATATAGTCGTGCTCTATCGACAAGGTATTGTTCGAATATGTTATAATTGTCTTCAAAGCTTTCGGGCGTTCCTGACAATCGGTATACTCCAAATTAGTAGCGACAAGCTTGTTTTCATCCTTATCGCAAGCAGCAAGCAACATGGCAAACAAAATGACTGCCAACAATATCTTTTTCATAACATTCTATTTTTCAACAACATCAATTTCATCAAGGAACAAGAAAGTCTCACCACCAGCACCCAAATGCCATTCAGGCAATGTTCCATAATATTTTGCAAAAACCTTCACATATCGTGCCTTGCAATTTGTAGGCTCGCTACGGAAATTATAAATCTGCTGGTGATAGTCATTATCGGCAACATTATGCTTTATAGTTGCTATTTTCTTGAAGTTGATGCCATCATTCGAAGTATAGTATTCGACATATTTCGGGAAAACGATCCATGAACGTACATCCTGAATGAATCCTGTCTCGATTGATTTAATTTCCTTCTCGCCACACAAATCTACAACAGCTTCAAAATCCTGTCCCTGATATCCCTGCCATTCGCCGGTACGGAAATCGCAACCGCCACGCAGCCTATCAACTAAGGCCTCGTTGCCACCAGCATGATACATCCTGCTGTACTGGCAATTCAACTTTATGCGGCGATCGTCGGCAATACGAATATATCGAGCCGATACAGTCTTCGACGACACATAATCGGGACGTGTGGAATAGAAACTCAATTCAGAGGTAGTATCAATTTTGATTGGCTCCACATACTCCTCAAATTTATCGCCATTGAGAGAATAAAAAATCGTAGCACTATCATCTATACAGTCAAGTTCAACAGTTAGCGAATCATAGAAAGTACGCTTATTTGTCAACGTGAATGGAGCAGGAACAACCTTCAAGTCTTCAATTTGCGCCGGATAGATATCGCTTTTTGCAGACGCATAGCCGACATTTTGATCGGATGTCATATATATATCAAATCTAGCGCCCTTTGAAATGTCAGAATAGTTGAAATATGATTTCGTGTATTTCTTTCCATCCAAAGATATTTTCGAAACATACATGTTTTCTGCGCTGTTGTCATGCATGACAAACAGACATTTATTGCCATTGTCGAGCGAAATCTGGACTGTATCGAATATTGGACTTCCCAAATCGTAGATACCATTGGCTGGATTAACAGGATAAAAGCCCATCGCACTGAGAACATACCAAGCCGACATCTGCCCGCAGTCCTCGTTACCGCAATTTCCCGCCGGCGAAGAATTATACATCTCCGACATTATTCGGCGGACCAGCTTTTGTGTTTTTGCAGGTTTTCCGCAATAATTATATAGGTATGCAATATGATGACTCGGTTCATTTCCGTGAGCATATTGTCCAATCATACCAGAAATATCCTTCTGGTCCTTTCCGTATGTCTCGCTTCCTGTCGAGAACAGCTCGTCGAGTTTCGCCTCAAAAACAGAATCACCACCCATCAAATCGATGTATGAAAGAATATCGTGAGGAACATAGAACGAATATTGCCATGAATTTGCCTCGGTAAAGTTAAAATCGACCTCCTTCGGATCAAATTTCTCCTTCCAAGCGCCATTCTGCCGCGGACACATAAAACCACATTCCTTATTGTAAATATGCTTATATGCCTGAGAGCGAATCATATATTCCTTATATGTTTCGTCATCGCCCTGAGATTTTGCAAACTGAGCAATGCACCAGTCGTCGTAACCATATTCAAGGTTCTTGGATACCGATTCATGCTCATCGTTTACCGACAAAAAGCCATATTTGTCGAAGTCTCGCTTTCCCAATTCATCCATTGTTGAAGCAGAAATCATGGCTTCCAAGACAAGACTTTCCAGATCCTTGCATTCAATTCCCTTGAAATAAGCATCAACCATAGGCGGAACGGCATGATAACCAATCATACATTTGGTTTCGTTCGAAGACAACTCCCACATTGGCAACTGTCCACCTTGGGAATATTGAGCCAGAAAAGTTTTGATAAAATCTACTGTTCGATTCTGCTGCGTTATTGTATACAGCGGATGAGCCGCCCTATATGTGTCCCACAGAGAAAAAACAGTATAATACGTAAAATCGTCACTCGAATGAATTTGCAGATCGGTACCACGATAGCGCCTGTCGACATCCTGTGCAAGAGTTGGCTGAATATATGCATGATACAAGGCCGTATAGAAAACCTTGCGTTGCTCCTCGCTTCCTCCCTTCACAATAATCTTGTTTAGCTCATCGTTCCATGCATCAGAGGCCGACTTGCGAACATCATCAAAATTCCATCCCGGAATCTCAGCTTCAAGATTTTTCCGTGCACCAGCCTCATCAACCTGAGATATTGCAACTTTCACATAGACTTCCTTTACGCTATCGTCAAGGACCTCGAACACATAGACTGCCTTGCCGGGATTGCACAGCGAATCTAACTCCCGGTCATATTCAGGCTCAACGACAGCAACATCAGTCGAGAACTTCATTGCAAAATACAAATGTTGGTCTTGCGCCCACGCTTGCGACCTGCGAACTCCAGAATAATAATTGTCGCCACACTTTCTAAGTCCAGCCTCTAGGACAATGTCACGATGCTCCAGGTCAAGCACAACATATCGCTTGCCCTCGCTATTGAATGTGTACTTGTGGAAACCTGCTCGCTTGGTAGCAGTTAGCTCGACATCTATATTATCATCATTCAGACTTACGGCATAAAAACCAGGTTCTGCCACTTCCGATTCATGAGAGAAACGAGAAGAATAAACCTTATTGTCTGTCGAATAGCTTCCGCACATCGGCATCAAAAGCACATCGCCATAGTCGGAACATCCTGTGCCGCTCAAATGCGTGTGCGAAAATCCATATATCACCGAATCGGAATAATGGTATGCACTACAACCGTCCCAGCCATCAAGGCGAGTATCGGGACTTAGCTGCACCATTCCGAACGGCACTACCGCTCCCGGAAAAGTATGTCCATGAACATCAGTTCCTACCATTGGGTTAACATACTGAACCAAGTTTTCTTCTGTCAACTCGAAATGCTCCGGCTTTTCGCTACAAGCAACCATCATGCCCGCCATAAAAAATGCGGACAACAGCAATCCTACTCTTTCCATTTATCAAAACATAATTTAAAGTTCGTTCCGACGCCGACTTCCGTTTCAAAGTCTATTTCGACGCCATTACCAAATAAAATATTCTTAACCATACTCAAGCCAAGTCCCATTCCCGACGATTTAGTCGTGAAATTTGGCTGGAAAATTTTTGTCTTCACGTCATCGGCAATTCCGCAACCATTATCCTGAACCGACACATCGTAACGACCATCAACTTCAGTCAATGAAATTGTTACTTTTCCCTTTCGTCCTTCGGGAATTGCCTGTATGCTATTTTTAATAAGATTGGTAAATACTCGCAAAATCTGGTCGCGGTCGACAAGGACAAATGCTTCACTGCCCACACTATTGCTTGCTAATACTTCCACACCATTGGTTCCATTATGCAAGTCGACACAATTATCAATTATCTCGCACAAGTTTACCTTTGACTTTCGAGGCAACTGCATCTTTGCGAATTCAGAAAACTGCGAAGCGGTAGCATCTAGCACATCTATCTGTTCAATAAGCATCTGAGGCAGCTGGTCAAGCATTTTCTCCCATCCTGGCGTATTTTCCCTATATGCGCGCTCCAAATATTGAATACGCAGTTTCATAGGTGTTAGCGGGTTGCGGATTTCATGAGCTATCTGGCGAGCCATTTCACGCCAAGCCGACTCACGTTCAGATGCAGCAAGTTTCTGTGCCGACTCAGCAAGTTCGTCAACCTTACGGTTATACTCGCTAATAAGAAGCCCGATTTCGTCGTTTCGTCCGTACTTTATCTTCTTCGCCTTGTTAAGTTCCATGCCGCTAATAGAATCCTGCATCATCGACAATGGAATTGTAACCTGCCGCGACACGATAAGTCCGATGACAAGAGCAACGATGATAAGCAGAAGAAATATTGATGCGAACACTGCCACATAATTCGACATTTCATCCTCTATCTCATCGTCGGCGGCAAAATACGGCAGATTCAAATATGCCACAACCCTATTGTTTTTATCCTTCAGCGGAAGATATACGGAAAGATAGTTTGCCTTGTCGATAACCTCTTCGTGGACAAACAGCTCGTCCTTATTCATTATCAAATGCCTATACGAATTGGGATCCATAAACATGCCCTTCAGTCCCTTGCGGAAAAACTCGTTGCGCGACGACGACACAAGCACACCATGAACATCGTAGATATTTATGTCGACGTACAAAATATTTGACAGATAGACGAGCACATCGTCGACATACTGCGGATCCTCGCTGCACAACTTGCCAAGGTCGAACGAATGGTCAAGCTCAACGGCGACAGAATGAACCTTATCGAGAACAGCTTCCTTCTGACGATTGTTATATGTCTCCACAATAAAGAAAACAGAGACAACCATAGTTAGGAACATGCTAATTGCAAGTGTACCTATAAAAGACGCCCTGAATCTCTGCCCTAATCCTGTGGCGGACAAATTATCGCCACGTCTTACCCTGTCGATGCAGAAATATGTCACATATGCGACAAAAACGCACAGGAGCACGAAGAAGAACAATATAAACGCATTGGAATATGTTGTATCGCGCTTGCTGAGAATTACAATGTTCTCCTCATCGGGACAATATTTGAAATGGCGATAGCCATGATAAGTGCCAACAGAATACTCACGGAAATCATTTTCGGGTTTCAGCGAGAACAAATACTTGTAAGAGCCACGGCTAGCAACAAGCACACCCTTGCTGTAACGCGCAAAATCGTAGTCCCTATCATTATGCTTCATCGACATCTTGCTGTCGAGCATCAAGTCGGGATATCCTAGTCCCTCGCTGAAAATCTTGCTGTCGAATTCTATGTATATCTTTACAATTACACCAGGCTCGACATTGACACTGAAAATTCCCAGATACGACATCAGTCCATTATTATTGTCCAGATAGTAGAAGTTTGTGTTGGGAATAATTATGCCATTTTCGAGCACCATTGACCTAAAGTATTCGAAGCAACCGTACGATAGACCTTCTTCATCAAAGAAAATACTGTCGGACTCGATGCATGTTGTTATTCGATAGTCATATCTTTTTAGATATTTCTTCTTAAGTATCAATTTTTCAAGCAAGCTGTCGGACAATTCAAAATCGTAGTTCTTAACAGCATCATCAATTTCCTTATTGCCTCTTATCTGTGCATCAAGTTCCATGAAATTGAATTCAACATCAAAATCACGCTCGGTCGACATATTATATGCCAGGACCTTGTATGCTTCGGCCTCTTTCTGCAATGTTTTCTGTGTTACAAGGCATGCCACCAGAAGTGAAACAAGAATCATGAGCGCAGTCTTCATGACAAAAGAACGACGGTCATTTATATCACAATACAGGACAAAAACCCATATTGCCCAAAATATCAAGCAGACAGCTATCAGGTCATTGCCTATTATCCAAGTCGTCACGGCAAAACTTGCAAGCAAAATGAAAAGCAGAATATGAAGCAACGGCATGCTTACATATCCAGACAAGGTGCGCACAAGTTTACGAACAACAAAAATTGCAGAGAAAGCAACTATGGCCACCAGCAGAACCGTAGCATAACCATACCAGTCGAAATCGGACCAATTTACGAAACTGAAAGGAATCGACGAATCCAGAACAACTTGCGAAATAAAGTCTATGACTATTATGGACGTACCGGACATTACAACCGCAAGTAATATATTTACGAGCACTTGGGGAAATCCGCCATTTTTCACACCTATCTTCGGGTTAAAGTAACGGCAGAAAAACATTGCCCAAATGACAAACAGCAAAATGTTTATCAGAAGCTCACCGTACGAACTCTGTATATATGAGGTTGACAGCGATTCAGGGGAAAACATCTGCAATGAGTCCAAATCATTGAAAAAGCCAATACCTTGCAACAAAAAGCGCAATACTACCAGAGATATGGCGAAAATAAATACCAGCAACCACGAACGTGAAGTATATTTTCTAGCTAGGATTTCAAAAACAGACACCAATGCAATTATGACAAAAGCCAGAAGGCAAAGTCTCATCACCTGTGCCAGCGTTATCCTGTCCTGTACCAGCTGTTCGTCGGGCATGCTGAAGAAAATATCCTTATCGCTAGCAGGAAGCCGAACAGCAAGAGAATTTTTATCCGGCACAACCGACAGGTTTACACTTGCCGGCAAGTCTATTGACTTGCCGAATGATTCTTCAAGTTTGTCATTTTCGTACGAATACTCCTTTTTAAGCTGATACATACCGACAACAGCATGATTATCTTCAAGTTTCATACAGCACAGATAAATGCCATTGCCAAGGACCACCGAGCGCTGAGCAAACATTCCGCTGAATTCAACCGGAACAGGAATATCGTTTGTTGACCAATGCTGCAGACGGCCCATTTCATAATGGAAAAATCCAACGCCATAATCAGCGAAGTCGCTTGCCAGCGAATCGAAAAACTCCACATTTACGGTATTCACCCTTGTCGACACCATTGACAGGACGTACTCGGCCTTTTCCGACATGTACAGATATCTTTCCTGCAGCAAACTTTCAATGGCATCGCCACAAACCACATCCCGGATTTCGTCACGTCTGCTTTCCTCCGGCACAAATGCCAATATCGCCGACACAGCAATAAAAAGAGCTAGCAACGAGAAATATAATATCGGCAATATTTTTTTCTTCATCCTATTCGTGGTGATACGGATCATTATTTAAAATACTTAATCCCCTATATAATTGTTCGGCAAAAATTGCCCTTACTAGCTGGTGCGAGAATGTCATCCGCGACAAAGAGAGCTTATAGTTGGCACGCGCATACACATCCTCCGAAAAACCATAGGGGCCACCAATAACAAAAACGAGATTCTTAAGGCCTGACAACGACTGCTTTTCGATGAACGCAGCAAACTCCTTCGAAGAAAGATTCTTTCCGTTTTCGTCAAGCAAAACAACATAGTCCGAATTCTGAAGTTCCTCAAGGATCTTCTCGCCCTCCATCTTGTTCTGCATAGCCGTTGTAACGCTTTTTGCATTCTTAATGTCCTTAATCACCTTGCACTCAAAGTTCAGGTAATGTTTTATCCGTTTGAAATATTCATCAACGGCAGCATTAATGTAGTCCTTATCGGTCTTGCCTACGACTAGTAATGTAATGTTCATAATTTAAGAATAAAAAGCTTGTAAAAATACTTCAAACTTTTCAAATTATGGTTACTTTTGCATGTCAAAATATTTTGAATTGTAAACAAGCTGTTACAGCCTTGTATATAACCGAATTTTAGGACATGAAAAGTTTAAGATTCATATTTTTGTTCGTTGCAATATTCTTTGCAACATCTGCATTTGCAGCGATTCCGCCAAAGATTTTCGACGCCATGAAGGTAGGGAACAGCACCGAACTGGCAAAATATTTCAACAGTTCCATTGAAGTTGTAATCATTGAAACCGAATCGGTATACAGTCGTCAGCAGGCTGAACAGATAGTAAAGACTTTCTTTGAAAAGAACACGCCGAAAAACTTCACGCTCCTTCACCAGGGAGGAAAAAGCGAAGCTCAATATGCAATCGGAACTCTAGATGTAACCAACGGCAAGAAATTCCGTGTTTATTTTCTTGTCAAGGAACAATCTGGTAGTCCTCTAATACATCAATTAAGAATAGAAGAAGAATGATTCCAAAAAAATATTTGACAGACCTTATAGCCAGGGCGTTTGCCGAAGACCTCGGCGACGGCGACCACTCAACACTATCGTGCATCGACAAATCCGCACAAGGCAAAGCCCGTCTGCTTGTTAAGCAAGATGGTATTATTGCAGGTGTAGAAGTAGCAAAAGCAGTATGCGAATTTCTTTCTAAAGACCTGAAGATAAACGTTTTCATCAAAGACGGAACACCAATAAAAAAAGGAGACGTCGTATTTGAGCTTACAGGGCCGCAACATGGTATCCTTAGTGCCGAACGCACAATTCTGAACTTCATGCAACGCATGAGTGGAATAGCCACAACAACAGCAGAATACGTAAAAGAAGTTGAAGGCCTCAACACGAAGATTCTCGACACACGCAAGACAACTCCTGGTCTCCGACTTATTGAAAAAGAGGCGGTTAAGATTGGTGGTGGCACAAACCATCGCATCGGCCTTTACGACATGATTATGCTCAAAGACAACCACATCGACTTTGCCGGTGGAATTGAAAATGCAGTCAATATGGCTCGAAAATACCTGAAAGAAACTAACAGGAACCTAAAAATCGAAGTCGAGACCAGAAACCTTGAAGATGTACGCGAAGTACTTCGCATCGGCAACGTCGACCGCATTATGCTTGACAACTTTGACATACCAACAACACGTGAAGCTGTAAAAATCATCGACCACAAAGTTGAAACAGAATCTAGCGGTGGCATCACAAAGGCAAATCTCCGCGAATATGCCGAATGTGGCGTCGATTTTATCTCCGTCGGTGCACTGACTCACCAGATTAAAAGTCTGGACCTCAGTCTAAAGGTCATAAAATGAAAAAATACAGACTGCTTGCCTTTCTTTACGGACTTCTCGAAAGAGTTGACGCCCTTTTGAAGATCATTGGCGACAAGATTCCGATACCCGGAACCAACTATTCGTTGTACTACGTCGGGAACTTCTTCGTAAACGGACTCACTAAAGGTTCGTTTACCATTAGGGCAAAAAGCATTACATATAGCCTGTTCTCCGCCATCTTTCCAATGCTTATCTTCGGATTAAGCCTTATTCCATTTGTGCCGATCGCCGGTTTTCAGGACTACCTGCTTCAAGCTATAGCGGAAGTTCTTCCTCCCGCACTTCAGGAAATATTCCACGACACAATCACAGATACAATCACAAACCAAAGCGGCACTTTATTGTCGTTCGGTATCATTACCACACTGTACTTCGCCTCAAATGGCATCCTGGCAATCATATCCGCATTCAACGCATCTTACCATCACGTCGATTGCAGAAACATTATTAGCAAGCGCCTTATTTCCATTGCATTGGTACTTATAATATGCACGCTTATCCTCACAGCAATGACCATTATGATTGGCGGAACAAAATACATTGACCATCTCGCAAAATATAATGCGATAATTGGCGACAGTAACTTTTGGTACGTTTGTCTCCATATAGCAAAATGGCTGCTCGTCGTACTGCTTTACTTCTTCGCCATATCATTCCTATACTACCTTGCACCATCAAAGAAAAGCCGATACAAGTTCATCTCTCCAGGAGCAATCCTTGCCACTATCGTACAAATGCTATGCACATCCGGCTTTTCGTACTACGTAAACAATTTTGCAAACTACAATAAGGTTTATGGATCGATTGGTACTATAATTATCGTACTTATGTTATTGTATTTCACGTCGATATCGTTAATTCTTGGATTCGAGCTAAACATCAGCATATTATCGGGCAAGGAAAACGAGTCGAGAGCGAAAGCCGAACAGCAAATAAAATTTGACCTCTGGAAAAAATTGAACAGCTACAACTACGACCAACAATAGCACATTGCCTATCTTTCAAAAGCTTTTCGCGCCCTAAAAAAGAAAACCAACAGCAACAACGAAGATGCCATATACGAGCAGGAATTTACTACGCATGCACCTGTTATCCCCCATCCGTCTATCAACCAGAAAGCAAGCGACAATGTCACAACCAAACCTACAGACGACCTCAGAAGCAATATCTTAAGCCGACCCAATGCCGAAAAATAGTTAAATGTAACCTGCGCCAACGAATTGGCTATTATACCGACTGCCAACATTAGGATTACGAATTTGGCTCCGCCAAACTCTTCTCCAAAGATAAATTCAAACAAAACTGTCGGCAAACAAGCCACAACAGCCACACATATTGCGGTTGCACCAACAGCCATTCTCATGACTTTCCTTGTCTCAGACCATGCTTCCACGGTATCACCCATTTTCAATACTTTTGAATAGTGCACCAAGGCCATGCTGCGACTGAAAACCCATATTGCTTCGGAAACGGTAACACCGACAGAAAAAACACCAACTGCCGACATATCTGCATACAATCCAATAAGATAGAAACATAACCTTGCATTAATAAACTGCATGAATGCGCTCAGTTCCTCCTGCCAGCCGAAATTGAACGCCTCCTTGAATGTAGATAGACAGAACTCAAATTTTGTCTTTCCAAAAATTCGACGAGTAAAAACGCCACACAGGATAAGCACAAGAGCATACGAAAGCATTTGTGCGAAAAAGTATGACTTGTATCCGAATTCTGGAAAAGCAAAACTTAATACAAACATAAAACCAAGCTGCAATACCGACATCAATAGGGTTGCAAGGTTGTAGTGGAATATTTTCTGCACTCCAAGGAATAACGACGAATGGAAAGTAATGCATCCAGACAAGACAGCGACAACGAAGAAAGGTAAAACAGGCACGTCGGTATCGATAAAAGCTATAATTACCGACGCTATAGCCGATACGATGAACACCCACATGAAAGCCAATGTCGCCAACTTGGAATGACCGACTTTTTTCAAGAAAAACGACACACTGCTATTTGTCAGGATATTCGTAAACGTAGCCACCAAACTGATATCCGCCGCAAAAATGGCGATAAAGCCCTTGCCCTCGCTACCCCACATCTGCGTAGTGAAGATTACAACGGCAAAGTTAAGCAACAATATCAAAACCTTGACCGAGGCAGTGGTTACAAAATCCTTATCTACACTGAACGACTTCATATTTGCAGGCACAAAATTATAAAAACGGATTGAAATAGCACTTGCATATGAACAAAATGATTAATTTTGCGCAAAACAATTTTCTATGGAAAGCATAATGGCCATACTAGCTTCGGAACCTTTTTTCTACGTGGCTGCTGTTGTCGGCATTGCGCTTCTTGTTTATGCTGGCGACTGGGTTGTAAAAAGCAGCGTATGGGTTGCCGAATATTTCAATGTATCGAAATTGGTAATCGGAGTCACCATTGTATCGATGGGAACTTCGCTGCCGGAGCTTTGCGTAAGTCTTAGCGCGGCAATCGACGGCTCGGCAAACATTGCCATTGGAAATGTAGTTGGAAGCAACATTGCTAACATATGCTTCATATTGGGAATCACTGCGATAATAATAACTCTGCCGATTGCGAAGTCCGTTATAAGACGCGACCTGATGATACTACTGGTTGCCACTTTGCTGATGGCTTTTTCCTTGATAGATGGCGAAATAAACATGCTCGAAGGCATATTCATGCTACTGTTAATGGGGCTGTATCTATACCTTACGTTCAAATCATCCAAAAAAGCGGAATCGACAGAAGAAGAGGATGCAAAACCGGTGAAAAAGCACAACATCCTACTATCATTCCTTGTTGTGGCAATCAGTTGCGCCGGACTTATCGGAGGGTCGGAACTGCTAGTATACGGCGCCGAAAACATAGCAAAATCTCTTGGTGTCAGCGACAGGGTTATTGCGGTAACAGTGGTCGCAATTGGAACCAGCCTGCCAGAACTCACGACTTCGGTAATTGCCGCATTCAAGAAGGAACTTGACCTTTCAATAGGCAATATTATCGGCTCAAACATATTCAATATTTGCGCAATACTCGGACTGACAGCATGCGTAACACCACTTGAAGCCGAAGCTAATGTTTTAAGCTTCGACATTTGGTTCCTTCTCGGCTCTGTTGTTCTTCTTGGAATCACAGTTTTCCCGATAAAAGGCAAAACTCAAATAGTACGCATTGAAGGAATTATGCTCCTTGCCTTATACATTGCATACTATGTTGCAATGGGACTGTCAGGACAATTCACGCCACAAGCTTAAAAGCAGAATCTCAACATCTTATCAAACAAGCACTTACAGAAAAATATCTGCTTTCTGGAAACATACTGCCATTAAAAATAATTTTATTTTAATATAAGTATATTTTCTTAACTTTGCGTCTTAAAAGACTAGCAAATGAAAGTCAGACTCTTTATTACATCCATAATAGCGGCAACACTTTTTCTAAGTTCATGCGGGTCCTTAAGACCATACGAAATGCTACGCACTCAGAAGGACTATGAAATATCGGAGCTAGAAGCTTCTAAAATCGAATACATAATACAGCCTAACGACAAGCTAAACATCAGGGTCCTTAACAACAACGGCGAGTCATATTTCGGATTTGGCGGCAGAAATTCCAACAGTGGAAATTTCAACACCAGCCAAAACAATTCCGGTTTTACAGTCGAATATGACGGAAAAGTAAAGCTGCCCGTACTTGGCAGAATCGACATTAGCGGCAAAACCATTCGCGAAGCTGAAGACACGTTGGAAACTCTATATTCCGAATATTTCCCAAAACCGTTCGTTATTGTTTCTGTAAACAACCGAAAGGTTACCATTTTCATGAACGGAGGAACAAAAGTCAACGTTATCCCGATGACCAACGACCAGTTCACACTAATTGATGCAATTGCGGCCTGCGGCGGACTTACGGAAATTAGCCGGGCATATAGGATCAAACTCATCAGGGGAAACCTAACCGAAAAACCGAAGGTTTACTTTTGGAACGTGTCGTCGTTGGAGACCTTGGACGGAACAAACATATATCTCGAAGCCAACGACATAATATACGTCGAAAGCCGTCCACAGTACGTAACCAGAGTGCTTAAGGAAATATCACCGTACCTGACGCTTGTAACTACTCTGCTTTCCGTATACGGAGTCATAATAACCGTTAAGGATATAATCAACAAATAGGAAATGAAGAAAAAGAACAAAATACCAACCTTAAACCAGGACTTTGAGTTAGAAACCTTCTTAACTGTCCTACGAAAAAATATTGTTGTCGTACTGCTTTTCATAGCAATTGCCATTTGTGGAGGATACATGTACTACAGATACACACAGCCACAATTCAGCTCATCGTCTGTCATCCAAATTAAAAAGGAAAACAAGACCAAGGAAATACTCGGACTAGGAGAAGACGTCAAGATTGCGCCAACAATTGAAATTATGCGGTCGGACGAATTCCTAAAAACTGTAGTCAAGAATCTGCCGCTCGGTTTCAGCTTTTATACAGAAGGAACATTCCTAAACAATGAGACATACGGCACGCAACCGTTTACAATTGATTATGAAATAACAGAAGGAAATCTTTACGACACACCGATATATTACGAACTCAACAACGACAACTCTTCATACGAAATTCGTATTGGCGATAACGGTGAGACGCACGAAATTCAATTTGATAAGAAAACCGAACTTCCAGAAGGCATCAGCCTAACAATTTCGGCACCTAACAAAGAATCGTACAACGAAAATACCGGAATAAAAGACAAATACTACTTCACCATCAACAGCGAACGACACAATTTGCGCGAAATCACACAAGGTCTTGACATCAGCACTCTAAGCAACGAAGCTGGAACAATCAAGATTACTTACGAATGCGCCAATGCTCGAAAATCTGCCGACATTGTCAATGCGATAGCCGAGCAATTCCTTGAGTTCGACGTAATGAAAAACCGCGAAAGTTCCATGGCGACAATTGCATACATCGACGAACAGATGGACAATCTTGTTGATGAACTTTCACAGATTGAAAACCAGCTTCAGATGTTCCGCATAAACAATGGAATAACAAACGAAGAATTAAAGATGCACAAAAACGACATACTGGAAGCTAAAATCTCCAAGATTGAACAACGCGTTTTTGATATTGACTACGAAATTGAAACTCTAAAGGAAGTAAACAACGAAATAAAGACAAATCCCGATATCAACATCTATGAACTTATGGCGCTAATGAGCGGACAGGAGTCAAACGCATTCATTGAATCCATGCTCAAATCGCTTCAGGACCTGGTCTCAAAAAGAGAGTTACTTCTTTTCGAGGTTACTGAAAGCAACCACAAGATTGTTGTCATCGACAAGCAAATAGAGTCGAAAAAAGAAACCATTTCCGACTTTATTGGCAGCACGATAGTTAGACTGGAAAAAGAAAAGTCGGAATGCATAGACAAAGCCAAGGACGTTCAAAGCAATATACATGAAAGAGCCAACTATGACGAGATTGAATACTCGAAGCTCCAGCACATGTACAACATAAACGAATCATATTACGACATACTTCTGGGGAAAAAGACGGATATTCTCATATCACAGTCCGGCTACGTTAGCACTAACCTTGTTCTAGAAAAAGCAAACACTCCTATCGCTCCAATTTCCCCTATACTATCAAAGTCAATAACAATGGCGATAATTCTCGCGCTAGTACTTTCGATACTCTTCCTTTTAGCCAGGTATTTGTTCTACAACAAGATTCTTACCTTTAGCGACATTGAAAAATACACCGATATTCCGATTATCGGAGAAGTAATAACTAGCAGGCATAAAAGCGTTTATTCTCAAGCTGTTGTACACAAGAATGCAAGATCACACATTACCGAAAATTTCCGTAAGATAAGGACAAACATTGACTATTATCCGCTGGAAGGCAAAAGCCGAATAATAACAACGACGTCAACAGTTCCGGGAGAAGGAAAAACCTTTGTGGCCATCAACACCGCCGACATATACGCCATGTCGGGCAAGAAAGTTCTTCTGGTCGACTTTGACCTTAGAAAACCACGTCTCGAACAATGCCTATCCCTTGACAACGAATACGGAATATCAACAATTTTAACCAATCGCAAAACGTGGAGAGAATGTATTCACAAGGATGTAATTGAAAACTTGGATGTTATTACCAGTGGTCCAATAACACCTATCGCTGCAGAACTTCTTATTAGCAAACACATGGACACATTTGTTGAAGAAATTCGCAACGAATACGACATCATTATTTTTGACACGCCACCTCTAGGAATTATCCACGATGCCTTCACCATATCAAAATACACTAACAATATTTTCTACGTTATGCGTCACGGCATTAGCGTAAAGGGATATATTGAATACCTTAACAACATCAAGGAGGAGCATAACCTTAAAAACATATCAATAGTCCTCAACGGAGTACCAACCAGCAAGCACTCTTCTTACGGATACTCAAAATACGGATATTCACACTATAGCAAATACGGCTACAGCTACAACAACTATGTAACAGAAGAAGAAGAGAAAAAAGGCTTCCTTAACAAGCTATTATTCTGGAAGAAAAAAAATAACACGAAATGAATTGGATTTTACTAGTCTGTCTCATTGCAGCAATCGGAATATCGGCCTTACTGGGCCTATTCTTCATAAAGGGAACATTCAGTTTTCTCAGGAAAAGAACAAGCGGAAATACAGAACGCTTTAGCTCCCAAAGCAAACCAATATATGGAGGCTTATTGTTCTTCTCCGTCTTCATCATTTTTTGCGTAATATATTTTTTCACGCAAACAAATATGCCAGTTGAAAACGACAGCAAAACATTTATCGCTCTTATTATAACTATAAGCATTTCCTTTTTGATGGGCCTAGCCGACGATTTGCTAAGCACACCGCCTCTTTTCAAATTCATTATTCAATTCATTTGTGCCTTCATACTAATAAAGGCCGGAATTATCATCCACATTTCGCCATTGCAAATTGTCAACTATGCAATAACTGTTCTTTGGGTTGTTGGAATAATGAATTCCATCAATATGCTCGACAATATGGATGCAATAACAAGCTCAATAAGCTTGAGCATAATTGCGCCGTGCGTAATAATGCAAATTATTTACGGAACTATTAATCTCGACACTATCGTCATGGTTGGTGCCGCCGGCGCAATCATTGGTTTTCTATTCTACAACTGGGCTCCTGCGAAGATGTATATGGGCGACAACGGAAGCCAATTCCTCGGCATATTGCTCGCTTATATAGGAATCAAATATTTCTGGAACGGAAATCTTATTACCGACTCCATCAACTATGCTCACAATGGCAAACAATTTGTCATTGTCGCTATGGCATTTATCGTACCGCTTACCGATACGACAACAGTGACAATCAACAGAATACTAAAGGGAAAATCACCTTTTATCGGCGGTCGCGACCACACAACTCATTTCCTGTTCTACAGAGGGCTGTCGACTAGAATGGTTGCAGTTACGCTGTTCTCAATTAACATTATCGGAGTAATTCTTGCACAAATGCTTATATACATTCCACAAATGGAATACTGGAGTATATATGTATTTGCCATCTATCCTTTCGTGATTTTCTCGCTCCTATATATAAACACAAAAATTACAGAACAAAAATGAACGCTGAAAAAATCAAAATTCCTGCATACATTATCGGAGGAATAGCAATCGGCATACTTTGTACATTCGGGCTTATGTCACTTACAAATGATGATGGTCAGGACACTACAAAGCAGGACAGGCAAAATGTTACAGCAGGGAATTCATCACAGCCGTTCATTCCAGAAGAGGTTACTTTTTGCGGAGCAAAAGTTCCAATCGAAAACTTTGATGTTTACGAATCCCTCGATTACGAACTTATCGTAAATATGTACCGACACTCAGCGACAATCTCCTACCTGAAAAAAGCCAAACGGTATTTCCCCGAAATAGAAAAAGTGCTTAAGCAAAACAATATCCCAGACGACTTCAAGTACCTATGCGTAGCGGAAAGCGGACTGGCAAATGTCGTAAGTCCGGCTGGAGCTTCTGGTTTCTGGCAATTCATGAAGACAACAGGGACACAATATGGACTTACAATCGACTCCGAAGTCGACGAAAGGTACAACCACCACAAATCGGTTGTCGCCGCTTGCAACTATTTCAACACAGCCTACAAGACATTCAAAGACTGGACATTGGTGGCTGCGTCATACAATATGGGTATTGGCGGTGTTCAAAAAAGCATCGAGTCGCAACATGTCAACAACTACTGGGACCTTATGCTAAACGCCGAAACTGCTAGATATGTATTCAGGATCATATCTTTTAAACTGATAATGGAAAATCCTGGCGCATACGGATTCAACCTTGAAGAAAAAGACCTGTACAACGATATCGAAACTTACACCATAACAGTTGATACAACCATCGACGACCTTACTAAATTTGCCCTGGAACACAATTCGAACCTTAAAATGCTGAAATATTTCAACCCTTGGCTTAGAGGAACAAAACTCACAAACAAGGCACGCAAAGAGTACAATATCGAATTGCCAAAAACAAGGACAATAACGAGCAAAATTCCAAATGAATAATGGAGAACAACGACGATAAAATAGAAGTCAGGGGTGCAAGAATCCATAACCTGAAAAATTTGGACGTTGACATACCGCAACACAAACTTACTGTAGTTACAGGTCTTAGTGGCAGCGGAAAATCCTCATTAGCATTTGATACCATATACGCCGAAGGTCAGCGCAGATATATGGAAACCTTCTCGGCATACGCCCGCCAATTCATAGGCAATATGGAACGTCCAGATGTCGATCAAATTACAGGATTAAGCCCAGTTATCGCCATTGAACAGAAAACCACGGTAAAAAATCCGCGTTCAACGGTAGGCACAATAACCGAAATATACGACTACCTGAGACTTCTTTTTGCCAGAGCTTCTACAGCATATTCGTACGTAACCGGCGAAAAAATGGTCAAGTACAGCGATAACCAAATCGTTGAGATTATTACCGATAAATATAAGGACAAATCAATATATGTCTTGGCGCCTATAGTTAACGGACGTAAAGGGCATTACAAGGAATTCTTTGAAAACATCCGGAAGCGCGGATATATGACTGCCCGCATCGATGGTGAGATAACAGAAATTGAGTACAATCTAAAGCTTGACAGATACAAAAACCACTTCATTGAAATTGTTGTCGACAAATTCACGGTAAAGACCGACGACGAAAACCAGCGCTTGAAAAAAGCCATTGAACTATCAATGAACCTCGGCAAGGGCGTTACGATGATACTTGAAAAAGGTGGCGACAAGCCTTCGTTCTTCAGCCGCTTCCTAATGTGTCCTACAAGCGGAATATCATACAAAGAGCCCGCACCTCATTCTTTTTCGTTCAACTCGCCACAAGGCGCCTGCCCGAAATGCAACGGACTCGGTATAATTGCAGACATAGACCTGTCTAAACTGATTCCAAATCCGGAAATCTCAATATACGACGGCGCAATTACCACAATAGGACGTAGAAAAGACTCTATTCTTTTCTGGACACTTGAAGCTCTTGCCGAGAAATTGGAGTTTTCGATTAAAACCCGTGTCAAAGACCTGCCAGAAGACATTCTCGACACAATTCTATATGGCTATAACGGAAATTTGAATCTGCGACACACACCTCTTGGCGAAGACTCCAACTACATAGTAACATTCGACGGCATCATCAACAAGATGAAACATGGCCAGGGAGACGACGACTCGGAAAAAGAAAAGTCTAAATTCACCAAATATGTCACCTGTCCAAAATGCAATGGAGCGCGACTGAATAAAGAAGCTCTATTTTTCCGCTTTGCAGGCAAAAATATATCTGAACTGGCAAACATGGACTTGCCGGAACTATACGATTTCTTCGACAATCACAAGGGTGAACTCTCTGAAAAAGAACAGAAAATCGCTGGAGAAATTGTCAAGGAGGTTAAAACCAGATTAAAATTTCTCCTTGATGTCGGCCTTAACTATTTGTCGCTCAACCGTCCTGCAGAAAGTCTATCGGGCGGAGAACTCCAGCGTATAAGACTAGCCACGCAAATTGGCTCGCGACTAGTCAACGTACTATACATCCTTGACGAGCCAAGCATTGGTCTGCATCAACGCGACAACCAGAAACTTATCCATTCGCTCAAGGAACTTCGCGACCGCGGCAACTCAGTCATAGTTGTTGAACACGACCGCGACATGATTGAGAACGCCGACTACATTGTCGATGTTGGTCCTGGTGCAGGACGGAAAGGTGGCAACCTTGTCTTTGCTGGCACTCCAGAAGAAATGAAGTTGGCCGACACAATCACTGCCAAATATATAAACGGCGACATGGAAATAAAAGTTCCGAAGAAACGCAGAGCCGTAGATTTAGACAAAAGCATTCGCATAATTGGCGCTTGTGGCAACAACCTTAAAAATGTTACTGCCGACATCCCAACTGGAGTTATGGTTTGCATAACCGGTGTTTCGGGAAGCGGAAAGTCGAGTTTGATAAACAGCACTCTAGTACCTATATTAAATAAGCACTTCTTTCATTCCGAAGCAATGCCTCTACAATACTCAAAAATAGAAGGCATAGAAAACATAAACAAAATCATTGCTGTCGACCAGTCGCCTATTGGTCGCACTCCAAGGTCTAACCCTATGACCTACACAGGCCTATTTACCGACATACGCGAACTTTTCTCCGCATTGCCCGAGGCTAGAATTAGAGGTTATAAGTCTGGAAGATTCTCGTTCAACATTGCAGGCGGAAGATGTGAAACTTGCAAAGGTGCCGGAGTAAGAACAATCGAAATGAACTTCTTGCCAGACGTATATGTTCCTTGCGAAACTTGCCAGGGGAAACGATACAACCGCGAAACTCTTGAAGTTAAATTCAAGGGAAAGTCTATTGCCGATGTTCTTGCCATGACAATCAATATGGCCGTTGAATTCTTTGAAAACATACCACAAATATACAAGAAACTACTTGTCCTGCAACAAGTAGGACTAGGATACATAACCTTAGGGCAAGCCTCCACCACCCTTTCTGGCGGCGAAGCACAACGAGTAAAGCTGGCAACAGAACTTATGCGCCGCGAAACCGGAAAAACGCTATACATTCTCGACGAGCCAACAACCGGACTTCATTTCGAAGACATTCAGGTGCTGATGAAAGTGCTAAACACTTTAGTCGACAAAGGGAACAGCATGGTTATCATTGAGCACAACATGGATGTAATCAAATGTGCCGACTGGATTATCGACATGGGTCCCGAAGGTGGCGAGAAGGGCGGAAATATAATATGCTGCGGCACACCCGAACAAATACTTAAATGCAAGGAAAGCTACACAGGGCAATTCCTAAAGAAAGAACTTAACAAGTAACTTATGCACTTAAAGGACATATCAATAGTAAATTTCAAGAGCATCGAGGAACAGGAATTGCAATTCTGCAGCAACATCAACTGCATTATAGGCGATAACGGAGTCGGAAAAACCAACATTCTTGACGCAATATACCACCTTTCGATGTGCAAGAGCTACTTTACCCAGCAGGATCGACAGTGCATAAGACACGGCGAAGACTTCTTTGTTTTACAAGGCGAATACGATGTTGATGGAAAGTCCGAAAAAATTTATTGCGGACTGCACAAGGACGAACGGCACAAATCATTCAGACGCAACGGAGCTGAATATCAACGGCTTGTCGACCACATTGGGCTTTTACCTATTGTTTTTTCTTCTCCATCCGACAATATTCTTATTTTTGACAGCGACAACCGCCGAAAATTCATTGATGCAATAATTTCTCAATTCGACAGCATATACCTAAAGAATCTTTCCATGTACAAGCGTGCTCTCGAGCACCGAAGTTCACTGCTGTACAAAAATCTACATGAACGGCCTATTCCGGATGCAGAATTTGAAATATGGGATATGCAACTTGCCGACTATGGCACACAAATACATCAAAAACGTAAAGAATTTATCCTCGACATAATCCCGATTTTCCAGAAGTATTATACCGAAATTTCCGGCGGACGCGAAGAAGTAAAACTCAAATACGAATCAAAACTTAACGAAATGTCTTTCGAAAGCCTCCTTGTCTCAAATCATAATCGCGACCGCGAATCGGGACACACAACAGGAGGAATACACCGTGACGACATTTTATTCCAACTTGGCGACGAAAGCATTAGGCAATGCGGATCACAAGGGCAACAAAAAACATATTTAATCAGCTTGAAGTTCGCCCAGTTCGACTACATCAGGAAAAAAGTTGGACAAAAGCCAATCCTTCTCCTCGATGACATCTTCGACAAACTTGACCCTAAACGGGTAAAGGTAATATCTCAATTAGTTTCCAGCGATGAGTTCGGCCAGATATTCATAACAGACACAAGCTACGACCGAATGCCGAATATGCTCGCTGAAATGAATATAGAACACACATTGCACCAAATAAAATAATTTAAGGAATGGTTTGCTTTAGAAAAATCTGGCTTGCAGCAACTACTTTGCTCCCTACATTAATGCTTGCGACGGTGGCATTCGCACAAAGCAACCATACGGAAACAGCAAAGCTAATTGAAGGCACATGGAACCTTGATTCGATGTCAATAAATACCGAGATGCTTCCTGAAGCCATTGTAAGCAGACTGATGGAAAAGCTGCAGGAAAACAAAAAACATACCTTCTATTTTTTTGGAGAAGACGGCAAATACATTAGCAATACAGTAAACAAAACTTCAGAAGGCAGATGGGAGCTCTCCGAATCGGGCGATACTCTTACCCTAGTGCTTCCAGACAAGACAATAAGAAATAAAATAATAAAAATCGACAAGCACACGATGACTGTAGAACCATTAGGTAACAATAGTGGTGGTGCGAACGGAAAAATATTCATGATAAAGCCGGAGGAATAACAATGGAAAACGACAGCAAACCAGTATTAGCCGTTGACTTTGACGGAACAATCGTAACACATCGCTATCCCGAGATCGGAACTGAAATAGACGGAGCCTTCGAGACGCTGAAAGACCTGAAAAAAAACGGTTATACACTAATACTTTGGACCGTACGTGATGGACAATTGCTCGACGAGGCCATCGAATTCTGCCACCAGCACGGACTGAATTTCTATGCAGTAAACAACGAACATCCAGACGAAGTCTTCAACCCCAAATACATGAGCCGTAAAATTGTTGCCGACTACTATATCGACGACAGAAATATTGGCGGCTTTGTCGGTTGGGACAAAATACGCGAGCTGCTCATCCCCGAAACATTAGTTTCAAACGGCGAAGAAGATGATTTTGAAGAAGAAGAAACTGAAGAAGAAATGCCTAAGAAAAAATGGTGGCAGAGATCTAAATAACCGGCAACTACTTTCTCTCAAGAATATCCTTAATAATCGGGACAAGATACTCGAACTTCACAAAGCGATGCGTAACACCATCAAATTCGTGAATTGTAAATCCCTTGAACTGCTCCTTTAACGAATCGTAACTGCCTAGAAGTTCATCGTCCTTTGCCAAGGCAAAAGTCAACTTTGATGAATCAAAAGGCATTTTCACAAACATTCCAGTAACAAACTCCTGATATGCATCAAAGGCCCTCTGCTCAAGGACATGAGACTCTCCTGTTGCATAGTTTACAAGCTTCACGCCAACAAATTGGCGCAATGCCTCATTTGGCCGCGACGCCGGATTTATAGCCAACGCCTTCAATCCACACAATGCCGACATATACATAGTCATCATGCCGCCAAGACTCGTCCCGACAATCATCTCGATATCATGCGTTTCCACTTCATGCTTCAGTTGTGATATCAAATTGTCTGGCGACTCATTATAATAGTCAAGCGTAGGCGCAACAATCTTATAATCAGGAAAATATTGTATAAATTTCTTGGCCTTCATCGCATTCCCGGCCGAATTAAATCCGTGTATATATAATATAGATTTCATTACTATTCTTTATCTGTTGTACTTACTTCGGACTCCTCGTTTACCGGAGTTCCGTCATCGCGGATAGTCCTTTCGCCCGGATGTTCCAGTCGCCAGTCGTTTCCAAGTTCACATCCACAGTTCTTGCAATATTTTGCTTCCGAGTCGTATTCGCTGCAACGGCAATTTGGACAAATACGAAACTCCTCGCGCTGATGCTTCCGGTAGCTCTTCGCCATTGACGCCGAAACAATACCAGTTGGCACAGCAATTATTGTATAACCCAGCAACATCACCAACGCAGAAAGGAACCTGCCCACACCGGTTGTCGGTGTTATATCGCCATAACCGACTGTAGTCATTGTTACTATCGCCCAATAAATGCTAGTAAATATATTGCTGAAACTGGAATTTTCCTGAGTTCCCTCAATCATGAACATTAACGTGCCGATGCATACGACAAGAACAACAACAAAAAGGAAGAAAACAATAATTTTCCGCAAACTATCTCGTAATGCCAACAAAAGCGTGTGTCCCTCCTCCAGAAAAGAGAACAACTTGAACACGCGGAAAACTCTTATAAGACGGAATGCCCTGATTGCAAGCAAATAGCGAGCGCCTCCAAAGAAAATGCTCAAATATACAGGCAACGTGGACAACAAATCAATTATCCCGAAAAAGCTAAAGATATATTTGCGTGGTCTGGGAGAGCAATAAATTCGCGCCAGATACTCAAAAGTAAAGAATGCTGTGAACAGGTACTCCAATACCATAAAAGTTACCTTGAATCCGTGCGGAATCCCGGAACTTTCAATCATCATCACCACGATACTGGCGACAATCATTATCATCAGCACAATATCGAAGCGTTTTCCTGCCGGAGTATCAGAATCAAAGATTACATAATACAGTTTCTCCTTAAGTTGCTGGTTATGCCAGTACTTAACCAAGAATTTATCCTTCTGGCGAGCAAAAAAATTCTTTTTATGTTTACTGTCCTGTTGTTCCATCAACTATTTCAATGGAATTTTATTGATGCGGCGCTCATGGCGTCCGCCTTCAAATTCGGTTTTTAGGAAAGTCTCCACGATTTCCACAGCCAATTCCTTGGAAATAAAGCGAGCTGGCATACCGCAGATGTTTGCGTTGTTATGCTGACGAGCCAAAGCGGCGATTTCAACATCCCAGCACAATGCACAACGTACACCCTGATGCTTGTTTGCTGTCATACTTATCCCATTGCCGGTCCCACAGATTGCAAAACCTATGCATTCGCCATTTTCCACTGCACTAGCCAATGGATGTGCATAATCAGGATAATCGCAGCTATCGGTAGAATTTGTACCAAAATCCCTAATCTCAAAACCTTTCTGTCTCAAGTATTCCATCAAAAAGTTTTTCAACTCAAAACCTGCATGATCGCAAGCAAAACCTATACACTTCATTTCATTAAAATTTAGGTTGCAAATTTAGTCAAAAAAGAATAAAAAAAAATCGGCAGGAGCTTTTTCCCACCGATTTATTATCTGATTGTATCTACTATTCTTCCAAAGTAGTGAAACTCTTTACTTCTCCTAGCACCTCAACCTGGCTGTCGGTACTCTGGTAAGTTACAAATGCCTTGTAGTAATAAGTTGTTGCAGGATTCAAGTTTTCGAGATATCCAGTAAACGAGCCGTTACCCATTCCTGCTCCGCTCCATAATGTTTCCTTTGACACAAAGTCGGCAGAAGTGCTCCAGTAGAATCCCTTAGAATTTATGTCGCCGGTAAAACTTGTCGAAATGCTTGCGTTCATGTGAGCTGACGTTGCTGTAATCTGGTCGGCTTCAAGTGTTGTTACTTCCGGTGCGGTTTCCTCTCCTGTTGAAAACACTACACTTTCTCCGACAACAACTATTGTTGCATCCTCGGTATCAACAAAAGCTCTATAATAATAATTAGTGTTAGGCAACAAGCATACAACGGCAGAGAACTCGTCGGCAATGTCAGCACAAACAACTGTCGAACCAGAATAATCGCCATTCTTGCTATATTCAAAACCAACCCTTACTATTTGCAGATCTTCACGATTAACAAATTTGCCCTTTAATATTATACTGTCGGCAGAAAAAATCTCCGGTTGCAAAGTTTCAACTGTCAAGTTTAATTCGTAAGTAGTGAATTCCAAAACGTCTCCGACGTCCAAATCATTATCACCCTTTGCGTATGCCTGATAATAATATGTTGTATTCGGCTGCAAGTTCTTAATTGTGCATTCGAAATCTCCTTTACCTCCTGCACCACAAGCAACTTCCTGAGCATCCCTCAAGCTCTTTGATGTACTGTAAAAAAATCCTCTTTCTGTAATTGCGCCACCGCCATCACTTACAACTTGTCCTTTAAGTACCGCAGTAGTTGCCGTAACATTAGAAAAATCCAAAGTACGAACAGAAACAATCTTCAGGAACTTGTCACATCCTGACAACAAAACTATCGACGCCAATGCGACCATCAATAAAAACGAGCAATGCCTTTTCATAATATTATCAATTTAAATTATCGGTACAAAATTATAAAAAATGCGTAATACAACACTAACTTAAAACATTATTTGAAGAATATGGCAACTGCCATGTCCTTTTATGTTTTTTATAGCTACAACTATTTGCTTTGCCAGCACCCAAGCGACCAAAACACATTACGCCTTGATTACCAGCTTTATATTTTCATATGTATTTTTCATTACCTCATCAATGTTTTTCAAATCGAACCACCTAATTTCAACAATATCCTCTTCGGTCTGTGGCTTCAATTTTCCATTTCCGACATATCGCATCCTAAACCAGCTTGTAGCCTTCAGAGCAAAACCGCCATCCAAAGGATAAATGTGATATGTATTTGTCAGAAATCCCTCGTTCACAAGGTCGGCCTGCGACATTCCACACTCCTCGCACACCTCGCGCACAGCGCACTGCTCAATAGTTTCGCCTCGCTCCTGCCAGCCTTTCGGCAAATCCCAACGGCCGAACCTATTTATAAACAATTTCCGACCACAACCGTCGGAAACCAATCCACCACCCGCAGAAACTATTCTTGTGCATCTGCCCATTACAGCTAAAGATTCATCGTCTGACGCATCACAAATTTCAAGATTATCACCGTTTTCGCCTGTTAAAAAAAGTTTCACGGCAGATTCGGTTTTGTCGTCCAAATGTAATACCTTTGCAGATTGAAGTTCTGGAGTATGCCTTTCGTTGAAAAGCAAAATCCTGTTATTGTAGAATATTTTAATCATAAACTCAATATGGAATTAATAGCTAAACAAGTAGCCGAAAAACTTTTGCAAATAAAAGCAATAAAGCTTGAACCTACAAATCATTTTGTTTGGGCTTCGGGATGGAACTCACCAATTTATTGTGACAACCGTAAAACCTTGTCGTACCCTGATGTACGCGACTATATCCGCGACTCGTTCATCGAAGTTATCAAGGCAAATTTTGGCGAATACGACTATATCGCCGGCGTTGCTACAGGAGCAATCGCACAAGGCGCACTAGTGTCAGACAAACTGCGCAAGCCTTTCGTTTATGTTCGCTCGCAGGCAAAGGACCACGGACTGGGCAACCTTATCGAAGGTGAACTTCCAAAAGGAAGCAAAGTGCTTGTTATCGAAGACCTTATCTCTACAGGTGGTAGCAGTCTAAAAGCTGTTGAAGCAATTCGCGAAGCAGGATGCGAAGTTGTCGGAATGGCTGCTATTTTCACATATGGTTTCCAGAAGTCGGTTGACGCCTTTAAAAACGCTAACGTTAAGCTTGTTACATTGAGCAACTACAACATCCTTATCGAACATGCAAAGGAAATAGGATATATCACAGAAAACGACATCAGCGTTCTGAAAGAATGGAGAGTTAGTCCCGAAACTTGGAAAAAATAAACGACAATGAAAGACCTCGAAGCTGTCAGCAAAGTAGTAAAAATCAGCAGTCCCGACCAGCGTATTTTTGCCTTTTGGACCGACTTGAGAAATATCTCACGAATGGTTCCTCCTGAGGCCGGAGCAGAAATCAACGCAACGGAAAACACATGCACCGTTACTGTCAAGGGACAAACTTTTGAGATAAAAATTATCGAAAAGGAAGAGTTCAAGCTGATAAAAATAGGAACCGAAGAAGGCACAAAAATGGGATTTACAATGTGGCTGCAACTTAAATCTTTGTCCGCATACGAAACCGCAGGCAGAATTACTGTCCGCGCCGAAGTGCCACTACTTATGCGCCCAATGATAAAGGGAAAACTAAACGAAGGAATTGACAAGCTTGCCGACGCAATGAAAATGATTCCATACTAATTAAAGGTTTGTTCAAACAGAACAAAAAAAATTATCTAATAATTGCGAAGGCGAAGTCAAACATAATTAACGACATATAAAATCTTCAAATTACCATCATGAAAGCTTTAACAAAAACTAATTACCATTTCAATAACCAGAAAAGCGTATACAACGGAAAAGTACGCGACGTATATAACATCAACGACGACATTCTCGTAATGGTCGCAACAGATAGAATTTCGGCATTCGACGTAATTCTTCCAAAGGGAATCCCTTTTAAAGGACAAGTTCTAAATCAGATTGCCTCAAAGTTCCTTGACTTGACGTCCGACATAGTTCCGAACTGGAAAATCAGCGAACCCGACCCTATGGTAACTGTAGGTCACCGCTGCGAAGGCTACCCTATCGAAATGATTGTAAGAGGATATCTCACAGGAAGTTCGTGGCGCGAATACAAGAACGGAGCAAGAGAAATTTGTGGCGTAAAAATTCCTGACGGAATGAAGGAACACCAAAAATTCGAAAAGCCGATTTTAACTCCTACAACCAAAGCAGAAGTTGGATTGCACGATGAAAATATTTCACGCGAGGAAATCATCAGCCGGGGACTTGTTGCCGAAGACGAATACAAGAAACTTGAAGAATATTCGCTCAAGCTTTTCCAGCGTGGTAGCGAAATTGCAAACAAGATGGGTCTTATTCTTGTCGACACTAAATATGAATTCGGCAAGAAAGATGGAAAGATTTACCTAATTGACGAAATACACACTCCAGATTCATCGAGATATTTTTACCTCGACACATATCAGGAAAACTTCGATGCAGGAAAGCCACAGCGCCAGCTCTCAAAGGAATTCGTACGCGAATGGCTTATGGCAAACGGCTTCCAGGGCAAGGACGGCCAGAAGGTTCCGGAAATGACTGAGGAAATCGTAAATGGTATTTCCGACCGCTACATCGAGTTGTACGAAAAGATTACTGGCGAAAAATTCCACAAGTCAGAATCCGACAACCTCGAAGAACGTATCTATAATAATGTAAACAATTTTCTTTCAAAGAAATAAATGAAGATTGCAGTAATAGGAACCGGTTATGTCGGACTCGTTTCCGGAACTTGTTTTTCGGAGCTTGGCGTCAACGTCACCTGCCTCGACATCGACCAGAAGAAAATCGACAGCCTAAACAAGGGCATTATGCCAATATACGAACCAGGGCTCGAAGACATGGTGAATCACAACATGCAGAAAGGCCTTCTTTCGTTCACAAGCAGCTATTCGGAAGCCTTGAAAGATGCCGAAGCGGCTTTCATATGCGTTGGCACGCCACCAGATGAAGACGGAAGCGCAGACTTGAAATATGTCCTTGCTGTAGCACACGAAATCGGACGCAACATAAACGACTACATCGTTGTTGTAACAAAAAGCACTGTTCCAATCGGAACTTCGGAAAAAGTTCGCAAGGCCGTAGCCGACGAACTTGCAGCCCGTAATTCCAAAATTAAATTCGACGTGGCATCCAATCCCGAATTCCTGAAGGAAGGCAGCGCCATTGCAGATTTCATGAAACCGGACCGCGTCGTAGTCGGCATCGACAGCGAAGAGGCCAAGGAACTCATGACGCGCCTGTACAGGCCAATGCTCCTGAACAATTTCCGTGTGATTTTCACCGACATTCCTAGCGCCGAAATGATCAAATACGCAGCAAACTCAATGCTTGCCACCAGAATAAGCTTCATGAACGAACTGGCAAACCTATGCGAACTTGTGGGCGCCGATGTCAACATGGTACGCAAGGGCATCGGAAGCGACACTCGCATCGGCAGCAAATTCCTATATCCGGGATGCGGATATGGCGGAAGCTGCTTCCCAAAAGACGTTAAAGCACTGATTAAGACGGCAAGCGACAACGGATATTCTCTCGAAATATTAAAGTCTGTCGAAAAAGTCAACGAACAGCAGAAGAAAACTCTTTTCGACAAAGTATGCAAATATTTCAACGGCGACCTGAAAGGCAAGAAGATTGCTTTGTGGGGACTTGCCTTCAAGCCGAACACCGACGACATGCGCGAAGCGCCGGCTCTTGTACTCGTTGATAAATTTACTGAAATGGGCGCTGAAATATTCGCCTACGACCCAATTGCTATTGAAGAAGCCAAACGCAGAATTGGCGACAGAATTTATTTCTGCAAATCGCCGTACGAAGCAACAGAAAACGCCGATGCACTACTTTTGGTTACCGAATGGTCGGAATTTAGAGTCCTGAATTACAAAATGCTCGGAAAAATGAAGCACAAAATAATATTCGACGGACGAAACATTTACGATCCCGAAGAAGTCAGAAAGTTCGGATTCGAGTATTTTGGAATCGGCAGGAGATAACGATTCAACATAGGGAAAAGAGAATTTACAATTTACGGCATTTTCTTTTCCCTATTTTTTGTAATCAACATAGAACACAATATTTCGACTGGAAATATTGTTTCCGTATATGAAGTATATGAAGCATCTTTAATGCTTTTTCCAACACTATGGTCTTCCCATAGGGCCTATTTCTTCTACGGATATACCCATCAACATCATTGCTCTTGCGATTTTTAATTGTCAGACAATTCCCATATAAATAGTTATAAACAAAAGTTAATAAATATTAACATAATTTTGTCTGTAAAGAATAGGAGCATTAGAAAAAAGCACCTACCTTTGCAAACAATTTGTTTTTTTATGAGAAGATTAGTCGTAGCAATATTACTAATAGCATCTGTTTTCACACTTTGCATCAGCGCAAATGCACAAGTGAAAAATGGTGTCCACACCAAATTGGGCAAACTATTTGAAAACGAACAGTGGGAAGACCTTGCATTCAAGTGCGACAAGATGATGGTGCAGGAAAAATATAGGAACGATGCAGAACTTTACTTGTACTCGGCATATTCTTACGCGAAGATTTTTACCATGTGCCTTGACGACCCGAAACTTCTTGACAAAACACCGGAGTATCTTCAATCGTATGATTTAGCGCTGAAATATTCGGTATTCTCAAAGAAGAAAGACAAGAAAACAAAAACTCTTTTTCCCGACAACAACGACCTGCTTAAAGAAATTGCCGTTATCGGCATGTATTATGTCGACCACTATGTAAGTGTTGGCAAATATGCAAAAGCAAATTCAAAGGTTAGGAAAATGCTTAAGACTTACTCAGACGACAATTTCATAGCCCTACACGGATGCCTATCAGCAATAACCGGTGATACAGTTACATCGAAACCGATTCTCGAAAACATGGAGACTCTAGCAAACAAGGGTAACAGACGCGAAAAAGACACCGACTTTGCTATGATTGAAGCTTTCGACATATATGCAACTTGGTTGCTAACGAAAGAGAATCCAGACACCGTCGAAGCGAAGAGATTTATCGCGATGGGACTTAACCTATTCCCAGAAGAACCAGTCTTGATATACGACATGGAGCTGGCCAACGATCCGGAATACTCCACCGAACATGCAAAACCAGAAAACTCAAAGAAAACAAAATATATGGAAAAGGCATCTGTAATCACAGATGACGACGACGACAATGATGATGACAATGATGATGAAGAATAACGACGTAATCGGAATTATAGGCGGCACAGGGCTTGAGAAAAGCAACATACTTGAAAACGCAAAGTCCCAAACAATAACAACATCCTACGGCGAACCGTCTTCGCCAATTCTTACGGGAACAATTTTCGGCAAAAACGTGGCTATCGTTTCTCGACATGGGCTTGAACATACAATTACGCCAACTCATGTCAACTACCGCGCAAACATTATGGCTCTCAAAAAGCTTGGTTGTCAAAACATTATAGCTACAACAGCCTGCGGCAGTCTTCGCGAAGAAATTCATCCGGGACATTTCGCCGTTCCATATCAGTTTATCGACTTTACACGTCACCGTACAAATACATTCTACGAAGAATTTGAACCAAACAATATGGTTCACTGCCCTATGGCTAATCCATATAGCGAACGCCTGCGCGAAATTCTTGCAAATGCTGTAAAAAGCCAAGGTGCAACAGTTCATGAAGGCAGAACTATAATTACAATTGAAGGACCAAGATTCTCGACAAAAGCCGAGTCGCACATGTTCCGCCAGTGGGGTGCCGACTTAATCAACATGACTACGGCAACAGAAACCGCACTCGCAAACGAAGCTGGAATAAACTACGGGCTTCTTTCCGTAGCCACCGACTACGACTGCTGGAAGGACGATGAAGAACACGTAACTCTCGAAATGATTTTGAAAAATTTCCAGAAGAGTGTTGACATCATGCAGAAAATTTTAGTCGAAGCAATCAAAAACATCTGATAATGAGCATCGTAACTAGTTACGAAGTTATTAGAATAATTAACAAAAAACCTCTCTTCCTTAGCGATCATTTCGCAAGATTTGAAAATACGCTAGCTTCGGTCGACTGCAGTGTTAAAGTCGAAAACATACAGTTCGGCTCAATGCTGTACAAGTGCATAAACGACAACAAAATAATTGACGGCAACATAAAAGTTGAGGCAGCTTACGACTCGGATACAAAATCTATCGAATACACGTGTCGCGAAATTCCGCACCACTACCCCACTAAAGAACAATATGCTGCAGGTGTGACGACAAAAACTTTTGCATACGAACGACAGAACCCTCACAATAAAATCTGGAACCAGAATCTTCGTGATACAGTAGATAAGTTCATTGCCGAAAACAATATTTTTGAAGCAGTATATGTCAGTCGCGACAACAGACTCACCGAAGGAACCCGCTCAAACATTTTTTTCATAGCCGGTAACAAACTCATTTCTGCACTTGAAAAAGACATTTTAAAGGGGGTAACCCGAAAGTATATTATAGACACTGCAACAAGAAATGGTTTCACCTACGAGGAAAGGAATATCAGCAAGGACGAAATATCAAGCTTCGATAGTGCATTCATATCAGGAACATCTCCTAAAATTTTGCCTATTGCACAAATGGATGATGTAAAATTCAATGTTGAAAACGAAAATTTGCGCATTTTAATGCAAAAATTCAACGAAGTCATAAACCAGAACATAGGCCAGTGATTCTCGACAGAACAACAACGAAACAACAACTGCTTGTATCGATTCTTTTCGTACTAATTCCATTCTTTTCATATACACAGGAATGGCAGGATTGCAATTGCGACAATCCAATTCAGTACCGCATATGTGAAAGCGGAAAGGACTATCAGGTAAAAAGCAAATTTGATATCCCCACATCAATGGAAAAGTGCATCAAAATATTCTGCGATGCCGACAACCATACAAAATGGATATATGAATGTTCTGAAAGCCAGTCGATTACCAACAATGGCACTTCAGGAATCTTTCGCAACATTATAGATGCACCATTATTTATGAAGGACCGAGAAGTATTTGTTGAATACAAAATACAAAGGAATATTGACGGAAGCACAACTGTAACCAATGTATGCCTACCGGACTACAGGCCTCGCAACAACAAGTACGAGCGTATAACCCGCTTCAAGGCAACATATAAATTCACAGCCAAAACAAACGATGTAACAACAGTTGAATACTTTACAGAAACTGGCGGGCCAAAGGATTTGCCTAAACTTCTTCTATACATCTTCTTGTGCAAATCGACACAAGAAACTATTGAAAAACTGAAAAACATTGCATACTGACATAATGATGAAAGCCAAACTTCTTGAACGTTTTTCAAAATACATATCGTTTCCGACAACTTCGGACGAAAACTCAACATCATACCCATCGACAAACGGACAACTTATCTTTGGTGATTTCCTTGTCGAAGAACTACAACGCATTGGTCTCAGTAAAGTTGAAAAGGACAAATTTGGTTACATAACAGCATTTTTGCCTGCGAACAACGGAAAAACAGAACCGACAATTGGTTTTATCGCACATATCGATACCGCCCCCGACATGCCAGGAATCTCATCTCCTCGCATTATCGAAAACTACAACGGAAACGACATTGTTCTTGAGAAGGAAACGAACACAATTTTGAGCACACGCGATTTTCCCGAACTTCTTGATTATAAAGGGCAGACAATTCTTACAACCGACGGCAAAACACTTCTTGGCGCCGACGATAAGGCTGGTGTTACAGAGATTGTAAGTGCAATGGAGCACCTTATTCAACATCCTGAAATCAAACACTATCCTATAAAAGTTGCTTTCACTCCCGACGAGGAAATCGGTCAAGGGGTAAAATTCTTCGATGTAAAGAAATTCGGTTGCAACTTTGCATACACAATTGACGGTGGTGCCACAGGAGAACTGGAATACGAAAATTTCAATGCAGCTTCGGCAGAAATAATAATTCAAGGAAAGAACATACATCCGGGCTACGCAAAAGGCAAAATGCTTAATTCGCAATATGTTGCAATGGAATTAAACGGGATGTTGCCTGCAACCGAACGCCCAGAACACACCGAAAATCGAGAAGGGTTCTTCCATTTGACACATATTGAAGGCGATGTCGAACTAACAAAAATGCACTATATCATCCGCGAGCACGACAGCAATAAATTCATCGTTCGCAAACAACTTTTACAGAAAATAGTCGATTCGTTAAACAAGAAGCATGAAAATTGTATTGCTTGCAAAATAGAAGACCAGTACCGCAATATGCGAGAGAAGATAGAACCAGTAATGTATATCGTTGAACGTGCCGAAAAAGCTATGGAGTTGGCTGGCATTAAGCCAAAAATTCAGCCGATACGCGGAGGAACAGATGGCGCAAATTTGTCTTTCAAGGGACTTCCATGCCCAAATATTTTCACTGGGGGACACAATTTTCACGGCAAGTACGAATTCATTTCTCTCGAATCGATGGTTAAGGCTACAGAAATAATTATTAATATTGCAACTTTATAATATCAATAATTTTCAAATCTTCTAATTATCAAATTTTCAAACTATATGGGACTGCTAACTGGAAAAAACGCACTCATCACTGGTGCTTCACGTGGAATTGGCCGCACAATAGCCATTGAATTTGCAAAAGCAGGCGCAAACATCATATTCACCTCAACACATCGCAACGAAAATGTAGAATCCCTTGAAACCGAACTTTCCGCATTAGGCGTTGAACATCAATATTATGAAGCCGATGCAAAAGATTTTGCCCGTACTTCTGAAATTGTTGACGAAACAATCGGCAAATTCCAGCACATCGACATCCTTGTTAACAACGCTGGTATCACCGCCGACATGCTTCTTATGAGAATGAGCGAAGAACAATGGGACAGCGTAATAGCGACAAACCTTAAATCTGTTTTCAACTACACAAAAGCCGTTCAAAAGATAATGCTGAAACAACGTAGCGGCTCAATAATAAACATCAGTTCCGTAGTTGGCATCGCCGGCAATGCTGGACAAGCGAACTACGCAGCCGCTAAAGCAGGAATTATCGGTTTTACCAAATCAATAGCAAAGGAAATCGGCAGTCGCAATATACGATGCAACGCAATAGCTCCGGGCTTCATTGAAACCGACATGACAGCAAAACTCAGCGAAGAACAGAAAAAAGCTGTCGTTGACAATATTCCGATGAAACGAGCTGGAAAGCCCGAAGATGTTGCGAATTTGGCCATTTTCCTTGCTTCAGACATGTCGCAATACATTTCAGGTCAAGTTATTGGTATTGACGGAGCAATGTAAGACGAGTTTCTCAGAAACCAAGAAACATTTTCAAACAATTTAATTACCTTTGCGCAAAATTTAAGAATCGGCCTTGAAATTCTACTTTGAATATTCCCCCTGGCTATTTATCCCGATGGCGATTATTGCCGTCGCGCTTGCTATTTTCTTGTATCACAAGGACAAAACCTTTGTGGAACTTGAAGTTTGGAAAAAGCGTCTGCTAACCGTCTTGCGTGCAATATTCATATTCCTCACGCTTGCGCTTCTGCTAAATCCAATCATCAAGCACATCACACGCGACATACGCAAGCCAATAGTTGTAATTGCTCAGGACAATTCAAAATCAATACTTTACAACAAGGATTCCGTTTTCTACAAGACTGAATACAGTAAAAATATCAAAGACTTTGCCGATGAACTTTCCGGCGATTACGACGTTTGCCTAATGCCATTTTCTAATGGTGCGGAGCAAAGCGACAGCATTAATTTTACGGGCGAAAGCACCAATATTTCTGCCACTCTCAAAGAGATTTCGTCAAGATATTCGGGTGCAAACGTAGGCGCGATAATTCTTGCCACCGACGGAATATACAACAAGGGGCAGAATCCTCAATATGCAAACATATCGAAGTATCCGGTTTTCTGCATTGCCATGGGCGATACAATTTCACGCAAGGACTTGATTATAAAAGATGTTATTCATAACAACATTACATTCCTCGGCAACAAATTCCCTGTGAGAATTTTAGTTTCCGCCGACAAATGCACCGAAAAGAATGCCCGAATTACCATTAGCAGAAAAGGCAAAAACATTTTTTCGCAAGTATTCTACCTGCCAGAAAATGGAACTACAAAAAGCATCGACGCAGAACTTGTTGCCGACCAAATTGGACTTCAGCAGTATAAAATTTCGGTGGAACACCTTGACAACGAAACAAGCTACGAAAACAACGATGCTGAATTTTTCATAGAAGTCATCGACAAGCGCGACAAGGCGCTTCTGATTGCCGATGCTCCGCATCCCGACGTAGGCGCAATAAAATCCGCACTAAAGGGAAATCCTGACATCGAGCTCGACGTTAAATACATGTACGAAAACAACATAAGTGTCAAGGGATATGATTTGGTAATTACACACCAACTTCCAACGGCAAAGAACAACGCAAATAATATTTTCACCGAAATCGAGAAATACAAGATACCGCAAATATTTATTCTTGGCACACAGACAGCATATAGATATTTCGATAATCTCGGCACAAACCTTCAAACAAATGTACAACAGAATTCGTTTGACGACGCCGTTCCCTATTTCAATTCTAACTTCAACTCGTTTACAATAGATGCGCCGGAATACCTCCAGCAGTTGCCGCCTCTTAAAGTTCCGTACTGCACGCCTAAAATTTCTGGCGAAACAAAAACTCTTTTGTATCAAACAATCAACGGAATAAAAACAGACAAGCCACTTGTATTCTTCACGGAACGCGACAACCGCAAAAACTGCTTCATAATAGGCGAAGGGCTATGGCGCTGGAGAATATATGATTTCAAGCAAAATTCAAGCAACGAAAATTTCAATTCCCTGATTGTAAAAATAATACGCTTCACAATTACCCAACAACAAAAAAACAAGCTGATTGTTGACTCGAAATCATTATACAACGACAATGAAAATGTGATTATCACAGCCGAATTCTACAACGACGCCTACGAAATTGTTCCAGATCTTGATATTGAAGTTGCACTGAAAGACAGCAGCGACAACGAATTCAAGTACACAATGGAAACCAACGGCAAAGGCTACCGTATCGACCTCGGCAAACTTACAAAAGGCAGTTACACCTGCAAGTTCTCAACCGAATTCGACGGCAAGAATTACGAAACTAGCATCGCGTTCATTGTCCGCAAGATAAACCTTGAAGCACAGAATCTTACTGCGAACCACAATATTCTGTACAGCATTGCCAATGCCAACGGTGGCAAGGTTTATTACCCCGACAACTTCAGCGGAATAAAAGACGACTTAAAAGACAACCCCAACATACAGAACGTCGCATACGAGAAAGAAAGTCTATCGACAATTATGGATTTCTGGTACCTGTTCTTCTGCATTTTGCTTTTTGCAACTGCCGAATGGTTCCTACGCAAATTCTGGGGCGGATATTAAACATTACAACATGAATTTCTTCAATTTCCATACTCACAACAGTTCCGAAAATTCCGGCATTATCAACATCAGCGAATATGGTAATTTTACCGAAGGAAAAAAATATTCGGTTGGACTTCACCCTTGGTACTACGATAAGAATTCTATTCACAAAATGGACGAAATTGCCAAGGCATGCGAAAATCCACTTGTAGTGGCAATCGGCGAAACCGGGTTCGACAAGAAATCGGGACTTGACCTTTCCGTACAGACAGAAATTTTTGAAGCCCACGTAGCACTTTCAGAGAAACTGCAAAAACCGCTTATCATTCACTGTGTAAAGCAATTCCAGCATTTGATTGCAGAAAAGAAAAAGCTTCAGCCCACACAACCTTGGATACTTCACGGATTTGCAGGAAAATTGTCGCAGGTAATGCCACTTATCGACAATGGATTTTATTTCTCTATTTCGCACGCATTGCTGTCGAAAGACAAAAAATCGTCAAAATTCTTCTCGTTTGTTCCAAAAGACCGCATTTTCTTCGAAACCGACGACCAGCATTTTCCAGTTGAAAACGTTTACAAGACAGCAACCCGCTGGATGAACATCTCGCTTGAAGAATTGTGCGAAATCATCGACAAGAACCTGAAAAGCATAAACTTATGAGTTGGCAAGAACGCACCGAACTGTTGCTTGGCGAAGAAAAAATAAAAATTCTTCATTCGGCAAAAGTACTTGTCTGCGGGCTTGGTGGTGTTGGCGGTGCCGCAGCCGAACAACTTGTCCGTTCGGGAATACAAAACCTTACAATCGTCGACGCCGACTGCGTTTCGGAAACCAACATAAACCGTCAGATTATTGCCACGCACGAGAATATCGGCAAGGCCAAGACCGAAGAATTTGCAAAAAGGTTCAAGGCGATAAATCCCGAAATAAACTTAGATGTTCGCAACGAATACCTGCGCGACGAACTGCTTGAAAGCACGCTTTTAGGCGAAAAATGGGACTTTGTCGTTGACGCAATCGACACACTTTCGCCAAAATTGCACCTAATGCGAATTTGCCACCAGAACAACATTCCTCTTGTCAGTTGTATGGGATCAGGCGGAAAACGCAATCCGCAGATGATTCAAGTTACCGACATCTCGAAGACCTACAACTGCCGTTTGGCGCTTATGCTACGCAAACGCCTGCACCGACTGGGAATTTTCAAGGGCATTACCGTCGTTTTCTCGCCCGAACTCGTCGACAAAAGCACAATCATCGAAGAAGAAAGTACCAACAAAAAGTCGAATGTCGGCACAATAAGTTACATTCCTGTCGTCTTCGGTTGCATGTGCGCCTACGCATGCATTGAATATTTGACAAACGAAAAAAACTCTCGCGTTTAACTTTTTAATTCAACAAATAAAAAGATTCTACAACGACAGCCATATCCCAAAAAACCTATCATAAACAGAATAACAGCCATTTTCATCATAAATAAACTCATTTTCTACCAAAGTTTTTATCGCACTGCGGACAGAACTACCTGCACTAAGATGATACTTTGTCAAAAAATCCTGACGCGACGGTTCTTTCACAACACGCTCTTTGGAAATTGCATTCAAAAGCTTTAACTGATTAACTGTCAGTAATCTACAATAATTTTGATAGGAGTAAGAATTTTCATCAACCAACAATTTAATTACAGATTGGACTTCCTGAATGGTAATTTCTGGAACATTCAATTCGTACAAGCGATTTGCTACCGACTGAATATACCAAGTGTGAGCAAACAAACTTTCGTAAAGGAAATGGAAAGCTTCGGGTTGTAATTTTTGCTTATGCTTATTGAAATGTCGCGCACAAAACTCGAAATACGCATTCTCGGAAATTGCTCCAATATGCATTGTCTGTGCACTTTGGTAAAAAGCACGCTTTGCCGACGAAAACATATCAAGAATTATATGCTTTTGACTTCCTGAAAATATGAAATGAACATTCCTTAAATGCTGAATGTAACTACGCAAGATTTCCTCAACATTCTTTTCCGGATAATATCTAATCTGCTGAAATTCATCTAATGCTACATACACTGGTTTACTTGAATTTTCCATATAAGAGAAAATCTGCGAAAGCGACAATTCGGACTCGGGGCCAACCATACTTACACCTATCTCTGGGGAACCTGTAATTGCATCGGTCGAGAAAGAAAAACGAAGCGACTGCAATGCATTTATAATCTTTTCTCGCGCCGTTGCCGAACCACAATGGCCCATAATTGCCTTTCCAAGAGACTCGACAAAATCCTGTAAACTTGTCGTTCGATACAAATCAACATAAATGCAATACGCCTCATTTGTAGGAATATTAGCGAACAAATGATTTATCAATCCAGTCTTGCCAATACGCCGTGGACTTACCAAAACTACATTTCGCTCGTTATGAAGCGCCGAGTGTAGATTTTCAACTTCCGACTCTCTATCACAGAAATATTCCTTTGATACATAACCACTTATCAAAAAAGGATTGTTAGGTGTTATTCTTGCCATAATGCTAAATTTTTACAGAGCGAAAAACTTGCGCCAACTTTTTTGCGCCAACTTTTTCGTCGTGCAAATGTAATTAATTTTTCTTGTATGAAATAAAAGCATAAAAAAAATGTGCAACATCTGTCGCACATTTTATATACAAGTCCTTATTATCATGGAATTTTGCACCATTAATTTGCAATAATTTCACTACTTTTGCCTACGCTATTCATCAAGCGTATGGAAAACACAAAGCCAAACAAATCAGTACTGTACGTCTCGTATGACGGAATGACCGACAGTCTCGGGCAGTCGCAGGTAATACCATACCTCACCGTACTTTCCAAAAACGGATACGACATTCACATACTTTCGGCCGAAAAGCCAGAAGCATACGCAAAACGCAAGAACTTCATTGCGAAACTGCTGTCCGACAACAATATACAATGGCATCCCATACCATACACCAAGAAACCGCCGATTGTTTCGACAATCAAGGATGTATTCCGTATGAAAAAGGAAGCCAAGCGCTTGCACAAGCAGTTCAATTTCAGCATAATACATTGCCGCTCGTACATCTCGGCATTTGTTGGAGTTTACCTAAAACGCAAATACGGCTGCAAGTTCATCTTCGATATGCGTGGATTCTATGCCGACGAACGCGTCGACGGAAAACTATGGAACCGTAGCAATCCGGCCTACAATGCTGTGTACAAATATTTTAAGCGCAAGGAAAAATTATTTTTCACTAAGGCCGACCACACAATAAGCCTCACATACGCCGGCCGCGACATAATACACACTTTACCTGGCCTCGAAAACATTCCAATCGAAGTGATTCCATGTTGCGCCGACACCGATTTATTCGATTTTCACAAGGTTGACACAGAAAAAGTTGCCGAACTGCGCAAAAAACTCGGAATTGCCGAAAACGATTTTGTTGTAACCTACCTTGGTTCCATTGGCACATGGTATATGGCCGACGAGATGATGCGTTTCTTCAAAACATTGAAAAACAGCAAGCCGAATGCAAAATTCCTGTTCATCTCGCGCGACAATCCGCAGATAATCCATTCGCTTTGCGACAAATACGGTATAAATCGCAACGATACAATAGTCGAACCAGCCAACCGCGAAGACGTTCCGCTGATGATCGCAACCGGCAACATATCGTTGTTCTTCATAAAACCAGTATTCTCTAAAAAGGCCTCATCGCCAACAAAACTTGCCGAACTGCTTGGAATGGGAATGCCTGTTGTTTGCAACGGAAATGTCGGCGACCTCGACAAGTTTATGCAAGATACACCTTTCGGCTTGATAACCACTGAATTCGACGATAGATCGCTCGAAAATCTAGTTTCTCGAATCGACAGCCTGCAAAATTTAGACAAGGAATACTTGCGAAAGATATCACTCGATTTGTTCTCGTTGAAAATTGGTGCAGAAAGATATTTGAAAGTGTATGAAGGGGTGAGCCGCTAATCGGCGGACCCGCTTACCAACTGACCGCATAGCCGTTAGCGTTCTCACAAGTTCTAAGTATTTCCACAAATCTTCCTTTTGGCTCTGCTTTAAACTTTTAAACCTTTCATTCTTTTTAGCCATATACAAACACAAATTAACACGAATTATGCAATCATTACGAATGTCCACAAATACTTTCTCGCTTGCTCGAAAGAAATTGGAACATCACAAACAATAATGATTATTTTTGCAACAATAAATTCATAAAGTCGTGACGAAGAAACTTCTGCTGATAGTACATCACCGCCCGAACCGCTCGCCGGGACAGCGTTTTCGCATAGAGCATTTCCTGCCCTACCTTGAAAAAGCTGGCTACGAAGTCACTTTTTCTAACATTATCAGCGAAAAGGACGACAAAACTTTCTACTCGCACGGACACTATTTCGGCAAACTGATGTTCGTAATCAAAAGCTTCTTCCACAGACTAAAAGATGTGCGCCGAGCAAAGAATTTCGACCTTATTTTCGTTTATCGCGAGGCCTATATGCTTGGCACAACAATCTTCGAGCGCAAACTTGCAAAAAGCGGTGTGCCAATGATTTTCGACTTCGACGATTCCATCTGGCTAAACGACACCAGCGAAGGCAACCAGAACCTAGCATGGATGAAACGACCAGAAAAAACAGCCGACATCTGCCGTTATTCGTCAATGGTAAGCGTTGGAAACCAATATCTTGCCGACTATGCAAAGCAATACAACGACAATATTTTCATTCTTCCGACAGTAATAAACACCGCCTACCACAAACCTCTTGAACGTCAACCGCACGATAAAATTTGCATAGGCTGGACAGGAACACAAACTACCTTAAAACATTACGAAACTGCTATTCCAATTCTCAAGAGAATCAAAGAAAGATACGGAGACAAAGTGTATTTCAAGGTAATAATGAACTCGAAAACCTGGCAAAGCGAAATTCCCGACACCAAAATCGTGCAATGGTCGGCAGAAAATGAAATCGAGGAGCTTTGCGAGTTCGACATCGGCATAATGCCCCTACCCGATGACAAATGGAGCCGCGGAAAGTGCGGATTCAAGGGATTGCAATGCATGGCGCTCGAACTTCCTGTGGTAATGTCGCCTGTTGGTGTAAATTCAGAAATCATCACCGACGGCGAAAATGGTTTCCTTGCAAGCACCGAAGACGAATGGATGGAAAAATTGTCAGCACTGATTGATTCCGAGGAACTACGCCGCGAAATGGGCAAGAATGCCAGACAAACTGTCGAGGAACGCTTTTCGGTAACTGCCTGGGAAGACAAGGTGGTGGAGATTTTTGACCAAACCATAAAGAAGTAACACACAAAAAACCTCTTTTGAAAAAGATTTTTTTGCATTTCGTCATAAATGCGTATCTTTGCATTTATTAACTAAAAAATTGGTATAGACAGAAAGTAAAAACAGAAAAATAAGTGATTAATTATTAGCATTTCAGAACGAATTCTTGACCATCAATTTCCACATCTTCTCGAAAGAGAAACTTCAACAAGAAAACGTTACGAAACGCCTATATGGGCGTGGGATAACTTGTTGTTGGAGAGGGCGTGGAAACCCGATGGTCGGCAAGTAATAAATTCCACGCTTTTTTATGCATATCGGGCAGCACATAAAGGATGTAATGAAACAGAAAGGAGTGACAGCCACACAGTTGGCCGAGCGCATCTGCTGCACCCGCACCCATATACATAAGATTTTCCGCAAGGATAACATCGACTTGGTTCTGCTGTGGCGCATTTCCCACGCCTTGAACTACGACTTCTTCCGCGACCTTTCCGACGACTTCCATAATGCCGAAACTGGTGTGTAACCAAATTGGACACTGTGTCCAGATGGGTTACTTTTCAATACAACACGACACTATCCGATGGGGTATTTTTGCAACCGAACAATTTTAGCAAGGGCTACGAAGCCGTAAGAGTAGCGTAAAATTTTAATATTGATTTAATAATGAAAAACTTAAAGAGTTTTCTGCTGTTGGCACTAAGTTTATTTGTTGTGTCATATTTTGTTGAAGCGCAGAATGTTCGTACCAATCCCGACAAGGCTAACTATTTCATAAAGGGAAATCTTTCAATCGAAATGGGAAATGCGGGAAAGCCTGTTTACAAGTTGAGCGATATAAGCAGCAAGGGCATCACCTTTAAAGACCCGGGAAAATTTATAATCGGCAAGGAAACCGACAAGGAAGACGTGCTTTTCCAGTTTTCTCACGTTAAGACCGACTATCCAGATGGAATAGAAACGAAGTTGGATTTCTGGCGTTACGACGAATCAATTAACGAGTGGCAGCCCGACGTTGAAACTCGTCAGGGCAGCGCGGGTATGGAAGAGACAAAGTCGATGGTAGTAATGCTTGTGCTCGACTGCTCAACATCATTGGGCGAGGATTTCAAGTTTGTGCAGGAGGCCGCAAAGAACTTCGCAAGAAACCTGCTTAATGCTTCAAAGGGTGGAAATATAAAAATAGGTATAGTGTCATTCTCAAAAATAAACGAAACTAAATTTTTGGACATAAGACCTCTGACAAGTGGTTCGTACTCGGAGATTGAACGCTTCATAAACGGTCTTTCGATGCAGAACGGAACGGCACTGTACTATGCTATGGACAAGTCGATTGACATTGTGGAAGAATATTGCAAGACATCCATTTCGACAGAACAGCCGCTGTCAACCGCCATGATGGTGACATTCACCGACGGTCTTGACCAGACTTCACGCGATGCGGAAAGAAACATTTTTACGGCAGACGACTACTACAAGGAAATACTCAAAAAGACCGACAGACATATAAACGGAGTACCTCTTCGCTCAATTATAAGAGGTGTGCAGGGCGATGATATTATTTCATCGGCTCAATTGGGAAAATTCAAAAGCGTTGGCGAAAGCCTTGGCGACTTCAAATTGCTTGGTAGCATTTCGGAACTGAGTAGTGACTTTGAGAACATTGCAATGTCTCTTATCAACGAGTGGCGAGTGCTGAACTGCTATGTTCCGAACTCATTTAAAGGACAAGTGGCGTGGACATATCCACAGAAAGTTAAGCCCAAAATCTTTGTCGGGATAAATCTCGGTGGAGGAATTATGATAGAGCATTTAAGTGGCTGGGAACATAAAAGTTGGGTAGAGGCAAGTTGGCACGAATCTGGAGGCTGGTATTCTGAAAATATTAATTTGAATAAAAGTAAAATAATACCTAAAATTAATATCGGACTTAATTTAGCTTTCCCAGTCGGGAAAAAATGTAATCTTGGTCTTTATTTTTCAGGTGGCTATCCTGATTTAAGTGCAGGTCCATTATTGCTTGTAAATTTTAACAAAGCATCATTATATATAGGAACTGGTGTGTGTTACCTTAGTGTATTACCTCGACTTAAAGGCAAATATTATTATGAGAGACCTGTCTATTTACAAGGAATGCATTCTTTAGACAAGTCAGGAATGAATCTACGGCTTGGCATTGTGACAAATAAACATATTTATATGTTTATTGATGTCGATTCATTTGTGTGGAAAGGAAATTATGAAGAATCGTGTAGAAGTGATGAAGGGTACTTTTACGTATGGCATACCCCTAGAGTAGCAACATCATTTCACATAGGATATTATTTTTAAGCAGATGATAACTAAAAAACCGATGCAACATTGTGAGCATCGGTTTTTATTTTTCCAAAAATAAAAAACAGGAAACGATTCTCAAAACAAACATTCAAAAAAGGGAATGATTTCACATTAAGTTGCTGATTAACAGTGGGCTGATTTTGTATTTCAATTAGCCGAATTTGGGAACGATTCTCAAGATAACGACTCCGGTAAATTTATTTTTTGCCGTTAACAAAAATATTCATACCTTTACGAAAAATTTCGTAACGAAAAAAGTCGTAATATGGAAAACCCATTCAAATTCGGGACAATAGTCGAAAGTGATTACTTTACCGACAGAGTCAAGGAAGTGGCTTATATACAACAGTTTATCAATAGTGCGAACCACTTGATTCTTATAAGCCCACGCCGTTTCGGAAAGAGCAGTGTCGTTTTGAAGGCTGTGAAACAGTCGGGACGCAAATACATATATCTTAACCTGCAAAAAGTTATGTCGGTTCAAGATTTTGCGGCAAAATTGCTTACCGAAGTTTACAGGCACAATACACTGGAAAAACTTCGTGGATTAATTTCAAACTTTCGGATAATTCCAACATTGAATACCAACGCCTTGACAGGTGCTGTAGAAGTCAGTTTCCAACCATCAAAAAACGCAAATGTGATGCTTGAAGATGTTTTAGGAACATTGGAAAATATTGGAAATGAAAGCAATAGATTAGTTGTCATTCTCGACGAGTTTCAAGAGATACTGGAAATAGAGACTGGTTTGGACAAGCAATTGCGTGCAATTATGCAGGAACAAAAGAACATCAATTATATATTGCTTGGCAGTCAGGAATCAATGATGGAAGATATTTTCGAAAAGAAGAAATCACCATTCTACCATTTCGGACAACTGATGCGCTTGCGCAAATTGCCAAGAAACGAGTTCGAGCAATATATATCATCAAGACTAAAGATTCTTTTGCCACAAAATTACAACGAAATCACAAAGGAAATACTGGATTATACCGATTGTCACCCTTATTATTCACAGCAACTTGCCTCACAAATTTGGCAAACCGCAATTATCAATCCAGAATGTACAGACCTGTTTTCCAAAGCATTACAGCAAATTGAAGAAACGCATTGCTTGGACTTTGAACGCATCTGGATTCGACTGAATCGTACCGACAAAAAGATTCTACAGACACTTGCATCTGAAACACAATTGACAATGACAGACTTACACACAAGTACGATATATAGCGCACTAAAGAAAATGCAAAAGCAGGGTCTTGTGATATATTCAAACCGCTATGAAATAGAAGACCCATTCTTCAAAAAATGGATTTTGGATTTTGCCTCATAGATATTACGAAAAATTTCGTAACGAAATTTTTCGTAATAAAAACAAATTTAACAACAAAACAACATCTTCCATCATTAATAATTCTTAATTTTGCAAAAAAGCTACGAAAATGAAACAGATATTCTTATCATTAGCAATCATACTAATACTTAGCGCATCGCTATTCGCACAGACAGAACCAGCAAAGCAAGCCAAAAAGTTTGAACGCCTTCTGAATTATATCGATGCTATGTACGTCGACACCACAAACATAAGCGATCTTACCGAAATCGCAATCGTCAAAATGCTTCAGGAACTCGACCCGCACTCGTCTTACATAAGTGCAGAAGATGTAGCAAAATCCAAAGAGCAACTCGATGGCAGTTTCGACGGCATTGGTGTCCAATTCCGCCTTATCCAAGACACAATTGTTATTCAAGATGTTATTTCTGGTGGACCATCAGAAAAAGTAGGCTTGAAATCTGGCGACCGCATTGTAGAAGTTGACGGAGAAGTTGTTGCCGGGATAAAAATTGACAATGCCGGTGTGGCAAAACGCCTGCGTGGCAAAAAAGGCACAAAGGTAACTGTAAAAATTTTGCGTCAAGGCGTTAAGGATCTTATTACATTTGACATCATCCGCGACAAAATTCCAATCCACAGCGTTGATGCATTCTACACAATTGGAAATGTCGGCTACATAAAGCTCAACAAATTTGCTCGTACAACCGAACACGAAATGGACTCCGCCTTCCAATATTTCAACAAGAAAAAAGTAAATGACATCATCCTCGACCTTAGCGACAACACAGGCGGCTACCTCGACCAAGCAGTTACACTTTGCAGCCGCTTCATTGAACCAAAAAGTTCAATAGTTTTCACAAAAGGCGAAAAGATGCCACGCTACGATTATAACTCAAAGGATCTTGCTCCCGAAATGACAAACCGCAACGGCAAACTTGTCGTAATCATCAACGAAAGTTCAGCATCAGCAAGCGAAATTACCTCAGGAGCAATCCAGGACTGGGACCGTGGCGTTATCGTTGGCCGCCGTTCATTTGGCAAAGGCCTAGTACAAAGGGAAATGAATCTTACCGATGGTTCTATCATCCGCTTGACTATCGCACGCTACTACACACCTTCGGGACGTTGCATCCAGAAACCTTACAGCAGCTACGAAGAATACAACAGGGACTTGCTTAACCGATACAACCACGGAGAATACTACCATAAGGACAGCATCAAGTTCAACGACAGCTTGAAATACCAAACACTTAAACTGAATAGAACTGTTTACGGCGGCGGCGGTGTAATGCCAGACGATTTTGTTCCGCTTGACACTACCTTGCGTTCCGACTATCACATTGCAATACAGCGCAAAAACATTTTCTTCCCCACTATTTCGGAATACATCGACAAACACAAGAACGAATATAAGAAGAAATACAAGGACGTAGAAGGTTTTGCTCTTGGTTTCAATGTACCGGATGAATTCATGAAACTTATGCTCGAAAAGGCAAAAGAGGCCGGAATAAATGTAGATTCATTGCCAAAGGCAACTCCAGCACAAGAAAAATACCTGCTCAACCACATTAAATCGTCAATGGCTAGCGACATCTGGGGAAGTTCCGACTTCTGGAGGATTTTCAACGAACAGGACCCAACTGTAAAACGAGCATTCGAGATAATTAACGACGACAATTTGTATAAATCATTGCTTAAAAAATAACCATGGTCGTCGTCGACTGGCTGATAACCAATTGGGTTGAAACAACAGCAGCCATTCTCGGCCTTGTTGGAATCGGCCTGCAAATCAAACAGAACCATTGGTATTGGCTTTCGTCAATACTTATGGTTTTGATGTACATCTACGTTTTCTACACAACAAAATTCTATGCCGACATGGCATTTCAGCTATACTACCTTGTCGTAAGCATTTACGGCTGGGCATTCTGGATAAAAAGCAGAAGGAAACAAGACGACACAAACCTAGAAGTTAACAAGCTAAACAAGAAACAAGCCACTGCCAGCATTGCAATCTCCGCAATCCTCTTCGTTGTCATTTACTTAATACTCAAGCACTTGACAGACTCACCAATTCCAATCGGTGATGCTTTTACAACAGCATTAAGCATTACGTCCACACTACTTCTGGCAAGGAAATACATTGAAAACTGGATTTTCTGGATTATTGTTGATGCCGTTTCCGCCGGTCTTTATTTATACAAGGGACTCTACCCTACGCTAATACTATTTTCAGTTCTAACAATACTCGCCGTCGTTGGATACGCGCACTGGCGTAAAGCACTAAAAAACGAAACAAGCAAGAAATGAGCAAAACTATCAAAATAGTACTTTCCGGCGCCGAATCTTCTGGCAAATCAACACTTGCCAAACAACTTGCCGACTATTACGAAGCGCCTTACATTGCCGAAATAGCCCGCAACTACGTCGAAAAACTGGACCGCCCATACACTTACGAAGATGTCGAAAACATTGCTCGCCAGCAAGTTGAAGCCGAAGCTGAACTAGTTGCACAAAATCCCCCAATAATTTTCATCGACGTTGACCTCACAAACACAAAATATTGGTTTCTAGACGTCTACAACACACTTCCCGACTGGGTTGAAGAAGAAATCAACACCAACAAGCCCGACATGCACCTACTATGCTACCACGACCTGCCATGGGAAGACGATCCTGTACGCGAGAACCCACACCGCCGCGACTATTTCTACAACCTTTATAAAAAGGAAATCGAAAGTCTTGAAATTCCTTACGGAATTGTTACCGGCAGTGGAGAAGAAAGATTGAAGAATGCAATAAGAATTATTGAAGAAACATTACATATTACCAAAAGGTAAAACAATACCATTATGCCACAGATGATTAACCTCGGGAACGAAATTGTTCGAATAAACCCACAAAAAAACTCAATCGAATACTCTACAAATCAAGGCCGTTCATGGAGTTCGCGTTACACAAGTTCTTCATGCGGAACATTCATCGACTTAATTCAATGTGGAGCCGAAGTTGTTGCAGCAACTAGCAAGGGAATATATTTTTCCAGCAATCAGGGCCGTTCATGGAGTTCGCGTTACACAAGTTCTTCATGCGGCAACTTCCAAAACCTTATGGACGGCGGAAAAGAACTTCTGGCAAACACCGACAAAGGTTTATACTACTCAACAAACAGCGGAAGATCATGGAGTAAGAGAAGATAATTATCCTCTCTCGTACACCACGCACGCACAGTGGCACACATCTCCACAAACCGGACACACAAACTTTCTTTTCAAACTATCTTCATACCAGAAATCAGGAATTTCTCGAACCGGCACAAAGCCGTTACGGCGAAAAATTATATCAGAATTTACAATGCCATCGTGCTTCCATGCCGTAGTTCGTAATTTTTTAACGCCTAAATTTTCCAAGCGGCGCACCGACTCTGCAATCAATTCAGTACCAATCCCTTGTCCAGAAAATTTCGGACTGACAGCAACCGTCTTTACATAGCCGACATTAGTCTCTGCATCGACATACGACAAGCACACGCCAACACATTTCCCAAGTTCTTCATTCTCGGCAACAAGGACAATATACTCCTCAAGCTGCTTCTCGACAATATAGTTAACACCAAGGAGCTCATCGGTAATATTTAAAATCTCGGCAATATCCTGCCTGCAATATGGACGTACACAAAACATCGGAAATAATTTTTCTAAATGGCAAAAATAGTCAATATTATTTTGTTAAATTTGCACAAAAATAAAACATCATGGAAGGAAAACTATATTTATATAACACACTTAAGCGTGTAAAACAAGAATTTAATCCGATAAAGCCACCATTTGTAGGGCTTTACGTCTGCGGACCAACAGTTTATGGCGATGCACATCTGGGACACGCACGTCCGGCTATTACTTTCGACCTTCTTTTCAGGACATTGAAAAATATGGGCTACAAGGTTCGCTACGTGCGCAACATTACCGATGTTGGACACCTTGAACACGATGCCGACGAAGGCGAAGACAAGATTGCAAAGAAAGCTCGCATAGAACAGCTTGAACCAATGGAAGTTGCACAATACTACACCAACCGTTACCATCAGGCAATGGAAAAACTGAATGTTCTTCCGCCGAGCATCGAACCTCACGCTTCGGGACATATTCCAGACCAAATCGAATTCGTACAAAAGATTTTGGATGCCGGATACGCATACATCAGCGAAGGTTCTGTTTATTTCGACGTTGAAAAATACAACCAGAAATACAACTACGGGAAACTCTCAGGCCGCAACATCGACGAACTTCTGGAAACAACACGCGAGCTCGACGGACAAACCGAAAAACGCCGCAGTTTCGACTTCGCACTTTGGAAAAAAGCAGCGCCAGAACACATAATGCGTTGGAAATCACCATGGAGCAACGGTTTCCCTGGCTGGCACATGGAATGCTCGGCAATGGGCACCAAATATTTGGGCGAAGAATTCGACATCCATGGCGGAGGAATGGACCTCATGTTCCCACACCACGAATGCGAAATTGCCCAGTCGACAGCTGCTCTGGGCCACGAAAGTGTTAAATTCTGGGTACACAACAACATGATTACCATCAACGGACAAAAGATGGGAAAATCATTGGGAAATTTCATCACACTCGACGAATTCTTCAACGGTTCGCATAAGGACAAGGACGGAAACGAAATGCTTGCACAGGCATACAGTCCTATGACAATCAGGTTCTTCATACTGCAGGCACACTACCGCAGCACAGTCGACTTCTCGAACGAAGCACTGCAAGCAGCAGAAAAAGGCCTCGGCAGACTGATGGAAGCCTACTCTCGTCTCGGCAAAATTACCGCCGGAGCAACAACTACCATCGACGTTAAGAACTTGCGCAAGAACTGCGATGAAGCAATCCTCGACGACCTAAACTCGCCAATCGTAATATCACACCTTTTCGAAGCATGCAAGGCAATCAACACGCTTTCGGACGGAAAGGGAACTATTACGCAGACCGACCTCGATGAACTTAAGGACACTTTCAAGTTCTACGTTGAAGACATCCTCGGACTAACGACATCGAACGGAAATTCAGACAGCAAAATTGACGCATACAAAAAAGCCATCGATCTGCTACTTAACATCCGCCTAGAGGCAAAGCAGAATAAGGACTGGGCAACAAGCGACAAAATACGCAACGAACTTACAGCCTTAGGATTCAACATCAAGGACAAGAAGGATGGTTTTGAATGGGATTTGTAACTAATTGATAGTCAAAAAGCAAAAAATAAGTTATAAAAAACCTATTTGTCTACTTTTATTTTTAGGAAAATTAAGATACCTTTGCAAAATTAAAATTAGGCGTGAAATGAACGAAGACGAACATAAGAAGCAACTTGAAAAGTTAAGTTCAAATGTAGATAAGCTGATAACAATCTACAATTCTCTGTTAGAGCGTAACGCCCAATTGACACAAGAGGTTAAAAATTTGAATAGAGAACTTAATATAAAGAAAGACAAACTAATAGAACTGGAATCAAAATATAACAATCTGATGCTTGCTCAAGCCTTTGGTAGCCATGATAGCGGCAACAGGGAATCCAAGCAGAAGATTAACAAAATAATACGGGAAATAGATAACTGCATTGCTCTTTTAAATAAGTAATTAGAATACAATGGAATACGACGAAGGAATAGCTTCAAGGACAATTTCTTTAATAATTAATGGCAGAACCTACAAGTTTACTGTTGATAAAGATGATGAAAACAGGGAAAGCCTCCTTCGCAAATCTGCAAAGACATTGAATTCGTTAATTGAACAGAAAAAAGAAAATGTAAACGGTATAATAAATGACGAACAAGACATCATTGCACTTGCATTATTAAATTTTGTATACAAAACTATAAGCAAGGAAATCAGCATGACTAACAAAATCGATTTTCTTGAAAACTCTATATTAGAAATCAAGAATTTGAATTTTAAGCTGGAAGAAATTATCGAATCATTCAACGAACTTATCAATAAAGAGTAAACGTTCTTTTAAATATTATAGTGGTTTAAATATATTGCCCGTATAAGTCTTTAAGAGGCTGAAAAACTTAACAAATTATAACTAATTGGAGCTACTCTCTGATTATGTACGACAGGCCTTAATAGCTCCTCGGAGCTAGTTGCATTATGCAACCGTTGGAAGCCGGAATTAGTTTGGAGGCTCCGCCCATTCATTCAAGGGGTTTTTTCACATTTAGAGACTTTGCGGGTTTTTTGTTTTATTTTATTTTATTATATATGAGCACATTAGTTGTTATTATCATCGGAATCGCCGCATTTATCGGCGGAATTGTTTTATCATTTTTTCTTTGGGATCATATCCTAGTCAAGAAGAAAAACAAAATAGTCAGCGAAGCTAAATCGGAAGCTGAAGTAATAAAGAAGGAAAAGGAATTGGCTGCTAAAGAAAAATTCTTGCAATTGAAAGCAGAAAATGACAGAAACTTCAATGAAAAAAACCAAAAAATCGCTGTCGCAGAAAATAGAATCAAGCAAAAGGAGGCCAATATCACAACAAAGATGGAGGAACTTCAACGTTCAAAGAAAGAAACTGACGTATTAAGGGAAAACCTAACCAAACAAATAGAACTAGCAGAAAAGAAAACCGAAGAACTTGACAAAACCCACAAGGCTCAGGTAGAAAAACTTGAAAGTCTTTCTGGCATTTCATCGGAACAAGCAAAGAAGGAACTAATCGAATCGATGCAGGAAAACGCAAAGGCAGAGGCTATCACTTTAATAAACGACATAATTGACGAAGCCAAGATGACAGCCAACAAGGAAGCCAAGCGCATTATCCTTGAAACCATACAGCGTGTTGCCACTGAAACTGCAATCGAAAATGCCGTTACAGTATTCCACATCGAAAGCGACGAGCTAAAGGGCAGAATCATCGGACGTGAAGGCCGCAACATCAGAGCTTTGGAAGCTGCTACCGGCGTTGAAATCGTTGTTGATGATACTCCTGAAGCTATTCTACTTTCTGCCTTCGACCCCGTAAGACGCGAAATTGCAAGATTGTCATTGCACCAGCTAGTAACCGATGGACGTATTCATCCGGCACGTATCGAGGAAGTTGTTAACAAGACAACCAAACAGATTGAGGAAGAAATTATCGAAGTCGGCAAGCGCACATCCATCGACCTCGGTGTTCACAACCTCCACCCGGAACTTATCAGACTTATCGGTAAGATGAAATACCGTTCTTCATACGGACAAAATCTGCTTCAGCACTCTCGCGAAGTTGCAAACCTCTGTGCAATTATGGCTGCAGAACTTGGTCTTAACACTAAGTTAGCTAAACGAGCTGGTCTTTTGCACGATATTGGTAAGGTTTCTGACGAAGAACCAGAACTTCCACACGCAATCTACGGTATGAAGTTGGCAGAAAAGTACAAGGAAAAACCAGAAGTTTGCAATGCCATCGGAGCACACCACGACGAAACCGAAATGAATAGCCTCATCGCTCCTATCGTTCAGATATGCGATGCTATTTCTGGCGCTCGTCCTGGCGCTCGCCGCGAAATCGTCGAATCTTACATCAAGCGTCTGAAAGACCTGGAAAACCTTGCACTCTCATACCCGAGCGTAGTTAAGACATATGCAATCCAGGCTGGTCGTGAACTTAGAGTTATCGTAGGAAGCGAAAAGATTACAGACGCTGAATCTGAACAACTAAGTCTAGAAATTGCAAAACGAGTTCAAGACGAAATGACATATCCGGGTCAAGTAAAGATTACTGTTATCCGCGAAACAAGATCTGTCAACTATGCTAAGTAAAGGGATTCTACACGACTCTAGAGTACTGGTTACCGGTGGAGCCGGATTTATCGGCTCAAACATCGTTGACCGTTTACTTAAACAAAACAACAAGGTAATCTGCCTCGACAATTTCTCGACAGGAAAACGTGAAAACGTTGAACCAAACTTGTCGAACAGCAACTACACATTGATCGAAGGCGACATAAGAAACCTTGAGACCTGCCGTAAAGCTTGCGAAAATGTTGACATCGTACTTCATGAAGCCGCTTTGGGTTCTGTACCCCGTAGCATCAACGACCCAATTACAACCAACGAAGTTAATATCGGTGGCTTCCTAAATATGATTGTGGCGGCTCGCGATGCAAAGGTTAAAAGATTTGTATATGCAGCAAGTTCGTCGACTTACGGAGACTCGAAAACACTACCAAAAGTTGAAGACAAAATAGGCAAACCGCTTTCTCCATATGCGATTACAAAATATGTAGACGAATTGTATGCTGGTGTTTTCGGCAAACTTTATGGAATGAGCACGATAGGACTAAGATATTTCAATGTATTTGGCCGTCGGCAGGATCCGGAAAGTGCATACGCAGCCGTTTTTCCTAAATTCATCAAGGCTCTTATCAACCACAAATCCCCTGTAATATTCGGCGACGGACTGCAATCTAGAGATTTTACCTACATAGAAAATGTAATTCAAGCCAACGAACTGGCAGCAACAACAACAAATCCAGAAGCGGAAAACACAGTTTTCAATGTCGCCTACGGAGAAAGCAATTCACTTAACGACCTGACAAAGGAAATCATTGCGCACCTTTCTGCCTTTGACCAAGAAATTGCAAAAATTAAAATTGAATATTCAGCCGAAAGGCAAGGCGACATCCGCGACTCGCTGGCCTCAATAGAAAAAGCTAAACGAATTCTCGGATACAATCCGGAATATGATGTCCACAAAGGACTTGAACAAGCAATAAAATGGTACTACGATTATTTGAAATAGCCGAAAGATAAAAAAAGTCCCAAGATATCTTGGGACTTTTTTTTACTAATAGCAAGCTATTATTTTTTCTTGACTGTTGCTGTACCTGTGCCGGTATTGCTCCCCGACTTTACTACAGTACCAGAACCAGATGTCGTTGACGAAGATGATGTCGCTGTTGCAGGCTTTGCACTTGCCTTTCCCGTAGAACTTCCACCAGTTTTTGTTGCTGTACTTCCAGAAGTAGTTGTAGCTGTGCTTGTCGCACTACCAGTAGTTGTAGACCCCGAAGTTCCAAAAACCCTCTGCAATAAAGACGAAGTCTGAGCAGAAGTCTTTGTTCGGATTGTCTTCTCCTCCTTTGCCATAATATTGAAAATTCCTTCAATTGCCTTTTCTGTAACATAAGCTGTCAAATCAGTATTCACCTGATTGCCGCCAGTCAATGCCATCACCGTATTGTATTTTGTTGCCAATGGAGTCCAATAAGAAGCCAATTTAATCTTCTGATTAGACTTTTCGACAACAGGCGAAATCTTTGACTTAAGCAGATTTGTCGTAGTTCTTTTGAAATACTGAGTTGCAGCATCGTCAGCTCCTGTAATAATACCAACAGCATCGTTGATTGTCAGCTGGTTGATAGCAGCAATGAAAATCTCCTTGACACCAGCAGAAGCATCTTCGGCCGAGCGATTCAACTTTTCTGTAAACTGATCGACCTGAGATCCAAAACCTACATTTTTCAATGTTGTTTCCACTTTCGACAATGCCTGTGGGAACGGAATCTTAATCTCGCTGTTTTTAAAGAAGCCATTTGCCACACCTACTTTTGCCAACGCATTATCTGAACTATTCGTCAGCAATTCCTTAACGGCCTTGCCCAATTCAGTCTGCGACATAGACGAAAGTGTTGTATTTCCTGTTAGAGAAAGTAAAGTGTCACAACTACAGAGAAAACCAAACATCAATATTAATGATGAAACAATAATTTTTTTCATGGTACAATTTTATTTTTCTGATTTATTATTTTTTAAATACTTCCATAGGAAAAAACCTACACATGTAGCAACAGTTACAAACGCGCCAATAGAATACGAGATAACGCTACCCAGTCCGAAACCTTCCTTATCTGCAATGAAAATAAAAGTCGTACAAACCATTGTCATAAACAAAGCAGGAATCAAGGTAATCCAATAGCACTTTTTCTCTGTTGCAAGGTAAATTGTTATCGCCCACAAAGTGAAAGCCGCAAGCACCTGATTTGCCCATGCGAAATAACGCCAAATAACATCAAATCCCTGCGGGTCATGAAGCACATATATAAGCACACAGAAAGCCACAGAGAAAATCGGAATTGCCACATACAAACGCTTAATAATAGGTTTTTGGTCAAGATGCAAGAAATCGGCTATAATCAGACGTGCAGAACGGAATGCTGTATCACCCGATGTGATAGGAGCACAAACGACACCCAAGATAGCCAACACTGCGCCAACAGTTCCAAGCCAATGACGAGTCATAAAATCAACAACGACAGCAGCACCTCCCGACAAGTCGACATCCTTGCCCGGATTAGACGGATCGAAGAAGAAATAAGTTGCGGCTGCCGCCCATATCAGAGCAACTATGCCCTCTGCAATCATGGAGCCATAAAAAATTGGTCGGCCATATTTCTCGTTTGTCATGCACCGCGCCATTAGTGGCGACTGTGTAGCATGAAAACCAGAAATTGCACCACAGGCAATTGACACGAACATCATTGGGAAAATAGGTGTGACATCCGGATTTGGCATCTTATTGTCAAGTCCATCCCATAATTCGGGCAGCTGAGGATGATTTACGAAAATAGCTATCATTATCCCAAACGCCATAAACAATAAACATGCGCCAAAAATTGGATAAATCTTACCTATAATCTTGTCTATTGGGAATAATGTTGCAACAATGTAATAGATAACAATAACTACAATCCAGAACATTGCGTCGAGGTATTCTGGTGTCAGCGAAGCGAGCAGATTTGCAGGGCCAGTAACAAAAACTACACCTACAAGCACCATAAGCACCACCATAAATCCTCGCATGAACTGCTTGACAGCAACGCCAAGATACTGTCCATGAATTTCGGGCAAGCTACATCCTTTATTGCGAATTGAAATCATTCCCGACAGGAAATCATGCACACCTCCGGCGAAAATACTTCCGAACACTATCCAAAGGAAAGAAGCAGAACCGAACTTTGCGCCCATTATTGCGCCAAAGATTGGCCCCAAACCAGCAATATTCAGGAACTGAATCATGAATATTCTCCAAGGTTTCATCGGAATAAAGTCGACACCATCGGACATGGTTGTTGCCGGTGTCTCACGATTCTTGTCAACGCCGAAGATACGTTCGACAAGTTTACCGTAAAACAGATATCCGAGTACGAGGAGTGCTATTGATACGCAAAATGTTATCATAATATTACTTCTTGCGGAAATTTACGGTTGAATTTGCCTGTGCTGCTGGCATTACAATCATATCATTGATACAAACATGAGCGGGACGAGTAACAATGTAAAGGATAAAGTCGGCAATATCCTCGGCATAAAGAGGAGTCAAACCATCGTAAGTGTGGTCTGCGCGTTCTTTGTCGCCGTGAAAACGGACTGTCGAGAACTCGGTATTTACCATACCTGGAGCAACTTGAGAAACTTTAACACCATACGGAAGCATATCAATACGCATTGCTTTTGTAAGAGCATCTACAGCATGCTTTGTTGCGCAATAAACATTGCCATTAGCATAAACTTCCTTGCCTGCAATGGAGTCGAGGTTTACAATATGACCCGAACGACGTTCTACCATGCTCGGAGCAATTTTTCTTGTCAAATAAAGCAAACCCTTAACGTTGGTGTCAATCATCTTTTCCCAATCTTCAATATCTCCGTTTTGAATTGGATCGAGACCAGAAGCCAAACCAGCATTATTAATCAGCACGTCGATATTTTTCCATTCAGCCGGCAAAGAGTCTATTGCTGCACAAACCTGTTTATTGTCGCGAATATCAAAATTCAAGGTATAAACCTTTGAATCGGTTGCCTTTTCTATTTCATTTTTAAGATCTAAAAGTCTTTCATTACGACGACCTGTGATAATTACGTCATAACCATTCTTTGCCAATATTGTGGCTGTTGCCTTTCCTATTCCGGCAGTTGCTCCGGATACCAATGCTATCTTTTTCATTTGAAACTAGTTTTAAATTTTAAAGTGTAAAAATAATGAAAAAAGTAAAATTAAGAACTGTAAGATTATAGAATTTACTAAACTGATTACTATCAGCGTATTAGAAAGACAACGGTTCTATTTCAAAAATTTCGAACCGGTTTTTGCCAAGCCAATATTTTTCAATTGACAGACGGCGTATTTCGCTCCAATATACATCCGACTCTATTCCATATTTTGCGACTAAAGCTTGAACATCAGCTGAAATTTCCGAGACAACGGAATCCTTTAACTTTAACAAAAACATTCGTCCGTTATAGTGCACAACAACCGAAGGATTAACTGTCGCCACATCAGAAATTCTTATTGCGCCATAGCCCATGGTAGTCCCCGCCCCTATCTGTAGGCCGTCGTTAAGGCAGCTCAAAGGCGGTTCCGAACCAGCATTCGATTCCACATGTATTTCATCAAGTCCAACATGCAGATATTCAAGTATTCGCAAACCTAATTTTGCTCCTATAATGGAATAAATGCCAAGATGTGAATGCATTTCTGAAGTCAACAACACTAGCTTGAACTCAGAATAACCGTATTTCCCTATCAATTCAGCAGCCAATGGCTCAACATCGGCAGACAACATATAGCCAGAACGTGGCAATTCATTCAATATGACACCTTTTTCTGTTTCTATGGAATTCAAAATTCGCGTAGCGAGAATGTCAAACTGAAAATTGGATTTTGGCGTTAATAATGAAACATTCTTTGCAATTGACTGTTCGTCAAACAATTCCGGATACAATATGTAAAACGGCAGTACGTCATCGCAAAGCACCTCATCAGCAATGGATTTCCCATTATAATAAGAACAGAATGTTCGTGCATAACAAGTATTTATTTGCTGTGCAAAAGAAAGAAAATCAGCTGGATATGATGACTTTGCACTTTCGACTATACGAATTTTCAAACCACTTGCCACCACTTTTTCGTATGCCTTTTTGTCCATATAGCAATTGAAGCCAGATTCCGCATTACTAGCGAAATCAGTCGACCAAAGGACATAGGAAATTTTTGACAAGACCTCAGGATGATTATCTACAAGAGCTGCCAAATTGGACAAAGGCCCTAATGCGACATAAACTGTTGATTTATCATTATTTACAATAGCATCACATACAGCATTTTCACGCAGTGGCAAACACAGATTTCTTTTCCAGAAACTTAATGCGTCTGCACAATTTTTCTTAAACGCTTTAGCATCTTGTCCCTTTTGCAGCATTATTCCTTCGTGGTGAAAATCACACAGCAAAGAAGACACACATTGAGCCGAGGTTTCGGCATCAAGCACACCACCAACCGTTGAAATAGCATTTATGTTGAAATCACGCGATGAAAAGAAATATGTCAATGCTCTAAAATCGTCCTTTCCGCAGTCTGTATCAATCACAATGTCATACCTAGCTCGCTGATGTGCCGAAGCATCATCGACGGAAACAAACATAAGTAATATCAACAGGCAAATTATCATCTGCAAAATTTTTGTGTAAAAGTATGCAAGATGAACCGAACTGCAAAAAAATATTTTATTGGTTTCCAGACATTGTGTATCACGGCCACATTTTGGCGCTACCTGTCAAATGGTTTCCGCAAATAACGGTATCGCACAGAAACCAATTCTACATCTTGAATATTTCAATATATTTTTATAATTTTGCATGCAAAATTTTCAGAGATGAACGTAGAGCTCAAGAAAGAATTCCTTGAAGAACTTACCGAAGTGATTCAGAACCGTGACTCGCAAAAAGCGATTGCCATGGTTCAGGACATGCACCCTGCCGACATCGCTGAATATTTTGAGGAGATTGACCTTGACGACTGCAGTTTCCTTTTCATGCTGCTCGATGCCGAAACAAAAGCCGACGTACTTGTAGAACTTGAAGACGACGAACGAGAAAAACTTCTTGCAACAATACCAAGCGACATTATCGGTGAACAGCTCATCGACAAGATGGATTCGGATGATGCCGCCGATATTCTTGGCGACCTCGACGATGATATTCAGGAAGAAATTCTTTCGCACGTCAAGGACTTGGATCAAGCAGGCGACATTGTCGACCTTCTGAACTACGACGAAGATACCGCCGGCGGTCTTATGGCCAAGGAACTTGTATCGATAAACGAAAACCTTACTGTAAAGCAGGCTCTTGGCGAGATGCGGGACCAAGCCGAACTAATCGACGAAATTTATTATCTATACGTTGTCGACGACAACAACATTTTCAAAGGCACAGTTTCACTTAAATCATTGCTTTTTGGTTCCACAAACCAAAAAATCATCAACCTTCTCGAAGAGGACATGGTAGCCGTAAAGACTGATGACAGCGCCGAAGAAGTAGCCAAGATAATGGAAAAGTACGACCTTGTTGCCGTGCCGGTTGTCGACAGCATCGGACGACTGATGGGTAGAATCACCATTGATGATGTTGTTGATGTCATCCGTGAAAGTGCCGAAGAAGACTACCAGTTGATGTCTGGTATTACCAACGACGTCAATTTTTCCGACAGCGTATTCAAGCAGACAAAGTCACGTATTCCATGGCTTCTTATTGGAATGTTAGGCGGAGTATTCTCATCGTGGATTATCGGATTCTTCGATGAAGAAATGGCAAAATTCACTTCACTTGCCATGTTCCTCCCGCTTATCGCTGCTATGGGCGGAAATGCGGGAGTACAATCTTCGGCTATTGTCGTTCAAGGTCTGGCCAGCGGTGACCTCGACATTCATTCGACCGGAAAAAAACTTTTCAAGGAATTCCGCATCGGTATATGCAATGGTTTGATATGCGGTGCTTTGATTTTCGCATACAACTTCTTTTTCTCCGACAACTTTGCACTCACAATTTCAGTAGGTCTCGCATTGTTTTCTGTAATTGTATTCGCAACAGTATTAGGAACTTTAATTCCTCTTCTGCTGAAAAAAATCAAAGTTGACCCGGCTATTGCAACAGGTCCATTTATCACTACTTTCAACGATATTATGGGTCTTGTAATCTATTTGCTAATCGCAAAACAGATGTTCTCATTATTTATGTAAATTGCATGCCCTGCAAATTAGTAATTAATTTGGGGTCAATACATCTATTCAAACATTTTCAGCATTCCAATAGCATCTGCATTGCCAAGTGCAGCCGACTTTCGCCACCACTCCATGGCCTTTTCCTGACTACGTTCAACCCCATGTCCATTGTAATAACAGATTCCAAGATCAAACATGGCAAAAATATTTCCTTGCTCAGCTGATAATTTCCACAAACGAGCGGCTGTGTCGTAGTTTTTTTCGACGCCATTTCCTTCGTAATAGCAAGATGCCAAAATATTTTGTGCATCGGCATGTCCGCGGTCGGCGCACTCCCGCCACAAATCAACAGCACGGCTCACATCACGATTAACTCCTTGTCCATAAGAATAACAGTTTGCCAGCATATGCAATGCGTTAATATTACCATCGTCGGCTGATTTCTTATAAAAGACAATCGCCTTTTTGTAATTCTGTTCTGAGTACAACTGCTCCGCACGGTCAAACACCCTATCAGACTCCTGGCAAAAGCACATCTTAGTAACAGCAAACAATGCGACAGCGGCAAGCGACAATTTCCTCATATTCAAGCATTATATATCTTTTGAAGGACCTTCTGCTCATTCTCCCAATTCAACTCGGATGCTGCCACAATACAATTTCGATGGCAAGCAGCAAGCTTTTCACTATCAGCAAGAAGCGACAACACCAATTCCGAAAGGCTTTTTGCATCGTGACCAGAAAAAATCTCTCCTACAGAAAATTTCTCCACCACAGCACTCATTTCGGGAAAATTAGAACATATGACTGGTGTTCCGGCCTGTATATAGTCGAAAATCTTATTGGGAAGCGCATACTTATAATTTAAACTGCTCCCCTGTTCGACGGAAAAGCCAATTTTTGCACGCCCCGTCAACTCATGCAATTCATCGAAAGGAAGATTGCCAGTAAAAACAACCCTATCCGTCAGGTTTAAGTTTGCAGCAAGTTTTTTCAGCTCGAGCTCCATATAACCCTTACCTGCAATGTACAACTTATAATCGGGAATAAATCCCATCATTTCAATAAGCAGTTCGATACCACGCCCCATATTCAACGCACCTTGATAAAGAAGAATATTCTCGCGAGAATCGTATGATTTTCTTTCCTTGCAAACTGGCAAATTACGCACGACCTGCATATTTAGGCCGTATTTTTCATTATAATAATCGGCAATCGACTTGCAAACAGTATAAGTTGCCACCGGACGATGAATGCAGTGACGTTCTACGCATAGCCAAACCTTTTTCTTGAGTCCTGCATTCTGCAACTCAGGCACTTCAGTAAAAAGTTCATGAGTATCGTAATAGAGAGGCTTACGTTTTAATTTGGAAATCAGCGCATTGCAAAGCAAAGTATCCAGATCGTTTGCCAGCAGAGCATCACACTTATGGAAAAGCATATAAAAAAACAACCGCATATTTATGCAAGCATAAAATGCAGCTCCGCTGTTGAACAAAAGTTTAAAACGCCTGATTGAATATCTTCTCTGTCCTATGCCTGCAGAATTCTTTAATCTCCTGCAAAGCACAATGACTTCAAAGCCCATGTCGCACAACGAATTACACACGCGATTAACGCGCTGATCATTGGTCATGTCGTTGGTTACCGATACAAAAATACGTTTTGCCATAATTCAACGGCAAAAGTACTAATTATTTTTCCTTGAGAATATAATATCTGTCAACCTTCTTGTTTTTTGTTATGTCTGATGGGAAAATAACTTTTTCCTTTGCCAGTGGGAATTTATTGCAGCGGCCTTCAGCCAAATCAATTCCCTGGCTCTCGTACGAAAGTTGAACCAGCTGGGAGCAATACAACTTTGTAGTATCAGACAACAAGTAGTCATTATCAAAAAGAACTTTCTTTTTCCACCAGCGAATGGCTTCGTCGGCCACCTTCTTCAATACTTCTGGTGTAGTATCATAACGAGCAAAGCATCCTGCACAAGCACGGTCTGGAGCAAAAAAATGTTCGGGATTATCCATCTTCAAATATTGGATTCCTCCGGTCTCATTCTCCTCTCCCGGAACCGCATGAACTATTTTCCATTCGTCGTTGTATTTAACAACAACACCGGAATGAGAATATATACCATTGTTGTCGGCAATCTCAACAACATAGCTCTCAACACTGACACCGCCACGAAAAGCGATATCGCCTTCCTGAAGCAAAGACTCGTCAATAAAAAATTCTGCACCGGAATTACATCCGATGCAGAACACTAATAACATTAAAACTATAAATGGTCTATTCAATTGCAATTACTTAACGAACCAAACATCACCACTCTTTATTGCACTTTCTGTTACAGTTTCTTCTTCGCCGTTACCATAAACGGTCTTTACTTCAACTTCTGCAGTTTCGCCTTCAACATTTTCAGAAAGGATTTCGAAAGAAGCCATTCCGCCCTTTTCCTTCATCGATTCTTCAATCTTGTTAGCTGTCATTTCTAACATTGCATCAGAAGTTTCTTTTTCTTCTGCTGTCATTTCCTTATTGTATTCGTATGAGCAGTTCTGTAATGCAGACTTAAAATCACCCTTCTGCAAATATTCATAATATGCCTTTACTGCATCTGATGGTGTTGAAGCACCATTCTTCTTACATGATGACATTGCGAAAGTTAAAACTACTGCAACGAATAAAACAACTAATCTTTTCATACCTTTTTTATTTTTAAATTAAACATACTTTAATTTTACAAAATTACACCATTCCTTGCAATTTTGCACATCATTTTTAATGTTATTTAACACTCTTTGCCTCTGTATAATTATCACTAGGTTGACGTTTGATTTCCATATGTAAGCAAACAGGACACTAACAATTTATAGGCAACTTTTTTTATGATTTCAAGTGCAAAGTCGTTTCCACTTGTTATTTTTGCAAGAAAATTACACACAATGAGGATTGAAAACGAATATGACCTAAAACCTCACAACACATTCGGCATCAAAGCCAAATGCAAGACCTTCTTCGAATACCAAACCGATGAAGAACTGTTCGGATACATCCGCGAACATCAAAATGAACTCAAAGATAACTTCATCATCCTTGGCGGTGGCAGCAACGTACTTTTCACAAAAGATTACGAAGGTCTGGTAATCCACCCTGCCACAAAAGGCAAAAAAGTTATATACGAAAATGGCGACAACATATTTGTTGAGGCTCAAGCAGGAGAAATATGGGACGACTTTGTTGACTGGACAATCGCCCAAAAAGCATACGGTCTTGAAAACCTTTCGTACATTCCTGGAACAATAGGCGCCAGCGCAGTCCAGAATATAGGTGCTTATGGCGCCGAAGCGAGAAATTTTATTCATCGTGTCAAATTTCTGCACCTCGATTCTGGCGACATACAGTACATCACCAACGAGGCATGCTGCTTCGGTTATCGCGAAAGCATTTTCAAACATCTGCTTAAGGGCAAAGCTATTATCCTGTCGGTCGTTTACAAACTAAGCAAAGTACAAAATATCAACCGCAGCTATGCCGACGTTGAAAATTATCTTTCGGGAAACAAAATCGATTCACCTTCTGCACTTGATATCAGAAATGCAATTATTTCGATTCGCCGCAAGAAACTGCCTGAGCCCTCGGAAATTGGAAGTGCTGGAAGTTTCTTCAAGAATCCAGTTGTCGACCAGGAGACTTTTTATATCCTGCAAGCCAAATTTCCAGAAATAAAGTATTTCCCGGCAGGAAACAATTACAAGTTGGCCGCCGGTTGGCTAATCGACCAGTGCGGACTGAAAGGATTTACTCACAAGGGGGCTGCTGTTCACAAAAACCAAGCTCTAATATTAATAAACAATAATAACGCAACAGGAAACGACGTGCTTGAACTTGCACAAATAGTCATGCACAATGTGCTTGAAAAATTCAGCGTAAAACTCGAACCAGAAGCTATTATCTTGTAATAAAAAATCATCATGGCAAAAGGCAAAAAAGCAAAATTCTCGATAGCAATAATACTTGTCATCATCATAATAATAGCCGGAACTCTGGCATACAAGGCATACAACTACGCATATTCACCAAATGTAAAATGCGGAAGCGACGAATTCATTTACATACATAGCGGATCCTCATACGACGATATGATTTCTGTTCTTGAAAACTCCGGCTGCATATTAGACATCAGCTCTTTTAAAACAGTAGCGAAATTCAAGAAGTATGGAGAAAAGATTCTTCCTGGCAAGTACAAATTAGAAAACGGAATGTCAAACAATGCGCTTGTAAATATGCTTCGCAGCGGTCGGCAAACTCCGGTAAACGTAACTTTCATAAGCGTACGGACACTCGACATTCTTGCCGTAAAAGCAGCTGCCAACATCGAAGCCGACTCGGCAGAAATTTCACAATTGCTGCATAATGAAGAAACTGCACAAAAATACGGTTTCAACAAGCAGACTTTCTGTTCCATGTTCATTCCAAACACATACGAATTCTACTGGAACACGTCTGCTGATGGATTCGTTCAACGAATGGCCGACGAATACAAGAATTTCTGGAACGAGGAACGAATGGCAAAGGCGAATGAACTCGGTTTGTCGCAATCCGAAATATCAACGCTAGCATCAATTGTTGAAAGTGAAACACAAAAAAATGACGAAAAAGCCAGAATTGCAGGAGTCTACATCAACAGACTGAATAAAGGCTGGCTCCTACAAGCCGACCCTACAGTAAAATATGCCGTTGGCGACCCTACAATTAAACGCATTTTAAACAAGCATCTGGAAATAGATTCACCATATAATACCTATAAATATATAGGTCTGCCTCCTGGTCCAATTTGCATTCCGTCTACTAGTTCGCTTAATGCCGTACTCAACTACGAGCATCACAACTATATGTATTTCTGTGCCAAGGAAGATTTTTCAGGATACCACAATTTTGCAACCACCAACGCTCAGCACGAAGCTAACGCACGCAAATATCACGAGGCCCTTAGAAAAGCTGGAATTAGATAGACGCAATATCTGTCAACTCTGACTTTTCTCTTTTGCAAACGAATATTTGGCTGTTGTGTTACTACAATAAAACAAAAAAGTCCGAAGGATTTCCTCGGACTTTTTCTTATTTAAATGCTTTATCTTACATATTATAAACCCACAGGGATGCATTTCCGGACTGCTCCTTCAAGCTCTGCAATTCGGCACAAGCTTCTTTCGACGAAGCGAACCCCTTAACACTTACCTTATACAAGCCCTTGTGCAAAGGCAATATCGTTGGGTTCAAGCCCTTTGACTGCAAATCCTTGTAAACATTTTCTGCATTTGCATATTCAGCAAAACACCCGGCAATAATGTGCGTTTTATATTCGACTGTTGTCTCTGCAACTGCTTCTTCGGATGTTTCTGCAACTTCCGTTTCTGCTTCAAGCAAAACCTCTTCTGCGAAAGACTCGCTTTCCTCTTCAGTTTCGGCAGTGTCGGTCTGTTCTACAACCAGTTCTTCAACCTCTTTTTCTTCAATGATTTCAGTTGGTTGTGGATCTGCAACCTGTTCGGTTGTATTTCCAAATCCAAATCCTGCCAGAATCGTATTTACGCCATTGCTATTCTTAATGCTGTCAATCCATCCGAAATGCAAAGTCAAGCAAATCAATGCTCCGATAACTGCTGCAGACGATAACGACCATGCTATTATTTTTCCTGTCCGACGCCCCTTTGGCTTGTCATCGGCAACCTTAATTACCGTTTTTTCGACCTTCAACTTGGCTGCTGAATGTAGCATTGGGAAATTAAATGTAGGCAAGCCAAACGCATCTTCCAGCAAGCCTGATGCCGACGGTGCAAACACCAAATTGCCAGATAATCTTGAGAACTCACCTAATCCTTCAAAAACTACAATCTGATTTTCCATCAGCTTGCAATTGATGTCTGCGACAAAAGACTTGACGGTTTCCTCCGCTTCATGCCACGAAAGCTTTTCCTTTTGAGAAACATAATTTATCAACAAGCCATCGCTTAACGAAAGACTTTCGTTAAAGGCGACTTTCCTGCTCGGAGGATAAAACTCTTGCTTCGAAAAGTCAACATCAGCAGCGAAACGATTGGTAACAAACCCGCCAAAGTTAGGAATTATTACGCAGTCATTCTCCAGAACAAGCTGATATACAATACTATACAAATCCATTATTACAAATTCAAATCAAAAGCAAATATAATGACTTTTCCTTTATAACACATGAACAATCCCGAAAAAAATAAGAGTATTTAGAACTGAAGATGTTTTACCGACGAGCCACCACGTTTTATCAGCCGCAATGAATCAACACCTATTTTCAAATGGTCTCTAACAAATTGCTCGGTTACTTTCTTGTCGCTTGCTTCGGTCTTTACACCAGAAGAAACCATCGGCTGGTCGCTGACAAGCAGCAAGGCCCCGCAAGGAATTTCATTTGCAAAACCGACAATAAAGATTGTTGCAGTTTCCATATCCACAGCCATTGCTCGCGTCTTTACGAGATATTTCTTGAAACGTTCGTCGTATTCCCAAACGCGTCTGTTGGTTGTAAACACGGTTCCCGTCCAGTAGTCATGCCCGTTGTCTCGTATTGATGTTGAAACTGCACGCTGCAACATAAACGCAGGCAAAGCCGGCACTTCTGGCGGAAGGTAATCGTTTGACGTTCCTTCGCTTCTAATTGCTGCAATAGGCAAAATCAAATCACCTAATTTATTTTTTGCCTTCAAACCGCCACATTTACCAAGGAATAGCACTGCCTTTGGTGAAATCGCACTTAGCAAATCCATGATTATTGCTGCATTAGGGCTACCCATTCCAAAATTTATTATTGTAATGCCATCGACTGTTGCACTAGGCATATTACGATCAAGGCCTTCAACAGGAACGTTATTCCACTCTGCAAAAAGGTCAACATACAGCTGAAAGTTCGTCAGAAGTATATATTCGCCAAAACTATCCAATGTCTTACCCGTATATCTTGGCAACCAATCGCTAACAATCTCTTCCTTTGTCTTCATATTATTAAGTTATTTGGCAACAAATATAAATTAAAAAAGGAACTTAACTGAAACTTACGCAAAAAAATATTACGAAAAAACATGACTTTTAGCAATGGAACATGTTTTCAACACAGCAAGCACAGCACTAATAATCAACATGTTAACAATCAAAGTTTAAAATTTATCAAATAAAAAAACCTTTATTATGGAAAAAAGTTAGACCTTTGCACCCTGAAAATTTTATACACATTATCTATGAGTAGGATAAATTTCATTTTCGCAATCGCAATTCTAACGGTTGTTTATTTTGTAAATCCACAAAATCTATATTCACAAGTATACCAATTTGATAACCCTGGTTTCGAGCAATGGGATGGCGGTAGCGCCGACGAACCAACAGGATGGAACTCATACCCATCTGCAAACTGCACAATCTTAGTCGGATGTAGCACCGCCAAGCAAAAAAAACACGAAAAATCTACCGACGCACATTCAGGAAACTACTCCTGCAAAATTTACGCTAAGAGTGTTCTCGGTGTTATTGCCAATGGGGCTCTTACCAGCGGACAGATGGAACTTGGTTCCCTTAGTATGAGTAGCAATGCAAACGGAAACAGGACAATAATATCAAATGACAACTTCAATCAGAAATTGAATGCGAAACCAGACTCTATCGTATTCTGGGCAAAGGCAGTAAACGCCAGCAACAGCAGTTTGTCGTGCTGTCACCTTTACATACACGACTCTTACGAGCTGAAGGATCCTCTTGCCGGAAACAATGGCAATGAATATTTGGCTCATATTGTTGGCAAAGTTCCATCATACGATTTCACAAACGAAGGCAGCAACTGGAAAAGGCACTCCACTCCTATTGAATATGACGGATGCCAGTCAAACGACCCGCAATACATTCTTATAACATTCTCTACAAACAAGAATGCCGGTGAAGGCTCGAACGGAGACGCTCTTTACATAGACGATATCGAGCTCATCTATAATGCCAACCTTTCGTCAATCACAGTAAACGGAACCGAAATTCCAAATTTCAACCAGAACACTACTGATTATTACGTTAACGTAGAATGCGGATCTACAAACTACATTTCGGCTACAACAGCCTCTCCACGTGCATCTTATTCAACGTCATTGTCGGCAGATGGAAACACAGCGACAATCACAGTAAACCACGGAGACAAGACAAAAAAATATTATGTTCACTATAATAGCGCTACAACTTATCCAATTACCGACCAAATTTGCAAAGGCGACTCATACAGCCAGAACGGATTTGTTATACCTACACAAAACAATGCAGGAAGCTATCTTTTCAGCAATACATTCCCAAGTGCAAACGGCTGCGACTCTGTTGTTGAACTCACACTTAATGTTTACAGCGACTACACGAAAAATCTCGACCTAACAATTTGTGAAAGCGCAACTTATGATTTCTTCGGACAGACAATAAGCGAAGCTGGAACATATCAGCATCTGCTAACCAGCCAGTACGGTTGCGACAGCACAATTGTACTAAACCTATTAGTTGACAGCTACTACCAGACAAACATAAATGCACATATCTGCGACGGCGAAGTTTATCACGAAGATGGATTCGACAGAGTAGATGCCGGTATCGACACATTGAGACTTGTTGCTCAAAATAGCTGCGACAGTATCATCGTACTCCACCTTGAAGTTGGAAGAATCGACAACGTTGAACTTCAAGACAGTGTTGTGGCAGAAACAGCATATTCAAACTATGGATTTGACATTGAAGCAATTAGCGACGAAGGTGTATATACATTTACAAACACATTGTCAAATGCTGAAGGTTGCGATTCTATTGTAACACTAACACTAAAAGTGATTCCGAAAACCATCGTAAATCCCGATCCTGAGTCGGACCCGGTTCCTGATGTTGTAACTTTCGACGTTTTCCCATCTCCGACTGCCAACGGAAAAATAACAATTAGAGGAAACTACGAAATCATTAACGAAAAGTACGACTACCAGATTTTCAACATACAGGGAAAACTGATGGACGAAGGAACTATTAGCTCTCGCAACACAACCGTAGACATCACCAACTACAACAGCGGCTACTATTTCCTGAAAGTGCTTATTGGAACGAAGAAGGAACAAAAGCGCAAGGCTATAAAGTTCATGGTTACCGAATAACGCTGACGCGATTTCGCAGTCAACGACGTTACAAAATGGTTCTCGCTCAGCTGTTTATGCCTGCATAATTTTAACAGGTACAGAAACACAGAAACCTAAAACATAATTCAAACATTTTCCTTATCTTTGCGACCGAGCAGGCAAGTCTATCGCGTTACGTATGCGTAATGAGGAAAGTCCGGACAGCATAGGGCATTGTGCTCCAGAAATTGGAGAAGTCTGTGAAGGTTTGGCCGCGGAGAAGAGAATGACTTCCTTGGCGACAAGGTAAAGGTGAGAAGGTGGTGTAAGAGACCACCGGTGGTGATGGCGACATTGCCAGCCGTCCGCCCCACGAGCTGCAAGTTCATGTATATCGGCGTTTTAGGGCTGCCCGTCCGAGCCGAGGGGTAGAATGCACAGATAAATGATAGACAGCATCTTCGGATGCTACAGAATTCGGCTTACTGTCTGCTCTTTTTTATTTGATACAATAAAAACTACATATGCCAGGCAAAAGTAAAAATCGCATAGGAATTGTGTACTCGACAAGTCAGGATTTCGTTTACGAAACTGATGAAATTGCCGAGCCAGACACCCTCGCCCCTTCCGAACAAAAACTTAAAGTAACAATCGACCGCAAGCAACGCAAAGGCAAAGTTGTAACACTCGTAAGCGGTTTTATCGGCAAAAACGACGACCTCGAAGAACTAGCCCGAATACTAAAGACCGGCTGTGGAACCGGAGGCAGCGCAAAAGATGGTGAAATTATCATCCAAGGCGAACTTTTGGAAAAAGTCCGAAAAATTCTCATTGACAAGGGGTATGCCAAGACAAAATAACACCCCAAGATACATCCTATAAATGAAAGGAACAACAAAAGATATTTTATAACAATAAACAGACAAATCTGTTAATAAAAAAGATTTTTTTTTATAAAGCAGAACATAAAAAACAGTTATATTTGCCCCATAATTTTAATTTACTTTACAATGAAAAAATTTACATTATTAATGGTTGCATTGCTCATAGCAGCTATGGGCTTTGCTCAAGCAACTAAGATTGTTGCACCTAAGAAGGCAGCTAAGGCCGAAACAACCTTTACTGTTCAACAGGGTGCAATGCTTGCACACGGCACAAGAGCCGTTACTGGTACACTTCAACTTTGTGGCGAACAAAACGCAAATAACGGCATTGGTACCGGAAGCGCAGCTACATTGTCGGCTGGTGCCAGATTCGAAGCAACAGACTTAACAAGTTATGTTGGTCAGTACATTACCAGAATCTCTGTTGGTATTGCAGACGCAACTGTAATATCTTCAGCCAAAGTAGCCATTCTTACAGGAACAACAGCCGCTCCTGTTGTAGCAACAGAACAGGCTTGCACATTGGTTAACGGCGTTAACGAAGTTCTTCTTTCCGTTCCATATCAGATTCCTGCAGAAACTGCTATTATGATTGCTTATGAATTAGTAGTTACTGGTGGTTATCCATTAGGTGTTGATGCTGGTCCAGCTGTTAATAACGCAGGTTTTCTTGCTATTGGTGCATTAGGAACAGCTTTCATGACAATGGAAGAAAACGATCTCGATTTTAACAACATCATCTCTGCTACAGTTGAAGATGAAGTTAGCTCAGATCCTATTCTTGCAGTTGCTCCATCATCTCTTTCATTCGTAGGATATGTTGGAGACGCAGCAACAGAAGCTAAGACTGTTACAGTAACTGGTGTTAACATTACAGACAACATCACAATAACAACAGAAGCTCCATTTGAAGTATCAGCAGACAACACTGTATTTGCTTCTACAATTGCTATGACTGAAGCTGGAACTTTCTATGTAAGATATATCCCAGGTGCAACAGAAGCAAACGGTATTACAGGTACTGTTACTGTAGCAACTCCAGGTGCTGAAAGCAAAACTGTTGCTCTTTCTGCTGTAAATTACAACTGTTTAACAGGCATATCATCTCTTCCTTTCTCAGAAGACTTCGAAGCTGGCGAATTGAACGGATGCTGGTCTGCTATCTCTATGAACACAGAAAACGAATCTAGAATGGGTATTGTAGCAACAGACAACAGCAAGGTATTCCGTTTCAGTAGCTATACTTCTACCGAAGGTGACTATAGCCAATATTTGATTACACCTATCATTAACATGACAGAAGATTTTATCTTGAGCTTTGATTATGCAATGGGTAGCTCATATAGCGATGGAGAAGGATTCACAGTTATGACCTCAACTACAGACAATGCAGTTGCAAGTTTCACAGCATTAGGCGAAGAAACCATAGCAACTTCTACAACTTTCGAAACATACTATATTACAATTCCTGCAGCAACTAAGTACATTGCTATTAAGTACTATGCTGACTACCAGTACTACTTATTTATTGACAACATTCACATGACTGAGATTCCTCAATCTGCAGAAATCGCATTGACAGCTGTTACTTTCCCATTGAATGGTTCAACAATTCACTCTGGCGAAGATTATACTGTTAGCGGTACCATCATGAACAATGGTCTTTTATTGACTTCATTTGATGTTACATATAGCGTTGACGGTGGTGCAAACGTTGCTACTTATACTGTTTCTGACCTTAACGTTGACATGGGCAGATCAGTTAGCTTCAGCCACAATGTTCCTTTAAATGTTGAAGCTGGCGAACACACAATTACTGTTACCGTTTCTAATCCAAACGGAACTGAAGACGATGCAACTGACAACACTATTACTGTAGATTTTACTGCAGTTTCTTGCGAAACTATTGCTGAATTCCCATATACAGAAAGCTTCGATAATGGTGTTCCTACTTGCTGGTCACTTATCGATGCCGATGGTGACGGTATCAATTGGCAACCTCTTTCAATATTAATGGAAGAAAGTAGTGCAGAATATTCTAACAGCGGCGCAGATGCTGTTATGTCTGCTTCATACGACAACAACACAGGAATTATTAACGCTAACAACTGGATGTTCTCCCAGGCATTAGCTATACCTGCAGAAGGAGCATATTACGCAGAATGGTATGCAAGAAGCCTTGATGCTTCATACCCAGACACATACCAAGCATACGTTGCAACCTCTATAGACGTTGCTGCTTTAGCAAATGCTGCCGCTGCAGCAAATCACACACCTGCTGGCTCTTACGAAAGAATGTCTATTGATTTGACTAACTATGCTGGACAAACAATCTACATCGCATTCAACCACAACGACTCTGACAACTACGTTCTTATACTCGATGATTTCGCTGTTAAGGCAACACCAACAACCAACGACATCATCTTGACATCTGTTGCTCCTGCTAATGGAACAGTAATAACTGGAACTCCAATCAATGTTAGTGGTGTTGTTACAAACAACGGAAATGCTCTTACCTCATACACTGTTTCTTACACTGTTGACGGCGGCGAAGCTGTTGAATACAATGTAGAAGGAATTAATGTTGCATATAGCGAAACTCACAACTTTGCACACCCAACAGCAATCACAATTGACGAAGCTGGCACACACACAATCGTTGTAACTGTTTCTAATCCTAACGGCGCAGCTGATTCTGACGACACAAACAACAGCATGACTATCACTTTGAACGCTATTGATTGCAGTACTATTACAGAATTCCCATACACTGAAGGCTTCGAAAATGGTATCCCAGCATGCTGGACTAATATAGATGCTGATGGTGATGGACACAATTGGTACTTCACTGCAGACCTAATAGCAAACTGGGATCAGTCTCAGGTTGAAGAAATTACATACTTCACTCATGGTGGAAATGGTAGTGTTATTTCTGAATCATACATCAACTACGACCCATTTGGAGCATTGAATGCAAACAACTATCTTGTAACTCCACAAATTGCACTTCCATCTGATGGTGCATATGCATTGACATTCTATACTGCAAACATTTACGATTATGAAGAAAATGTTTCTGTAATGATATCTGATGATGCTTTCAGCTTCACAACAACTTTACTTCCAGAAGAAACTATCAATGTTGACCTTAATGGTGGCGAATGGGCAGAAAGAACTGTTTCTTTGGCTGACTACGCAGGACAAAACGTTTATATCGCAATCGTTCACACTGGTTACGACGGTGTAGGTCTGCTTATCGATGACGTTACAATCGCTGCTACTACTGCTGTTGAAGAAAACATCGCAGAAGCTATCGCAGTATATCCTAACCCAGCAAACAGCGTAATCACTATCGCTAACGCAGAAGGTCAGGACATTACTATCGTTAATACTCTCGGTCAGGTTGTAAGCGAAATCAACAACGCTGCAGCTAACCAGACTATCGACATCAGCAACCTTGCAAACGGAACTTACTTCGTAAAGGTTAATGCTGAAATCGTTAAGATTAACGTTGTAAAGTAGTTTTCAATAAACTATAATTCATATAATCGCCATCCTTTGGGGTGGCGATTTTTTTTTGCCTATCAACAAGCATGAAACTCAGCATTTGATAAAAAACTTTAGCTGCAAAAAACTTTTATTATGTTTCTAATAATAATCAACTTATATTTGTAGCATAAAAATGTAAAATAATACGATGGAAGAAATATGCAATCCGCTTTTCTGTTTTACATGCTATCGTCTGCTAAAAAAATTTTTATTTAAAAGCACTTGAACAAAGAATCGGACATGACAAATTCTTTTATCCATTAATTTTTAATTTGCAATGAAAAAGCTAACATTACTAACTATTGCATTGCTCGTAGCAGCTATGAGCCTTGCACAAGCTACTAAGGTTGTTGAGACACAGAAGGCAAAAGCGAAAAACACCTTATCGGCACATCAGAACGTAACACGCACAAACAACAACACAAGAGCCGTTACGGGAACTCTTCGCCTATGTGGCGACCAAGACACCAATAACGGCATTGGTATCGGAGGCGCAGCTACATTGTCGGCAGGAGCCAGATTCGAAGCTACAGACTTAACAAGTTATGTTGGTCAGTACATTACCAGAATCTCTGTTGGTATTGCAGACGCAACTGTAATATCTTCAGCCAAAGTGGCCATCCTTACAGGCACAATAGACGCACCAGTCATTGAAAACGAACAAGCATGCTCATTAATTTACGGAACTAACGAGGTTACACTTAGCATCCCTTATCAAATTCCTGCAGAAACCGCCATTATGATTGCTTATGAAATAGTAGTTTCTGGTGGTTATCCAATTGGAGTTGATGCCGGCCCTGCCATTGAAAATGCCGGGCTCCTTGCTGTTGGAGAGCTGGGAACCGCATTCTCGGCAATGGGAAGCATCGGGCTTGACTACAATAACATCATCTCCGCAACAATAGAAGATGCTGTTGGAGAAGAAACCATTATTGCTGTTTATCCCTCTAATCTTTCGTTCATCGGTTTTGTCGGTGAAGATGCAACAGAAGCAAAGGCCGTTAGTGTCAACTGCATAAATGTTAGCGACGATATTACCATAACAACAGACGCTCCATTTGAAATATCTACCGACAATACATCATTTGCAACCACAGGCACTTTGTCGGAAGCAGGAACTTTCTATGTGAGATACATTCCTGGTGATACAGAAACCGACAACATAACTGGTACTGTTACCGTTTCAACGACAGGTGCCGACAGCAAAACGGTTAGCATTTCGGCAGTTACCTACAACTGTTCTGAAAATATAACAGAATTTCCATACACAGAAAGCTTTGATGAAGGCATTCCCCACTGCTGGACACTCGTTGACGCCGATGGTGACGGCTCAAACTGGCAGCCTCTTTCAATAATTATGGGCGAATACACTGCTAATTATACACATAGCGGAAATGATGCAGCAATGTCGGCTTCTTTCGACAATGCACTAGGCACTATCAACGCAAACAACTGGATGTTTACTCAAGCAATCGTAATCCCGACAGAAGGACAATACGTCGCCGAATGGTACGCAAAGAGTCTTGACGCTGATTATCCTGATTCTTACAAGGCATACGTTGCGACTTCCATCGATATAGAGGCATTGGCAAATGAAACTCCTGCAGTTTCGGACACAGCAGATGGAACATACGAAAGAAAGTCTATCGACCTGAGCGAATATGCCGGTCAAACCATATATATTGCATTCAACCACAACAACTACAACAACTACGTTCTTATATTGGACGACTTCTCTGTTTTTGCTATTCCCGAAACAAACGATATAGCCTTAACATCAACAACACCAGACAACGGAACAACAGTCATAGCCGGAAACCCTATCAATATTAGCGGCATTGTTACAAACAACGGTTATACTCTTACGTCTTACACTGTTTCATACTCAATAGATGGTGGCGATGCTGTTGAATACAATGTTTCAGATATAAATGTCGCTCATCATATGACACACGAGTTCACACATCCGTCACCCTTAACACTTGAGGAAGGAGAACACTCTATAAATGTTAGCGTGTATAATCCAAACGGAGCAGACGACATTGACAATACTAACAATAGCCTGACAATAACAATTACGGCGATTGAATGCAATGCAATCTCAGAATTTCCATACACAGAAGATTTTGAAAACGGCATTTCTACTTGCTGGACGATGATTGATGCCGACGGTGACGGACACTGCTGGTACTTTACATCCGACCTACTTGCAATATGGGATCCGGAACCTGTTGAAGACATCTCTTATTTCACCCATAGCGGAACCGGCAGCATTGTTTCCGAATCGTTTACCAACTATGGTCCACTCGAACCTTTGAATGCAAACAACTATCTTGTTACCCCTGAAATTGCACTTCCATCCGACGGAACATACTCGTTAACTTTCTATACAGCAAACATTTACGGATGGCAAGAAAACCTATCAGTAATGATTTCCGACAATCCAACCAGTTTCACAACAACATTACTGCCAACCGAAAGTATCAATGTTGACCAAGATAGTGGAGAATGGGCAGAAAAAACTGTCTCTTTGGCCGACTATGCAGGACAAAATGTTTATATCGCAATCGTTCACACCGGTTACGACGGTGTAGGCCTTCTCATCGATGACGTTACAATTGCCGCTGCTACTTGCGCTGGCGAGAACATTGCTTCTGCTATCACAGTATATCCTAACCCGGCAAACAGCATAATCACTATCGCTAATGCAGAAGGTCAGGACATCGTTATCGTTAACACTCTTGGTCAGGTTGTAAGCGAAATAAGCAACGCTGCAGCTAACCAGACTATCGACATAAGCAACCTTGCAAACGGAACTTACTTCGTAAAGGTTAATGCTGAAATCGTTAAGATTAACATTGTAAAGTAGTTTTCAATAAACTATAACTCTTATAAATCGCCGTCCGAAAGGATGGCGATTTTTTTTGTAAAAAGATGTATTTTTGCAACACACCAAAAGAAGCAACACTTTTTGTGTAACACTTTTTGTATAAGGCTTTTACACAATGATTATCAACGCATAAAACTATCTGCAGCAACAAATAACGCAATGGCACAGCTAAACAACAAACTACTCGAAGAAGCAATACAACAATTCATGTCGCTTCCTGGAATTGGACGCAAGACTGCACAACGATTTGTACTACACTTGCTACGCAAGTCCGACGAAGATGTCACCAACTTCACCGAAACTATTCAACGCATGAAGACAGAAACGAAATTCTGCAAGATATGCAACAATATTTCCGAAAACGACATCTGCGAGGTGTGTGCAAATCCCAAACGCGACCATTCAACAATTTGCGTAGTCGAGAACATCAACGACGTCATGGCAATAGAAGCCACATCACAATACAACGGGATATACCACGTTCTTGGCGGAGTCATCTCCCCGATGGATGGAGTTAGCCCTGCAGACCTGCATATTTCCGACCTCGTACAAAGATGCACCACCGGCGAAACAAAAGAAGTAATATTGGCTCTGCCAACAACGATGGAAGGCGAAACAACCAATTACTACATTAACAAAAAACTTTTGCATACAAGAGTTAAAGTTTCTGTAATCGCAAAGGGAATTGCCGTCGGAGAGGAATTGCAATACACAGACGAAATAACACTAACACAAGCCATCCTGAACAGAAAGCCATTTGATCAATAGAAGCACATACCTGAAGACAACGTTCCGCCAGTCAGCTGATTATACCACAAATTTTGTTAATAAAAAATTGCACGAACAGTTTCGCAAGCAAAATATGCAAATTATCTTTGCATTTTGAAAAAATTGCATTCAGATGAAGAACATTTACAAATTGAAAATAGCAATCATTGCCTTATTGGCAATATTTATGTGTAACAGCGCCTTTTCTCAAAAGAAAAACGCCGAAAGAGCAGGACTTGACGCTCAATTCCTTGTTTCATCTTATGAAATCACCGCCGGCGACTGCGTATATTTCACCGATATGACAACAGGAAATCCAACACATTGGCAATGGACTTTTGAAGGTGCACAAACGCCAACATCAAACGAACAGCACCCGACCAACATCTGCTATTACCATCCTGGCGTTTATTCTGTCATCCTTGAAGTGCAGAACGGAGCAATGGTTAATACAGAAATCGTATCCGAATGTATTACCGTATTGCCAAACACCGAAACACCTATTGCCGATTTCACAGCTAACTACACAACAATCCCGGCAAACGGAGTTGTCCAGTTTACAAGCATTTCGCAAAACGGACCTTTTACATCATACCACTGGACATTTGAAGGCGGTATGCCATCAACATCCACCGACGAAAGACCTACACCTATTACTTATCCACACGTAGGTCAATATAATGTAGAACTTACCGTTACCAATGCAAACGGAATCAGCGACACCGAAACTCGCACCATGTACATAAACGTAGTTCCCGAAGCCACAATTCCACCTACAGCAAACTTCATGGCCGACAGAACATACATTGCTCCAGGCGACGCAATCAACTTCCTCGACCGCAGTGAAGGAAGCCCATACATCTGGCACTGGTTCTTCGAAGGTGCTCAACCGGTAACATCAAACGTACAAAACCCGACTGGAATTATGTTCCCTATGCCAGGAACTTATGACGTAGAACTCGTCATCGAAAGCAATATGGGCATGGATACATTAAGACGTGAAAACTACATTACAGTTGCAGAATCGGATCCTTGCGTTGCCATTCCTGAAGCAGAATTCACAGCTTCGCCAAGACTAATAATTTCGGGAACAAAAGTTTATTTCGAAGACAAGTCAACAAACAACCCATCAGCATGGACTTGGGAATTTGAAGGCGGATACCCATCAACTGCAGCTACAGCCAACACAGTAAACGGCATCGAATACAACGCCGCCGGCTTCTACGATGTATTCCACTCTGTATCAAACGAATGCGGAGTTACTTCAATAACTAAGGAAGATTACATTATGGTTTTCTCCGGCCCTGTCCCACTTTACTGCGATACAATAAGCAACATTAGAGCTAACGAAATCCCATTAAGTCCAAATGTTTCCGGTTCGTGGGGATATATTGGCGGACATAACGGACAAAAGGTAAAGATTTATGCCGACAAATTCAAACAATACTCATTTGAAAGAATCGATGCCATAATTGTTCCTGTATTCAAATCGCAGGCAAACACTTACAATTCATACGTTACATTCTACATCTGGGACGGAAACAGCACTTATCCAGACTCAGTACTTGCCGAAAAGAAAGTTTACCTCAGAAACATCCCCGAAAACTACAACTATGTTGTAGAATTTGACGAACCTGTTGAGGTTGATGGTCCATTTTTCGCTGGATACAAAATCAACTACTCAGGAACAAATTCCAATGGTGATGGCGACTGGTTTGTTGTCAGCGTTGCTCCAAACAGAAACGAATCCGGCTCAAACACATTATACGTAAACAGCAACGATACATGGACAACCGCATACGAAAAATTTGGAATCAGGACATCAACAGCAATACGACCTGTTACATGCATTGTTTACATCGAAGACTATGCAACAGAACACGAGATAAGCATTTTCCCGAATCCTGCTAGCAACATGATAACAATAGACCTTGGTACGGTTGAAAATGGCAAGGACACTCCCGTTGAAATATACGACATGCTCGGACGCAAGGTTTATATGCAAAATCATAGCAGCGACGGACAAATGACTCTTGACGTTAGCGACTATAGCGAAGGCTTATATTTCGTAAGAATGAATATCGACGGACATAACGTTACCGAAAAAGTTCTTATTGCAAGATAATGGCCGACGAAACACAAAAAGGCACACAACAACCTCAACCGCCGGTAATTACAATCTACACCGATGGCTCTTCCCGCGGCAATCCTGGCCCAGGAGGTTTTGGCATCGTGATGATGAGCGGACAATATAGGAAAGATGTTGCTCAGGGATACCGAAGGACAACAAACAACAGAATGGAGCTGCTAGGCGTAATAACCGCCCTTGAAATGCTAAAAGTGCCCAATTCAATCGTAACTATATACACCGACTCGAAATACGTAGCCGATGCAATAAACCAAAACTGGATACAGGGATGGATAAAAAAGCATTTCAAAAATGTCAAAAATCCAGATTTATGGATTCGATTCCTTAACATCTACCAGAAACACCAAGTAAGATTTGTATGGGTGAAAGGACACGCAGAAAACCAATTCAACAATCGTTGCGACGAACTTGCTGTGGCTGCTGCTACCGGAACCAATCTTCTTGTCGACACATATTTCGAATCGAACGAAAACTGCGGAACTCTCAACTTGTAGCATGAAAACATTATGCGACATACTTTCCATTGAGCATCCAATTATAATGGCTCCAATGTTTCTTGTCAGTAATCCCGACATGGTGGCTGCCGCCATCGAGTGCGGAATAACAGCGGCGCTTCCTGCAGCAAACTACCGCAAAAAAGGAGAACTAAAGGACGCTATTCTTGCACTAAAAAAGCAGACAGGCAACAAACCATTCGGAATAAATCTGGTCGTAAACAAATCGAACACACGCTACAAGCAGCAACTGACAGAAATTATCGAATCTAAACCGGCGTTCATGATAACCTCGCTTGGCAATCCAAAAAATGCTATCGAAATTGCTCATAAAAACGGAATAAAGGTTTTCTGCGATGTCGTTGACCTAAAGTTCGCACAAAAAGTTGAAAGTCTCGGCGCTGATGCAATAATTGCCGTTAACTCTATGGCTGGCGGACATTCCGGAATATATCCACCCGAAAAACTTATGACCGAACTGCTTGAAAATTGCAAAACGCCAATAGTTTATGCCGGAGGTATCGCACTAAAAGAAGATATAGACAAGGCCATATCAATGGGTGCGGCCGGTGTATCCGTTGGAACGTTGTTCATAGCCAGCAACGAATGCAAGGTCTCCGACGAATACAAGAACGCCGTCTGCGAATATGGTGCAGGAGACATAGTAATGACTCGCAAACTTTCCGGAGCCCCGACGGCTGTAATAAACACGCCATATTTAAAGAAAATTGGCAACAAGCCTACAATTCTTGAACGACTAGTAAACGGTAATTCTTTCCTAAAAAAGTTCGCCAAGTGGATGATGATGAAAGCCGGAATGAAAAAGTTGTACGACTCCGCATTCAAAGCCACATATAAAACGGTTTGGTGCGCTGGAGTTGCAATAGAACACGTGCACGAGATAAGACCGATAAAGGATATAATTGCTGGACTTACGGAATAGAACTTGTGACTTTTTAGCATTCAACAAGTAACCGTCGGGCAATGTAGGCAACAAATTTCCAAACCGCATTTTTTTCGTATTAAAGCAAAAGCAAATAATGACATTAATTGCAAGACTTGTAAAAATCAATCAAAGTTACCACATAGCAAATCGTAAATAATTATTACTTTTGCAAACTATCTTATAATAAAACAAATGCTACTATCGCTAATACATATCACAATAATTGATGTCATCGACATCCTGATTGTAGCATTTCTGCTTTTCAAGTTGTACCAACTTATCAAAGGCACAGTAGCAATAAAGATTTTCTTTGGAATCGCACTTGTATATTTGCTCTGGCTATTTGTAAAGGCGCTGAAAATGGAACTTGTCGAAGCGATTATGGGACAAGTAATTGGCGTTGGTGTAATCGCACTTATTGTTGTTTTCCAACAGGAAGTTAGACAGTTCCTTCTGATGCTTGGCGACAAATATGTCAAACGTGGCAAATTATTTGGCAAGGTGAAACTCCGCGACAATTTCTCGCACGACAGCATAGAAAACATCGTTCAGGCTTGTGAAGAAATGTCGGAAACAAAAACAGGTGCCCTTATCGTGATTACCCGCGAAACTTCGCTGCAAACAATAATCCAGACCGGCGAAACAGTAAACGCCGACATAAACACACAACTGATCAAGGCAATATTCTACAAAAACGCCCCTCTCCACGACGGAGCAATGATTGTGGAGAAAAATCGCATTGTTGCAGCAAAATGCATCTTACCCGTTTCGCAAAATCCTGACCTTCCAAACGAATACGGACTGCGCCACCGTTCGGGACTTGGCATCTCCGAAACATCCGACGCATTGGTAATAATCGTGTCGGAACAGTCGGGACACATTTCAGTTGCACAGAACGGGAAAATACACAAAGTGTCTGATAAAAATCATCTCGAGAAAACAATATTCACCTACCTAAGAAAAAAGGATGGTAAAACTGTTTCTTCCACAAATTCGGAACAAAACGTAAACGAAAAACAAGCAAAGGAACCAAACGAGAAACAATAAATAATCCATACATCACATACACATAAAATAGTGGTAATCAGCAGATTATTACGCATCAAACAAGTTCCCCACATTTAACAATACTTTAACCACAAAAAACGTTTCCGCTCGGCGTAGGCTCTGTCATGCTGAGCCCGTCGAAGTGAGCGTAGTCGAAGGGCTCCGTTTGAAGATTACCTAAGGCGATAAATTTAATCACATGGCTAAAGCCATGGGCACGGAATAAATATGTTAATGCTTTTTTGTTCTGTTCTATTTGTCGTTTTGGTTTGTCAAAATAGCTCGATGACTCTCATCTCACAACAACTATCTTCTTCGTTACAACCTTGCCGTCTTCCATTGTAATCCTTACAAAATACGAACCTGCGCCCATGCCATCCGTGGAGATGACATTGCAGCCGTTGCATTGCTGAGTTTCATAAACAACACTGCCGAGCAGGTTGCATATTTGTATCCCTGCTATATTTTCGCCGTCCACCACAGAAGTATTTTTCATCATACATTTTTGCATCTTCTACAATTTGTAGCCCACCCTATTCTGTTCTTTCTCCCATTAACAAAACTTTAACTGAAAAAAACGTTTTCAAGGCATAAAGTTTTCTAATTTCGCGGCATCTAAAAAATTAGAAGATGATTGAAAAAGAAACCATACTTGAAGAGGTTGAAAAGATGTTTAACATCAACGGAATCAAGCCAGTAACGATGGACAACATTTCAATGGACCTGAAGATATCCAAACGGACTCTTTACGAGATTTTCAAGGATAAAAACGATTTGGTTACGCAAGTTCTCATGCAACATCTTGACAAAGTCAACAAAGAGACCAAAGAGATCATCAATAAGAGCAAGAATGCAATTGATGCAATATTTGAGATTGCCGAGCGTGAGATATCTCCGAAGCAAAAAAACAAAATAAACCCAAAGATGCTCGAAGACCTGAAAAAATATCACTACGAGATTTATCTGGATGTTTATCAAAAGATTACGGAAGAAATCTACAATACAATTTACAAGTTGCTGGAACAAGGTAAGGCAGAAGGTTGCTTCAAGAAGGAAATTGAAACGGACATTATCATGAATACAGTTCGCATTATTACCGCTGCCGTAAAGAACGGCTCAGAAGCATACCTGAACAAGCCGGCCAAAAACATCCATCAGACTCTGATATTCCCTTATTTTATTGGAATATCCACTCCTGAAGGACAAGAAAAAATTAGCAACTATATGAAGAAACTTAAATATAAAAATACATGAATAAAAAAGCTTTTATTTTTACGGTAGGACTAATGCTGTCGGTTGCACTTTCATTTGCACAGGACGGCACGCTGTCGATATCGCTTAAATCGGCACAGGACTACGCTGTAGAGCACAACAAGACGCTTAAGAACTCAAGTCTTGACATCCAAAAGGCAGAAGCTGCGAAATGGTCGGCTATAGCATCGATGCTTCCACAGGTTAGCGCCAGTTTTGGATACTCTAACTACTGCGGATACGAAATGAACTTCAGCGGAATGGCAATTCCAATGAACCCTTACGGAACTATCGGTGTTACAGCATCTGTTGCCATCACAGGACAGCAGATTGTTGGAATACAGCTTGCAGAACTTTCAAAGCAACTTTCCGACCTCACTAAGGAACAATCGGAAGACGACATCCGTCACCAAGTTGCAAAGGTTTATATGTCAATCCTTGTCATGCAAAACACAACCGAACTCCTCGACAGCAGTTTGGCAAACCTTGAAAAGCTACAAAAGACAACACAGGACGCCGTTGACGTTGGAGCAGCCGAGCAGACCGATGCCGACAAACTGATGGTACAGGTATTATCTCTTCGCACTAGCATCAGCTCGACAAACCGTTCGCTCGAAATGCTTGAAAACTCAATGAGACTTCAGCTTGGTTGCGGCGTAAACACAAAACTGGTTCTTACACAAACCGTTGACGACCTGCTTAACCCCGAAGCTATTCTCGCATTGCAAAACGAGACCTTCAACATCGAAAACAACTACAACTACCAGATGCTTCAGAAGAATTCTGAATTGCTCAAGAAACAAATAGACCTGAAGGTAATGGCAAATCTGCCTACTCTTAGCGCATACTACCAGTACTCAGGCAAATCTTACTTCGGAAAAGATGCCGGCTTCAACATGACTCCGCCAAACATGATCGGACTCACACTAAACGTTCCAATCTTCACTAGCGGACACAACTGGGCAGAAGTAAAGCAGGCACGCATCACATACGACGAATTGCAAAATACAATCGACAATACAAGAGACGCTCTTTTGGTTCAGGAACGCCAGTTGCGCTACAATGTAACGTCAAACTACGAAACATACGAAGCTCAAAAACTTAACCTTGAAGTTACACAACGCGTATTCACAAACATCTCCAACAAATTTGAATACGGACACGCATCCAGCTTGGAACTTACAACGGCAAGCAGCGACATAATCTCGGCTCAGAGCAACTATATTTCTGCCGTTTTGAACCTCGTTAACGCACAAATTGAATTTGAACAACTGTTAAATAGAAAATAATTAGAGAAATGAACAACATAAAGAATTTTATCGGAGTTGCCTTAATTTCAGCATTACTAATACCGGCAACAAGCTGCAAGGACAAAAAAGAAGAAACCGTGCAGAAAGAAGAAGACGAAAGAGTTGAACTTGTTTCCGTAACACCTTTGACAAAGGAAACAATATCAAAAAGCATCAGCATTTCGACAGTACTACAGCCATACGAAACAATGAACGTTTCACCATCGGTTACTGGTACAATCAAAAAAATCAACGTTGATGTAGCTTCGCGCGTTAGCAAGGGACAACTTCTTGTTCAAATGGACGAAACACAATTGAAAACTACACGTCTTCAATTTGCCAACCTTGAAACAGAACTTAGCCGTGTTGAAGCTCTTTTGAAAAGCGGAAGCGTTTCAAAACAAACTTACGACCAAACAAAAGTTCAATACGACCTCACAAAGGAAAATCTTGAATTCCTGGAAAAGAACACATACGTTAAAGCAGAATATTCTGGTGTGATATCTGCAAAGAACTTCGAAGAAGGCGAACTTTACAGCGGAGCACCAATACTTACGCTTATCCAGATTAACACCCTGAAGGCAATAGTAAATATTCCCGAGGCATACTTCCCGCTAATTGAAAAAGGAACCAAAGTACAGCTCACCAGCGACATCTACGAAGGCCGTAAATTTGAAGGCACAATCGAAATCATCTACCCTACAATCGATGCCAACACACACACATTCCAGGCAAAGGTTAAGATTCCGAATGCAAAGGAAGAACTTCGTCCGGGTATGTACATGAGCGTAGAAATCGACCTCGACAATGTTGACGCAATCATAGTTCCTTACCAGGCAGTATTGAAACTCCAGGGTGCAAACGAAAGATACGTCTTCATCAATAACGACGGCTTCGCAAAGCGTGTTGTTGTTACAATGGGCAAACGTTTCGACGATAAAATTGAAATCATATCGGACGAACTGAAGGAAGGCGACGAACTTATTACCGTTGGTGAAGCTAAACTTGTCAACGGCGTTAAACTAAACATTTCCAACAAGTAGAAAGGAGTAGAAAATGAGTATCTATAAAACCGCCATACAAAAGCCTATCACGACAGGTCTGGTATTTGTCGCTGTGATGGTGCTCGGTCTGTTCGCCTTGTCGCGACTGCCAATCGACCAGTTCCCGGAAATGGACCCGCCTTATATCAGCGTAATGACAACTTATCCGGGTGCAAATGCCAGCGAAATAGAAACAAACGTTAGTAAAATCCTCGAAAACTCTCTTAACTCTGTTGATGGTCTTAAGTACTTGTACTCGACATCAAAGGATAACATTTCGGTTGTAACACTGGAACTTGAATGGGGCACCAACCTCGACGAGGTAATGAACGATGTCCGCACATACGTCGACTTCGTATACGACAACCTGCCAGATGGTGTCAGCCGTCCTATGATCCTCAAGATGAGTTCAAGCCAGATGCCAATCATGCAGCTCGGTTTCACCGCCGAGGAAAGTTATGCCGGACTGGAAAAAATCCTCGATGATAATGTAGTCAACGTATTAAACCGTGTTGATGGTATCGGTAACATTTCGCTTACCGGTGCTCCCGACCGCTACATATACATCGACCTCGACCCTAACCAGCTCGACGCATACAACCTGTCTGTTGAAACTGTCGGCTCGGCTATTTCTGGCAACAACCTCAACCTTGCTTCCGGTACCGTCAAGATGGGTAAAGAGCAATATCAGCTTCGCGTCGAAAGCGAATACAAGGAAAGCGAAGAAATCAACAACATTGTTGTTACAACAACCGCCGACGGCAAACAAGTTTTCGTAAGAGACCTTGCAACTGTACGCGATACAATTAAAGACCTCTCTCTTGATGAAAGAATCAGCATCCTCGAAGACGGACAGGAAATCCTTGGCCGTGAAGGTGCTCGTATCCAGATAACCAAGCAAACCGGAGCTAATACTGTACAGATTTGCGAGGAAATCAACGAGGAAATGGCAAAGATCATGAAAACATTGCCTCCCGACATCAAATGTACTGTTATCCGCGATGGTTCTATCGAAATCAAAAACGCCATCTATGGTCTGGCAGAATCAATCTTCTACGCATTACTGTTCGTTGTTTTGGTAGTTCTGGTTTTCCTTGGCGACTGGCGTTCAACTGTCATCATCAGCTTGACAATCCCAATCTCGCTTATCGTATCGTTCCTATACCTGATGCTTACCGACAGTTCGCTGAACATCGTATCACTTGCATCACTTACCGTGGCAATCGGTATGGTTGTGGATGATGCCATCGTTGTCCTGGAAAATATCACAAAGCATATCGAACGAGGTTCCAACCCGCGCGAAGCAGCAATCTATGCAACCAACGAAGTTTGGATTTCTGTTATCGCCACAACCTTGGTTATCGTTGCAGTTTTCGTACCATTGACAATGCTTACCGGTATGGCAGGCGTTATGTTCAAGGAACTCGGATGGATTGTAACTTTGGTTGTATGTACTTCTACTGCAACTGCAATCACACTTATCCCTATGCTTTGCTCAAAGATATTGAAGGCAAGAAAATTCTTCGTTAACAAGGACGAAGAAGCCGCTTATCTCGAAAAGCAGAGAAAAAGAATATTCTCACACAAGAACACCTTGGGACGCTTATTCGACTGGGTTGATTTATGGTACTCAAAATTACTTCGTACTTGCTTGAATCACAAACTTATCACAATGCTTATTGCCTTTGGTGTTTTCGGACTTTCTCTTATCCCATTTACAAACGGAAGCATTGGTACCGACTTCATGCAACAGCAGGATAATGGTAGCTTGAGCATCAAGATAGAACTGCAACGCGGTACCCGCATCGAAGAAACCTTGAAGACAGCACGCCAGATAGAATGCAGAATTCACGAACTGGTTCCCGAAACAAAGGTTATTTCAACCTCGGCAGGCTCGAACGACGAATCTAGCGTTTCTGCTTTGTTCGCATCGACAACAAACAACAAGATTAACATGACCGTCCGTACATCAAAGAAATACGAACGTGAACGTACTATCTTCGAAATTGCCGAAGTTATCCGTGAAGAACTTAAAACATATCCTGAAATCATCAACTACTCGGTATCAACCAGCAGCCAGGGCGGTATGTCAAGCAATAATGTTTCGCTCGAAGTCTATGGATACGATTTCGACCAGACAAATATTCTTGCTACAGAACTTAAGCACAAGATTCAGGACCTGCCATCAGCACGCGACGTTACCATAAGCCGTGAAGAGGACCGCGCCGAACTTCAGATTAATTTCGACAAAGAAAAACTTGCTCGACATGGATTGAGCACATCCACTGCTGCAGCATACGTAAGATACCGTGTAAACGGAATGACCGCAGGATACCTAAAGGAAGACGGAGAAGAATACGACATCGTTGTTCGTCTTAAAGAAGAATTCCGCAACAGTATTACCGACATTGAGGAACTTACTATAATGAGTCCTCGTGGAGAAAAAATCAAACTGAAGGAACTCGCCGATATCAACGAATACTGGTGCCCGCCTAACATCGAAAGAAAGAACCGCCAGCGTTACTTGACAATCAGCGTAACCCCTTACAACGCATCCCTTGGCGAACTTGCAAACGATATTCAAGGCGTTGTCGACAAAACCACAATCCCATTAGGCATTACAACACGTATGGGTGGTTCGTACGAAAAACAGCAGGAAACATTCGGCGACATGATTACTCTCGCACTCCTGATCATGATGCTTGTTTACATCGTAATGGCATCGCAATTTGAATCATTCTCAAAGCCGTTCATCATCATGATGTCTATCCCATTTGCAATCACCGGTACAATCGTTGCCTTGCTTATCACTGGAGCAACTCTTGACATGATGGGTGCACTTGGCTTGATATTACTTATCGGTATTGTAGTTAAGAACGGTATCGTGCTTGTTGACTACATCAACTTAATGCGAGACAGAGGCTACGAACTTAATGAAGCTATCGCACTGTCGGGACAGTCACGTATTCGACCAGTACTTATGACCGCTTTCACAACAATCCTCGGTATGGTGCCAATGGCAATGAGTACCAGCGAAGGTTCCGAAATGTGGCAAGGCATGGGTATCGTAGTTATCGGTGGTCTTACCGTTTCTACGTTCATTACCTTGGTTGTAGTTCCTGTATTGTATGGTATATTCTGCCGCAAGAACGAAAAGGATGACCAGAAGAAGATTCGCAAACAATTCGTATTCATGGACATCAACAACGATGACTACGACGAAGACGGCAATAGAATCGACTCAGCTAACACTAATGTTCAACCTAAAAACATTGAATAATGAAAGCAGTATTCATAGTATATAACCAAGCAAATACAGAACGTGTAGAATATATTCTCGACACATTGGAAATTAGAGGCTTCACATATTGGGAAAACGTTCAGGGCAGAGGAACTAAAGACGGTGAACCTCGCAGAGGAACACATACATGGCCAGAAATGAACTCTGCTATAATTACAGTTGTGCCCAACGAAAAAGTTCCCGAATTGCTAGACACTGTCAAGAAACTTGACAACAGAAACAGAGAAGTCGGAGTCAAAGCTTTTGTATGGGACATCGAAAAAATGATTTAATTTTTTTCATTCTAAAAAAAAAACGGCAGGGTTTCCTGCCGTTTTTTTTGTTACTCCCTGTCTAACAAAGTCATAGCTTCAAAAAAAGAACTAATACAAATTAAAATTTCACAAAAATTTAACTAAAACTTTTCCTTATTTTTCGAAACTACGAATATATTTGCAAATGAATAAACCAATTAACAAAATGATAAAATGGACACGAACGATTTTAATTCCAGCCTCATTGGCTGTGAGAAAAGCCTATTGGCTTATGCTTTAACATTAACCAGAAATCATGATGACGCAAAAGACCTTGTGCAGGAAGCATATCTAAAGGCAATACTTTGCCGTGATGCTTACCAAGACACCAACTTCAAAGCATGGATGATGACTATCATCCACAATCTATACCTCAACAGCATCTCAAAACTTTCGGCTAAAAAGACAGATCACAACATGCTCGACAACGACGACATGCTAAAAAACAAATGGGGACACAACGACAATGCCGAAATGGAAATCGACACTAACGACATCACGACCACCCTATCATCACTAAATGCAGATTACAACGTTCCACTGACTATGTACATCGACGGCTACAAATACAAAGAAATCGCAGATGTCACGCACTTGCCAATAGGAACAGTGAAAAGCAGAATTTTCTCGGCACGGAAAATCGTTTCCGACAAGCTGAAGGATTTTAAGTAAGCCTCTTCTTTCATTACACTCGTCGCAGACAACAATCTGCAACGTTGCAAAAAAAAATCCCATTTTCGAAAAACGAAAATGGGATTTAGATCTATTTCAAAATATTACTGCAAAGCAGCAATCTGCTCGTTCAGAATGCTAATCTTAGTTTCTGCATCGCTCTGTTTCTTACGTTCCTTTTCGATAACGGCAGCTGGTGCATGTGCAACAAAGTTCTCATTAGCCAACTTGTTCTTTACCGACGCAAGGAACTTTTGTGCATAATCCAACTCGTCATACAGCTTCTTCAATTCCTCTTCTTTGTTAATCATATTCCCAACAGGAATGAAATATTCGTTCTTATTAACGATGAAGCCTGCCGAAAGCGGAAGTTTTTCTGCCACGAAATCAATAGCTGTCATATTGCATAGCTTCATGATTATGCAATCGAGGTTTTCGTTATATGTTTCGTGCTTGATAACCGACATTGTAAGTGCTTCCTTCTGTGGAATATTTTTTTCCTTGCGGACAGTACGGATATTTGCAACGATTTCCTTTGTAAGTTCAAAACCTGCTAGCAATTTTTCATCAACAGGCATTGCTTTAGGCATTGGCGCAACAACAATGCTCTCACCTTCCTTACGGTCTGCCAGCGACTGCCATATTTCCTCGGTGATAAAAGGCATAAACGGATGCAACAGCAATGTCAACTTCTCGAAGAATCCAATGGTTGCATCAAAAGTCTTGCGGTCGATAGGCTGTCCGTAAACTGGCTTGATAAGTTCGAGATACCATGCCGAGAATTCGTCCCAGAACAACTTGTAAACGGTCATAAGGGCCTCGGAAATACGATACTTCGAGAATTCCTCTTCCAGCTCGTTGATTGTCTGGCTCAACTTCGAGTTAAACCATTCTATCGCCATAGCAGCTGCCTTTGGCTGCTCCGCATCGGCAACTTCCCATCCCTTTACAAGACGCAAAGCATTCCAGATCTTGTTGTTGAAATTACGTCCCTGCTCGCACAATGCCTCATCGAAAAGAATATCGTTTCCTGCAGGAGCCGAAAGCATCATACCCATACGAACACCATCAGCACCATATTTCTCCATCAATTCAATTGGATCCGGTGAATTTCCGAGCGACTTCGACATCTTACGGCCAATCTTATCGCGAACAATACCAGTAAAATATACGTTCCTGAACGGCATATCGCCCATATACTGATAACCTGCCATAATCATACGTGCAACCCAGAAGAAGATGATATCAGGACCTGTAACCAAGTCTGAAGTTGGGTAGTAATAACTTATTTCCTTGTTGTTAGGGTTGTTTATGCCATCGAAAAGCGAAATAGGCCACAACCACGAAGAGAACCATGTATCCAGGCAATCGGAATCCTGACGCAAGTCGTTTAGGGTCAAGTTTTGGTTTCCTGTTTTTGCTTTTGCCTTTTCGAGAGCCTGTTCCGGAGTTTCGGCAACTACATATCCGCCCTGCGGCAAGAAATATGCTGGAATGCGATGTCCCCACCACAACTGACGGCTTACGCACCAGTCCTTAACGTTTTCCATCCAGTGCTTGTATGTATTTTTGTATTTTGCCGGATGGAACTTGATATTGTCGTTCATTACAGCATCAAGAGCTGGCTTAGCAAGATCTTGCATCTTAAGGAACCACTGCATCGAAAGCTTCGGCTCTATTGCGACATTTGTACGTTCTGAATAGCCCACTTTATTTGTATAGCTTTCAACCTTTTCGAGAAGACCTGCATTCTGCAAGTCAATCTCAATCTGCTTGCGGACATCGAAACGGTCCATGCCGACATACATTCCGGCAGCTTCGCTCAAAGTACCATCGTCATTGAAGATATCAATGCTTTCAAGATTGTATTTTTCACCAAGCATATAGTCATTTACGTCGTGCGCAGGAGTTACCTTCAAGCAACCGGTACCAAATTCGATATCTACATATTCATCCTCGATTACCGGAATTACGCGGTTTACAAGTGGAACAATTACCTTCTTGCCCCTCAGGTGAGCATTCTTCGGATCGTTAGGATTGATACACATTGCCGTATCACCCATGATAGTTTCCGGACGAGTTGTAGCGACAATTGCATAGCCGTCCTCGCCCTCAATCTTATAGCGGAGGTAATACAACTTTCCATTCTGTTCCTTGTAGATAACCTCCTCATCTGAAAGAGCCGTCTTTGCCTGCGGATCCCAGTTTACCATGCGGACACCGCGGTAAATCATGCCCTTGTCGTACAAATCACAGAAAACCTTGATAACGCTCTTCGAACGTTCTTCGTCCATTGTGAAGGCCGTACGGTCCCAGTCGCACGAAGCGCCAAGCTTGCGCAACTGCTGAAGAATGATTCCTCCGTGCTCGTGGGTCCAATCCCAAGCATGCTTCAAAAATTCATCACGCGAAAGATCGGTCTTCTTGATACCCTGCTGAGCCAACTTATTTACAACCTTAGCTTCTGTAGCGATTGAAGCGTGGTCGGTACCGGGAACCCAAACTGCATTTTTGCCGGTCATACGGGCACGACGGACAAGAATGTCCTGAATTGTATTGTTAAGCATGTGCCCCATGTGCAAAATTCCCGTAACATTTGGTGGTGGGATAACAACAACGTATGGTTCACGTCCGTCTGGCTCCGAATGGAAAAGCTTGTGTTCCATCCAGTAGTCGTACCATTTCTTCTCGATTTCTTGAGGTTCGTATTTAGCTGATAATTCCATATTGAAACTTTTATTCCTATTAATTAAAAAGTCTGCAAAAGTAATGAATTTTGGCTGATAAACAGACCTATATTTAAAATGATTATTTACTTTTGTAACAATCAATAAACCACAATTTTATGTATAAGCAAGTTTGGGAAATGTACAAGGCTTCGGAAAGAGGCAAGAAAGCAATTGATACTTATGAAAATGTGTATAAAACAAAGAAATATGTTGATACAGAAAGTATGTTTGAGCCTTTTGCTAAATATTATATAATAGGAAATGACACAATAGAAAAGACAAAAAATAATTTTAGAGACGATGTCTGGTACGCTAATGAAAATTATAAACTACTAAAAATCAACTATAATGAAATATCTGATGTAAGAACATTTTTTGAGTGGCTTATTGATAATTCTAATATTTACGGATTAATAAAACCTGACAAAGAAGAAGACAAAGAAAGAGGATTTTCATTTTCAGAAACATGGTCATACTATAAAAAAGGTGAATATAGAAACATTGGCAATTACATACATATTGTCAGCACATTATTGTATTTAAAACGTCCCGATTTATTCAAACCAATTCTTGTTGCCGATCATTTTGACATTATTATCAAACACTGCGATATATTAGGAATAAACCTACCACCAATTCCGCCACGAAACAATCACAAAGCTAGAATAATGTACTACTGTGACATATGTGAAGCTTTTGAAAAATATCAAAAGGCAAACAATTTAACAAGTGGAGAATTTTGTGCCTGCCTATATGATTACGCTTCGATGTTTGAAGAGAAACAAACAAATAAAGAATTGCCTGAACCGACAAACATTTGGCTAACAGGAGGAAGCAAAGAAGACTATAAAGATTTAGAAGAATTTAACGGTACAAATGAGGGACTTCTTTGGGCAGGAAACGAAGAAACAAAAAAAGGCGATATCATTGTACTTTATTGCAGAACACCATACAGCTGCATTCATTCTATTTGGAGAGCAAAATACGATGGAGTCATCAATCCATTCGATTACTATTATTGCAGGACATACGTTACTCAAGGGATAAAAGTTGAGCCTATTCATTTTTCTGAACTAAAATCAGACGCATATACATCAAACATTCCAATTGTTCGGAAAAATCTTCAAGGAATATACGGAGTTAAACTTACAGCAAAAGACTATACCGAAATACAAAGATTAATACGAGAAAAAGGATTTGACACATCTACATTACCACAACTTTACAGTCCCAATTTAGACATCAATATAACTGTAAAAAACGAAAAGGATGTTGAAGAAAAATTGCTGATACCATTGCTTGAAAAACTTGGATATTCCGAGCACGACTGGAACAGACAATTATCACAAAAGCAGGTCGTGGGCTAAAAGCAATTCCCGATTTCGTATTTTTCCCATACGGAGAAGAACATTTTCAAAATGCGCCATTCGTACTTGAAGCAAAATTCGATATGCGAAATATGACAGAAAAGACAAATGCATTCAACCAAGCATTATCTTATTGCAAAATGATGTCAGCCAGCATATTGGCTTTATGCGATAAGGAGCGTTTAATAATCTACAGAAAAGAAAGAGGCATATTCGACAGAAACAATCCAATTTTTGAAAAACATTGGGGTTCTATTAACGACAACAGCGTTTTTACAGAATTAAAGAAAATAATCGGTCGTTATGTTGTCGAAAGGATGAAATAACCGAATCGAAATATTCCTATTATTCAGTTTCATTTTTTGTGCGTAAACTTGCGGGAACCTATTTATTTTTCCACCTTCCGCTGATTTACGCACTTTTTTTCATTACAAGATTTTTTAGAAATCAATCGCGACAACTCCAGTCACAAAAAGTCTACATTTATTCAATCGACAAATTTTCATATCAAAAAAAACGCTTTAGGTTGTTGTTAAACAACACATATATACATTTTTAAACATATTTAAAAATCAATGGATTATATGTTTAACAACATGGAAATATTATTTGCACGCCAAGCATATCGTTCATATATTCTTAATAATCAACATACTGAACAAGTCATCAACGTTATTTTTTTACCTGATTTATTAAAAATAGCAATCGGCATAAAAACGGTGCTTTAAAACATAGGGGAAAGAAGAAAAAAAGAAGTAATTTTGCCATCTAATTTTAATTAGGAGACAACAATATTAAGTACAAATAATTTCAAATTTAACTTTGGAGGATAAGTATGAATAAAATTCAGAATCTTGCAGACTTAACAAAGATTAAAGAAAGTATGCAAGGCAAATCGATGAAGTACAAGATGCACCTCTTGGTATGCGGTGGTACAGGCTGTACAGCATCTAAGAGCACTGAAATCATGAAGCAGTTGAGAGATGAAATCGCTGCAAATGGTTTGTCAAATGAAGTAAAGGTAGTTCCTACTGGATGCTTTGGCTTCTGCGAAAAAGGACCTATCGTAAAAGTATTGCCAGACAACACTTTCTACACACAGGTTACCCCTGAAGACGCAAAGGAAATCGTTGCAGAACATGTTGTAAAAGGTAACAAGGTAACACGTCTTCTTTACGTTGACCCGAAGACTCAGGAACACGTAAGCGACTCTAAACACATGGAATTCTACAAGAAGCAGACTCGTATCGCTTTGCGTAACTGTGGTTTGATCAATCCAGAAGACATCGAAGATTCTATCGCTCACGATGGTTACACTGCATTGGCAAAGGTTCTTACTACAATGACCCCACAGGACACTATAGCAGTTGTTAAGGCTTCTGGCCTTCGCGGTCGTGGTGGTGCAGGTTTCCCAACTGGTATGAAATGGGAACTTTGCGCAAAGAACGCTGCTGACCAGAAATATGTTATCTGTAACGCTGACGAAGGTGACCCAGGTGCATTCATGGACCGTTCAATTCTTGAAGGTGACCCGAACGGAATCATCGAAGCTATGGCTATCTGCGGTTACGCTATCAACGCAACAAAGGGTTTGATCTATATCCGTGCTGAATATCCATTAGCAATCCACAGATTGCAGGTTGCTATCAGCCAGGCTCGCGAATATGGTCTTCTTGGAAAGAATATCTTCGGAACTAACTTCGAATTCGATATCGAACTCCGTTACGGTGCTGGTGCATTCGTTTGCGGTGAGGAAACTGCTCTTATCCACTCTATGGAAGGTCAGCGTGGTGAACCTACTTTGAAACCACCATTCCCAGCAGTAAGCGGTTACATGGCAAAACCATCTAACGTAAACAATGTTGAAACTTTCGCAAACGTTCCTGTTATTATCAATAAGGGTGCAGAATGGTTCAGCACAATCGGTTCTGAAAAGTCAAAGGGTACTAAGGTATTCGCATTGGCAGGTCAGATTAACAATGTTGGTCTTATCGAAGTTCCTATGGGTATCACTCTTCGTGAAATCATTTACGAAATCGGTGGTGGCATTAAGGGCGGACGTAAGTTCAAAGCTGTTCAGACCGGTGGTCCTTCGGGAGGTTGCTTGACTGAAAAACACCTTGACACAGCAATCGACTACGATTCTCTTGTAGCTGCTGGTTCAATGATGGGTTCTGGCGGTATGGTTGTAATGGACGAAACTTCTTGTATGCCAGCTATCGCTAAATTCTACCTTGAATTTACTTGCGAAGAAAGCTGCGGTAAGTGCTCTCCATGCCGTATCGGTAACAAGCGCTTATGCGAAATCCTTGAAAAGATTACAGACGGACGCGGAACTATGGATGACCTTAACGAACTACGCAACCTTGCAGCAGTAATCAAGGACTCTGCTCTTTGCGGTCTTGGTCAAACTTCTCCAAACCCAGTTCTTTCTACTTTGGATAACTTCTGGGATGAATATGTAGAACACGTTGTTGACAAGAAATGCCGCGCTGGTGTTTGCAAGAAACTCATGAACTACGTTATCGATCCTGAAAAGTGTATCGGTTGTGGAAAATGTCAGAAGGGCTGTCCTGCTGAAGCTATCACACGTACAAACTACACTCCAGAAGGTCACAAGTTGGCTTCTATGGAAATCAACACTGAAAAGTGCTTGAAGTGCGGTGCTTGTATCAGCGGATGTAAATTTGGTGCAATTTCTGTAAAATAAATTGTTGAACGTTAAAAATTAACTAGAAATGATAAACGTAATCATAGATAACAAACCTATACAGGTTGAACCGGGTACAACAATCTTGAAGGCTGCCCGTCAAGCTGGTATCGACATCCCTACATTATGCTACTTCGAACTGCAGGGAATGAAATTTGAAAACAAACCGGGCGGATGCCGTGTTTGTGTTGTCGAAGTTGTTAAAGATTTCAACGGTCGTCCTCGTCGTAACCTTGCTCCGGCATGTGCTACCGACTGTGTTGAAGGTATGGAAGTTCTTACACACAGCGCACGCGTTATCAACGCACGTCGTACTGTTGTTGAACTTATCCTTTCCGACCATCCAAATGACTGCTTGCAGTGCGAAAAGAATGGCGACTGCGAACTTCAGGCTTTGGCAAAGAGATTAGGTATTAAGGAAATCCCATTCAAGGGCGCTCAGTCAACTTACCGCAAGGATCACACTTTGTCGGTTGAACGCGATATGGACAAGTGCGTTATGTGCCGCCGTTGCGAAACTATGTGTAACAAATTCCAGAGCGTTGGTGCTTTGAGCGCTGTAAACCGTGGTTTCGACGCTGTTGTTGCTCCAGCATTCGAACAGGATTTGAGCGAAAGCTCTTGTGTTAACTGCGGTCAGTGCGTTCAGGTATGTCCTGTTGGCGCTTTGACTTTGGTTGACAACATCGGCGACGTTATGAAGGCTATCGCTGATCCTACTAAGAAGGTTGTTGTTCAAACTGCTCCTGCTGTACGTGTTGCTTTGGGTGAAGAATTCGGTATGGAACCAGGTACTATCGTAACTGGCAAAATGGCTGCTGCTCTCCGCCGCTTAGGTTTCGACTACGTATTCGATACAGACTGGTCTGCTGACTTGACTATCATGGAAGAAGGTACAGAACTTCTTGGTCGTATCAAGGACTTCATCGCTGGCAAGCCAACTCACCTTCCTCTATTCACTTCTTGCTGCCCAGGTTGGGTTACATTCTACGAGAAGAACTTCCCAGATTTGTTAGACTACCCGTCAACAGCAAAATCTCCACAGCAGATGTTTGGTGCAGTTGCTAAGAACTACTTCGCAGAAAAGATCAATGTTAAGCGCGAAGACTTGGTAGTTGTATCTATCATGCCTTGCTTGGCCAAGAAGAGCGAATGTGCACGTGACGAATTCAAGGTAAACGGTGATCCAGACGTTAACTTCTCACTCACAACTCGTGAACTTGCACACATGATCAAACAGTGCAACCTTAACCTCAACGACCTTCCAGAAGAAGACTTCGACAGCCCATTGGGTCAGTCTACTGGTGCTGCAGTTATCTTCGGCGCTACTGGTGGTGTTATGGAAGCAGCAGTTCGTACAGCATACGAAGTATTCTGCGGTAAGCCATTACCAAAGATCGACCTCGAAGCTGTTCGTGGCATCTACGGCGACAGCGTAAGAACAGCTACTGTTGATTTCAACGGTTTGGCAGTTAAGGTAGCTGTTTGCTACGGCTTGTCTAATGCTCGCCAGTTGATGGAAGAAGTTCGCAACGGAAATCCTAACGGCTACCACTTCATCGAAGTTATGGCTTGCCCAGGTGGTTGTATCGGTGGTGCTGGTCAACCATATCACCATGGTCACAGCGACATCATCCAAAAGAGAATGGAAGCTACATACCGTGAAGATGCTGGCAAACCAATCCGTAAGTCTCACGAAAATCCTGATATCATCGCTATATACAAGGAATACTACGGTGAACCATGCGGACACAAGTCTCACGAACAACTTCACACACACTATTTCGACAAATCCGATAAGGTTGATGCACAAAAATAATTTTAAAACTTTAAGATATGGCTACAATTAAAATATCACAGGATAAAATAGACGTTATCAAGGACATTTGCAAGTCTTTCGGTAACAAGGCAGGCGAAGTTATCAATGTACTTCACCAAGTTCAGGGTAAATTTGGCTATCTTCCAGTTGAAGTTCAGGAACTTGTTGCTCACGAACTCAATATGCCAGTAGCAAAAGTTTACGGTATTGTTTCTTTCTATTCTTTCTTCACCATGCAGCCTAAAGGCAAATTCCCAATCGACGTTTGCTTGGGTACTGCTTGCTACGTACGTGGTGCAGAAAAGGTATTGGACGAATTTAAGCGTCAATTAAACATCGAAGTTGGTCAAACAACTCCAGACGGCAAGTTCTCTTTGAACTGCCTCCGTTGCGTTGGTGCTTGCGGTCTTGCTCCTGTTGCTATGGTTGGCAGCAAGGTTTACGGCCGTCTTACTCCTGACAAGGTAAAGGAAATTATTGCTGAATACAACAACTAATTCCTATTACGCAAATAAAAAAAGCCACTCATGCGAGTGGCTTTTTTTGTATCTATATATCATTTGGAAAACAACACCTATATATATTAGCGGACAATACTTGTTATGACAATATGTCACATATACTGACATCAAAATATTGATTCTGGAAAGGAAATATGCCAAATAATCACTTTTGAATAATATGATACGACAGTACCAAAACGCTTAGATAATTTTTTACGTCGCAACAATACATTGAATAACAACACATTATACAATACCAATCAAATATTACCATAATTTTTTCATATACAATGGCACAACGATTGACATACACAGACGACAAACAATTGAAAACAAAACTTGTTAAACATAAAAAATAAATAAAACTATGAGCAAAATAATAGGAATTGACTTAGGTACTACAAACTCATGTGTAGCTGTAATGGAAGGTGGCGAACCTGTTGTTATTACCAATAGCGAAGGCCACAGAACAACACCATCAATCGTTGGCTTCCTAAAGGACGGAGAACGCAAAGTTGGTGATCCGGCAAAACGTCAAGCAATAACAAACCCATTGAATACAGTCTTTTCAATAAAGCGTTTCATGGGCGAAAGATACGATAATGTATCAAAGGAAATTGAACGTGTCCCTTATAAAGTTGTAAAAGGCGACAACAATACACCACGCGTCGAAATCGAAGGCAGAATGTACACCCCACAAGAAATTTCAGCCATCGTTCTCCAAAAAATGAAGAAGACAGCAGAAGAATATCTAGGTGAAGAAGTTTCAGAAGCTGTAATTACCGTTCCAGCATACTTCAGCGACTCTCAGCGTCAGGCAACTAAGGAAGCCGGCGAAATTGCAGGTCTCAAGGTTAAAAGAATCATCAACGAACCTACTGCAGCCGCTTTGGCATACGGCCTTGACAAGAAGAACAAGGAAATGAAGGTTGCTGTATTCGACCTTGGTGGTGGTACTTTCGATATCTCAATCCTCGAACTTGGCGACGGCGTTTTCGAAGTTAAATCAACAAACGGTGATACTCACCTTGGCGGCGACGATTTCGACCACGTAATTATCGAATGGTTGGCAGACGAATTCATGAAGGAAAACGGTGTTGACCTCCGCAAGGATTCTATCGCACTTCAGCGTTTGAAAGAAGCAGCAGAAAAGGCAAAAATCGAATTGTCTTCTTCTACATCATCGGAAATCAACCTTCCGTACATCATGCCAGTTGATGGTGTTCCAAAGCACTTGGTAAAAACATTGACTCGTTCTCAGTTTGAACAATTGGCAGACCGCTTAATCAACGCAACAATAGCTCCATGCCAGCAGGCACTTAAGGATTCTGGTTTCTCAGCTGCCGACATCGACGAAGTTCTTTTGGTAGGTGGTTCTACTCGTATCCCAGCTGTTCAGGAAAAGGTTAAGCAGTTCTTTGGCAAGGCTCCTTCTAAGGGCGTTAACCCAGACGAAGTTGTTGCTGTAGGTGCTGCTATTCAGGGTGGTGTTCTCACTGGCGATGTTACAGACGTTCTTCTTCTTGATGTTACTCCATTGTCTCTTGGTATCGAAACTTTGGGTGGCGTAATGACAAAGCTCATCGAATCGAACACAACAATACCATGCAAGAAGCAGGAAGTGTTCTCAACAGCTGCCGACAACCAGCCATCAGTTGAAATCCACGTACTTCAGGGCGAACGCTCAATGGCAAACGACAACAAGACTATCGGTCGTTTCCACCTCGATGGAATCCCAGCTGCTCCTCGTGGCGTACCTCAGATTGAAGTTACTTTCGATATCGACGCAAACGGTATCCTTAAGGTATCTGCAAAGGATAAGGGAACTGGCAAGGAACAGAGCATCCGTATCGAAGCATCTTCGGGCTTGAGCGATGACGAAATCAAGCGCATGAAAGCTGAAGCAGAAGCCAATGCAAATGCCGACAAGGCAGCAAAGGAACGCATCGACAAGATCAACCAGGCCGACTCAATGATTTTCCAGACCGAAAAGCAGCTTAAGGAACTGGGTGATAAGATTCCAGCTGACAAGAAGGCACCTATCGAATCTGCATTGAGTGAACTTAAGGAAGCTCACAAGAACCAGGACGTTGCAGCTATTGATAAGGCAATGGAAAAGCTCAACAACGCATTCCACGCAGCTTCTGAAGATATGTATAAGAACGCAAGTGCTGGTCCTCAGGCCGATCCTAACTGCAACTGCGGTGGCAACAACCAAAACTGCAACTGCAACGACAGTGGCAAAAAAGGCGACGACGAAGTAACCGACGTTGACTTTGAGGAGGTTAAGTAAGACTGTCTTATAACTTCAGATATTAAAGGGCATTGGTTTCTACTAATGCCCTTTTTTTTAACCAATGTACTTGAGTTAACCGGCTCCACACTACTTAAATAACGACAGGATATATTGCAAAATATGCTAACTTTGCTCTAAATTACATGGACTAATGAAGCACGTCTTATCGTTGATACTTTTCATTTCTTTTGTATTGACAATCAATGCACAGCAACGGCTGGACCTTGATTTGAAAAAAGAAAATGGCCATTTATATTTTTCTGCCCAAATTGCCGGAATCAATTCTGAAATTATGTTGGAATCTGGCATTCCTGCATTACTGATTGGCAGAACTATTTATGACAAATATATGTCAGATTCAGGACTTGCCATAGAAGCATCTCAATCAAAGATTCGCCTGCTCAACAGTGTATATTCAATTGATTATAAAGCTACTGGCAGAATAAGCATTGAATCCTTCATATATGATGGACCTATTTTCATTGTCAATGGCTATGACGGCATCAGCATGCCAATACAAAACATTCACCACCCCGCAGATAGCAGTTCAATAATTGAAATCGACATACAGCGAAACCGCTTTTCGGTCATGTCCAGAGAAAAAACAAATGACTCTGAAGGAAAATCATTTCCTCTATCGTTCGATTCGCAATTTGGCTTTCCGATAATATCCGCTGAAATACAAATTGAAACTCCTTCTGGAACTGCAGAACTACATGGCAATTTGATTGTTGATTTCGGGAATCCCCTCCCACTCTTTCTCATGAAACATAACGAAAACCTATCAAAAGCTATACAAGATGGCATTTTAACCATCAATGACGCCTATAACTCCAAAGGAGACGTTGTTGCACAAGGAATATATGCAGAAAAACTGTGCATCTGCGGCAAGATTTTCGAAAAAAGTTCTATCGGTATAACCGACAAAATGCAAAACATATCACAACTTGGTTTTCTTGGGATTCCATTCTTCGACAAGCCTGTAATATTTGATTTCGACAAGAAACTGATGATTTTAAAATAACAAGTTGATTATAAAGCAAATAAGCATTTCACAACAAAAAAGGAGTCAACCTGAAAAAGTTAAAAAAAATTTAAACATCTTCAATCGGTAAACACAGACAAGGTTTGGCACAATTTTTATAATTTTACATTACAAAATTTAATACTTACAACTATGAAACGGTTAATTATATTAGGATGTATGGTACTGGGGATCAGTATCGCATCGGTGGCACAGACAGTAACTGCAAACAGCGAGGAAATTGCAGATAATTTCGACCTGAAATCGGTTGCTACGCTTTTCGGCGAATCAAAAGACATTGAAGATTTTGAAAACAAACTTAACGATGAAGCGTTATCAATATCGAATCTCGACCTTAACGGCGACGGTGAGATCGACTACCTTCGTGTTGTAGAAGATGTTGTTAACAACGATCATTATATCGTAATACAGGCAGTACTTGCTACAGACATATATCAGGACATAGCAACAATCTTTGTAGAAAAGACCGAAGCTAGTTCTAAGTCTGTAACCGTTCAGATTATCGGCAACGAATACATCTACGGAAGAAACTACATCATCGAACCTGTTTACATCTACCGTCCAGTTATATACGACTGGTTCTGGAATCCATACTGGCACTACTGGCACTCTCCATACTACTGGGGATACTACCCACGCCACTGGCATCCATATCACTACAGACCATACCATGTATACCACCACCACATAATTGAGTGGCACCACAACCACCACTGCAGCTTCAGACATCCAGAAAGACCACACGCACACTTTGATGGACACAGAAATGGGCACAACGGCTACGGCAACTCGCACCCAGGCAGCAGCTACAACGAAAGACACCCAGACCACAACAACTATGGTGACAGCCACAGCGGCAGACCTACAGACCACAATGGCAACCCATCTAATCACAATAGAGTAATTAACGATGGAAACGGCAGCAGATCATTCAACACCACAAACTCTACAATAAATACTGGTAGCTCCGAAACCAAGACACCTGCAAATGGTAGCAGCAATTCAAGAGTTGTTTCCGGAAACAGCGCAAATGGTAACAGCAGCACAACAACAAAGACCCCAACTACAATCAACAGCAACAGCTCAAGGGTAACAAACTCTAACAGCAGTTCTGAAATTAACACCTCTAGAACAAACGGCAGCAATAGCTCAAACAACAATAACGGTTCAAGAATAAGCAACAGCTCTTCTAGCACCAACACAACAAGATACAACAGCAGCACACCTAGCAACTCTTCGAGAGTTAGCACAGGCAGCTCAAGTAGCAGTTCTTCCTCCAGATACAATGGCGGATCATCAAGCAGCAGCTCCAGCAGAGTTTCGAGCTCTTCGAGCAGCAAACCTTCTTCAAGCTCAAGTTCAAGGGTATCAAGCTCTTCTTCGAGCAGCAGACCATCATCAAGCTCTAGCTCAAGAGTATCAAGTTCTTCTTCGAGCAGCAGACCTTCTTCAAGCTCAAGTTCAAGGGTATCAAGCTCTTCTTCGAGCAGCAGACCATCATCAAGCTCTAGCTCAAGAGTATCAAGTTCTTCTTCGAGCAGCAGACCTTCTTCAAGCTCAAGTTCAAGGGTATCGAGCTCTTCCTCGAGCAGCAGACCTTCATCTAGCAGTTCACACTCATCATCCCACAGCTCGGGAAGTTCTCACAGCTCGAGTAGCCACAGCTCAAGTAGCCACTCATCATCATCTCGCAGATAAATATTAACTCATGACTAATAAAAAACGCGACTTCAACAGAGCCGCGTTTTTTTATTGCATTGTGCTATAACATCCCACCTAGAATCGTCTAAACAACCTAAATATTCTAAACAGGAAGCTGCCAGAATCTTTTGCCAAACCAATAGCATTGTTTTTGTTTGGATCTTCTTTCAAATTTTTAACATCCTGAATAATAGACCCCGTACCATACGAAGATACACCAGATGAATGAGTTGCATTACCAGGCATACCATTAGAATTAGGCATATTATTTTGCGCATTCCTACTAATTGCTTGTGAATACGCCTCTCCTATTTTGTTTGGAATTGCCTCTTGTGCTAATTTCAACTGGAAACCGCCAATATCGTCTGTATCAACCTCTGCAGCAATAGTTTCTATTCTTTGTAATAACTTAAGGATTTCGTCATATTCATTCCCTGTTATTTTTTTTGCCTCCAAATCATTTTTATAATACATATACGAGGCCAATATTCCATCTAGATGTTTTCTATCAAGCATGTTATTTTAAATTTTTGACTTTCAAAGTTATAAAATTAAATGTTTGCACTCAAGCATGTGAATAGTATTTTTCAACATAACAATAAAAAAGGCCGAGCTATGCCCGGCCTTCCTATTTGAAATTCAATGTGAATTAGAACTTCGTAACCTTGCTAACGATAACTTCGCTATCTGTGTAGATTCTTACGAAGTACATGCCTGCCGGCTGACTTGCAAGAGAAACAACAGCATTGTCGCCATTGATAGCATCGTTAACAACTACCTGTCCGTTTACATTGACAAGTTCAACACGCTGAGCGTTCATACCATTCAAGTTGATGTTGAGAATGTCGTTTGTTGGATTTGGATAGATAGAAAGTTCAGCGGAGATTTCATCAACAGAAGTAACAACAGAAACATCAGTAATGAAGATCTTATAAGAATCATTCTGGAATGCTACGAAACCAGTTACATCAGCAGTAGCTCCTGCTTCGATGTTAGCGACAACATCCTTAAATTGATTCTTGATTGTAAGTTCTGCACCATTATGCAATACTGTAACAGTAGTAGTCTCGGAAGTTGTGAAATTAACTGCATCACCAAATACAGCAGATTCAAACTTTACAAGCTGAGCATTGTACTCGTCCATTGTTTCAACAGTAGCAATAATTGGTTCAACAGCGCCAGTATTTTCAATTGCTGCGCTAGCATTTACAGAAGGAACAAATTCAACAAGTCCGTTATATGGAGCATACTTACCCTTCAAGCCATTGAAGACATCACCTTCCTGATATTCGTTAGAAATAATGTGCTGGCTGTCGTAGATAAGCAAACCTGCAGTTTCATCCTTTACATACATGTAGCGAGTATCGTTTGTACCCTTATATACAAATGTTACATTGCCACGGATGCTGAAGATTTCGTTTGGATTAGCAGAAGCTGCGCCTGCTGCAAGGAATGCTGCAATATTATCGCAACCAGTAGTGAATGTGTATGATGCAGTTGCAATAGAGCTTTCGCGAAGTTCTTGCTTCCAAGCTTTTGCCTTTAATGTTGTATTCTGGTTAATAACAATCGGCTCTGCGTAAACTGCGGATTCTGTTGTTGGATCTGTACCATCAAGAGTGTAGCGGATAGTAGCGCCTTCAGTCTGGCAAGTGATTGCAACATTAATTGTTTCATCATAAACACCTGATTCATGACTAAATTCTGGAGCATAGCACATTGTTGCTGGGTCAACATATTCGTAAATGTGAATATCCTTAAGAGCTACATTTGTTCCCGATGCCTTATTGACAAACTTAAATACGACCATATTGCTTTCATGGTTCATTGTGAAAGTATATGTGCCTGCAGCAGTAGCTTCGGTTACTGTCTGGATTAAAGTTGCTTCACCATTTGCATACTGGTTAACTGTAAATACGGTACCATCACCAAAAACAGCAGTGGTACTATTATTTGGCAATACTGTGAATCTGATAGAATCAGCAGCACCAGCATATCTAATTACAATACTGTCGTTGTTACCGTCAAACTTAAAGGCAGTATAGTTAGGATCTGATCCATAGAATGCAATGCCATTAGTTACAACACCGTCAGGATTTGTTCCATAAGCTTCTGTCCAGTCGAAAGGAAGAGTAGCCAATGTAACAAGAGCAATTGTAACATTCAAAGTAGCGACTTCACTGTCGAACATTTCATTCTTGAAAGCTCTTGCCTTGATTGTATATGTACCGTTTTCTGAAAGCTCGATTGCTGCTTCATAAAGAGCAGATTCTGCTGTCGGGTCTGTACCATCAAGTGTGTAACGAATTTCAGCATCCTCTGTTGCACAAGCGATAGAAACAGATTGAGCAGTTTCGTATGTACCATCTTCAATGCTGAAAGTTGGAGTTTCTACGGCTGTCCAATTGTATATAGAATATACAGCTGTTGCAATTGCGCTTTCTGTGTATTCTGCCTTGAAAGCTCTTGCCTTAATTGTAGTAACTGCATTTAATGGAGCTTCGATAGCTGCCGAATAAATATCAGACTCGGCAGTTGGCTCAGAACCATCGAGTGTATAGCGTATTTCAGCGCCTTCTGTTTCGCAAGCGATTGTTACATTCTGAGCTTCTGTGTAATTACCTGCTTCTGGATTGAATGTAGGAGTTGCAACTACTGGAGTATGGATGCCCTTATCGGCAAAGAAGTCGAGAGCAAAGTTATACTCGCCGTTAGTCTTATTAGAAGCAAATGCATAAACGCCACACCACTTATCTGCATTATTTCTGAAAGCAATGCATCTGTTAGCGTCAGCTGCATTTGCCATTTTATAGCCAGCATAATTAGCCATTAAAGAACCTGCTTCTGCTGTATATTCAGCTATTGTCCAAACCTGATTCTGTTCGTATGAGAAGTTTGTTCCTGATGCCCAACCCAAAGTATCGTTTGCTGAATTAATAAACATATATCCACCTTCAACAATATGGAGTGTCCATACTATTGAATCGACAGCAGAAGTAATAACAGCATCATCCAAGAACATTTCAGCATTTACAGGAACCGATATAATCTTCTGGTTTGTAGCAGAAAGATTTCTGTAAACATTAGGAGCAACAAAATAATGAGTTTCATCATTATCGTAACGTGAAGCGATAACAACCTTGTCACCTTCTACCAACTGATCAAGAGAAGATATACGAGTGTACTGAACATCAACAGCAGGCTCTACCTTTGTGAAAGTTGCTTCAGCAACAGCGCTGTTGTTCATACCTTCCTTAACTGCAATTGCCTTTACGGTTGCGGTTTCAGAAAGTGTGAATGCGTTTTCGTAAAGAGTAGATTCTGTCGTTGGTTCGTCACCATTCAAAGTATAGTAAATGTTAGCATCTGCAGTTTCACAAGCCAAGGTTACTTCCTGAGATTCTTCAAACTCGCCGCCATTAGGAGTAATAGTTGGAGTTGCAACGATTTCCAATTCAGTAACAGTGTAAGTTGCTGTTGCAGTAGCGCTAGCTTCGTACTGATCCTTGAATGCTTTAGCCTTGATAGTAGTAACTGCGTTCAAAGGAGCTTCGATTGCAGATTCGTAGATTGAAGATTCTTCTGTCGGTTCCGATTCATCGAGAGTATAACGGATAACAGCGCCTTCGGTTTCGCATGCGATAGTTACGTTCTGAACTTCAGTATAGTTGCCTGCTGCTGGGGTAAATGTTGGAGTTGCAACAACAGGGAGAGTCAAATAAATCTGCTTCAAAGAAACATTAGATGTTTTTTCTACAAACTTGAAGACAATCAAGTCTGTTCCTTCCGGAACCTTAAATGAATAATCTCCACGAGGATCTGCACTAGTGAATTCCTTAATCAGGCTAACATTATCACCGTTGTAAGCTTTTACGACAAAAGAACCTGCCATATTCTGTGCCACATCATAATTGTTAGTAATACCGATTGAGAATCTCAATGAGTCGGCAACGCCAACATACTTAATGCAAATGCTATCGTTAGCACCATCAAATTTCAAAGCTGTGGAATTAGGAGCCGTTCCATAATAACCGACACTATACTTTGTAACGCCATCAGGCTCGTTTTCGTAACCGGAAGTCCATTCGAATGGCAATGAAGCCATTGCCTTGATAGTGTATCTTGCAGTAACGATTTCGCTACTAGCATTGCCATCAGTAGCAAAAGCCTTGATTGTTGTAGTTTCTAAAACTTCTATAGGAGCTGAATAAATATCAGATTCAACTGTTGGATCAGAACCATCAACTGTATAGTATACAACAGCACCATCGACAGCAGTTATTTCTACATTCTGTGCAGAATAATAAACGCCTGGAGCCGGGCTGAAAGTAGGATTATCCAACATATTTACAATTGTGTAAGTAGCAGAAGCTACCGAACTAGAATTTTCGCCGTCGACAGCTATTGCCTTTATTGTTGTTGTTTCAGAAATAGTTATTGCACCTGCGTAAAGAGTTGATTCTGCAGTTGGATCCGTTTCGCTGTTAAGGTTGTAGTAAATTACAGCACCTTCTGAAGCACATGCAATTGTTACCTCAACCTCGCCGTTGTATGTACCAGCAGCCGGAGTAAATTCGGGAGCAGCAACTGAGCTTGACAAAGAAACTACTGACAGCAAGATGTTATCTATACGAGCATTGCTTGTGCTAGTATTTTTTAATGTCAAATCGAAATTTGCAACCGACGGATTAACGATAATAGTCCAAGACAATCCCGAACCACTTATTACAACACCTTCCGTAGTCGAGGTCAACTCAAAATTTGTCTTGTTAGCCAAAAAGGACAAGGCCAAAGTTGCAGCTCCACCAGTTGGGATATTCTCAATTGTCCATGTCTGATTGCTTTTAGACAGCAACAATTCTGGAGCTTCACCACCTGCCAGGTTATCATCATACAATTTTGTATTAGCAGAACTGTTTGTGTATGTCAATATTGCGCCACCATATACGGTAGTACCTGAAAATCCATACGCACTTGGAGTAGCATTAGTTTCCCCGCCCGTCCATGCTTCATACCACAAAGTATCTCCAACTTCAACAGTAGGAGTTTGAGCCATAACGCCACACACCGACAATGCCATAAGCATAAATGCTGCGGACAAAGCTCTTAATTTCTGCGAATGGCGTTTTAGTCCTTTCGCTAGCCTTCCCAAACAAGAATTTGAGAATGCCTTGTTGTTAAGTTCTCTCATTTTTTAAAATTTAAATTTAAATTTAGTTAACTATTTATTTCTAATTTATTGAGATACAGCATAGTACCCCCTAAAAACTCAAAGCTACAAAGTTATATAAATATGTATAGCGACAATATGTTTTTCGCATTTTTTTGAGCATTGAAAAACCAAGCAACTCATATAAACAAAATAACAAACAAAAGTTTCAGTTGCAACATATAAAACTAAAATGCAGCTTTGTATACTAAGACAAAAAAAAATCTATTCGTAAAATAATTAACTTAAATTTGCATACTTAAATAAATGTATCAACATGAAGAAAATATTGTTATTTATTGCCATAATGCCATTAGCATTATTTGCCAAATCGCAACAATACAATGTCATCGACAACGACAAGTCGCAGAATTCTACAATTGAGATTTTAAGCGAAACAAATCGCGAAATTATTCTCAAGCTAAACGTTAACGCATACTCGCTTAACGAAGTTCAAACACCGAACGGCACAGAAGTAGTCGTAACAGCACCGGATGGTATCAACTACATGGACAAGGGCATCCCTGATGTTCCATATTTTGCTACTTCCGTATGCATTCCATCAAAAGGCAAAGCGGTTGCCGAAGTTATAAGCAGCGACTTCATCTCACTGGAAAACATTAACGTTGCACCGTCAAAAGGTTCCATAAGCCGAAACATCGATCCGTCAACAATTCCGTATGAATACGGCAAATGCTATAGCACCGACGCTTTTGTCCCTTCTATCGAGGCCAACAACAGCGAAGCATTCTGCATCAGGGACGTTCGTGGAACATCGGTTCGCTTCTTCCCGTTCCACTACAATCCAGTACAAAAGCGACTAAATGTCTTTACGGAAATCACCGTCAGGGTTAAATACACATCTGAGAACGATGTCAACGAAATCAACGAATCATACACAAAAGTCGATGATTTTGAATCGATTTACAGTCGTTTCTTCATAAACTACGACAAGAAAAACACCCGTTACACGCAGCTTCAAGATGGACATCCGGGCAGAATGCTCATTATCTGCAAGGACACATACTCTTCTGCAATGAACGATTTTATTACATGGAAACGCGAAAAAGGCATTGAAACCGAGATGGCTTTAATGAGCACAGTCGGTACAACAGCAGCAAACGTTCAGAGCTATATTACAAACTATTTCAATGCACATAGCGACCTTGCATACATCCTGCTTGTTGGAGATGCAGCTGACGTTCCTTCAAACATTACGACCTCAGGCTCGGGCTATTGGGCAGAAACCAAGACTTCCGACAACCAATACGCATACCTTGTTGGAAACGACCACTATGCAGATGCTTTCATCGGACGTTTTTCTGGAGAATCGGTCGCTAATATCCAAAATCAAGTTCGCAAGGTTATAAATTATGAAAAGGAACTTGATACAGACGCCACTTGGCTGACCAATGCCTACGGCAGCGCATCAAACGAAGGTGGCGGCTCAAACGGACATAACCAAGGCAACGGAAACGAAAGCGACATGGCACACATGGGCTACATACAAACCGACTTGGAAAACTACGGATACTCTGTTACCCGTGTAAACCAGGCTTCTTCTGGATATACATCCGATGTTTCCGCAACTTCTGCCGCATTCAATGCCGGTGTCGGTGTTGCTTGCTATATCGGACATGGAGACATTGAAGAATGGTACAGTACCGGCTACAATAACTCTCATGTAAATTCACTTACAAACACATATAAACTTCCTTATGTCATTAGTGTTGCGTGTGTAAACGGCGATTTCAACGGAAACACCTGCTTTGCGGAAGCTTGGGCAAGAGCCAGCAAAAACGGAAACCCAACAGGCTCCATTGCTTTCCTCGGCTCCACCATCAATCAGGACTGGGAACCACCTATGACCGCTCAGGACGAAATGATTGACATAATCGTCGAATCTATCGACAACAACATCAAGAGAACAATCGGCGGAATCTCTTTCAACGGTTATTTCAGAATGATTCAGGACTATCCAAGCAACAGCAACTCTGGCGACGGACCTAACACTGCCGACACATGGACAATCTTCGGAGAACCATCTACTATGTTCCGCAGCAAGACTCCTCAGGAAATGACAATAACACACCCAAGCGTACAGACTGTCGGACAAACAACATTTACCGTTAACTGCGATGCCAATGATGCACTAATAGCTTTAACTAGAACTGTTGACGGACAGGTTGTTATCCTTGGATACGCATACGCGTCAAACGGAACCGCCGAAATTTCACACGCAGCTATTACAGAACCTTGCACGTTAAAATTAACAGCAACGGCATACAACAAGGTAACTTATCAGGCAGACATTACCGTTATTGTCCCTGAAGGTCCATACGTAACTTTTGGCAACTATACCATCAACGACAGCGAAAGCAATAATAACGGAACTGCCGACTACAACGAAACTTTTAAGCTGAACATGACATTGAATAATGTAGGCGTCGAAAATGCCAATGATGTCAACATGACAATTTCGTCAACGAACAGCGACATAACAATAAGCGACAACAGCGAATCGTTTGGCACAATCGCTGCAGACAATTCCCTAACAAAGGACAATGCATTTGAAATGAACATCCGAAATGGCATCGTTGACCAGTCTGTAATTCAATTTGACTATAGCATTACTTGCAGCAACAGCGACTCCCACACAGGTGTGTTCAACATTACTGCCAACGCGCCCAAGCCAGCAGTCGAATTCGTTAACATTGACGATTCCGAAAACGGAAACAACAACGGAATGCTTGACCCGGGAGAAACCGTAAAGCTTAAATTCAGAATATCCAACAACGGTCATGCTTCTATGGGAAATGGCAATGCTATACTCTCAAGCAATTCCGGAAATATATCCTTGTTAACCGATGAAGCTTCGGTAAATACACTTTCTGCTGGCAACAACAGAATTGTAACATTTGAAGCCTCGGTTAGCGAAACTGCGGAAATAGGCACAAGCGCAAGTTTCTCGGTTAACTTTAATGCAGGAATGTATTCCGCAAGCACAAACATCAACCTTGCTATCGGTCTGCAAATTGAAGACTGGGAAAGCAACAGCTTCGACAGTTACGCTTGGGAAAACAACAGTTCGACCCCTTGGAGAATTGTTTCCGGCAGCGAAGCTTACGACGGCAACTACTGTGCAAAGTCCGGTGCAATCGGAAATGGCACATACTCTGCCAATACAAAGACTGAATTAAGCATAACTATTGACGTTATAAACAACGACAACGTAGAATTCTACAAGAAGGTTTCTTGCGAAAATCCTGGCTCCGGATGGTATAGCGACGAAGTTTCATACTACGACTTCCTTGCTTTCTATATCGACGAGACGATGAAAGATCAATGGGCAGGAACAAGTGACACTTGGAGCCTACAGACGTACCCTGTAACCGCTGGCTCTCACACCTTAAAATGGTCGTACGAAAAAGACTACAGCACAACAGGCGGCAGCGACTGCGCTTGGATCGACAACATAAAACTTCCGGCTCACAGCAATTCTGTTACAAGCATTCATACCGACATGGATTTTGCTGAAATCTCCATGGGTGTCTTCCCAAATCCGGCAAACAAAAACGCGTACGTTAACCTTAACCTTACAGACGACAGCAATGTTTCTATCAACATCTACAATTCTGTTGGTCAGCTTGTCAAGACAATAAGCAATATCGCTCTTAAGTCGGGTGAGAACTACATTTTGATTGAAACATCATCGCTTAATGCCGGCATGTACATCGTTAAAGCAAACATCGGTGACAATACGATTTGCCGCAACCTATCAGTTATCAGATAATTACGAATAAAAAAAATCTCATGGCATTGCACATACTGCAATGCCATTTTTCATAAAATAAGCAAATGAAAAAAATACTCATCACATCAATCATAACTTTATGTGCAACATTTATGTTAGCACAAGAGATTCCGCACGAGCTACAAGGCAAATACCACGCTTTACGTTGGGAAGAGCTATCGGAGCGAAAGAACACTCGCGACTTAATAGTGACTGCTCCACCCGAGAATCCGAGAAGCATAGCTGAATTTGAACCGAACCAAGGTGTAATTGTCGCCGCTCCATCAAGCTGGTATGGAGGCAGTGTCGATTTTGGAATTCCGTACTCGCTTATTGCAGAACTTTCTGAGGACGACACAGTTTACCTTATTTGCGCATCAAACCTACAAGCAAATGTTAGAACAACATTGCAAAACAACGGCGTCAACATGAACCACCTTAAATTTGTAAACTCATCTATCGACTCGTACTGGTGTCGCGACTACAGTCCATGGTTCATCGAATACGGTGACAAGCAAGTTGGTATGATTGACTACGTTTACAATCGGCCTCGTCCAAACGACGATGAAATAACAAACATCTTCGGCTCGTATTTTGACAAATCGGTTTTTGGAATGCAGGTTGTTCATACTGGCGGAAACTACATGACCGACGGACTTGGTGTTGCTGCATCGTGTTCCGCTTCACTCGATGTTGAAAATCAGGAGAACTACAATTACACACAAGCACAACTCGATGAAATATTCGAAGAATACCTCGGCATTACAAACTATATGCACCTCGACGATCCGCTTGCCGACTACATTGCTCATATCGACTGCTGGGGAAAATTCCTCGATGTTGACAAAGTCTTGATTACAAAGGTCCCTGCATCCAATTCACACTATGCCGACTACGAGGCAATGGCCGACTACTGGGCAAATCAAACTAGTTCTTACGGAAACAAGTATCAGGTTTTCAGAACATATAGTCCCAACGGACAGCCTTATTCCAACTCGCTTATTCTTAACAACAAGGTTTATCTTGCATTCCCGAACAACGATGCCACCAACAACGCCAACGCTAAGGCCGTCTACGAAGCCGCTATGCCAGGATATGAAGTCATTGGCTTTACGCCCAACTCAAACTCATGGGAAAGCACAGACGCCTTGCACTGCCGCACTCACGAGGTTCCTCGTTTCGATATGCTAAGAATCGCACACTTCCCTATTCTCGACACTGTTGATTATGCCGATGAATATACCATAGATGCTAAAATTTACACTTTCAATGGAGGCGGCGCCATCACAAGTGCAAAGATATTCTTCAGCATCGACAGCATGGAATTTATCTCCGCCGACATGACAAATACTGCCGAAGACCAATATTCTTTTACTTTTGAAGGCCTGCAACATGGGCAAACTGTTGCTTACTACATAAAGGCGGAAACAGAATTCGGACAGATTCAAACACATCCATTCATCGGAGAACCAGATCCACATGTATTTGTAATAAGCGAAGACGAGAATCCTGTTAACACCAATGGTTTCACAGTCGGAAACGGATACATAAAGTGCTTCCCGAACCCTGCTACTGAAATACTTTACTTCATCTCGAACAATGTAGATGATGGAAACTATAAAATTGAAATCATCAACCAGCAAGGTTCCACAGTAAAATCTATAAGTACAGATGCGTCATCAAAATGGGAAGGCGGCTACATAGATATTTCTGACATAGCTGCTGGACTTTACTTTGTCAGGATGTACAACGGAGAAAAAGCATACACTTGCAAATTCTCCAAGCTTTAGCTACAATAAATAACCAACATGATATTTCAATAATTCTGGCAAGACATTATTGATTATCAACACGTTGTTCTTATCATACCCAATTTTTGACAGTTCTTCCAAAAGAATATCCTTGAAATAATAAGCAATACTCCCGCAGAACCCAATCTTATAATTGCGATATTGCGGATATATATACACATAATTTTCAAAGAAATCGCCAAAGGCCTTGCGCATCAAGTCCTGAACCTGAGGATGGTCGAGATGGTTGGCAATGCAATGAGTAAAATTGGCAAGGAACCTATTCGGATGATCCTGCTTATAGACAGCATTTAAGATTGTTGTGATGTTTTCGCCAGTTTCCGCTGCTATCTGAGCTGTAAGTTTTTCATCAAACTTGCCTTCCAGGTAACGCTTGACAAACATCTTTCCAATAGTGGCACCACTGCCCTCGTCGCCAAGGACATAACCAAGCGATACAGCATTTTTCTCTATCTGGTCGCCATTATAGAAACATGAATTTGATCCTGTACCAAGAATTGCAGCCACGCCAGACTCACGTTTCAATACAGCACGGGCGGTACCAAGCATATCGGAAAAAATATTTATAGTCGCCTTGCCGAACACTGTTTTCAAAGCATCTTGCAGATGTCTGAAGTTGTCGCAATTGGAACAACCAGAGCCATAAAAGAACACTTCTGTGATAGCCTGTGCATTGGCATTGCTTGGAAATGCCTCTGAAATACATTTTACAACTTCGTCGTATGTTACAAAATACGGATTGAAACCGATTGTCTTGAACGAATATTTTATTTCTTTTCCGTCGGCCAAAATCCACGACGTCTTGGTAGAACCACTATCTGCTATTGCTATCATATCAAAAAAAATCTTTTTACAAATATATTAAAACTTGTCACTACTAACAAAAAAAGGGTGTCGCAAAAACGACACCCTTTAGATAGAATTATGAAATCATTAATTTTTCAATCCGAATCTTACGAAACCAGTAGCCAACAAGCCTTTTTCTTCTCTCTCAAGATATTGAGCGATAGAAACCTTAGACTCGAAGATGCATTCCTGATTCATCAAGGTAGATTCCTTGAAGAATTTCTGCAAACGACCCTGAGCGATCATTTCGATCTTCTTTGCCTGCTTGTCGAGGTTTGCAGTAGCTTCAGCGGTAACGGTTTCTCTAATCTGGCGAGCCTTAGCAGCTTCGTCAGCAGTCAACCAACCCTTAGACATGTTAGATTCGATGTGTTCGTCGCTATCTACAAGATTTGGATTTAGGCCAGCCTTCTTAAGAGCAATGTCAACGGCTCTTATGATTTCTTCTGCCTTAGTCTTTTCTACGTTAACTGCGAATTCGTGTTCCTTAACTTCGTCGGAAACAGAATTTTCGTCAACAGCGATTGGGTTCATAGCAGTAACCTGCATTGCAATGTTACGACCAATCTGACGGTCAACAACCTTATTCAAACCGATAACAGTTGCAAGTTTATTACCGTTGTGGATGTATTCAACTACGTAAGGAGCTTCCATCTTAGCGTAGTAAGTCAATTCCATCTTTTCGCCAGTAACACCGCTTCTTTCAGCAACAGCTTCAGCAACAGTCTTTCCATCAAGATTCAAAGCCTTAAGAGCTTCAAGGTCAGCTGGAAGATTTTCTGCAGCCACATTCAAGATTGCCTTGCCAAGGTTTACGAAATCATCGTTCTTAGCAACAAAGTCGGTTTCGCAGCTCAATGAGATAACTACACCAGCAGTATTGCCCTTTGCAGCCATTGCAAGAACAACGCCTTCGCTAGCTTCACGGTCTGCTCTCTTGTTAGCGATAGCCAAACCTCTTTCTCTAATTTTATCTTTTGCCTTTTCGAAATCACCATCAGCTTCTGTGAGGGCCTTCTTGCAGTCCATCATACCAGCTCCGGTAATATCTCTAAGTTTCTTTACGTCAGCAGCACTAATATTTGCCATTGTTTCAATTTTTTAAATTATTATTCTTCTGGAGCAACAGCTTCTTCAACATGTTCTCTCTTAGCAGAAGTTCTTCTTGGTCTCTTCTTTTCTACTGGAGCTTCTTCAACTTCTTCACCATCCTTTGCAGTGTTTTCCTTTTCAACAGCTCTTTCGTCCAAGCCTTCCTTAATAGCTTCGCACATAGCGGCTATGATAATTTGGATTGACTTTGAAGCGTCATCGTTTGCTGGGATTGGGAAATCAACAGACTTAGGATCAGAATTAGTATCAACCATTGCGAATACAGGAATACCTAATCTCTGAGCTTCGTGAACGGCGATTTTTTCCTTCAATACGTCAACAACGAACAAAGCAGCTGGCAATCTAGTCAAATCAGCGATAGAACCGAGGTTCTTTTCCAATTTAGCTCTCTGACGGTCGATCTGCAACTGTTCACGCTTTGAAAGTGCATCGAAAGTACCATCTGACTTCATCTTATCGATAGACTGCATTTTCTTAACAGCCTTACGAATAGTCGGGAAGTTAGTCAACATACCACCAGGCCAACGTTCTGTAACGAAAGGCATTCCAACCTTAGTTACTTCTTCAGCCACGATGTCCTTAGCCTGCTTCTTAGTAGCTACGAACAAAACTCTTCTACCTGACTTAACGATGTTTTTCATTGCTTCTGCAGCTTCGTCAACCTTTGCTACAGTCTTATGCAAATCGATAATGTGGATACCATTGCGCTCCATGAAGATATAAGGAGCCATTGCTGGATTCCATTTGCGACGGAGGTGACCAAAGTGAACACCTGCCTCTAACAATTGATCAAATGTTAATCTTGACATTTTAATTTAATTTAAGTTTACTTTCTGTAGTAACAATCGTGAAGTAGAATCCCATAAGAGACCATCTCCACGATTTAGATACTAAACTCTGTTTATAATTCTCGAATAAAATACTAACGTTTGCTGAACTGGAATCTCTTACGAGCTTTCTTCTGACCAGGTTTCTTTCTTTCAACAACTCTGGAGTCGCGAGACAAGAAACCGCATGGCTTCAAGCTTGCTCTGTATTCAGCATCAACCTTCAACAATGCTCTTGAGATACCAAGACGCAAAGCTTCAGCCTGACCTCTTACTCCACCGCCGTCGATGTTTGCCTTTACATCATAGCATTCCATCTTGTCCAATGTCAAGAATGGTTGCTTTACGATATACTGGTACTGCATAACCGGGAAGTATTCTTCCATTTTACGGTTGTTAACCGTGATGTTTCCTTTACCTTCGCTAAGATAAACTCTTGCAACAGCGGCCTTTCTACGACCTAATGCGTTAAATACGTCCATGCTTATTTAATTGTGTTTAAATCCAACTTTGTCGGGTTCTGAGCTTCGTGCTTGTGCTCGCTACCAACGTAAACTTTCAAATTTCTGAATAATTCGCTACCAAGACGATTCTTTGGCAACATTCCCTTAATTGCATGTTCGATAATGCGTTCTGGGTACTTAACCAACATTTCGGCAGGTGTTTCCTTGCTCTGTCCACCTGGGAAACCAGAATGTCTAATATACTTCTTGTCAGCAAGCTTATTGCCTGTCAAGCGAACCTTTTCTGCGTTAATAATAATAACGTTATCGCCACAGTCTACATGCGGAGTGTATTCCGGTTTGTGCTTACCTCTCAAAACCAAGGCAACCTTTGCTGCCAAACGACCGAGAACTTCACCTTCGGCATCAACAACGTACCACTGCTTGTTTGCAGTTTCCTTGTTTACCGATATTGTTCTGTACATCAATGTTTTCACTTTAAAAATCTTTCTTTAAAATTAATAAATTAATTTCCTTAGGCTGGATGACCAAACGGACTGCAAAAGTAATACATTTTTATTTCCCCATAAAATTTTTTTTAGACCATTTTACAAAAAAATATCACACTCATTTTCAACGACATTTTACAAACATAAGTTGCTGCTTATTTGTTATCATTACGACCACACAACTAACGCAAAATATCAACACCTATTATATATATAAAAACTACGAAATACATTTTACGGCGAATCGCACAAAAATTAGCCCCCAAAAACATGTTAGAAAACATATTTGAAAACCAGTAACAAACAGACGCAAAAGCGCATATAAACGCCTAACATACAATTCATTAGCACACGACATACCACTATCAAAAAATATTAGTTTTCTTCAAAAATACTTTGTAACTTTGCCCAAAAATTTTTCAAAAATTCAAAAAAATATGGATATATCACACATCGAACACATCGGTATTGCCGTAAAGTCAATCGACGAGGCAAAAAAGTACTACGAAGGCGTTCTTGGTCTTAAGTGCTATGCAATCGAAGAAGTTAAGGAACAGAAAGTTAAGACAGCATTCTTCAAGGTTGGACAGACAAAAATCGAACTTTTGGAACCGACAGAAGCCGACAGTCCTGTTGGAAAATTCATTGAAAACAAGGGCGAAGGCATGCACCACATCGCATTTTGCGTTAATGGCATTGAAACATGCTTATCGGCAGCAGAACTTGCAGGTGCCAGACTCATCGACAAGACTCCTCGCAACGGAGCAGAAGGACTTAGCATCGCTTTCTTGCACCCGAAAACCAGTTTCGGTGTACTTACTGAATTATGCGAAAATAAAAACAAGTAAAAATTAAACACAATGGCTTTAGAAGAAAAAATTAAAAAGCTTGTTGACATGCGTGCAGAAGCCCGTATGGGCGGTGGCGAAAAGCGCATCGAATCACAACATAAAAAAGGAAAATATACTGCTCGCGAAAGAATCAACATGCTTCTCGACGAAGGCAGTTTCGAAGAAATCGACATGTTCGTAACCCACAGATGTCACAATTTTGGCATCGAGAAGGAACAATATCTCGGCGACGGTGTTGTTACTGGTTACGGAACAATAGACGGCAGAATGGTATACGTTTTCTCACAGGATTTCACAGTTAGCGGTGGCTCCCTGTCAGAGACAAACGCAAAGAAAATCTGCAAGGTAATGGACATGGCAATGAAAGCCGGCGTTCCGGTTATCGGTTTGAACGACAGCGGTGGTGCACGTATTCAGGAAGGCGTTACCAGCTTGTCGGGCTATGCTGAAATTTTCCAGCGCAACATCGAAGCTTCCGGTGTAATTCCACAGATTTCCGCAATCCTAGGCCCATGTGCCGGCGGAGCTGTTTATTCTCCGGCTCTTACCGACTACATCATCATGTCGGAAACCAATAGCTACATGTTCGTAACCGGACCGAAGGTAACAAAGACTGTTACCGGTGAAGTTATCACCGAAAGCGACCTTGGCGGTGCAAATGTTCACGCTTCCAAGTCTGGTGTTGCACACTTTGTAGCACACGACGAAGAAGATGCTTTTGCAACTATCAAGCGCCTCATCTCCTACATGCCACAGAACTGGAAGGAACAGACACCTCGCGTTGAATGCACCGACCCGATCGACAGAATGGAAGACGCCCTGAACAGTATTCTTCCCGACAACCCGAACAAGCCATACGATGTAAAAGACATCATCAGACTTATCGTCGACAATGGCGAATTCGAAGAAGTTCACAAGGATTATGCTAAGAATATAGTTGTAGGTTTCGCACGTTTCAACGGACAGTCCGTAGGTATCGTTGCCAACCAGCCATCATTCCTTGCAGGTTGCCTCGACATAGAATCGTCACGCAAGGGTGCACGCTTCATCCGCTTCTGCGACAGCTTCAACATTCCGCTTGTAACTTTGGTAGACGTTCCGGGATTTATGCCAGGAAGCAACCAGGAATATGGTGGCATCATCACCAACGGAGCAAAGCTTATGTACGCCTACGGAGAAGCAACAGTTCCGAAAGTTACTGTAACACTGAGAAAGTCTTACGGCGGAGCACACGACGTTATGAGCTCAAAGCAGCTTAAGGGCGACTTCAACTATGCATGGCCATCTGCAGAAATCGCAGTAATGGGTGCTTCGGGCGCAATCGAAGTTCTTTATGCAAAGGGCATCAAGGCAATCGAAGATCCGGAAGAAAAGGCAAAATACATTGCAGAAAAGGAAGCAGAATACAAGGAAGCTTTCGCAAATCCTTATCAGGCAGCAAAATACGGCTACATTGACGATGTAATCGAACCGCGCAACACGCGTTTCAGAATCATCCGCGCTCTTGCAGCACTTGCCACCAAGAAGGATACACGTCCTGCAAAGAAGCACAATAATATTCCTCTATAAATCATTTTGCTATGAGTAACGTATTATTAATAGTAGAAGGAACCACCTGGGGCGAAACCTGGGCATTGGTGGGAATCTGTTTCTCCATCGTGCTTCTTATCATGGCTTTCTTCGTACTGATTATGATGCTTTTCGGCGCTATCGCAAAAAAGGGCAAGAAGTCCGAAGCAAAGGCTGATGCACCAAAACCAGCAGCAGAAGTTAAGTCAACCGGCAAGATTGACGATGCCGACTACGCAGCAATTGCAACTGCACTGCACCTGTATTTCGGCGGAGAGCACGACAAGGAGTCAAATGTTTTAACAATTAAGAACGTATCACAGAATTATTCTCCGTGGTTAAATAATTAAGGTATATGAAAAAGTATAATCTTACAATAGAAGGAAAAAAGTACGCCGTTGAAGTTGACGTAAACGACAACATCGCCAATGTCAAGGTAAACGACAAGTCGTACACAGTAGAAATTGAAAAGGAAAAAGAACCAGTAATTACCAAGGTAGCAAAGCCGGCACCAAAGGCAGCACCAGCACCAGCTGCAGCCGCAGCACCAAAGGCTCCTGCTTCAGCATCTGCTCTTAAAGCTCCATTGCCAGGTCAGGTTGTTAAGATTCTTGTAACTCCAGGACAAGCCGTTAAGCGCGGAGACACTCTTCTTGTTATGGAAGCAATGAAGATGGAAAACAACATCATGGCCGACAAGGACGCTACAGTTAAGGCTGTTTTCGTTGAAGTTGGTAGAACCGTTGCTTTGGGCGACGCACTTGTTGAACTCGAATAATAAACTAAAAAAAGTAGAATCATGGATATTATAAAAAAATATCTGCTTTTAAGTTTCGTATTCATCCTCACGATGCTGACTTCACCGAAGCTGTTTGCAAACGTCCAGACCGACAATGCAAATGCTGACAATACCGAAGTCGCAGCAACAACAGGTGCTACGGAACAAGTAAATGCAGACACAAGTGCAAAAACTTGTGCAGAAACAACGACAGAAGCAGCCCAAGAAGTGGTTTCTGAAACCGAAGAAACAGAACCAGAAAACGCTTCCTCATGGGATAAAGTTGTAAAGTTCTGCAAGACAAGCGGAATCACCGACCTTGTAACTGGCAACTGGAAAGCCCTATTAATGCTAATCATCAGCTGTTTCTTGATTTATCTTGCAATAGCAAAGCAGTACGAACCGCTTCTTCTCCTCCCTATCGCCTTCGGAATGTTGCTTTCAAACCTTCCGGGCGCCGAAATGTTCCACAACGACCTTTGGGTTTCGTTCCTCGACGAAAACAGTCCTAACTATCATAGCTATGGCACAATCCTAAAGGAGGGCGGACTTCTCGACGTATTGTATATGGGCGTAAAGCTTGGTCTTTATCCTTGCTTAATATTCATAGGTATCGGTGCCATGACTGATTTTGGTCCACTAATCGCAAATCCTAAGAGCTTGCTTCTTGGCGCCGCAGCGCAATTTGGTATCTTCATTACCTTCCTTTGTGCAATCGGTATTGGTTTCGCACCAAACGAGGCAGGTTCAATCGGAATCATTGGCGGTGCCGACGGTCCAACAGCAATCTTCCTAACAACAAAACTAGCACCAGAACTATTGGGACCTATCGCAATCGCAGCTTATTCTTACATGGCTTTGATTCCTGTTATTCAGCCGCCTATCATGAAGGCTCTCACTACAAAGAAAGAACGTATGATCTCCATGAAGCAGTTGAGAGACGTTAGCAAAAAGGAAAAAATCGTTTTCCCAATTGTTATCACCTTGGTTGCCATTCTGATTATTCCATCGGCCGGCTCACTTATCGGCTGTCTGATGTTCGGTAACCTTCTTAAGGAATGCGGCGTAACCGAAAGACTAAGCAAGACCGTTCAGAATGAACTTATGAATATTGTAACCGTATTCCTTGGCATCTCTGTTGGTGCTACTGCAGTTGCAGATTCATTCCTCACATTGAAGACCATCGAAATCGTTATCATCGGTGTTGTAGCTTTCAGCTTCAGTACTGCTGGTGGTGTTCTCATGGCAAAGTTCATGAACCTATTCTTGAAAGAAAAGATCAATCCGCTTATCGGTTCGGCAGGTGTATCAGCTGTTCCAATGGCTGCTCGCGTTTCACAGACTGTCGGACAGAAGGAAAACCCAAGCAACTTCCTCCTCATGCACGCTATGGGACCGAATGTTGCCGGCGTTTTAGGTTCAGCTATCGCAGCAGGTCTGTTGCTAAGCTTCCTTGGATAATAAATAATCCAGAATACAAAAAAAGGCTGCCAAATGGTAGCCTTTTTTCTTTCAATTACAAATCATTCATTGTGAATTATCCAATTTTCTTAGGCTTTCGGCCTTACGAAATATCATATTGGGCAACCAGTTCAACACATAGCCACTGACCATATCATAATAAAGTAAGTAAAACGCTTGCATCATCGAGGTCTTGTCGGCAATTTCCTCATGCTCATTTTGGATAAGCACTTCATTTGGAATATAGCACGTCGATCACTCACCGTCGTAATCTGATGTCCAAATATTTCCCAAAACGCCACTAAATTCTTATCTTAAAAATTCAGCATTTTGAGTAATTTTGCAAAAAATATCGATTATGAAAGCGATGATATTTGCCGCCGGACTTGGAACTCGTCTGGCTCCACTAACCAACACAATGCCCAAGGCAATGGTTCCTATTAGCGGGAAACCAATGCTACAGCACCAAATAGAGAAATTGCGCAGTTTTGGCTGCAACTACATAGTTGTAAATGTGCATCATTTTGCGAACCAGATAATTGATTTCGTAAAGAATAACGATTTTGGCGTACAGATAGAGATTTCGGATGAAAGCGACCTTCTGCTGAACACTGGTGGCGGACTAAAAAACGTAAAACGCTTTTTCAACGAAGGCGACAACTTTTTGATTCACAATGTGGATATTTTCTCCGACATAGACCTAAAAAAACTTTACGACTACCATTGCTCCAGCAATAATGTTGCGACATTGGCCGTCATGCACCGCGAAAGTTCAAAGCATCTGCTGTTCGATACCGAAAATCGCCTTTGCGGATGGAAAGATCTAAAAAACGACAAGTCAATAATCACAATCGAACGCGAAAGCTACAACGAAATGGCATTCAGCGGAATTTATGTATGCAACTACCGTATTTTCGACCTTATCGACAATGAAGGGTCCTTCCCGATTATTCCCGAATTGCTTAAAATATCAAAGCAGAATCACATTGGCGGATACATCCACGACAATAACCAAGTGCTTGACGTTGGCAAAATAGATGTAATAAGTAAAATAGAGGCTGCCTCAAAATAACAGGTCAATATATTATTAACAAATCATGTAGCATAAATATTACGCCGCATTTAAACAAATTGAGATTTTTTTGTTAATTTTGCGAACAAATTAACATCAAAAATATGAGAAAATTATTATTCATCGGAATTTTGTGTCTGACAGGCATGATATTCCTAAACTCGTGTTCAAAGGAATACACAATTACTGTAGTATCTAACAATGCTGAATGGGGAACGGTTTCTGGCACAGGAACATACGCTGACGGAAGTGAAATTCAAATTTCTGCAATAGCAAAAGAAGGATACTTCTTTATAAAATGGGAAGACGGCAATACCGACAACCCACGCGCCATTACCGTAACCGAAGACGCAACCTACACTGCTATTTTCTCTAACAATCCTAATGGCGAAGGCGGCGAAGGCGACCCTGAAGATTACACTTTCAGCGGAAATATTAGCGAAAACACAACATGGCCGGATAGAGGTCTTGCTGTTGACTACTACATTAATGGCTGGTTACGTATCGAAGGCAATGCACTTCTTACTATCGAACCGGGTGTAACTATTATGTTCACAGGTGTCGATGGCGGCATGGAAATCTGCGAAAATGCTGGACTTAAGATGGTAGGTACTGCTGCAAAACCGATTAAATTCGTTGGCCCTACAAACAATCCTAACAACGGCTCTTGGAACAGAATCGTACTGAAATCTAAACGAAGCGACAACCAATGGGAATATGTAGAATTTATTCGCGGTGGTGCGGACGAAGGGATATGGTCTCCTGTTGTTGACCTTGAAAGTGCAAAACTTTCCATGAAGAACTGCACTATTGACGGTTCGCTTAATAACGGCATGTGCTTGGAATATGGAAGTATTCTAACTGCCTTTGAGAATAACACAATCAAGAACTGTGCAGGATCTCCTATCATCATTGAAGAAGCAGAATCTTTGTTCAGCATTCCTGACGGCAATAACACATATACAAATAATGTCAAGAACTACGCTATTGTTACTGGTGGATATTATGAACCCAACGAAAACTATACAATCAAGAGTTTAAGCATCCCATACTATTTTAAAAATTCAGTCACTATAGCTGGAAATAGAAAACTCACAATTGAAGCTGGTACAACAATGTTGTTCCCATACGACACATACTTTAAGATTGACAACGATGCAATTTTGGTAGCAGACGGTACAGCATCCAATCCTATTACTTTCAAGGCTCAAGATCCGGAAAACCATTGGAGAGGCATTGAATTCAGAAGCAACAGAACCGGCAATGTTATGAACTACTGCAATATCAGCGACGGCGGCATCAGAAACGATTGGGACAATAGCAGCTTGCTTTTCATTGATGACGCAGCAAAATTAACTCTTACCAACTGTGAATTCAACAAGAGTTTCTATGGTGTATGGATTGAAGATATCAACACTTGGGGCAATGTAACTCATAGTGGCAACACATTCAGCAACTGCACCGAAGCAAACGTTCACCTTGAATACGAAGGCGAATACAACAATGTTCACTACGATGAAGGAACAAACCTTGACGCTCTTCCGTAATCAATAGTTGTCACAATACAAAAAAAGCAATCGCAAATATGCGGTTGCTTTTTTTATGTGTCTGCCGGCACATTTTTAAACATACCGAATCTTTCTACGGAAAAAAATTTCAGCCGAGAATATATGTGCCTTATTATCAAACACACTAATAGTCAAGGCCTTTCTTGTTGAATAGCATAAATCCAAGATGGAACATAAAATACCAGTCAACATTCTCGTCATCAAGATAGTTTACGCTGAGCCCCAACGGACCAATTCTGGTATTATACACCAAAGCCATTGAACCCATAAGATATTTATATGAAAATTTCTCCGCATACTGCGGGGTATATACGCCCGAAGATGACTCCTCCCTCAAAATCTTCTGGTATGGCAGATAGAAATACACTTCGGTACGGAGACTCAGGCGGTCGGTAATATTCACAATTGGCTTCAATCCCACGGCTGCAAAGTTATTGGCCCTATAATTTGAAAGAATTAGCGTCTTTGAATTCATCACTGGGGCAAAAGCCGGAGCAGCAAGCATACTTGAAGAATAATTTCGGAATAATGTCCTGTTGCTTATAAAAAGCTGAGCATACACTCCAATTGTCAGATGCTTGAAAACGCGAACATAGGAGTCGGCAATAAGATTCAACTGGAACCAGCTATGATGCAACATATACATGTCGGAAAGTGCGGTTGTTGAACCCGGAACATTGGTTTCTGTGCCCATTACATGACGCAAGTCAACGACGAAATTATTGCCGCTGGTCGGATACATTATATAATTCAATGTGTTGTAGTCGTATGCCAAACGGGTGGAGATATATTTGAAACTTGTAATGTCCGCTGTATCAGACGACTGATATGACGATACCTGGAAATACGAATACTTATGTTCACCAGTAGCAAATCCCACCTTAGCAACCGAATGTCTTGTCACCGGAGTTGAAATATCCAGTCGGATATTGTTTTCATAGTCGATGATATATGGCGGCTGATAAGTCATGGAAAGGACGCGCGAACTGCCCTTGAAGAAGTCGTAGCGATTTAATGTTCCGGAAAGGTCCAACGATATCGGCTGGTAGGTTGGTATATCAAGTCGTCCGCCAACGGTAAACGACGTATAGAACTTACCATAATAAAAATTTGTACGGAAGAGCGACGAAACCCTGCCGAGCAACTTATACGTAGCACCAATGGAAGCCATGCTTGACGAACCGCTTGACACCGCTGCACCTACACCCAAAGTCAACCTGTTGTCTTTCTTCACCTTCAATTTCAAATCAAAACATTTTGCCGAATCGTTATAGACAGCAAGCGGTGTAGCCAAATTTATCTGGTAGTCGGATATAAGCTTATAATAATTAGACTCTACGGTTCTGAAATCCAGCAACGAGTCCGAAGTATGCCTCTTAATTCTTCTTAAGTTCAGAGAGTTTTCTACATATTCCTTTTCTGATTTTTTCAGATTTCCCTCAACTATAATGTCGTTGAATTTCAGTTCGGGCAGAGAGTCTCGAAAAGCTTTTCGCCGGTTTGACAGTTCTTCCGGTGAAATACGGCGCTCGATAAGAGTCAATACGCTATCAATCTTTTCATCACAATGATCGTAACCTATATTTACAACATAGTCAAGTTTCTGGAAATCCATAACACCGACATCCTTAAACTTAAATCCGAGAATGAAACCTTTGTCTTCGGGCACATCAACAGACTTCTGCTCTCCCATCACCAAGCTTTCTATCTGAGCGAACAAATCATCGGAATCTGGAGGTGGCGTATTCACAACAGACGACACATAAACGCCGATGATAATGTCGGGGTTAAAGACTTCCTGCATGGTTTCGATTGGGAAATTATTATATATGCCGCCATCAAAATAAAGAGTGCTGTCGAGTTCTACCGGCCGAAAAAGCATCGGATATGTCATCGAAGCACGAATAGCAGTTCCAAGATCGCCACTGCCAAATACTTTCTCGCGATTGTGGTGCACATCGGAAGCGACGCACCTAAAAGGAACGAATAGGTTGTCGAAATTACCTCTTGCGGCGGCGGAACTTCTACCGAACAAATCGATAAATCCCAAATCCATCGGCTGAGTGGCAATTAGGTTTGTTGGCAATGCAAGCGAAATTTTTTTGCTTTTGCGACGAAGGTCAACACGTACAAGCGATCCGTCGGGCTGCTCATATCTAAAATAATCGAGATATCTGGCAGGAATAGCCCCCTTATAATAATTCTTGAACTGTTCGCTTTTGAAAATCTTGACCATCTCATCGGGCGAATAACCTGCCGCATACATTCCGCCAACAATAGCTCCCATCGAAGTTCCTGCCACATAATCAATCGGAATGCCATGTTCCTCGAGCGCCTTAATGACACCGACATGGGCATATCCCTTTGCGCCACCTCCGCTCAACACCAAACCTACGGTTTGTCCAGAAGCCAATGTAGCACATATCATGCTGATTATCAGCAAAAACAATATGCAAAAACGGTTACTCAACTCTTTCCCAAATAATGGTACTAAAGTAGTAAGATTATTTTAAAAACAGAGTTTTCTTTTTAAGTATTCTATTCAAAGTTTTTTTTTGAACCTTAATACTAATATTGTTTCTTGTCTGGCTTTGATTTCCACACATCAAAAACCTTGATTGCCTCGTTGCGAAGCATAGGAACAATCTTTATTGAACGATCTGACTCCGGTTTGTTAAACTCTTCATAGATAAAGTTATCACTAAAGCCAATGCTGTCCGCATCCATCCTTGTGTTAGCATAATACAGTGTGTCGATTCTCGCCCAATATATTGCAGCCATGCACATTGGACATGGTTCGCATGAGGCATAAATCTCACAGCCCGACAAGTCGAAGGTCCCAAGTTTCTTGCAAGCCATACGTATGGCATTAACCTCGGCGTGAGCCGTAGGATCGTTATCTATAGTTACCGAATTCGATGCAATAGCAATAACTTCTCCATCCTTAACGACAACAGAGCCAAATGGCCCGCCACCATTTTCAACACTTGTCCGCGACTTTTCAATTGCCAGTCGCATAAAATCTTCTTTCTCCATATTATTTCAATTTTTCTTTTTTACTTGCCGACCACATCAGCAGAGAATAGAAAAAAGCCACAAAAACCGCACCCGTAGATGTTTCCAACGTATCATCAGAAAACATTGACAATGTTGCAATCAAGAAAAATACTCCAAAATAATAATCTTGTTGCGTCAACCCTGATAATGCAGGATAAAACCATGCGAACAGGCATATCAGGAATCCAAAGATTCCGAAAGTAATCAGAAATGTCAAGAACTGATTATGAGCACGATGTCTATTCTCAAGCGCCAGGGGGCAATCATCCTCCTCGTATAAGGCCTGATACTCGTCTTCCACATCCCCGACGCCTATACCAGTAAGAATATTTCGGTGAACAAGTTCGAATCCATACTTCTGGTACTCGATGCGCTGAATGACTGAATGACCGTTACACTCACCTGTTTTCCTGTAAACATCAAACTCCCAAATAATGACGTATATTCGATTCAAAATGCCACGTCCGCCAACAAACCTACAGTTGGTTTCTCCATTCTCGACATTTGCCACATCGGCATCGGTTAACGCAGAAACTCCCTCGGCATCTTTCGTAAGCCCCAGCGACGTCATATATCTCACTAGCGTCGAATAAATGCTCTGACCTTTATTGTCAAGACTATCGAGAGGGTAGCTGCTTCGATTTGACCACGATGCCTCCAGTTCCGACCTTGAGACGTTAATCCATACATAATTACCATTTTCTATTGACCCGTCTGATTTCACTACGTCGTATGGGATGCCATTTGCTGTTGTTGCCAGCTGTACGTTGTCGCATGTAGGCGTATAAAAATCGTGGACAAAACATAAGACAGCACCTGCAATTGCCAACGGAATAATTATCGCTAAAGCAACAGATAGCTTTCCTCGCATCGCTTTCCATTGCTTAACGCCATAAACGACTAGCAAAATTTCAAGCACGAACAAGAAGCAAACGAATCCTGTAATTGTTTGGATCATCGACATAAATACGAGGAACCACAGACCGACAAGCACCGCTATCCAGGTCGTCCGCCGCGTGAAAAAAATCTTTTTTACAGCGAAATACAACAGGATAAACAGCGAGAGGCAAAGCATTAGCGAAAACCTGATGTTGCTAACAAACAAGGAAAGCGACCTGAAACCAACGCTATTACCAAAAATCTTATAGAAAAAACCTATCAACGATGCACATAGGACGCCAGAGACAAAAGAAAGCAGGATAAGATTAAGCTTTTTTGTCGATATTACCGACGAAGTACCCAATGCAATTGGAATCGCCAGCAAAGGCAACTTAATACGTATATCGCTAACCGCATAGTCGAAATTGGAGGTATTTGCGAGCCAAACTATATGAACGGCAAACAATGCACAGAAAATCAGTACGCCCTTGTTTTCTTTCAGGCGATGCCATTTTTCCTTGTAGTTACACTCCACAAACCAGTTGGCGACAATCATCAGTATTGCCGCGTTTGTGACAAACATCGACAGTGGCATGAAAAATGCCACAATCAAAAGTCCAGCGAGATATATGTATGAATGTACCTTCTGTCGCATTACAAAAAATTACCCTACAATCTGGTCTGAGTCTTAAGCTGCTTCTTCGGGTGCCCGAATGTCATGTTACAGCCCATGTGAATGTTAAGAGTCTTGGCTTTTTGCGGGAAAATCATACCAATAAGGTCATCGGTAACCATATACCATGTGAAGCATCCAAGTCGTGCCGAAAAGCCGAGGCCGAAATTAGCCGCAGTATTGTTCATGTACGACCAGCTTGCATGCAACGACAACCAGTGCGTAATGTTTGAATTTGCCGAGATTGTCAATGCCTGTATATAGTTTTTCCTGTAGAATTCGCCGCGATACAACACGCCGAAACCAATCTTTTCGTGAAGCTGGTAGGTTGCGCCAAGGTAAATGTTTGAAGGCAACCATGACATATAATTCTTGTCGGCAATATTCATATCGAACAAATCGACAACCGTATCAATAATGTGCTCGGTAGTATAACGCAAGGTATCGAGGCCAAAGCCAACCTTATCGTCATCACCTTTGTTGAATTCAAGTTCAACGCCCTCGAATGTATAGTCTCCCTTAGCTGATGCAACTGTTGCATTCTGGTTCCAGTTGATAAAGCCAAGGTCTGTTGCCGAGAACGAAACAGAAATCTTTGGAGTAATGTTATATGTAAAACCCAAGTCAAGGCCTACACCGAAATTACCGAAAGATGTCAAGGCTGCCTTTAGTGCTTCTGTCGAAAAATCGGTTTCTACACTTGTGCTATCACCTCTAGTGACAATATTCATTAAGTTTGTTGACTTTCTTATCTTCATGTTAGCAGTTGCTGTAATGAAGTAATTCTGCGGATCGGTTTCAAGTTCCAATGTTGTTACATCAGTACTGATGTCAGCAACGCCAAACAACAATTTCAACCTACCGCCGACAGAGAATTTCTCTCCCAGCTGAGAGGTGAAGCCAACGCCCAATTCATGGAAATAACTTGCATTAATCGAAAGTTTCGACAAGTCATGCGGCTTGCCCTCAAGCATATAGGGTCGGTTACCATTAATAACGAACTCGAAAAAATCGTATGGCAATCCGAAGCCAAAAAGAATCCTGTCCGCAAGTGTTACGTTAATTACCGAATTATTTTTAGAACGTACCGACACATTTATATAGTCGAGGCGCAGTTCGTTCCTTATGCTAGTTGTCTTACGCACCTTGCTCATAAGCAACGGCAAGTCGGTAACAAGGCTGTCGGCTCTGTAACCTTCGCCCTTGTGAATAATATGATTGTACTTGAATGAATTATTTCCGTAGTTGAAATACAACATAGGAGGCAACTGTCCGAAGACCGGCACAATAAGTCCGCTCACCTGCACCTTATTAGCTGGCATCTGGGAGATGTTGACTGTCTGAGCCTGGAATACGCGGTCCATATAATACAATGTATTTGCCTGCTGGGCAATAACCGACATTGAGCTAAGCACCAATAGCGAAACGATAATTAATCCTATTTTCTTCATAGCCAAGCCCTCCATTATTTAGATTTAAGAATAACGTTCTTACTGCTCACATTGTCAATCAGCGAGTCAACACTTCCCTCCACATCGAGGTCGACCTCAGCACCGACATTAACCTTGAAGCCATAGTCGCGATAAATCTTCATCAGACGGCCATTCATTGCATCATCGGTGTTTACGTGGGCTTTCATCAGCAAGTGCTTGCTATTCCTAAGTTTACTGATTTGCGCCGGAGTAAGCTCTACCTTCGTTTCTGTCTTTGTTCGCTTTAAGATTCGTCCGTTGGCGTCAACAGAAGCAGCATCGAGAACCATCTGACCAGGGTTTGAAATAAGAGAATCGAGAACGTGATAATTTTCATCGACCAGATAGAATTGTGCAAATGCTTCAGCTGGCATACCATTTTCTATCGACAGCAGAACTGCCAGTCGGCTTACCGGATACTTACCTACTATATTGCTTAGGTCAACATCCATTGTATCCGTATAGCAGAAATTGTAAAGATATCCCCACAGCGGGAACTCAATATCAATCTTAGATCTCAATTTTGAATCTTCAGTAATGAAGTTATCGTGGTTGTGTACGCCTGGATTTGTTGCAGCCAACGCCTTGAAATGAATCCATCGTGGACGGTTTGGAACAATCTGATCGAGGTTGGAATTTTCCTTGTTAAGTTGAACGGAATCCTCAGCCTCGTATCCGTATCTCGAAGAATGCTTTACATAGTATGGATTTGACGACGACATCGGGAAGTTCTCATTGCTAGATGCGATATCCCAAACCTGATCCAAGGTCTTTAGATAAGTGTCGAGTTCGGTAAAGTAGAACATTGAAGGCACACCATATGAATTCCAATAGTGAACTGTGAGCTTTGGATTGTTGAAGAAGAATCGTTCCATATAATATTTTGGATTATCCTTAAACAACGAAATATCAATTGTATCGCTCTGGAAGAACAGCTCGTTGTAGCCAAAATATCCGAACATACGCTTGTAGTGAATATTTTTAATTCCCATCGTAACAGTGATACCGCCAGACATTGGAGGATCGGAATCAGGGAATGCAAGACTAACTGTCAACTTCACCGGTATTTCGTTAAAGTGGCGAGATGTAGTTGTCAAGTCAATCTTATATTCATCAAGCGGCAAGCTTATCTGGTAATGCGAATCGGACGACATGAAGGTTACGGAATCCTTGAACGCCCTGCCGTTCTTAGTTATTGAAGGAAATTCTATTACCATTCGTGTTGTTTTGCCAAAAGTTGTATTAATCTCATAGTCGAAAGTACCTGACTTCAGCATAATAGAGTCGATTTCGGCATCGCTATTGAACAGGTCGAAAGTAATGTTTTCAACTGCAGTATAACGGAGCGAAGTCTCTCCCATCAGACCTCGCGATGTCAGGTCCGACAAGCTGATGGTCTTAGTCATCGTCTGGTCTCCGACATTCAACAATTCCTGCACAGGATTTGACTCGACATAAGATTGATAGTACAAAGATAAATACCCCTCATCATTGTCTCTTAACGATATTGACGTATCAAGCAAGTCCATAACCTTGTAAAACGACACATCGCTATATGCCAGAGGCAATGCGAAACTTCCAGTGTATGTAACCTCATCGGACAATCTGTCCATATCAAAATTGTCCTTTACGCACGATGGCAAAGCTATCGTCATGACAATAATGGCAAGCACTAATAATTTACATGTCTTTCTCATACTTTATTATTAAATTTATTTTACAATCCTATAATTACCCAAACGTCCACGGCTAAGTCCAACAATCAAATCATAATGGTCTGAATCGGCTTTCAGTTCGCTGATGCTAAATGGAGTTACTCCTTCCAGCGGGAATCCTTCGTACAACGATCCGTTTGAATTCAAAAGATATATTTTTTTATCGCTTGTGGTTATTCCAATCCTTGTCTGACCGCCAAAACTATAGAATGTAGGCGCAGAAGCTTCGGCGCCAAAATCATAGTCGAAGAGCAGTCGCTGGTCGGCCGCATAGGCAAAAATCTTCGTCGAGTCAGTAAATATGTATTCCGGACGACCATCGGCATCCAAATCGCGCATAGCAAAATGATGTCCTGCAGAAAAATCGCCAAGTTTCAGCGAATCCTGAGAACCGTTCTTGAACAGCCGGCGTACGGTTCCGGTTTCGTCTGTTGTGACAAATTTAGGCGACGACGTTGAATCGCAGTAGAATTTATTGTCGGAGTACTTGAAATTGGTCTGAAAAACCATCTTTGCAGATCCATTGCGAGCAATAAAATATGCCTTGTAGCTATCGTGGAAGACTATGAAATCCTCTGACGAAAGCACATAGTGAACCAATTCGGAGTTGACAATATTTTCAGTAGTCTCGAAAGTCCAGCCCTTCAGCAAATCACCCTTTATGTCGTACATATAAACCTTGCGGTCTTCACAGGGCACCGCAATCCTATAGTTGAGTGTCTTGTCGTAGTCGAAAACTGCAATTGGAGCTACCGACTTCGACCTCAAGGTTTGCGGAAATTTCTCAAGGTTATTGCCCAACCTATCGACAAGATAAATTTTTTCATCTGTGGAGAACAGATACTGCTTCTTGCCATTCTTATATGCATCAACTTGAACTATCTGACTTATTATTCGGCCGTCAATACCGATATGCCACAACTCCTGCCCTTTTGAATTGAACAAATAGATTTTGTTGTCTTTATCCTGCACAATTATTTCCTTTTCCCCAGTATCATGATTGGAAACGACATAAGGTTTTCCCGCAAGAGTTGTGCCCACATTAGTCTCCCATTCGGTCTCCATGCTTGCGACTGCCGACACATCATTCTTCAAGAACGACACGTTGCAATACACCTGTTCGTCCAATCGTTTCAACTGAATGCCGAACATTCCCATTCCGGCAAAAGCAGAAGCATTTTGTCCCAAATCGTTCGAATACTGGCGCGAAAAGAACCTTTTCATCATTTCGATGCCCTTTCCAAACGAGAAATATGCGAATACCGACGATGTGGTTGAGAACTTTTTCCTAAACTCCTGATGCTGCATACTAGCCCTCATCGTATTGTTAAGTTTTATATCGCCATTAAGCGAACGCAAGTCGGAAACGGAATTTGCAAAAATCATATAATTGCCGATGAAGCTCACGAAATTTCCCCTGCAGTTAGCGAACAAATCGCCGAACAGGGCTGCTGCAATATCGTCGTAAGGCATTTGGTAAACCTTAACCGACGACCCCTCGTCGAGAATCTGAGCCTCCGGCTGTGGCAACATTTTCTGCAGTTCCAGTTCCGCCGCCGACTGCGACTGCAAACCGCAGATAACAAAAGCGCCCTTTTCCTGATCGGAACTGCATTCAGAAACAACATAGGCAAATTCACGTTTTACAAGCGAACGGAATCTTTCGACAGCATCACAGCCGAATGCCTTGTTCATTGCCGCAATTCGCTCCTCGCGTTCTGCACTTTTCCCAATCGCCTCGTCATAGCCCTGCGGATTTCCATAAGAAACCAAGAGATAAGCCGCCGATTTTTCCGGAATCATCTCCAGCACATTGAACTCAATCGACGGTTGCGACTTAACCAAAGCCGAAAAAGTGGCCGAATCGGACATAGGATACTCGAAACCCGAAAACGACAATGGATTTCCCTCAAGGATATCCAGCGCCAGCCAGCAGTCGAAACCTCTCACAACCTTTACCAGACGATTATCCTCAAAAAGTTCGCATGAAAAGATGTCTGCAAACGACTTGACATCAACAAGCACGTTGGCCAACTCGTTCTTGCCTGAAGCTTCAAGCGCCTTGCAGAACTTTTCATCCGCCGACAGCCGCTTTCCGTTTCCAGCATAACAGGTCAACGCATCCTCTAGATATTTTGACGAAGAAGATACGATTGCTAGTCCATCAACAAAACTTATCGACAGAGAACCTCTCCCCTGCATAGAATATGTCAGGACTTCGAACTCGCCAAATAAGCGTTTAGAAAAATTTTCATTCTGCATGATTGAATCGACAGCACTGCCGATATCGCCTTTTGCTCGCAAATCGGTTTTGCACACATATAGCTGGCAAAGTCCGCAGGTCCCGTCCTTTCGAACTGCAAAAACTGCATTTGCACCGAGATGCCCGCCAAACAAACCGGCATTCTTCAAGCTATCAACGCAACGGCACAACGGCAAGCCAATTTCGGTCTTCTGATTGTAGAACATCTTAAGCAACGGATTGTCGGAACCGACAATCTTAGCCACAGAATCAACATTATCAGTCCTGACAACCAACGAAGTATGCTCGGGAACGGCATCAAAGACATCTACATCCGCCACTTTGCTCTTCTTACAAGACACAAGCATAGCAGCGCACAGCACCACAAAAAAAAGAGATTTTGCCAACACTTTGCTAATCATCGACCGAAGACTTTTTATTCAATCTTCAAAAATAACAAGTTTTTTCATAACTTGAAAGATATTTGCTATTTTTAATTAACACCAATTAGTCAGTTGCGGCACTAATGAAAAGTCACTTGTTGATACTTTCTATATTTTTGCTATACACTGAGCTATTTTTATGCCGATATTCGCGCCGTATTTTCGTAAAGATGAAGAAATTTGTTTTCATATTTATAGCCACAACTTGTTCGATGATTGCGTTTTCGCAAAGGAACGACAGCATAGTCAACCATATCAACGCATCGATTGCCAGAATGAGCGACTCTGTCAACGTATGGTGGCGCTCGCCAAAATCGGTTTCCGACAGCATTTTACGTCTGCCGGCGCCGAGTTACCCCGAAATCATCTACCAGAAACGAATTGAGAATCTGGACGAACTAACCACTATCAAGTTGGAATACAACGAAGTGGTACAGAAATACATCAACGCCTACGGACTGCGCAACCGTCCGAAAATGCAGAAAATTATTGGACTTTCGGCCTACTACTTCCCTATATTCGAAGAATATTTGTCGCTATACGGCCTACCGCTTGAACTTAAATATCTTGCTGCCGTGGAATCGTCGCTCGACCCGAATGCCATTTCAAAATCGGGTGCCGTTGGCCTATGGCAATTCCTCAAAGGGACATCCGATGTTATGGGACTGAAAGTCAGCACATATATCGACGAACGACGCGACGTTCGCAAGTCGACAGACGCCGCCTGCAGATATTTGAAATACCTCTACGAGACTTTCAACGACTGGCAACTTGCGCTCGTGGCATACAACGGCGGTCAGGGGACAGTAAAGAACGCCATCGAACGTAGCGGCGGAAAAACCAACCACTGGGAGCTGCTGCCTTTCTTCACCGATCAAATGAAAAACTACGTCGGCGCATTCATTGCAATGGAATATCTGCTTCAGTATCACGCAGAACACAATTTGTTTCCAAACAATAATTTCATCGAATACACGAAGACCGACACACTTCACGTAAAGGGTCCTCTACACCTGAAAAATGTTGCGTTAGCCACAGGCACCGACTACGAAACACTAAAATTCCTGAATCCGACTTACACTCAGGCATACATCCCCAACGATGGAGAATACCACGTGCTGACAATGCCGTTCGACAAAACCAATGTCTTCATTTCCCATCAGAACGAGATTGCAAGCATTCCGGCACAGGTAAACGACTCTATAATTGCCACACAGGAACTACCAACAACTATCAAGAAAGACAACCTGATTATCCACAAGGTAGTTTCGGGCGACAATCTTTTCCGCATTTCAATGAAATACAACTGTTCTATTAACGAAATTAGAAAATGGAACGAAATGTCCGAAGAGCATGTCATACATGTTGGTGATGAAATCAAAATCTATACAGAATAAGGGGGGGGTTCCGCTCGAGCCGCGAGGACAATGATACGCACTCTGCGGTGCACTGAGCCTATCGAAGTAAGCAGTAGCCGAAGGGACGGTTAATGAAAAATCGCCATAGCTAGCATTAAACCCTTAATTTTTTAATCCTTTCAACTCTTTATTTTCATACCTTTGCATCATAATTACAATTCAAATGAAATCACTTTTTACAACAATACTATTCGTAATTATTTCCATTTTCGCAATTGCACAGACTTGTACGATAACGACAAATTGGACTTTTCGTCAGGTCGGTACAGAAAAATGGCTGCCGTCCGAAGTTCCCGGTCTTGTCCACACCGACCTCATTCACAACGGTATTATAAAAGACCCATTCTTCCGTCTGAACGAACGCGACGTGCAATGGGTTGACAAGGAAGACTGGGAGTACAAAAACACGTTCGACCTCAACGAAGAAATGTTTTCCAAGCAGAACATTGAAATAACATTCTACGGACTCGACACGTATGCCGACGTTTACCTCAACGACAGTCTTATTCTCCAAGCCGACAATATGTTCCGCACATGGAAAATCGACATAAAAGGCATTGCAAAACAAAAAGGCAACGAACTTCGCATTTATTTTCACTCGCCAATAACAACCGACATACCGAAGTTCGACGCACTTGATTTTCACTATGCTTCCGACAACGACCAGTCGCAAATCGGTGGCATTGGCGACAAGCAGGTGGGAATTTTTGCTCGCAAGGCCGGCTACCACTACGGCTGGGACTGGGGACCGCGACTTGTAACCAGCGGAATATGGCGACCAGTAGAAATCAATGCTTGGGACAATGCCAGAATCAGCAACGTAAAGTACGACCAGATAAAAGTCGGCGACGATATGGCCGCCATCAATGCCGTCATAGAAGTCGATGCGTCAAGCAGTTGCAAGGCAAACATTACCATTTCTGCTTCTAACGAAAATGTCAATTCAGCCACGGCCAACATAACCCGCCAGCTTGTTCCCGGAACCAACATCATCGAAATTCCAATAATCATTAAAAAGCCAAAACTATGGTGGTGCAACGGACTTGGCGAACCCAACCTCTACGAATTTACCGCTTCGCTTCGGATTGAAAACAATAATCCAGACCTTGTAGAGCGCGCCACGACACTACAAGGATGTACCCCACAGGAAATCAAGACAAACGTCGGTCTTCGCAACCTAAAGCTTGTTCGCGATAAAGACCAGTACGGCACATCCTTCTATTTCCAGCTCAACGGTGTAAACGTCTTTATGAAAGGCGCCAACTACATCCCGCAACACAGTTTTCTTACCGAGGTCACCGATTCGATGTACGAACGCACAATTCTCGATGCCGTATCCGCCAATATGAATATGCTTCGCGTGTGGGGCGGCGGAATTTACGAAAACGACATCTTCTACGACCTTTGCGACAAGTACGGAATCCTTGTTTGGCAGGACTTTATGTTTGCTTGCAGTCTTTATCCCACCGAAGGCGAAATGCTCGAAAACGTGCGTCAGGAAGCCATCGACAACGTAAAACGCCTACGAAACCATCCATGCATTGCTTTGTGGTGCGGCAACAACGAATGTCAGGCGGCCTGGTACGGCTGGGGATACAAGCGCAAGTACGACCAGATGGGCAACGGCATTTCCGAAAAGATCTGGAAACAGTTCTACGACTGCTATTTTGTAACCCTACCCGAAGTGGTCGAAAAGTACGACACACGCGACTATGTTCCGTCATCGCCATACAACGGCGACCCTTACGGACGTCCCGAAACTGGCGATTCGCTCTGGAATCCCGATGGCGACGGACATTACTGGGGCGTTTGGCAAACAGAAGGCAAATTGTCCACTTTCAACGACATACGTTGCCGCTTTTTCTCCGAGTACGGCTTCCAGTCTTTCGCCGACTACCAGTCGGTAATGCAATTTGCACCTGACAAAAACGACCACAACATTTATTCGGAAGTTATGATGTCGCACCAGCGTGGCGGGCAGAATGCCAACTCGCGAATAATGTGGTATATGGAAAGCGAATACGGCAAGCCGAAAAACTTTGAAGAGACGCTATATCTTAGCCAGCTTATGCAAGGCGACGCAATTAAAATAGCCATCGAAGCACACCGACGCGACAAACCTTACTGTATGGGCACGCTTTTCTGGCAGCACAACGACTGCTGGCCTGTCGCCTCGTGGTCGAGCCGCGATTTTTACGGACGCTGGAAAGCTCAGCACTATTTTGCTCGCAAGGCCTACCGTAACATTTTGGTATCGCCAATCGTAAAGGATAGCACCCTGTATGTCTTTGCCGTTTCCGACTCGCTCGCCACTTTCGACGGCTGCCTAACAGTTAGCATTATGGATTTCCGCGGCAACGTAATTTTCAACGAAGAATCACACGTTAGCATTAAGGCCAACGCAAGCGAAATTCATTTTTCGCGACCTGTTTTCGAAATTCTCAATGGCAAGTCGCCAAACGATATTTTCATTTATACCACCCTGCAAAGCAATGATTCAAAGCAAATTGCCGACAACATTTACTTCCTTTGCACTAACAAGGAAATGCGCTTCCCGAAGGCAAACATAAAATGGAAATCGGAAAAGGTTGACGGCGGAATACTTGTTACCCTCTGCAGCAAGACCTTTGCCCGTGGCGTTTTCCTAAGCATAAACGGAATCGACAACTTCTTCAGCGACAACTATTTCGACCTTTTGCCGAACGTAGAAAAGAAAGTGTTAGTCCGCACATCGATTTCGAAGCAAGAGTTTAACAAGCAGCTGAAACTTAAAAAACGCTAATTTGCGGACCAATCAATTAAAAATTGACAATTAGCAGAATATTGTCAAGGCAGGAGCTCTGGAAGTGCAATGTCGTAGGCTGCGCTTCGACTTTCTTCGGCTATGCTCAGTACAAATCGCTCAGCATGGCAGAGACAACGACATGCATTGGTGCCTTTAACAGCAAAAAAGCACAAAATGAATATTATAACAGATATTAAAATTATATGTTATAAAACATTTTGTTTGTATTGGATTATTGATTAGTTTTGTGTGTGTTTAATTTAAAACATATTAATAATATGAGAAGAATTGATTTATTAAAGGTTGCCATTTACGTAATGGTAGTGTGTGCATTAACAATGTTTAACTGTAGTTGTGAAAAAGAAGAAAGCTTAGACACAAAAAAGCTAGTTACAGCATCTAGCAACATTTTTAAATTTGAAAATATAGAAGATTTTCAAAAACAGCTAAAAGAATACTATAGTTTGTCGGAGGAAGAAAAAGCCGAATATGAAAAAGGGAAAAATTTCTGTTCGTATGCGCGCACTTGCGAAGAACTGTACAAATCTATTGATTTTGAGAGTTTTAATACAGTTGAAGAATTTAGAAACATTGCAGAAACATATAGTGACTATATAGTAATGTCAAAAGATAGTGCAGGCGACTATGTAATGGATGTTAAATCAGATGCCATTCCTTTCAGTTGTTTTCTGAACAAGGATATGATGTTTCAGATTGATAATGATTTGTACAAATATATCGGAAACGACTATATAATTGGAGATGTTTCTTTAAAAGACGAAATGAAGAACATAACAACACTTAATCTTGTCGAATATTTGGAAGATACAGCAAAGTACAAAAGATTGTTTTATCACAAAACGGAACAAATTAGAGATGCGGCATATAATTGTGGAACTGGGATGGAAAACGAAGTTATTAATGGAAATAATAAAACCCGTATACAAGTTTACCAAGAATTATATTGCCAAAGCCAAACAGCTTTATTTATTGTTCACTATTTAATTAGACCGCTAAAAAAGACGGGTGCATGGTTTTGGTGCTCAAGAACAATAAGTTGTGACTTGAATGCCAGAGCTGATATGTATTGTATGGGTACTTGGTCATATCAAACAGGACATTACGCAAATTCAGGAACTCTTGACTCTAAGTTAGAGGGTGATTTGATATACCACCAAAAATGGAACGTTACAGTAGCTCCACAGATGCATATTGGCTCAATAGATTCTTGGGCAAGTACACCGAGTACTGGTCGAGTTAACCTAACATGTAATCCTAATTTATGCAAATAGGCATGAGAAATATCATTTTTTTGTTGCTGATTCTTGTTGCAAATGTATCATTTGCACAAGAGCAGCAACACGAAAAATTTGAATACAAGCACAATATCAGTATAAGGTTTAATCCCCACTTCATCACTAAAGCCAAGAACATCAGGGGTTATCATAAATTCTTTTATAACAACGGATATGCCTACGATTTCGGGTTAAGTTACAATTATAAAGTACACAAAAATATTTGTGTCGGGGCTAACATTTATGCTTGGACATGGAAGCAACGGACTACTTTATCGCATAGCATAACTTCGGGAATATTTGGAAAGGCTTCATTAAATCGCTTTTACTATGTGCGCCCATTTGTCGAACTGTTCGTCGGATATGAGTATTGGACACAATACAACAAAGGTTGTTATGGTTCTGAAAACCAATGTTCCATTACTAACTCATTTTGCATTTATGGCGCACCTGGCATATCTTTTCACATGTTCAAGAATCATCTGCAACTCGATTTAATGTGCAATTTTTCGAATCGTGGCAATATCGGAGAGCATAAGATATATTTCTCATGGCGTATCGGCTATAACTTCAACAGCAAATGAAAATAAGGATTTCAATATTGTTTTTTTTGCTTGCAATGCTCTCCTCCTGCAATCGGGAAATCGAGTTTGACTTTCCCGATGTGGAGCCTGCCATAGTAATAAACTCTATAATTACTCCCGAATCGCCTATTAGCGTGAGTATCTCCGCTGTAATGCCAATTGCACCAGAATCATATAACGTGGTGAATGATACCCAAGAAAATGGGGATATATATTCCCTGCATGTGCCAAAGCCAAAGTATTGTATCGAAGATGCTTCTGTTTTGATATACGAGGATGGTGTGTTACTCTGTTCTCTAGAATATGAAGGCGAAGGTTATTATGTTTCGGACAAATACCCCAAGGTCGGTTCAACATATACACTAGTGGTAAATGCTCCGGGCTATAAGGAATGTAAGGCGACAACAACATTGTACAACATGCCTGTGCTCAGCAACATGAGTTTTCGCGATACTGTTACCGTTGACGAAGAAGGTTATCCATTGTCAAGATTAAGCCTCACGATAAAAGACACTATCCCATCGCGAAATTTTTATGAGATGAGTTGCAGGGCTGTAAGCGACAAATACGATGTTGAATATGAATGGATTTATTTCAATAGTTCTCGTAATACCGACAAGGTGCTTACGCAAAGCGAATGTCTACCTTTTAACAACAGAGTACTGCTTTTTACTGACGACTATTTCAGCAGCGGCAACCACAATTTGGAAGTCATATATAACTACTTGATGTACGTTGCAATGGCGAAATATGACCTTGAAATCACCGTGAAGTCCATTTCTGAATCGTACTACGAATATCGTCGTAGCCGTATGATGCAGGAATATCATGAAGAGGATTTTTTCGAAGATTTAGCAAACGGAGAGACCCTTTCCTCTATTCCTGTTGACATATACTCAAACATCGAAAACGGATATGGCATCTTTGCTTCATATTCCACAATGACTGACACGATAATGCGCAGATGAAAAAAGTAAAGCACATATTGACATTGGCAATGCTGATAATGTTTTGCTGTCTAGCATCGGCGCAGGACGTGAAATTGTCGGGATATGTTGTGTGCGAAGGTTCGCGCGACCGTATTGCCGATGCAAACCTCAGCGACGTGTATTCGGGCAAGGGCACTTCGTCAAACGAATACGGCTACTACGAAATGTATTTCAAAAATGGTGACAGCGTACTGATAAACGTATCGCACGTTTCCTATACCGAAACGATGTTCGCACTGAAACTCAACAAAAACACGCATTTCGACATAATAATGAAGCAGGGGCATACCTTGTCGGAAGTTACTGTAATTGAAAGAGTGCCGATAGAAAAACGTCTGGAAGTGAGTACAATGCGGTTAACAGGCGAACAGATAAAATACATTCCTTCCATAGGTGGCGAGCCAGATATAATGCGAGCTTTCCAGATGATGCCGGGCGTAGGTGCAGGTAACGAAAGTCGTGCTGGCATAAGCGTGCGTGGTGGCGACTTCGGTCAAAATCTTTACATCCTCGACGGAACTCCGCTTTTCAGCGTAAACCACATTGGTGGAATCCTTTCGACATTCGATGCCGACATTGTTGAAAGCGCCAACCTGATAAAAGGCGGATTTCCTGCCAATTATGGAGGACGGTTGTCATCAGTTATGGAGGTGGAGACACGCAATGTGGAGGACATGACGCGCGGAAACCTTACCATCGGTCTGCTCGACTGCAAGTTGAGCCTCGGTGGTCCATTGAAAAACAAAAAGACCTCGATGCTGTTTTCCATCCGCCGTTTTATGTACGACCTCATTATGTATCCTGCCTCTTCGCTGTTTCTTCACGACCAGAAAATAGCCTACACATTCTGGGATTTAAACTTCAAGATAAACCATAAGTTCAACGATAAGAACACTTTGCGTTTCGGAACTTACATTGGCGATGACATCTACAAAATCGGTAACGATGTTTATGGGAAACGTGATGTTTCGCGTTTTCGAATTTCGGGTGGCAACAAGATGGCATCGCTGAAGTGGGACCACAAGTTCGACGACCGAACCACCAGCCGCATAAATCTTAGCCTCACCGACTACCACAGCACGAGCCTTGCAAAGTTCAACGACACATATAACCACGATTCAATATCTTCTATTGTGTTCAAAAATGCGGTAAACATAATGGATGTCCGCCTTGCTGCCGACATAAGTTGGAAAATGTGGGGGAAATCGGTGCTCCGTGCTGGAATTTCCGAATCGTTTTTCGTGTCGATGCCATATAGCACAAAGTTGCAAAGTTATGTAAACGATTCGCTTGTGTACTATGACAAAAAGCATGCATCTCACATCTATTCCAACGAAACATCGGCATATATTCTTGGCGAAATGTATTTCGGGAAATACGTATCTTCTAATATTGGATTCCGCATGGTGCACTATTACGACATCGGTGGGGAAAAGTCGTACTGGCAGCCCGAACCACGCGCTTTAGTAACGTTCAGTATTCCAAAGGTATTCACAATAAAACTGGCATATTCGCGGATACACCAGAACATACAATGCGTTACTGGCAATGTGATGAACATTTATGCCGACCGATGGATAGTTTCGACTGGAAAACTTCAGCCGGCAAAGTCGGACCAGTTTGATATTGGCATAGCCCGCAGTTTCCTTGACGGAATGCTCGAAACATCAATCGAAGCCTACTACAAGAAGATGTCGAACCTTGCCATGATGAAGCGTAATATTTCGGTTGAAGGCATGATCGAAAACATCACCGACCTCGACCTGCTTGCTACCGGAGGTAATGGAAAGGCAATGGGAATAGAATTTTTGCTAACCAAGACTCGCGGAAGTCTCACAGGTTTCATGGGATATTCGCTATCGCGAAACAGAAGGCAGTTCGAAGGAATAAACAAAGGCGAGTACTTCCTTGCCGACAACGACCGCACGCACAGTTTCAGCATTTCGCTCAACTGGGCGATAAGCAACAAGTTCTCAATTTCGGCAAACTGGGCAATAGCAACAGGTGCGCCTATAACCGTTCCCGTTGGATATATGTACAACGAAGACGGAAGGTTTTCTTATGTATATGATGAAATTTATAATTACAGGATGAAGCCTTATCATCGTCTCGATCTTGGTTTCAATTTCGTAAAGTCGTTGCACTGGGGTGAAAGAACTTTGACTCTTAGTGTAATAAATGCTTATAATAGAAAGAATCCATATCTGTACTATATTGATTATGGTGGCAATATGCATCAGTTAAGTATATTCCCCTTCATGCCAGCAATATCGTATAGTGTAAATTTCAACACTGCAAGTTTACTCGAACGCGTAAGACCATATTTGGAATCACGAAAGGAATTTCAGGAAATTTTCCACAGACATTCTATTGGTTTCCAGATAAATCCTTATCTCGGTGACATGAAATTCTATAAGCCATTGGTTTTTGCTGGACGATACACCTACGGAATATTCGATTACTTGTCGGTAGGTGCGGAGTTCTCGGGTTTCTACGATAATGGCAAACTAAACACCAAAGTATCAAGGACTACATTCGATACCCGTTACGGACTGCTGTGCCGTGTAAAATATCCATATCTGAAATACTTCCATCCGTTCCTTGAAGTGTCTGCCTACTATGGACACGTAAAGGAGGAAACCGCTGGCGCAAATGCGGGAATCAAAAAGTCGGATTATTTCTCGGGTTATGCCGCTCCGGGTATTTCGGTAAACATGTTCCGCAAGCGAATTTCGTTGGATTTCTTCTACAAGTTCTCGCCACGCAAAATCATCGACAACAAGTATCACGTGTTGACGTGGAGAATGAATGTGAATTTCTGAGACTATTGCGCCAGTTGAAATAAACGAAGTTGACACCCCATCTACAAAATAAATCTTACGAAATATTTTTTTCTGTGCAATATTATACTTACCTTTGCTAGGTAATAATAAACAAGATGGTATGAAACATTTGTTCTTACTATATTTTCTTAGCACTATTAGCGTGTTGGCTTTTGCACAGAAGTCTGCCTATATTAAGGATAGACTTTATTTTGATGTTTCTTACACACTGCAGAAACGAGATTTAATGAACGAAGAAGTCCAAAGGGTAAGAAGAGATGCTTTTTCGCTGTCGGCTTGCTATGGTGTGACTAAATTCTGGGAACCAGGATTGTACTATAGCCTAAGCAAAGAATCATTAGGTAGAGGCACACATTTCGTAGGAATCAAGAACAATTTCCACATATTGCCGTTTTTCATAAAGCCAGACAATAGGTTTTTCCGCGTTTGCGTATATGTAACGGATGTTTTCTCCGTAAACCTTATTTATTTTAAGTCGTATGGAGTGTTTTACTACCTCTGCGATGACATCGGATTGGGAGCCTCCATTTATTTTGCAAAGCACATAGGACTTAATCTTGAATACAGGTGGGGCTTTATGCTTACGGGCAAACCTAAAAGAAGTAATTTCCAGAATGTTATAAATTTCGGCTTATGCTTTAGATTCCTGACAAAATGAAGAACTTTGTACCCTACATATTTATTGTTGCCATACTTGCTGCAGGATTATCCTCCTGCCGCAAGGTCGTAACCGACAAGTTTCCCGACTATCCGCAGAAGATAACGGTAAACTCAATAGCGAAGGCCGGCGAGCCGCTGTTGGTAAATGTTTCGCTCACGGGTAACATAAACGATTCAACCCTTGCCTTTGTAGATAATGCAGCGGTTAATCTGTATATAAACGGAAACCTTGCCGAAACTTTAAGCTACGAAGGCGACGGCTATTATGTTTCTACTGTTGTAGCCAACGAGAACGATAGCCTTGAATGTGTGGTTGCATATAATGGCGATACCGCCAGGTGTCATTGCATAGTGCCACAGAAAGAAATTCCACTCGGTTTCGAATATATTGCAAATGCGGGAGTTGATGATTCTGGAGAACTTTTGCAAGGAGTTGTTACTACTATCGGCAATATTAAAAATCAGCGCAAATATTACGAGATAAAGATTTATACAGTAGAAGGATATGATCATTATGGTGGGACATCTCTTCTGGATATAACCGACCCGATTATCAAGAACGAAGGACTGCCGTTGCCGCTGTTCTCCAACGAATTAGCTTCTGGTGAAAACTTCTCCGTCACGCTCAAGTTTATGACTCATGTCCATGGCGGGGCAGTTTACAACGATACTCTAGTCCAAATAATCCGTCCATTGCTTGTGAGATTCCGTGCTGTTGACGAGAACTACTACAAGTTCACTCGAATGCACTACCTATATTATGAAGGTCGCTACTCCGAAGGTATTATCGACAATCCAGTAGTGTTCAACGTTTACTCGAATGTTGAAAACGGTTTAGGAGTATTTGCGGCATATACCGAGCATACCGACACAATTTATCCACCAAATATATGGCAACGATGAGAAAGCTAATCGCAATATTGATTTTATCGTGCATTACCTTGGCTGCAATCTGCCAGAACAAGGTTTCGGTTTCGGGTATAGTCGCCGATGCCGAAACCGGCGAGGTGCTTATTGGTGCGAATGTGGTGGATAGCGCAGGAAATAGCTGGAGCGTAACCGACAATTCTGGATATTTCTGCCTTCATACCATGTTGCCTGCAAAAGTTTCGGTATCGTTCATAGGCTATGCAACCGAAAGGCTTACGGTAGATGCAAAAACAAAACTTCCGCTCAGAATTTCGCTTGCACCCGACAGGCAGATGCTAGGAGAGGTAACAGTTATGGCGCAGGGCAGAAAGCAGGGCGGTAATGTGTCGGAAATGAGCATAAAGGAAATATCCGAACTTCCATCAATGGGTGGCAAGCCCGACATTGCAAAGGGAATGTCGCTTTTGCCAGGAATCAGCACCCAGCGCGAAGGCACAAGCGTATTGAATGTAAGAGGTGGAAATCCTGGCGAAAACATGTACCTTTTCGACAATGTTCCTATCATTTATGTAAATCATCTCGGTGGATTTTTCTCAACCTTCAACCCCGACATAATAAACGACATACGCATATACAAGGGCGGATTCCCTGCAAGATACGGTGGCAAATTGTCGTCGATTGTTGACATAACCCAGAAGGAAGGCAACAAGAACAAGCATTGCGGTTCGCTGCATGTCGGTATTACTGACATTTCGGCTACGGCTGAAGGTCCTGCCGGACTGAAAAACTCAAGCTATATAGTATGCGCACGAAAGACTATGATTGGCGCGTTGTTGCTCTTTGCATCTTATCTAGCCGACCAGAACTATCTTATCGGATATGGTTTCTACGACCTAAACGGAAAATTTTCGTGGAGTTCTACCGACAAGGACAAGCTTACTGTAAACCTTTATATCGGTGACGACTACCTTGGATTGCGAAGCAAAAAGCAAACAGGTTATTATGTGAATCCACAGCAGTTCCGTCTTGGTTATATGTGGGGGAATGTGATGGCATCGGTACAATACAAGCGCATACTTGGCAGCAAGACATTCCTGTCGGCTGGCATTTCACATTCGCGCTACAGACTGCGAACGGGCTACAAGATAAAGCAAGAAGTGGATACGCTTCCCGATGTTAGAAGCCGTTTCCTTTCGTCGCTTGATGTCACAATGGCTGATTTGTCGGTAAAGCACGACTTTTTCAAGTTCTGGAATATGGAGGCAGGCGTACAAGGCGAATTCCAGTCGTACTTGCCGACATACAACTTCGAGCAGAAAAACACAATCTATCGTCCAGCCGCATTCGCATACCTATCGACAACACTGCAATTCCTGAAATATTCGAGTGCAACTCTCGGAGTAAGGGCAAACGGAATAATGTCTAGCACCTATCGTGATTTTTCAATAGAACCACGAGCATCGCTCACTTTTGGCTTCTCGCCCAACCATAGGCTCGGCTTGAGCTATATGACTGCAACGCAATATTCGCATCTGGTATTCACATCGGGAAGCATAATGAACAACGAGGTTTGGATACCCGCGGGTGTAAATATAAATCCAGCAAAGGTAACTCAGTACTCGGCAGAATGGGAAAGCGATTTCCTTGGCGGAAAACTGGCAATGTCGATAGGTGGCTACTACAAGTCGTCGACCGACCTTGCAACCTACAAGGACGGCTTTACCAATTTCATCGGCGACGACAACTGGGAATCGAAGGTCGAGACCGGCGGAATTGGGCGGGCATACGGAATTGAATTTCTGTTGCGCAAGAAGGCAGGTCGGTTTACAGGATTTGTCGGCTACACTTACGCCCGGTCGTTCCGTAAATACGCCAACATAAACGGCGGAAAGGAATTCCCATACGACTTCGACCGTCCGCACAATTTCAACATTGCAGCAAGCTACAGGATAAACGAAAAGTTCAAGATCAGTGCTACATGGACATACCAGACAGGAATCCCATACACACCGGCATTGGGCAAGCAGTATGTCCCGGCAATTACCGAAGAGGGAGATGTTTATATGTACGAATGCCTAATATACGGCGAGCGCAACAGTGGCAGAATGAAAGACTATCATCGTCTAGACATTGCTCTTACCTACGAATACAAAACCAAGAAAGGTCGCGATGCTGCATGGAGTTTCGACATATACAATGCGTATTTCCGCCAGAATCCATTCTTCTATTACTACAACAATACGCCATACGACTATTTCTTGTATCCAAGTATTGACAGCAATTCGTCAGCACTAAAATTGTATCAAGTTAGCTATTTCCCATTCCTGGCATCTTTCTCTTACAAGGTGTATTTCGGCAGAAAGTGATTGGTAGCAACTTACCGATTCTAGTCAGATACAGCCTTTTGCCAACCGGCATATTTTTCTACAGACCCTTCCATATCATGAATTGGTTCGAAAACGCGGTCGGTTACTAGTGTCGACAAAAGTTATATAACAAATGTTAATTGGAGAGAAATGCTTTGGCATTTTATGAATCAGCCCAAAATATAATGCGTCCCGATGTTTGAACCACCAATAGGAGCAGTGCTTCCATGGCGACTTTCGCCTTGATCTCCGCCGTGAACTTCCAGCTGCTCCTTGTCTTTGTGTTGGTCATCTCTTTTCCTTTTCGTTTGTGCATAGATGACCACTTTAACTTTTGGACTAAATCTTAGGGAGCATTATAGTAGCAACCGTTTTCGATATCATTAAACCAAAAATTGTTTAGCTATTCAGCACGTCGACAATGTCAAGCATCTTCTGGTCGATGGTCTTGTGGTGCTTGATTGTCTTGTTGAAAGGAACAAGAACGATCTCGTTGTGAACCATACCGCACATTACGCTGCGCTGGTCGTCGAGAAGAGCATCAACAGCTGAAACGCCAAGACGGCTTGCAAGATATCTGTCGTACGCAGACGGTGTTCCACCTCGCTGAATGTGACCAAGAACAATAACTCTCATATCGAATTCCTCGCCATACTTTGCCATTGCGTTCCTAATATCGTAGGCGCCACCGGCATCATCGCCCTCGGCAACAAGAATAATGCTCGAGGTCTTCTTCTCTGTCATATAATTAACCAGCTTGTCGTGAAGTTCATCAAGGTACGTAACTGTCTCTGGAACAAGAACATCCTCGGCACCGCAGGCAATACCGCTACGCAATGCGATGAAACCTGCATCACGGCCCATAACCTCGACGAAGAACATTCTTTCGTGGCTGGCCGCCGTGTCTCGAATCTTATCTACAGCTTCAACAACTGTATTTACTGCTGTATCGTAGCCAATTGTCATGTCGGTACCGAACAAGTCGTTATCAATTGTTCCGGGAATACCCACAACAGGGAAAGGAAAATCTTCGGTAAATTCCCTTGCCCCACGGAAAGTACCATCACCGCCAATAACAACCAAAGCATCAATTCCATGTTTTATCAAGTTGTCGTAAGCCAACTGCCGCCCCTCGTGGGTTCTGAACTGTTCGCTACGGGCCGTCTTAAGAATAGTACCGCCGCGCTGAATAATATTGCCTACGCTCTTCGATTCCATCCTTACAAAATCGTCCGTGATAAGACCTTCATAACCCCTCATAACGCCGTAAACTTCCAAACCTTCATGCAAGGACTTTCTTACAACGGCTCTGATTGCAGCATTCATACCCGGAGCATCTCCACCAGATGTTAAAACTGCCAACTTCTTGATATTTGCCATAAACTATCAGTATTTAATTTGGTGCGAATTTACACTTTTTTTAATTAACCGAAAATCAACAGAAAAAGTTTTTATTAACTATCTTTGCATCACAAAAAAAACGCATCATGCCAAAAATAAGAGTAACCAAAATTTTTGAATTCGATACAGCACACACCCTTCACAACTACGACGGGCTTTGCCGAAATATTCATGGACACACATACAAACTGCATGTAACAGCCATTGGCGAACCTATTTCAGACAAATCGTCGCCCAAATACGGAATGGTAGTCGACTTCGGCATCCTTAAGAACAGAATCAAGGAAAATGTAATCGACAAGTTCGACCATAGCCTTGTCATCAGTTGCGACGAATGCTCAAATTTTGCCGATGCCAACAAGGATATTTTCTCTCGCATTCATATTGTTGAGTTCCAGCCAACAGCAGAAAATCTTGTCGCTCACTTCGCATCGCTAATCAAGCCTCTGATGCCGGAGGGCGTAGAACTTTTCTGTCTTCGACTATACGAAACTTCTAGCTCGTTTGCAGAATGGTTCGCAAGTGATAACGAATAAAAATTAATCATTCCTCACTATGAACAATTTCAAGCATCATATAAACGACAACCAAGGACTTCGATTCATATACGAGCACCTGAACATCTGCTCTGCAGCTGGTCGAAAATATCTATTGTCGCAACGTTTCCTCACGCGGCCATTCGAGCTTCAAATGGAACTCGACATCCTCGAAATAGCCACCGAATTCGTTTCTAATGCCGAAAACACAAAAGCTCTGCTCATTACACAACGTCGTCTTTCGCAACTCAACGACATCCACCAGACTATCCACAACTTGCGCTCGGCACAAACACTCGACGACATCGAACTTTTCGAAATCAAGAACTTCTGCATGATTTCCGACAGCATCTGCCATACGCTTGACGAGAACAACTTCGACATACTACCATTTCACAACCTGCACAATATTGTCGAAATTATGGACCCCGAACACAACGGCATACAAAGTTTTTACATTTATTCGGCATACGACGAAAAACTTGCATCACTGCGCAAGGAATATGACATTGCAAGCAAAAACAACCAGACGGAAAAGGCCGAACGTCTGCGCCTCGAATGCATCGGCATAGAAGACATGATACGCGAACACCTTTCGGAAAAGATACGATTCTTCAGCGAAGAAATCCAAGCCAACTACGACCAGCTTGCAAAGCTTGACGTGCTACTTGCAAAAGCTGTCCTCGCCCGCGACCTTAAACTTTGCAAACCTGAAATATCCGACATGGACACCATCATTATCGGAGCTTTCAACCCCGTTGTTGAGAAATCGCTTCACGAAAGAGGTCTTTCCTTCCAGCCAGTCGACATCCAATTCTGCGAAAAGCCAAATCTTATCACTGGCGCCAATATGTCGGGCAAAACCGTTATTTTGAAAACCGTCTCGTTAATTCAGCTTATGTGCCAGTTTGGATTTTTCGTTCCCGCTGCAAAGGCCGAAATCGCCTTGGTTGACGAAATAATGTACAGCATCGGAGACGCACAGTCGGAAGTCAGCGGTCTATCATCGTTTGCCATCGAAATGCTCAACATCGACAGGATTATCAAGGCGGCAAAATCAGGCAGCCGCATCCTTGCGCTTGTCGACGAACTTGCACGGACAACAAATCCAAACGAAGGTCGCGCTCTCGTAAACGCGTTCATCAAGATCCTATCGCGACATAGCACACGAAGTCTCATCACCACTCACTACAACGGCATTTCAACCGACTGCAACCGACTTCGCGTAAAAGGACTTGTTGTCCCTGAAGGTGCAAAAGTAACACCAGAAAACATCAGCAGCTATATGGACTATTCGCTTATCGCCACGTCCGAAGAAGAGGTTCCAGCCGAAGGTCTCCGCATCGCTGAAATCTTTGGCATCGACGAAGAATTTGTCAGCGAAGCAAAAAAAATGGTATAAGCAACTCTAATACTAACCGTTTTGCGGTTTCCCGCTAAGCCTTTTCTTTGTTCCACACAATCTATGCGAGCAGACTTCCGTCCTAGTACGGATCTACGTCTATTTCAACTTTTACCTGTGAAAATTCAGGCACCGACCTCAACCATTGCAACTTTTCCATGACAAACGCCTTTATCTTTTGCGCCGACAGAGTTTTCTCAAAACGGATATGCACATTCATAATGAAGTAGTTGCTAATGCGGTTTACAGCCGGCTCCTCAGGGCCGCGCACTCGGTCGAGCAACGACTTTCGCAGTTCCTGCGCAAGCCAGTAAGACGCCTTCTGCACCAAATAATTGTCTTTATGCTTAAGCCGCAACACGATGAAATTCCACAATGGAGGATAATGCAAGATGGACCTTTCCTTCAACTGGTTGTTTACCATCGACTTGTAGTCGTCGGCAAGCACATTGCCGATTATCTGGTGGTCGGGAGTGAAAGTCTGGATAATTACAAGTCCGCGTTTCTGGCGCCGTCCAGCACGGCCAGCCACCTGTGCCATCAACTGAAAGGAACGCTCGAAAGCCCTGAAATCAGGAAAATTAAGCATATTGTCGGCATTAAGGATTCCGACTAGACTGACATTTGGAAAGTCCAAGCCCTTGGTAATCATCTGTGTCCCTATAAGAATATCATAATTTCCATGTTCAAACTCCGAAACTATATTCTCGAAGTTCTTTCGCGATTGTGCCGTATCGTAGTCGAGACGCGCCACGCGTGCTGCCGGGAACAACTGCATTACCTGCTCTTCCAACTTCTCGGTGCCCAGGCCTTTCTGCAATATGTTCTCTGCACCGCAATTACCACATACCGAAGGCACATTGAATTTTTCGCCACAATAATGGCACACAAGCTTGTTTTCGTACTTGTGCAGCGTCAGGCTAACGTTGCAGTTCTGGCAATGTGGCACCCAACCGCACGCCTTGCACTCCAGCATCGACGAATAGCCGCGCCTGTTCTGGAATAGTATTACCTGCTCTCCTTTGCCGACTGCCTCATTTATAGCCGTTATGAGTCTTGGATGGAAATGACCTTTATTTATTTTGCGGTGGTAGGCATCTTTCATATCGGCAACCTCAATAACCGGCAACATAACATTGCCGTAACGGTGCTTCAATTCTACAAGCCGATAACGGCCCTGCAGAGCATTGTTGTACGATTCCACCGACGGAGTTGCCGAACCTAGTATTACGCTTGCTCCATGTATCTTTGCCATTACCAGCGCCATATCACGGGCATTGTAACGAGGATCCGGGTCAAACTGCTTGTACGAATTTTCATGTTCCTCGTCAACGATTATCAGCCCGAGGTTCTCGAAAGGCAACAAAACAGACGAACGAACGCCAAGTATTATCTCGTACTTTCCATCTATTACCGCATTATACACCGACGCACGTGCCGAAGCGGTATACTTGCTGTGATATACCTTCACACTTGTGCCGAAATATTTTTCCAAACGTCCTATCAATTGTGCGGTAAGTGCTATTTCGGGAAGCAAATACAAGACTTTCCGACCTCGAGCAATAGTTTTCTGAATGAGCTTTACATACAATTCGGTCTTTCCGCTAGATGTTACACCATGCAGAAGCACAGGCGAATGCACAGCAAAAGCTTCGTTTATTTCATCGTACGCCCTTTGCTGTTCGTCGGAAAGGACAACCGCTACATCTCCACAAATTTCAGAGGAGGCCGACTCGCGCACCTTGCGGCATAAGAGAAGTAGTCCGTACTTCTGCAGGCTCAAGAGACTCGACTTGGACGCATCGCATTTCACCAGCAGCTCACGTTCCTCGACTTCAATTTTATCAACATTGCCATTGCGGCACATTTCGACAAGAGTCTCCAATATCAACTTCTGCTTGCCATTTTTTGACAGCACCTTATCCAAGGAGTCGGCATTCTTTTCCGCTTCGGGCAACGAAAAGACCACATAGTTTCGTTCAACAGGACGATATTGCCTTCCAACTACCTGCTCGTCGGAAATAAGGCCCTTCGTAACAAGGCGCTGAATTGCCGGCAAAGGATTTTTCAAGTTTGTACAGTCGACAAGGTCGGCCAGCGAAGCTCCTTCATTATTCACAATGCAGTTATATAGCAGCAGTTCGTTGCCCGACAACGGCTCATCGCCAGTAGGACAAGCAATGACATTGTATTTCGACTCGCTTGTGGGCAACAATACGCTCGGCACTGCCGCGGCAAATATCTCACCAACAGTACAGCAATAATATGTCGACATCCAATTCCATAGCTTAAGTTGCGGCTCCGAAATAAAAGGCTTGTCATCAAGCACCGCAGTAATCGGCTTGTAGTTGATTCCGCCGGTGTCGTCTGTTTTTTCAGAATCATACACACCGACAACAACACCTGTATATATCTTCTTCTTTCCGAAATTAACGAGCACACGCTTTCCCAGACATACGGCATCGCGCATACCGTCGGGAACTTCGTACGAAAATGTCCCCTGCAAGGCCAGCGGTAATATTATTTCGGCAATACGCATAAACTTGGCTTCAATTAGCGAAACAAAATTACTAATATTTGCAATGTTTTTTTGGAGAAAATCAAGGTTGTTGAAAAAAAAGGAAGGTTTAAACAGACCTTCCTTTACGTATGTCATTATAAATTATTACGAAATCCTAGTTTCCACCGGTTACCTTGAAACCGCCAAGGAACAAGCCCTTAGGTGTAACACTGAGCACCGGAATTGGTGATGTGTTCAACATCTGATATGCATACGAGCCGAGTATAATGTTTGACAATGCAGTTGTCTGTTCTGTCATTATTGCAATAAGGTCGGCATCTATCGTCTTTGCATATTCGATTGTTATATCCGTGATGTTCTCGCCAATGAGGAACGAAGTCTTGTAGCTGACATTTTCCTGGTCGAAATACTTGCGTACGGTGGTTGCAAAGATCTCAAGTTTGTTCTGGATGCCCTCGCTGTCGGACGAAGCGACCTTGACGATATGAACCTCGGCACCGAATGCCTTTGCAATAGCAGCAACCAACGGAACTTTCTCGCGTGTTTCCTTTGTAATGTCGAGAGGAAGAACAATACGCTTAACATCACCTATATATTTATTCGAGTAAACAGAAATTACAGGTTTGTCAGTGCTCTGAATAATGCGGTATGCGTTACTACCTAATATAAAATCGCTAAGTCCGGAAGTTCCGTTTGTAGAGCAAATAATAATTGAATCGTCGAAAGCGTGTGCTTGGTTTACAACTTCTTCGTGAACACTACCAGTCTTTATAATATATGTCAATCTGCTGACAGCATTCAATTTCGGCTTGTACTCGGAAATTATTTCCTCGAAATTCTCAACTATCGAATTGTACTGGTTCTCGAAATGTACCTGCAGTCTTCCATGTTTTTTCGACTGAACATGAACCATTTGGATATCGCAAAAAAACTTGTTGGCATATATTACCGCCAAGTCTAAACCTTTCATAGATTCCTCAGAAAAATCTATTGGGACAATTATTCTTTCCATAAAAAATTAGTTTTTTAATTTGGTTGCTAAGTTAACCATTTGTTTTTCATTTTGTTTAATTTTGTAAACATTTTTATCAATTATTTTTATGAAACAACTTAACGCAATAGGATTAATGTCGGGAACATCTGCAGATGGCCTAGATATTGTCCTATGCGAATTCAAAAAATACGAAGGGAAATGGGAATATAAAACCATAAAATCCCAGACTTTCGATTATGATGCCGAAACAAAGGCGAAGATGCTTTCGCTACACACGCTTTCGGCAGAAGAGCTAAAACGTGCCGATGTATGGTTCGGACAATTTTCGGCAAAGTGCGTCAACGAATTCAAAAAAGACGTATCTCATCCTATTGACATAATTGCTTCGCACGGACACACTGTCTTTCATAATCCAGCCGAAGGCTACACCTTGCAGATTGGCGACGGCAACATAATTGCCAAGCAAACCGGCATTACTACAATTTATGATTTCCGCAGCGGCGATGTTGCCCTTGGCGGACAAGGCGCTCCACTTGTGCCTATTGGCGACGAACTTCTGTTCGGCAAGTACGATGCCTGCCTCAACCTCGGCGGATTCTCAAACATATCAATGCGCAACAGGCAGGGCGAACGGATTGCCTTCGACATTTCGCCCGTCAACATAATAATGAACGAGTACGCCCGCAAACTCGGCAAAAACTACGATGCAAACGGCGACATTGCCGCCTCGGGCAAAACCATCCCCTCACTTCTGAAAAAACTTTCGGCAATAAGATACTACAGCCAGAAACCACCGAAATCGCTCGGGCGCGAATGGGTTGAGCAGGAAATGAAGCCAATCCTCGCAGAATACGCCTCGGAAACCGTTGCCGACATACTCAA
>CALDKB010000046.1 GCA_937899245.1 uncultured Bacteroidales bacterium | reverse complement strand
GAGCTACGGCAGTGGTTCCACCTCAGTCGGATGCCGTGTACTACGACTACCTGCGACCTCGGACTTCCACGCGTCCTCCTTCATCGTAAGGATAACGAACAGGAACTCTAACTCCGGCGCTTCAGCAAGGTTCGGCGAGATTTACGCAATCCTCAGCGTATCGCACAGGGGCAGCTATTTCCACCTGTCGTTCAACTCGCTGTCCGCGAAGCGGTTCGACGGTCGAATGAACGAGAACACGTGGAGAGTCGGGTACAAGCAGGGCACAGTGTCCGGAGTCAACTATTACGACATCTACCTGTGGGCTGTCATCGGCAACTCGGCTGTCACCATCCCGTTCACCGATATACTCATGACGCCTTTCGACTACGCCTACAACAACGGAGCAAGCGTCGTGATGGAGGACATAACAGCAGCACCTTCGGTCGACGACTATTGGTCTCTCCGCTATCCCGTGACACACAACATGGACGTTACAGGAGGCTCCGAGGACAGGCCCGCCTACGTCAATGCGAACGGCGAAGTGCAGCAGGGGAACCTCATAATCAACCGAGGCTCCCATTCCACGGTAACGTTGGACTTCACGGGGACGCTCGGAAGCAATGCGAACACTTGGTACTTCGTGTAGGTCCCCATGGCGAGCATGAATTTTAACAAGTTGATCCTGAAAGGATACGAGTCCAATGACCACTTTGCCGTCGTTGGTCGCAACGGAAGTACACTTGTCCAACCAGGGCCCGACATGACATTCCCCTCCATCACAGACCACTATTCGGAAGGGCGCGGCACCGTCGTAAAGGATTCTTCTGAGAACAAGTCGAATCTCTCGTTCAAGGTGGTACAAGAAAGCGACTATAGAAAGTGCTCTTATCGTTCCGACAGGGACTACATGGCCGCTTCGTTCCGACTGAACTCCGGCCTCTACTACCAGGACTCGTCCATGTTTTTGTACGGAATGGACGACTTCGTACGGAGCATGGGGAATTCCGGATACACCGAGCAGAACTATTATTACTGGCTGTTCCCATACGAGCAGAGCTCGAACCCTCGAGGCGACATACATATAGTTGGCAATGGAGGCAATTCTGTCGATGTCCAAATCAGCAGAAGTGGCGAAGTGAGACGACTCCACCCTCTGTCGCCAGTCAGCAGGGTCGAGATATACGTGGTTGTCTCGCTCAGGTATTCCGACAATGCCGGATTGAGCATAGGATACTTCACCGAGTTGCTAGACAAGAACGTAGCCAGGGTGTATGTCCCATTTCAGGTAAGTGGCACTAACTACAAGTGGGAGCTCAACAAGGTTAGGTCGCTGTCTCAAGGAAATCTTGAAGGTAACGCTATACAGGTATGGGCGTACTCGAGTAATTCTACAATCAACGGACTATACGCGTTTTCTCCTGTACTCTTGATGTGCGACGATGCCACCCAGGTAGGGGCTGGAAGTTTTGCTGGAGTTAGGTTGAACGTGGAGACTACGTACGTATTCAAGGGAGCTTAACATCATTTGAATACATATAAACGAAAGTTGAAATGGATGATTTGTTAAGTTATTGTGACGGTGATGCTCTTTTTTCTATGTCGTTGAAATATTATATAAGCATATAAATGAGGCGTTAGATGAGCATTAAGAAAGGTTTTGGCATTTACAATGGTAGAGGACTTTACAAAGTCGCTGGTGTTGTAAATGGTTATTGCGTGTACAATGACGGATTTGATTTACCGCCTTATACGCTGCGCTTCAAGGCTAACAGGGCTGTGACTCTTGCTGATTTTAGAAGCGGCATACCCGTTGTTCTTCATACCATTGATAACGAAAATCATATCTATGACTTGACGCTTAAACAGCCTAGTTGGAACTCTCTATTCTACCCTCAAAGCGGTAGTAATGATTGGCTTGTTGAAGTAATAAGTGCAAAAACGCACGGAGTTACTTCAATGAAGTCTATGTTCCGTGAGTGTGTTTCTCTTGAATCAGTTTGCTTGTTTGACACAAGCAACGTTACTGATATGTCTATAATGTTTAGGAATTGCAAGTTACTAGAATCAGTTCCGTTATTTGATACTAGAAATGTGACTACTATGTCTAATATGTTCCTTTATTGCTCGTCATTAGAGTCAGTTCCGTTATTTGATACTAGAAATGTGACTTATCTGCCCACTATGTTCGGCTACTGTTCGTCACTCAAATCAGTTCCGTTGTTTGACACGAGAAATGTTGATAATATGGTTTCTATGTTTGCCTACTGCTCGTCATTAGAATCAGTTCCGTTGTTTGATACAAGCAATGTTACTGCTATGTATTCTATGCTTGGCAACTGCACGTCACTCAAATCAGTTCCTTTATTTGATACAAGAAAAGTCACTGATATGCACCAAATGTTTTATGGCAGCTCGTCATTAGAGTCAGTTCCGTTGTTTGATACGAGCAGTGTGACGAATATGAACGCTATGTTCAACAATTGCTCGTCACTCAAATCAGTTCCGTTGTTTGATACAAGCAATGTTGATAATATGGGCTGGATGTTCAACGGTTGCAAAAAAGTAGAAAACGGTGCGTTAGCTTTATACACGCAAGCAAGCACGCAGGCAAACCCTCCAGCTACACATAACGGTGCATTCACAAACTGCGGTGCAGACACGACAAACGGTCTTGCTGAACTCCAGCAAATCCCGACTTCTTGGGGTGGACTGGCTGCTTAAACTTTTAACAAGGAGACAAAATGTCTAAACAAATACTTCAATTTGATTTACCGCTTACTTACACATTTTCGGGAAATGATCGAGATGCGAGTGTTTCTCAGCAATCAGAATCAAATTTGACCGTAAAACTATCCGGTTCTGCCTGTGCTGGTCGTTCGGTTAAAATTGTTCGTGGTGATAATCTTCATGAACTTCGAATTGCACGGGCAAGAATTATTTCAAAAGGCGCTGAAGGACTTTCTTCGACGACAAATGCTGCGTCGTTGATTTTGTCGCATGGTAATTTCTCATTCAATTTGATTTTTTTGAAATTCAATGAATGGGAAACTAAAGATGTTGTTTTTCCATTCCTCCAGGATTCTGCTTATGATTTGAAGATTTGTTCAGGATCGGTTGTAAATATTGACGATTACAATGTCCAGGATGCTTTTGTGGGCGAGTCGGTGTCGTTTACAGTTGAGGTTGAACTGGAATGCACGGATCGAAATCTTCAATTAATGTAGGTATGCACAAATTGATGCACAATTAAATCATTTTTTTGCGTTTTTAGGTGGTTTTAAGCGGTTTTGTTTGAATTTTTATGAATGCAAATAAATGCGCAAATTTCGCCAAAATAGCCAAATTAGGCTTTTTTATTCAAAAAACCTACCCAAGAGAGAAAAATTTTAATAAAATCGAAAGAAGCCGTGTGTTCATTGACTTGTAAAAGGTGTATGCACGGATTTATGCACATTTTTAAACTGAAAAAATCCACGGGTTATTCCGTGGATTGCTTGTTATGTACAATATAGGCTTTTTCGCCTGGTTTGTCAAATTTTGGCTGTATGAGTTTCGGTTCTTCGCACCATTGGATGACGACGGTTCCGTTGATTAATTCTGGCCAGTCGCTATAATCTGCGTCGAAATCCGTTGCGAATGTTTCAGGTCGTCCGTTCCTGGCTCTGACTTGTACAATGTACTCCCCGGATTCCGGAGGCAGGTCATAGAAACCTTCGCTGTTTGGGTGTTCGCACTGGTGCCATTTCGTTTGAGTTGTTTCCATGATGCATGCAAGTTTGTTCTTCGTTTCGTGCAGCTGCTGGAGCAATTGTGCATTTCGCTTTTCGAGGTCGCTCACTTTTTCTTCAAGAGCGTCCCCGGCATTGATGCAGTCGATAAGAAGCCCTTTTGCAAGCAAGGCTCCTGAATGGTTTCCGACATCAAGTTTTTCGACATTTTCTGCATTGATTTTCATTTTTGCTCACTTACTTTAAAGGTTCGATTTTTCCTGGAAGTTCTTTGATTTTTTTCAATAGCTGTTTCAAGATCGCGGCGGCCTTCGTTAATCTTTCTCATTTCGTTCAACTTGTTGCTTACCCATTGAAGGACATGACAGGCGTAAATGAATCGATAGCAGCATCCTTTACCGTTACTGGCGATGTCGCCAATGGTTTCGAAATCCCAATCTAGTCCAGCTTCTCTCGCGGCTGTTTCCACTGCATCGTATGCACTCTCTTCCGAGTCCCTATCGTTGTAATCGGACGGTTTTCCAGCATCGCGTACTCTCTTGACTTCTTCAGCAAAGTCTTCCTCGTCATCTCTTTCGTGCCATGTTTCGTACCATTTTTTAAAATCGTCATCGGACATTTCCCAGGCTTTCTTGGCTTCTTCGAAATACTCTTCTTCCCATTCGTATTCGTAATGTTGCAAGATTTCTTCTTTGTAGGCACGATCTACGTTTCGCATATCAAAATCGCGGATATAGTATTCTTGACCAGCTGCTTTTATCTTTTCTCCCCAGTAACACGGATTGATGCTCGTGCCTTTAAAAGTCTCGATGCCATAGCCGGGCTGGAACATGAAGTATCCCATGTCGCCGCTGTACGTTGTGCCAAAAGGCGAAAATTCGATATGCACGTAGTACGTGATTCCATCATGAATCAAATCGACGACGGTTCTTTTTTCTTTTTTTTCGGAAAAAGGATCTATCGTTTCCTCGGTCCTTATAATGACTTTCTTGTATCGTTCTTCAAGTTCCTGGACTGTTATTTCTTTGTCGTTCATTTTGTTTTAGTTCCTTTCGTCTTCAAGTTTGTGAATGTGTTCCCAGATATGATTTAAATTTTGTTCAATTCCGGCCATGAGTGCTCGAAGGTATTTTATTTCTCTATAGAGCAGAACAAAAGCCTCGACAGACAATAGAACTATTCCAATTAACGTGCATAAAATTATTGTGTTCATTCATTTATCCCATGTTATTACGAAATAAAGTTTTCCTGGCTTGGCGCCCCATTCGGGGCGGCCTTTGCTTATACGGATTTTTGGGTTTCTGAATTCGATGTGCTTTTCAGGGGATGTTCCGCGTTTTGGCATTCCGTTCGAAAAGTGTACAGTGTGGTATTGGAGCTGGTTCAGTATGTCGTTTGCGTCCTCGATAAGAAACTTGTTTTGAATGGTTTGAACGCCGAGCGCGTTTAGGAGTGTTGTCGAAAGATATTTGTCGTATGGATCGAGCCATTTGGCCGTATAGTACGTTTTTATCTCTCTGTACTCTTCCTGCTTTTGACCACTCTTGGTCATCGAGAACCAAGGTTCCTTCTGTACCAGGAACAAAACGCCGTCTTTCTTGCTCATTTACATCTCCTTTTCTTTCTCCAATGAGGTTATTATTTGTTCGTAGTAACGTTGACTATTCAGATGTGCTTTGCAGGTTTCCCAGTATTCTTTGTTTCCTGTTTTTTGGAATTTCATGAAATATTCATGAGCGTCTTTTTTCGATTGTTCGTATAGGCGTGCGTATTCATCAAGATTACTTGTAGACATCGTTCACTGCCTTTTCCGCATCAGTGTCCAGGATGTGCATGTATGTTTCAAGCGTCAATGCGACGCTGCTGTGTCGCATCAGCTCGCTTACCGTGCGGATGTTAACGTTTGCGTTCGCGCGTAGCAAGTTGGATCCAAAACTGTGTCTGAAACGGTGGGCTGTTGCCGGTCCGTGGAATCCTTCCGGAATGGCTTGCTTTGCAATCCTGCTGAGTTGGCGGCGGTCGAAGTAAAATTTCCATTCTCCCTGGTATCGTTTTATTTCGCGGTCCAAGCGAGGGCATATTGGAATTGTCGCTTCCTTGTCGCCTTTGCCTACAAGGTGTATTTTGTTGTTGTAGATGTTGCCTGGCCGCATCGATACGGCTTCGGACTTTCGGAGTCCTGCAAAAGCCATAAACGACCATAGTAACCTTGCTTTTGCTGTAGGTGCCGCGGCGATGATTCTGTCGATCTGGTCCATCGTCCAAAAGTCCTTTGATTTTTTGGGCACCTTTCTGCGCGGAATTGCCTTGGCGATAGGGTTCTTTGGGTACAGCTCCAAAGTGTCCACGATGTATCTGAAAAACGTCGAGAGGATGATTTTGCGGTTACGGTATGTGATTGGGGCCAACCCTTCGGAATTGCTTTGAAACGCTTCGGCGATGTCTTGCGTCTTGATATCCGCCATGCGTTTGTTGAAGAGTGGCTTCAGCATGTTGATTGCCTGGTACATCGTGTCGATGCTGCCGGTCTTTGAACCTTTTGAACGTTGGTACTGTTCAAATTTTACGACGCATTCGCGTAGCGTGATGGTTTCGCATTCTTCCTTGATTTCGAACGAACCGTCCTTGATGCGTTGCTCGATGATGCGGTTGGCTTCGGACTTGTTCGTTGTTCCCAAGGAAAAATAGTGGTACACGGTCCCGCCGGACTTCGTCTTTTTCTTCGGGTCCGGAACGCGGGCGTACCAAATGGTGTTGCCTTTAGATTTATTCCTTCTGATTGGCTTAATCATAGGCTTACCTCTTTACTTTTTGAGTCCTCTTTGCAATCCAGCTGATAATGGCGGGCTTGCTGAACAGGTGCCCTTTAGGATGGTTGAACACTTCGATATTCTTGTTCTTTATTTCGTTGGTTAAGGTCGTCTTTCCAACTCCCATTACCTTGATAGCGCCTGATGTTGTGTACCAGAGATCGTCCATGTAGATGACGGTATCCTCTCCAGGAATGAGCTCCGATGGTGTTGCCGATGATGGTCTTTTACTTGTTCGCATTGATTCCTCCGCATTTTTCTAGCACTTTCAGCCATCTTGAGCGTGTGCCGTGTATAAGATGTTGCTTCATTGTGGATGCTGCCGCGTATGTGCATCCAAGGTTGTCGGCTACCTCCTGGTTGCTTAAACCCTGATTGTACAGCGATATCAGTTTCCTTATTTTTATTTCATCCCAAAAGTCATGGCAGATATTGGAATTGATTTTTCTTCTGCGCGCCAACTGGTATATTTTGCTTTGTGAAATACCGTTATTTTTGGCTATTTGTGGTGCGGGAATTCCTTTTTTAAGTTCGCACATGATTTTTTCGATTTTTTCTTTTTCTATTTGTTTTGGTGCTTTTTTTGAAAAGCCGAAAATAGTCCTGAGAACACTTATGGACCATTTATTCAATCCAATTTCCAGGCCTGCACTAAAAGCATCTTTGATGTCTCCACTTATTTTAGGTAGAAACTGCGCAAACTCTTCGATGTTTGCGAATACGCCATAAGCCATTGTTTTTTATCCTTTTTTACAAAATTTTTTTATGGATCGTTCTCTTGAAACATTCGTCGCAAGCGAACTTTCTGTTTTTCAAACGATTGTTGCGGTAGCATTTGGCGCCGCAAATACTGCATACCGTTTTGTTCTCTTCCATCTGTTTCCTGAATTTTTTTCCGGGGAACGTTATGCCTATTCTGCTACAGAACTGCTGGACGGCATGATAAGTCCGCCCTTCAGGGAGCTTTCCGGCTTTAAGCACCCTTATTTCGTCAGAGCTCCATTCGCGTTTTATTCTTTTTTGCATATTCTACCTTCTATAAATTTTTGACGCGCAATCCCAACTTAGAACATGTTTACGGATTCAAAACGGATTGCGCCCAGTCAAATTTCATCGATGTGTAATTCCTGTGGATTTCGATTCGATTTGACTGGAGTCCGTGTCGGCTAAAGTTGGGCTCGCTCGCGGACCGTCTTTTTTAGTGGCTTAGCGGGTGCTACCCCCGCTTCCGGAACACCTCCCTTTCCGTCACTCACTGGAGTCGCCATGGGCGCCCATACTTTCAACCATAGGCGTACGGGCATGCCTATTAGCTGGCATTAGAAAACCAGCTACTCTTCATCGGAATTTTCTTCTTCGTCGGAAGTTTCTTCTTCGATATCTGTTTCGTTCTGCCATTTTTCCTTGGCGATGGTCAGGTAATGGCCGCGATCTTTGAGGCTGAACTTTTGGCGCCAATACTCGTCGATACCCTTGTAATTGTGTGCTGTTACGTTGTGACTGAGCTCGACTGCCAAAGCATCGAGAATGCTTTTACCTTGCTTTCTCTTGTCAGAACAGTTTTCTTCCGTAATCTTGAAGTTGATGTCTGTAGCGAAAGTGTAGTCTTTAGTGTAGGTTTCGCTGTTCCACTTGCTTGCAGGGCACAGCATGTTGAAGAATGTTACGACGGCGTCCTGTCCGAGCGGTCGTAAATAATCGCGGATGGCTTCTCTAACATCCTCTCTTTCGAGATCATCAGCTTTGTCGTGGATAGATTCGCGGTCTTCGTAATCTTCGATGTCTTCAAGTTCTGGCGCCAAAGTTTCATCTTTGTCTTCTTCTTCGTCGGCGTTGGATTCGAATGTTTCTTCCTTTACGAATACAAG
>CALDKB010000045.1 GCA_937899245.1 uncultured Bacteroidales bacterium | reverse complement strand
ATCATAAACCTATCGGTCAAGTCAAATATGCATTATTCTAATTCATCCAACAGGTATAAAAACTATTGAAAAACACCTTAATTATTTTCCACTTGGAATACAACATTTACTAAAGGCGACATAACCCTTGATTTTTTATAATTCAAAGAAAGAACGAAAGTAAAAATGGCAAGCATACCGTTTCCAATCATAAAATTTGCATCCGTAACACAGATATATTTTATATGTAAGTCAATAAAAATATTTACTTTTGCGGTCTAAAAAGTGATTGACCATGATAGAATACAAGGACAATGTTGAGGCAGCAAACGCCCTACGCGCTAAATACGATGAGATGCTTGTCGAAATAGGCAAGAAAATTTACGGACAGGACCAGGTTGTCAAGGAGGTGCTGATATCCATCTTCAGTCGTGGGCACTGCCTGCTAGTTGGAGTTCCGGGGCTTGCGAAAACCCTTCTTGTTAACACCATAGCCGAGGTTCTGGGTCTGAAGAACAAGCGAATCCAGTTCACCCCCGACCTAATGCCGTCCGACATTATCGGCAGCGAGATTCTAGGCGAAGACCGCCAGTTCAAATTCATCAAAGGTCCGATTTTCGCCAACTTCATCCTTGCGGACGAAATAAACCGTACCCCGCCAAAGACACAGGCCGCACTTCTTGAGGCAATGCAGGAACGTTCGGTTACGGCATCGGGAACCATCTATAAGCTCGACGAACCATTCTTCGTAATGGCGACACAAAACCCGATCGAACAGGAAGGTACATATCCGTTGCCAGAAGCTCAGCTCGACCGCTTCATGTTCAACATAAATGTCGGATACCCAAGCCTCGACGATGAAATCAAAATCGTTAAGAACACCACTGCCGACAAGAACTTTGAAATACGACAGATTCTCAGTGCCGAGGAAATCATTTATTTCCAGAACCTTATACGTAAGGTTCCAATCAACGACAATGTGCTCGAATATGCCGTTCGCCTCGTAAACAAGACACGTCCCGACTCAGAAATTGCACCAGAAATCACAAAGAAGTTCATACACTGGGGAGCTGGACCGCGTGCATCGCAATATCTAGTAATAGGCGCCAAGACAGTTGCTGTGCTCAACGGCAAATATTCTCCTGATATTGAAGACGTTCAGTCGGTTGCAAAAATCGTATTGCGCCATAGGGTTGTGAAGAACTACAAGGCGGAAGCCGAAGGTCTTTCGATCGAGGACATCATCGACGAGCTCGTAAAGGACTAAGACACACAAAACAAACGGCAAATGACAATCCGGTTTGCGCTGACAATATTTCTTGCTTTTGCCGCCTTGGTTGCCACGGCGCAGAAGAAAGTGGAAATTCTTCACGCAAACACACTGGAATACAGCAAGACCTCAGGCATAGAGGCGAAACGTCTTCTAGGCGATGTAGTCTTCCGCCACGATGATATATATATGTTCTGCGACTCGGCATATTTCTACGACGAGACAAATTCGGTGCAAGCGTACAACAATGTAAGATTCAAACAGGGCGACACCATTCTGCTCATAGGGAAATACGTAGAATACGACGGCGACACGCGAATGGCCAAAATGCGCGACTCTGTCATTATGCAGCACAACCTGTCGTATCTTATCACCGATTCGCTCGACTACGAACGTGACCGAAATCTCATCTTCTATTTCGAAGGCGGAAAAATGTACGACGGCGACAACAAGCTGAAAAGCAAACGCGGCTACTACCACACCGACACATACGACTTCTACGCAGTTGACAGCGTACTGCTGAAAAATCCAGACTACACAATCACCTGCGACACTATGCGGTACAACACCGAAAGCGAAATTGCCGACTTCTTCGGACCTACCGAAATAGTGTCGGACTCCAACTACCTATATTGCGAGTACGGGAAATACCACACAAAGGAAGACAAGGCATATCTTACAAAAAATGCCTGGCTGCAGTCGGGAAGCAACTTCCTGTATGGCGACAGCCTATACTACGACCGCAAAATCAGATACGGAGAAGGTTTCAATAATGTTTCCATTGTCGATACAGCACAAAATATGATCGCTAACGGCAACTACGGATATTTTTACGAAGAACCAGAAAAAGCATTTCTCACTGACAGCACGCTGCTCACATACATTATCGACGAAGACTCCCTGTTCATTCATGCCGATACAATTTTCATGACTACCGAAAAACAGGGCGACACACTCGACTACAAGCTTATGCGGGCATTCCATAAGGTGCTAGCGTTCAAATCGGACGGACAGGCACGGTGCGACTCGATAGCGTTCCACACAAACGACTCGATAGCAGAACTTTTCTTCAATCCTATATTGTGGACAGACAGCATGCAGGCCACTGCAGAATTCATATCAATAAAGTTCGTAAACAAAAACCCCGACTCGTTCACGATGAAAAACTCTTCGTTCCTCTGCCAGCATGTCGAGGATGATTACTACAACCAGATAAACTGCAAGAACCTAAACGGCTACCTCAAGGACAAGAAATTGTACCGCGCCGATTTGTTCTCCGACTGCCAAACCATATACTATATCGACGACGAAGAGACAAACGAGTTTATCGCACAGAACAAACTGCTTAGCAGCAATATGAGGGCATTCTTTGAGGACAACACAATACGAGACATCATGTTCTTTGAAAAACCCGACGGAGAAGCCATTCCTATGGACCAGATAAAGAAGGAGCAATTGTTCCTGAAAAACTTCAAATGGTTCGATAGCATACGGCCAAAAGAGAAGAATGATATTTTCATCTGGAAGGAAATTGAACAGCAATAGTCTTTGAAAATACGCAAAATACACATAAGACCTTTTTATTTAAAATTACACTTGTGTAATTACTTCTTTATTGTATATTTGTCCTTAATAAACGTTTTTTAATGAGGATTTATATATAAAAATAATGCTTCTTGTTTTTGTTGCTTGTTTCTGGAGTAAAGAGTTTCTCACAGACAAAATTCAATATTGTAAGTGATTTTGGACATCGGGAAATGCAAGTGCTTTTTTCTGTTACGCCATTAGAAGAAGGATATGTCATTGTAGTAGGAACAGGCGATGAACTGTATGGCGACAACCGATGCTCTATGATAGTAAAAACAGATATTGAAGGAAATAAACTATATAGTACTATTGTTGGTGACCACATGTACGATGTTTATGAAACCACATATGGTGGCAGTTCCGTATATGTAACCGAGGCTGGCACATATAAGTTCATATTTAATGTTGGACCTCGTGTTAAATTATTGCAATACGAATTTGACACCAGTCTTCAAGTAATCGACACCATGAGGATTTGTTCGGGTACAATAGCGGAGACAAGTATGCAATGCAATATGTATGACAACGATTATATATACATTGGCGGAGTTGATAGAACAGATTGGCTAGGATTTGTAGCAAGATATGATTTGTCTGGAAATATTATAACCATGTCGGATAGATTTGAGCATTCTGGTATATGGAAGTTAGTTTTAGAAACAAACAAAAATATCATTGCTGCTGGGCAAAAGACCAACGAAGACCGCAAATGGGTAGTACAAAAGTTGGACACCTCTCTTAATATATTATGGCAAAAAGAGTATGGACGCCAAGGCCGGAATAATGGTGCAGGTATGTTCATCGGCTCCATATACACTGGAGTTCGGCACGGGCAGGTAATCGACAGCATCTACTACCCCGATATATTCGTGCCGAGCGGAATAGGTATAGACACGGTGCTTAGCGGGGACATCATGTATAACTACACGGAAAACGTAACAGAGGCCACCATAAAGGACACCGCCACAGAAAACATCATCGCCCGCCACTACAACATCGCCACCCCTACGCTCCCCGGCGAGCAGCAGCTGGCAATAACGCACACGGACTATTACGGCAATACCAAGACCATCTACAAGGACATCTACGTAAATGTCTGCCACGAGGTTGATGTGAATGATAATGAAAATGTTGTGCTGTCGGTATACCCCAATCCGGCACGGGAAAACATCATGGTGGACGGCGAAAATATAGTAGGCATACAAATATGCAACCTGCTCGGCGGCATCGTTTACGAAACACAGCAATGCAACAGCAACAACGCAATCTCCACGGATGGCATGGGCGCAGGTTCGTATTTTGTAAGGATTACAATGGCGGACAGCAAGGTTGTAACGAAAAAAATAGTGGTTGTGAAATGAGAATGGAGGAGGATAGACATCGAACCATTCTTCGCCTATGGCGTCAGCCATGTAATTAATCCATCACATGGCAATCTTCAAACGGAGCCCTTCGACAGGCTCTGGGTGTCGCAGGGAAACGTAACCGGGCAAAGCCATAGAAACAAATTAGTTACCACGAAGCTTAAGTATAAAACTGATTCACAAAGCATTAACACCCAATTGAATCTTTACGCAAAAAATATGAACAAAATTTTGTGTAAATAAAAAAATAGCAGTACTTTTGCAGTCCGATTTTTACGGAAAGAAAACTTAATTGTAAAACATATAATATTATAAGGCGATGAAAAGAACATTTCAACCTTCACAGAGAAAAAGAAGAAACAAACATGGTTTCAGAGAAAGAATGTCAACCGTTGAAGGACGCAAGGTTTTGGCAAGAAGAAGAGCTAAGGGCAGAAAGAAACTTACAGTTTCTGACGAACCAAGACATAAAAGAAGATAGTAATAATAATTTTATTGTTTTTGTCGAGCATGATTATCCATTAATTTGGATGATTGTGTTCTTTTTTGCATATACACAAGATAAGATTTCAGACTATGGGCAAACTGAAAAGACTTGTTGGAGACACTGCGATATACGGGCTTAGCAGCATCATCGGAAGATTCCTGAACTACCTCCTTGTTCCGTTATATACCTACAAAATTACAGCAGAGTCGGGCGGCTACGGCGTTGTAACCAACATATACGCCTACACAGCCTTTATACTTGTCCTGCTGACATTCGGCATGGAAACCACATTCTTCCGCTTTGCCAACAAGGACGGAGTTGACCCGAAAAGGACATTCTCCACATCGCTAATATCCGTCGGCGGAGTTTCGCTCATTTTCATTGCTCTATGCACCGCCCTACTGTCGCCTATTTCCAATGCGCTTGGCTACATCGACCATCCCGAATATATTGAGATGATGGCGATAGTTGTAGCAATAGATGCATTCCAAGCGATACTGTTTGCATACCTGCGCTACCAGAAACGCCCGATAAAATTTGCAGCGCTAAAGCTTCTGTTCATCTTCCTTAACATTGGAATGAACCTATTTATCTTCCTTGCCGCACCAAGTCTTAAGGAATGCTTACCATCGCTAATGGGCTGGTACGATCCAACATATCAGGTCGGCTACATTTTCGTGGTAAACCTCATTTGCACCTCGCTCATAACACTTGGATTCGTACCCGAACTGAAAAACCTTCGCTACGGCTTCGACCCGAAGCTAATGAGACAAATGTGGACTTATGCATGGCCGCTTCTACTGTTCGGCATAATCGGCATCATGAACCAAGTCGCCGACAAAATTTGCTACCGTTTCATAGTACCGGGACAAGAAGGAGAAATACAACTTGGAATATACGGAGCATGCGTCAAGATTGCGATGATCATGGCAATGATAACACAGGCGTTCCGCTACGCATACGAGCCTTTTGTTTTCGGCGAACACAAGGAAGAGGCGAAGAAAAGCAAAGAAATGCAAGCAAAAGTGATGAAATATTTCGTCATATTTACACTTCTGGCCTTCGTTGCTGTAATGGCGTACATCGACATACTGAAATACATCATCAAGAGCGACTACTGGGAGGGTCTCGATGCTGTACCAATAGTAATGATGGCCGAAATTTTCATGGGAATATACTTCAACTTGTCGTTCTGGTACAAGCTAAACGACCAAACCTACTGGGGCGCAATAATATCGAGCATCGGATGCGCCGCCCTACTTGCTATCAACTTCATCTTCGTGCCGCAATTCGGCTACATGGCCTGCGCTTGGGGCGGATTTGCCGGATACGGAATATGCATGGTAATATCATATATCCTCGGGCAGAAGAAAAATCCTGTTCCATACAAGCTGATGCCTATAATTGGATACTTTGCTCTCGCATTAGTCATTTTCTTTGCAAGCAAATACATGAAGGAATACCTATATCCCGACAGCATAGCACTGACTTTAATAGTAAACACAATACTATTCCTTGTATACATTGCCGTTGTGATGTATAACGAACGCGCACTGGTGAAAGGTGTGGTTTCGAGTGTAAAAAGGAAGATTTTAAAACGATAACGACATGAAAATAAGAATAGTAAACAAATCGACAAATCAGTTGCCACAATACGCCACCACACAATCGGCAGGGATTGACCTGCGTGCCAACCTTGCAGAACCAGTAGTTCTGAAGCCATTCGAACGCAAACTTATCCCGACAGGACTCTTCATCGAACTTCCCGAGGGCTACGAAGCACAAATTCGACCACGCAGCGGACTTGCACTAAAGCATGGAATTACCGTTCTAAACACGCCTGGCACTATTGATGCCGACTACCGTGGCGAAATCGGCGTAATACTCATCAACCTCTCGAACGAGGACTTCAGCATAGAGCACGGCGAACGCATCTGCCAGATGGTAATTGCACGCCACGAGCAAGCTGAATGGATTCAGGTTGAGGAACTGAACGAAACCGAACGCGGAGCAGGCGGATTCGGACATACCGGTAAAAAATAGTCGGTTACAGGTGCCGAAACGAATCAGCATCTGCGCTCCTACTATTCTTCATGAATTAACGCGCCTACTACGCACATTATTCTGCTGCAATGTACGCCAGCTACGGAACTCCGATTTATGCTGTGCCAGTTTTGTAGTACTACCGCAATGACTACACTCGTATTTTTGGTTCACGATATTGAAACTCTGCTCACCATTGCAATTCGGACAGCGAACTACCAGTGGATTGTTGACTTTTGTTTCCATATATTATTTTTACATGCGTCCCACAAAGATAATTTTTTCAATTGACATTCTACATAGCGCATGATAAAATAAATGGGGGCGAAAAAATTTCCGCCCCCATTTATTTTTTGTCCAAATATCAATTAGAACAATCCGAGAATTGTGCTAAGAGCATTTGCTGCTGTCGTCAAAGTGGTTGCACTCGACGATGTGTTAATGTTTGACAAAGCGTTAGTTGATGTAACTAAACCATCATAAACGTTTGCTGCCTTTGTTTCGGTAAGAATACCAGAACCACCAAGAAGCATTCCGGCAATGTATGCCTTGCGGTAGTTAGAGTCCTTGCCGTTCTGCTTCAAGCCCGAAATGCTTGTAGACAAAGCGATAGCGTTGGTAAGCACTGAAGCATCGTTCATGTTAACCTTGTTGCCGGCAGCCTTGTAAGACTTGTAAAGGTTTACAAGCGACGAACCGCAAGAAGTTCCAGCAGTCTTGGCAACAGCGTCGGAAGAAGCAACATTAGACATAGAACCACAAGATGCAAAAGCAAATGCAGCTGCAAAAATCATCAAGAAAATACTCTTTTTCATTTAATAATACTTTAAGTTCAACATTCTTTTTAGCGGTGCAAAAATAATGTTTTCATCGGAATGAGGAAAAAATTATTTCAACGATTCCTCATAATACGATTCACACTGCTCTACGGTTACAGCAATTTGCGTAATGATGTCGCACACGAGGTCGCAAACAAATAGCGAATGAGTGTCGAACACAAACATTGTGAAGTATTTAATTTGCAAATTTCGCTGAATATCAATTGCATAATCCATAGCATCGGTTGCTTGGTCGATTGTCAGTTCGTCACGAGAGAAAACAAACAGTCCGAATTCAGCAAACGAACCATAAAAACCGTTCGACACCTTCATTACCTTGCTTTCTATAATACGCCTCAAAGGAAAAGCCAGCGACCAATATTCCCTTTCGTGCATTCCCAACATTCGACGATGCAGACCATAACTATACCCGAAACGCCCAATCTTGTCCATATCGCAGTCGGAAATATCTTCGTCGCTACCCGACAAGTCGCATATTAGCGACACCGCCTCTTCGCGCCTTTCCTCAAGGGCACGCGTAACCTCGATTCCTATTCCCGCACCCTCATCCTGAAGATCAGGACGGTCGCGATTGACCAGATTCACATATTTTTCGCCAAGCAGGTCCACTAGCACGACCTTAGCATATCGCTCGAAAAATGTCGTGTCGAATTTTGGCAAAAGCGGTATTATCTTCTTCTCTTCCATACGGAAAGCAAAGGTAGTTATTTTGCATAAAAAAGCATTCCGGAATCAAACATTAATAGCAAAAAAGATGTGTTTTTACAAGCATAAGGCAATGCAATTGAGATATCAGGACAAATCGAGCGATACGCAATTCGTTTGAAACACGACGAAGGATTACGTCTACGCAAAGCAAATCGAATTAAGACATTTGAAAGATATGCTTTAAGCCACGGCAAAAACCAACGAGCTGGTGCCAACATTTGGAAATCCTAAATTGAAACTAATTAGGATTTTGAGGAAATTGACATTCCTATGATATTTTTATTAAATTCATTATTGCATAATTTTATTTTTGCAACCGTTGTAAGCAAAATAAAGACAATAAATGGCAGAACCATCCGAAATATCGCACAAAGTTACAGTTACAAAAATTGAAGTTAACGTTGCTTTTGTTGAAATACAAGTATCCTCGGCATGTGGAAGTTGCAAGGCATCAGCTCCTTGCGGCACATCAGACTTTTAATCAAATGTTTTTTTTTACATTATTGGCAAAAATACATTTTGTTAAATTTAGTTTGTTTATAATTTCTAATTGTAACTATATAATAAATATCTATTAATGTATTCAAAAAGTCAATTATCAATATAATTTTGAAAAATTCAATGCATTGTATTGAGAATTAGCATGTTGTGCTTTTTTGCAAAAAAATATACTAACGCACACTTTGTATTCAAAAATTATTTATCTTTGCAATGTTGTCATATTAAGATTAACACATAGTGTGCAATATGTCAGAGAACTTTTCTCACGCTTTGACGAGAAAATAATGGTGAGAAAAGTGTTATCGCTTACTATGAGGAACACCAAACCGAATTATTAATTTAAAACTTTTAGCGTATGAGAAAATTTATACTTTTGGCAATGTGCGCTTTGGTAAGCGGTCTTGCATTTGGTCAACACAGTTATAATCGCTTTATGGATAAATACAAATACATAATTTTTCTTGTGCATTTCATTGTTGCTCCAGTATATGTATTCTCACAGTTCACTTTCTCTGGTGGCAATGGTGGCGAAGATGCCCCATATATTATAAGCACACTGCAAGACCTTAAAGATTTTAAATTGGCGACAACAAGCGGAAATGCAGACATAGGTTCATATTATAGACATAGTAATTATATCCTTTCAAATGATATTTCTATTCCCAATGCAGAAATTGGAGAAATATTGGCGGGTGATTTTTATGGACATTTTAACGGGAAAGGGCATTCTTTAGTTTTCATTGCCGATGGAAGCGATTCGATAAGTAACAATGTAGATAATAGGTATTTAATACATCAACTTGAAGGAACAATCGATTCGTTAGTTATGTCTGGAGAAATTTACCATAATTTTTATTTAATTGGAGAAATTTGGGGGAATGGAAAAATATCAAACTGCATAAACTATAGTTATAGTCAACTATCTCCTATTTGGTCGGATAATATTCATACGGGTTATGTAAGTGCTCGCTTTGCCGATGCAAATTCAGGCACTATAGAAAATTGCATAAATTATGCCGACATATATGCTTCTTCTATTTGTGGCGGTGCGATTTGTCAATCATGTTGGGCTGGTGGTATTGTTAGGAATTGCAAAAATTATGGAAACATATATAATGCTGTTGTAGCAGCTGGAATATGCACAATTGTTGCGGGAGATGATGATGGGAATACATTAATAGAAAACTGTATAAATTATGGCAATATCTATACGCGCAACCAAAATGAAATAGCGCAATTAATTGATATGCACAACTATGAAGATTTCTCTGTGGGGGGGATTGTTGCTTATGCAGAATATTCCAACAATGTCATAAGAAATTGCCAGAACTACGGCACAATTGTTTCCGAAAAATTTCATACAGTCGGTGGCATATATGGCGGGAATCGCTACTATCCAAATCAGGCAAATGTGAATGTTGAGAACTGTGCAAATTATGGGAAACTTTACAATGGCGGTATGATAGGTGGCATTGTCGGTAATGTATTTGGGATGGTAAATGTCCAAAACTGCTACAATGCTGGTGAGATTCAGGGATACGGCAATATATTAGCATCTGAAAATGCCTTAGGTGCCGAAGTAAGAAATTGCTTGAGCGTATATGGAGGAAGTAATATGGTACGCGCGGTTAATGGTGACAATATAACTATGTCATCAAATTATTACGACAAGCAAATGGTTAGAGACACTGTTGAAGATATAATTGGTCAGGCCGAGGGGCGTTTGACCATGCAACTTACAGGTGACACTCACGAACTCCGCGCTATGCTTGGTAATGGTTGGAGTTACGCCGAAGGTCGCTATCCTATTCCGCTTGGCTTGGAAAATGATTCGCTTGCAATGCTTTTCGCCACTCCGATTTACTTGTATGGAGAAAGCAATGCTAGTTACGACAACCTAAACCTTGTACAGTATGATTTTACCGTGGGCACAGAAAACGAGGTTACATGGTTATCTGATAATCTTCTTGCAATAACAAGAGGAAATGCTACTATTCTTGCATCAGGAATAGATACTATCACTGTTTATTTGGCAGGTTATTCGTTTTCGCGTGTTATGAATTTAATTGACCAGTGCGGAGTTGTTTCCAGTTTTAGTGTCACAGCATGCGACAGTTACGAATGGGAAGGAATTTCATATACATCGGATGGCGACTATGTACAGGTTCTCACTGCCGCCAACGGTTGCGACAGCATTGTAACTCTGCACCTTACCATAAACAATTCCGTTCATTACAGTTTCACCGAAACTGCCAACAGTCCCTACATTTGGAACGGCACCGAATACACCGAAACTGGCGACTACACACAGAATTTTACTGCAGCAAACGGCTGTGATTCTATCGTAACGCTACACCTGAACATCCTAAGCGGAATTTCGCAGAACGGCACGGCGGAGATTTCAATATTCCCAAATCCAGCCACCGACATTCTCAACATCACATCATCGGAACCAATTTCGGAAATCGAGATTGTGAATGTGATGGGACAGGTGGTAAAGAGGATTGAGGTGAACGCAGATAATGTAGTTTGTGATGTGGAAGATTTGAAGGCAGGGGTGTATGTGGTACGCATCCACGCGGCTTCGGCTACGCTCTGCCAGCGAAGGTTTGTAAAGAAATAGAAATCGGCAAAAAAAATACGATAAAAGTCCGGCAATTGCCGGGCTTTTTTTGTTACATAGAATTATGTACACAATGAATTGTTTCTACGCATTGTATTTTTCAATTTGTTCAAAAAATTATATAGCGGGCAGATGTCAATATTCTGTACGTATTTTCAACGCCAACTAGCCCACCCCTATTAAAATTTCCTTAAATTTGTTATTGCATAAATTTAATTTTAAATATACTTTTGCAACCGTTGCAAGCATAATAAAGACAAAAAATGGCAAGTTCATCCGAAATATCTCACAAAGGGACAGTAACCAAGATAGAAGGAGATGTAGCCTTTGTTGAAATACAAGTATCTTCGGCATGTGGAAGTTGCAAGGCATCAGCACTTTGCGGCACATCAGACACTGGAAGCAGAAAGGTGGAAGCCAAAATTAATCCTAACCAAAACATAGAAATTGGCGACGAAGTCAAGGTTACAATAACAAGAGTTATGGGCAGTAAAGCAATAATTCTTGGCTACGGACTGCCATTTGTTGTGGTAGTAATTGGAATTTTTGTGCTGGTTGGAATTGGCGTTAACGAAGGAATAGCGGCATTATGTGCAATAGTACTGCTTGTCGGCTATTATTTCGTGCTTTACCTGCTGCGTGACAAAATAAAGAAGGAATTTAATTTTAGAATAGAGAAAACAGAAATATAAATCAATTAAAATCAGTAAATTATGGAGATTGTAATTTGGACTGTGATACCTTTGTGTGCAATAGGAATAGTGTTAGCAGTAATACTATTCTTTGTTGCTAAGAAATTCAAGGTAGAAGAGGACCCGCGCATCGACGAAGTAGAAGCGTGCTTGCCGGGTGCAAATTGCGGTGGATGCGGTTTCCCGGGATGCCGAGGAATGTCTGAAGCCATCGTAAAGAGTGGTAATTTGGAAGGTAAATTCTGTCCTGCAGGCGGAAACGCAGCAATGCAGAAGATTGCCGGTGTTATGGGACTCGAAGCCGAGGAAAAAGAACCTCAGGTTGCTGTCATCAGATGCTACGGAACTCACGCCCAGCGTCCAAAGACTTCGACTTACGACGGCGCTAAGACTTGTGCTATCGCTCACGCAACATCAAGTGGCGACACCGACTGCCAGTACGGCTGTTTGGGATATGGCGACTGCCTTGCAGGATGCCAATTTGGTGCCATTTCGATCAACCCCGAAACCGGACTTCCAGTTGTTGACTACGACAAGTGCGGTGGATGCGGTGGATGCGCTAAGATGTGTCCACGCGGTGTCATCGAAGTTCGCAACCGCGGTAGGAACAACCGTCGCGTTTACGTTGGCTGCATCAACAAGGATAAGGGTGGCGAAGCAAGAAAAGCTTGCGGTAGTGCTTGTATCGGATGTGGAAAATGTGCTAAGGTTTGTCCTTTCGAAGCTATTACCGTTGAAAACAATGTTGCTTATATCGACTTCAACAAGTGTAAAGCTTGCGGAAAGTGCGTTGCAGAATGCCCAACCAAGGCAATCAACGGAGTTAACTTCCCACAGAAGCTAGCAACTCCAGCACCAGCTCCAGCAGAGCAACCAGTGGTAGAAAACAAGGAAAACAATAACTAATATCAGGAGGACTCATCGTGTTAAGAACTTTTCCAAAGGGTGGTGTTCACCCACAAGAAAATAAAATTTCTAAAGGAAATCCTATCGAATACATAGAATTGCCTAAGCAGGTAATGATTCCGATCGCACAACACATCGGTGCTCCAGCAGAACCGGTTGTTGCAAAGGGCGACAAGGTTAAGGTAGGCCAGCTTATCGCAAAGAGCACAGGTTTCGTATCGGCAAATATCCATTCGTCGGTATCAGGAACAGTAGCCAAAATCGAAAAGACAATCGACACATCAGGATACAAGAACACTTGTATTTTCATTGATGTTGAAGGTGACGAATGGTGCGAAGAAATCGACCGCACTCCAGACCTTAAGACCGAAATCACAATGTCGGCAGAAGAAATCCGCAACAGAATTGCAGCTTGCGGTATTGTAGGTACAGGTGGTGCTACATTCCCAGCTCACGTTAAACTTTCTATTCCTCAGGGAAAGAAATGCGAACACCTCATTATCAACGGTGTAGAATGTGAACCATACCTTACGGCAGACCATAGATTGATGCTCGAGAAAACCGAAGAAATCATGGTTGGTTGCAAGATTATCCAGAAGGCAACTGGTGCTGAAGAAATCATCATCGGCATTGAAAACAACAAGCCGGATGCAATTGCAAAGATGACTGAAGTTGCTAAGAAATATGGAATTAAGGTTATGCCTTTGAAGGTTAAATACCCGCAAGGTGGTGAAAAGCAGTTAATCAAATCAACTGTAAACCGTGAAATTCCAGCACCTCCAGCATTGCCAATCGACGTTGGTTGCGTTGTACAAAACGTAGGTTCTACATTTGCAATTTACGAAGCAGTACAGAAGAACAAACCTTTGTTCGAACGTGTAGTAACAGTTACAGGTAAATCGGTAGCAAACCCGAAGAACATCCGTGCAAGAATCGGTACTCCAATCAGCCACCTCATCGAAGCTGTTGGCGGTTTACCAGAAGACACCGGCAAGGTTGTTAACGGCGGTCCAATGATGGGGAAGGCAGTTAAATCGCTGAACGTTCCGGTAACAAAGGGAACTTCAGGCGTTTTGATGTTCAGACAGGAAGAAAGCATACGTATGGAAGAAAACAACTGCATCCGTTGTGGCAAATGCGTTAGCGCATGTCCAATGGGTCTTGAACCATACTTGCTAAAGAACCTTGCAAAGATTCGCGACTTCGACGCCTTGAAGGACGAACGCGTACTCGACTGCATCGAATGTGGTTCTTGCAGCTTCACTTGCCCGGCAGGAATTCCTATTACGGACTACATCCGCTACGGAAAAGCTACAGTAACAAAAATTTTAAGATCTAAAAAATAGTAAGAGCTATGGCAGAAAATAAATTAGCAATCGCAATGTCACCGCACGCTCATGGCAACGAATCGGTGAAAAAGATAATGTACAGCGTTGTAATCGCGCTGCTACCGGCTTTCTGCGTATCAGTTTACTTCTTCGGTCTCAATGCAATTAGAGTTACATTGATCTCTATCGTTGCATGTATTGCCGTTGAATGGCTGATTCAGAAATTCTTATTGAAAGGTAAATGCACTATTTGCGACGGTTCGGCAATCGTAACTGGTATGCTTCTGGCATTCAACGTTCCTGCAAACCTCGACTGGTGGATTATAGTAATAGGTGCTATCGTTGCAATAGGCATCGCAAAGATGACTTTCGGCGGCTTGGGCAACAACCCATTCAACCCGGCAATCGTTGGCCGTGTATTCCTTTTAATCTCTTTCCCGTCGCAGATGACAACTTGGCCGACACCACAGCCAATTTGGGACATCAATGCTCTCGACGCAGTAACCGGTCCTACTCCACTTGGACTTCTTAACGAAAATGGTGTTCAGGCAATAAGCGACAACTACATGGAAATGTTCCTCGGTAACATGGGCGGCTCTCTCGGCGAAATGTCGGCAATCGCTCTTCTTGTCGGCGGTTTATTCCTTTTGTTCCGTCGTGTTATCACTTGGCACATTCCAGTTGCTGTTCTCGGCACAATCGCTGCTTTCACAGCAATCTTGTGGGGAATTGACCCAACTCAGTATGCAAATCCATTGTTCCACTTGTTGACTGGTGGTGCTATGTTGGGTGCTATCTATATGGCAACCGATATGGTAACTTCTCCAATGACAGGCAAGGGAATGTTGATTTACGGTGTTGGCATCGGTATCATTACAGTATTAATCAGAACTTGGGGTGCATACCCAGAAGGTATGTCGTTCGCAATCTTGATTATGAACGCAATAGTTCCGTTGATTAACAACTGGTGCAAGCCAAAACGTTTCGGTGAAGTTCCACAGAAACCAAAGGAAGAGGTAAAGAAATAATTGTGAAACCTTAAAAAAGAATAATCATGGCAAAGAAACAAAGTTCTTTAATAAATATGGTGCTTACTCTGTTTGTGATAACAGCAGTAGCAGCCGTGGCTCTTGGTTTCGTATATTACTTTACATCAGAGCCAATCAAGAAGGTTCAAGAGGAACAGTTGAAAAAAGCATTGTCGGAAGTTCTTCCAGCATTCGACCATCAGGAAAACGATACAGTAGAAGGTTCGGCAATCTACAAGGCATTCGACGCATCAAACCAGCAGGTTGGTATCGCTGTTGAAACCGAAACCAACGGCTTCGGCGGTCCAGTAAAATTACTTGTTGGATTTGACAACGAAGGCAAGATTTTCGGATATTCAGTATTGAAACACGCTGAAACAGCAGGCCTTGGTTCAAAGATGGGCACCTGGTTCCAGAAAGACGGCAAGGGCAATGTAATTGGCAAGGACCTTTCCAATGGCATAAAGGTTAAGAAGGACGGTGGCGATGTTGACGCTATCACAGCAGCAACAATCTCTTCACGTGCATTCTGCAAAGGCCTTGAAAATGCATACGCAACCTATATCAATACTGTTGGCAGCAGCATATCAACCGAAACTGTCATTCTAAAGGATGATGCAGGCAATTGCGACACAATAACAAATGTTTCAACGGTAGTCAAGACTTCTGAAAACAGTGTTGAGATTACAACAGAAAATGAAGGAGGAAACGAATAATGAATAACTGGAAAAACTTTACAAAAGGGTTCATCAAGGAAAACCCCGTATTAATAATGCTTTTGGGATGCTGCCCTACACTGGGTACCACCACATCGGCAATTAACGGATTAAGTATGGGTCTTGCCACTACATTCGTTTTGGTATGCTCCAACATCGTAGTTTCGTTAATCAAGAACTTTATTCCTGATAAGGTTCGTATTCCATCGTACATTGTAGTCATTGCTTCGTTCGTTACCGTAGTAGACTTGATCATGCAGGCCTACACTCCGGCCATCTACGAAACATTGGGCTTGTTCATTCCACTTATCGTTGTAAACTGTATCGTCCTCGGCCGTGCCGAAGCTTTCGCTTCAAAGAACGGTGTTTGGGCATCATGCGTAGACGGTTTGGGAATGGGTCTTGGATATGCATTAGCACTTTTGGTTTTAGGTGCTGTCCGCGAAATTCTTGGTAGTCTTTCGGTATTTGGCTGGCAGTTCTGCCCAGGCGCCGACGGAATCCTTGTTTTCGTACTTGCTCCGGGTGCATTCTTCGGATTGGCATATTTCATTGCAATTGTAAGAAAGTTTAACAAATAAATTTTACGACTATGGCATACATACTTATCATAATTTCTGCAATGCTCGTTAACAATATCGTGCTTGCACAATTCCTCGGTATTTGTCCGTTCCTTGGCGTAACCAGCAAGGTTAAGACAGCAACAGGTATGGGTTTGGCAGTGCTTTTCGTAATGACACTGGCAACAATAGTAGCTTGGTTGATTCAGGAATACATCCTTATCCCTCTTCACATCGAGTTCATGCAGACAATTGCATTCATCCTTGTAATTGCAGCACTCGTACAGATGGTTGAAATCGTATTAAAGAAGATCAGCCCGTCACTCTATCAGGCATTGGGAATCTTCCTTCCTCTTATCACTACCAACTGTACTATCCTTGGTGTAGCAATCCTTGTAGGAAACGGAACATTCAATTCATTTGGACTTGATCCTCACAGTCTAGTTGCAGGTATCGTTTTCGCAATAGGTACAGCACTCGGCTACATGCTAGCATTGGTCATTTTCGCAGGTATCCGCGAGCACATGGCTAAGCTTCCTATTCCAGAAGGCATGAAGGGCGTTCCAGCAGCATTAGTTGTTGCAGGTATCCTTGCATTGGCATTCATGGGATTCTCTGGATTGGTTTAATAGATTGCAAATAACCAAAATAAAAATCCCTTGCTTCGGATGGAGCAAGGGATTTTTTTGTATTGTTTTTTTTCTCGTTCTACCATCAAGCCAACAAAATTGAGTATTTTTGCACAAAATAAATCAAGAATCACGACAGAGAAAATGGGAAAAATGAAATCCACACAAAAGAAATAAATACTAAATTGCAACTTGAATTAAAAAGGCAAAATATTTAACAAAAGGAGAGAAATAATTTATATTTAACACATTATTAATCACAACGTTTGCTAAACATGGCAGATAAAGGCAACATAATAAAAACTAATATCGATGCATCATTTCTTGCGGAAGTGAAGAACATTGTTGAGCAAGGTCGCCAGCAAGCATATGCTTCTGTAAGTCAACTGATGATAGAAACCTATTGGAAGATAGGCGAACGCATTGTGTTGCAAGAGCAGAAAGGGGCTAACCGGGCCGAATATGGATCTCAACTAATCGCACAACTTTCAGAGGAATTGACGCGAACATACGGCAAAGGATTTAGCAAAAGAAATCTGCAGTATTTTCGTTCTTTCTACTTAACATTCAACAGTTTAGAAATTGTGCACACGCGTGTGCACAATTTATCTTGGTCGCATATACGTACTGTTTTACGAGTAGATGATATAACTGCAGCTCGGTGGTATATGCTAACTGCCTCGCAAGAAATGTGGAGTGTACGCACACTTGACAGAAACATATCCACGCAATATTATGAACGTCATTTCAAGCAACCGCAGTTGGTTGAGAATACCGAGAAAGACAATAAGGTTGACAAGTTGGAAATCCTGAAAAGTCCAATAATGGCTGCCTGTTATGGATTAGCAAAGGTAGTTCTTTTGACGTTGGCTTCGACTTTAGTCGAGGCATCAAGCAAGACTTGTTCTTGCCATTTGAGTTGATCGTACTTGTATACGTTGACGGTTATGGTGTACATGGTTTTTAATTTATTCCAAAGAAATCGCTCAATGGACGAATCTTTGCACGATATGTGTTGATTTTTTGTTTCAAATTGGGTTGTTTGGGCATTTCAATCTCTTTTGAGTTATCAAAATGCAATACCACGTAATATGGTGCGTGTTCTGGGTGAAAACCATACTCTTCAAGCGTTTCTTTTGTCCAAATTTGGAAATGGCCTTTAGTTTTCAAACGAAACAAATGGCAATCTTCGCCACCTGTATGTAGAATAACATATTGCATACGTTCAAAACCCGGTGTTACAAGCAAAGAACCTTTTGAATCGCCTGCACGAAGATAGCAAATACCTTTATCTATCATAAGTTGCTTTGTTTCTTTGCGAGTGTGGTTGACCATTACCATGACTTCATCAGGATTTTCAGACATTTTACGGAAAATCTTTTGTGCTATTATAGGGTCGTCTATTTCTTTTCTACGGCGAATGCCATAATCTAAATATTCTTGACTTTGGTCTATGCCGATGAAATTACGGCCAAGCAAGTTGGCGGCAATGCCCGTTGTACAACTACCAGCAAATGGGTCAAGAATGGTGTCACCTTTTTGAGTACTTGCAAGAATAATCCGATACAAAAGACGCAACGGTTTTTGTGTGGGGTGCTTGCCAAGGCGTTTTTCCCATAAAGAAGTGGCAGGAATTCTCCAAACGTCTGTCAAAGGGCTACCTCCATTTAACTGTTTCATTAAGTGATAATTGTAGAAATGATGCTTTTTAGGATTCTTTTTAGCCCAGATAATATATTCAGCAGAATAACTCAAACGATCATCCGCATATGTGTTTGGGGGATCTGTCTTATTCCAAACCACTATATTAAGAATTTTGAAACCTAATTCGTCAAGACAATCTGCGACTGAAAAAATGTTGTGATAAGAGCCACAAACCCATATTGTTCCTTCATCTTTAAGTACTCTATATACTTCAGTTAACCATTTTTTGTTAAATGCGTTTTTTTCTTCTGTACCTCGTGCCCTATCCCAATCACCCTTATCAAAACTTGTATAGGTATTCTTTATCCATACTCTTTTTTTACCTGTTGATAGAAAATATGGAGGGTCTGCAAAAACCATATCAACCTGTCCTTCTATTGAAGGAATCTCATCCATGCAATTGCCATTTTTTAGAATAAAATCTCTCATATATATCATTTATTTCATATTCTACGCCTTATTTTTCTTTTCTAAAAACAAGAATATATTGATGTATTTGATTGGCTACGAATGATAATGGATAACCATAAGGGAATAGTTTCGCAGATTTATCTGCCCAAATTCTCAGGCCTTTATATTGTATATTATCAATCTCATTAATTTTATGTACTATTTCAGCATGTAAAAGATTTACTTTTTTCTTTTTGGGCTGAAAATCCTTAATGAAGACAACAATATAACCTTTCATTTTTAAGAAAGCTAAAGCCCGTTCTACGGACAATTTCAATGACTCAAGACAATCTGGAACATTCATGTTACCAAAATCCCTTGGATCATTGGTGAATGGCGTTGCGACATTCCCATAAACATGTACGTCGCCCCCTGTTTTTTCTCTGCTCATCATATCCCCATAGGGTGGGTCAATAAGAACAAGACCGATTTTCTCGCCTCCTGTCAATCTATTAATCTCGGTTTGATTCTTCAAGAGGTCGAGACAATCGCCCTGGATAGTAGGAAAAACAGGGAGACCTAGTTCATCAGCAGCCTTTTTATAAGCATCAATGTATGTCTGACTAAGATCAATTCCTATCGCTTTACGACCACACAAACCTGCACCAAGAAGACTTCCCCCAACACCCATAAAGTAATCCAAAACTATTTCGCCCTCTTTAGTAAAGAAGCTTATGATATCCCTCATAAGCTGGGGCGGTTTAGGCGATGGGTGAATCTTTCGGATACTATGAGCGTAAGAATCTTCGCCAGATGTGGTGTAGAATGTCGAAAATACCGAAGGCGTGAAATTCAGCCACTCAGAAGCAGACAGGTCATTTAGCGGATTATTAATTTGGTATTTTTTCCCATCGGGGAAGATGATTAGTTGAGTAGACGACCCAAATACTCTTGCCTCATGAAGACGCTCCTTCACCCATTGAGGAAGATTCAATCCTGCATCTGATTCATAGATCTCAAAAAAAGGTTTTGCTGACTTGTACTGCTCCTTCGCTATGGATTTCTTCTCTTTGTAACCAAATAAAATCGTCTTGACCTTGGAATTGATGTTCAAGGCCTCTTCTTCAGCATTAGTTACTCCGAGCCTTTGAAGCTCAGAGGTTACAGCATTTATGTCTATGAAAGTCTTTTTAGATGCCATATTTAAAGCAACACTAACTCCAATAACTCAAGAGATTCCTTATAGCCTTGGTAAACAATTTCGGGGCACGAACACCCAATACAAGCTTGCCTTTCTCGTTAAGAAGGAAGCCGACTTCAATTTCACCTACATACTGATTGTTGCTGCCGTATAATACAACCGTCCTGACGATTTTAAACTTTGGGTAATACACCTTTAAGTACATATCATCAAAACTATCATAATTATTCAGTTCCTCGATCCCCTTCTGCTTATTAATGTATTTTTTACCTTCAATTGTAATTACTTCTGTTTCATCAACATCGAGTAAAACAAGGTCTGGAATAAAGACAATAGCATCCTTATCGCCAGCCTTATAAGCATCTCTATCTGAATACTTTTCGAGAGCAATGTGTTCGCCTTTGGGCGTTACGAAATATCCCTTTTCGCAGCCTGCGTGATTCTCAAAGATGGAATAGCCTGTAGTAAAGTTCTCTACACAAATATGGATAAAAATGGTTCCCAACTTCTCACCCTGAGTCTCATAGTGCCAATAGTCATTCGGTAGTGATGCACAAGGCACAGATAGGCCGTCCAGTTTAATACCGAGCACATTCGCAATCTGAATAAACTTATTTGTAGATCCGACATGCTTCTGCAAGAGACCGTGCCTAGTAACTACGATATCACCTTCCCATCCAAGTTTTCGTAATACAGCGCAGATAATCGAAAGGGCTCCAATGTTCGGGTCATGAGATAAACCACCACTCTTAAAAAGACGTCCTGATACTTGAATGAGATGATCATTGACTCTGGTTATTGATATGGGAACATTTCCAGCAGGCGCCTTTCTCATCGCTGCCTTCGCTTTTATTAGTTCATCAATAGATGTAAAAGGCTTAAATACTTTCGGATCAAGTACTTTACCTAAAATTTCAACGCCAAGAGTCAAAAGCATTCTAGTTCCAAAGATATAAGTCTCAGTAGGTTTTGCCTTCTGGCCGACCTGCAGGGCATAGAGCATGATAAGTTTAGTGTTCGGATAAAAGTTCTGGATAAACACAAACTTTGAACAACGTTGATACACACCAGTGTTTCGACTCTCCTTATCATCTGTCTTTGTCTCTTCTATAGCGTAAAGAGGGGTATCGGAGACAACGGGTTGCTTGTCTTGGTAGAAAATCAAAAAGTCTGTGAAACTCGAACTGCCAGAAACAGTTTTAATATAAATCCGGTCGACTTTGGCGCATTTAAAGCCTATGACCTCATAGGTAAATGTGAATGCCTTATTTGCATTCAACATCGGAATAATTCTAATAGAGTCTCCGAAGAAGCCACAGCCATGGTCTTTCGCAAAGTAGGAAAAAATCATTTCAAGAACTTCCTTTTTGGGGCGTTCTTCCGTTAATATCCACAAATTTTTCTTAGTAGCTATCATTTGGTCAAAATATATAATTGTTCATAAATATGTTTTTTTGTTTTTGCCAAACCATTGTTATTACTCTTAAATCTGGCATATTGGAATTGTTCTAATTTTACAGAACCATATTGAGACATCATATTAATAATGTCTTCTTGTAGCATAATGCCTTCAGAATTATAACTCATAACCAAATACTTGTACTTTGCTGTTTTTGCGACTAATTCCAAATCTCTTAATGCTGTTTTAGCATTACAAAAAGTTGATTTCTTACCTTCATATTCTCTCATACCAGTAACACCTTTTATTTGAGGGCTATCGTATTTTGCTATAGTTTCTATCAAATGATAGTTGGGTAAATATTGGCGTTCATTATATGGCGGGTCTAAATACAGAATATCTGTATCAATGTTTTCAAGCAAATCCAAACTGTTAGCGTTATGCACTTTGTTTATTTTCTTATTATCATAAATTTTTATAGTCCGCATTTCAAGCCTTTTTACCGCTCTTGGGTCCCATTTTTTATGAAATGCAGCATAAACACCTGCAACATTGGCATAGAAAGAAACTGTTTCTATTAAACAGGTAAGGAGTATATAGTATTCTGATTCTAACAGTAAACCTTTTTGATTCCACTCCTCAATTTGTTGGCGAATGGCATCGATTCTCAATCCATTTTCATTGCTGAAATACATACGAGGTTGTTCTAACTCCCTTGTACCATCAGGTGTATAGTTATTGTATATAAAACCTTTTACATCTGGAATGTGATTCAAGTACTCTACGACAATATCTAATGGGGTTGCAAAAAGATTGCTGACCATATTAGATTGTGGTATAGTCGGTAACAACTGTTCGAATAATGGTTCTTCGTTATTTTCAATATATGCTTTTTGCAAACAATAGGACATATACATAACATCAGATGAATGCACTGTATATCCTAAATCTTTGTAAAAACGAGCAACGTTTGTAGTTCCAGAGAAAAAATCAAAGAAAGATTTCCCTGATACATTGTTGGATAACAATATATTGTATATTTTATCAATTATATTTTCTTTATTTCCGATGTATCGCATTGTTTAGTTATTGAATAACGAATATTCTTGAATTGGTTGGTAATTTGTTATTAGTACCTCATCTGTATTTTGTGAATTTCTATCACTTGTATGATAGTTTGAGTTTGAATAGCTTTTATTTAGATGCATCACATAAAAGTTGTTACATTCAGCCCATTCTATCAAAATGTCATTTTGTTTTCCTTTGTGTGTCAGCACATTGGATAATCCAAATTTGACATTCTTATTATTTAATTCAGAAAGAATACTCAACAACTTTATTTCTTCTGTATTATTCCAGCCTGTAAATCCTCGTTTGCCATCATTATAAGTTCCAGTTGTAATTAAATATGGTGGGTCACAGTATACAAAATCCTCATTTGTATATGCTGAAAAATCAAAATTATCAAAATTGAAACAAACAAATTCGGAAGATTTGTTTTGTAAGGCATTTAGGAAAGCATATAAATTACCTTTCATTTTAGGGTTAAAAGAGCTTCTTTCTCTCCCGAATGGGTTATTAAACTCATGCGAGTTATTGAACCTTATTTGATGATTGAAAGAAAAAGCAACCAAAACAAACAAATCCAATGGATTGCGTTCTTTGTTATATAGTTTTCTTAACTCTTTATAACCATCTTCATTTGTCTGGGACAAGTTATATTGTGCAATGCGAGACTCAATATGAGAAAGAATTTCGTTGCTGTCGAGTGCGTTGAAAGTTTTATATAGGTCTATCAAATACGATAGATTATCGTTAAATACCACCTTTTTTGCTCGTGCATTGATGCCTACATTGCAACCACCGCAAAACAAATCAACAAATGTTCGTATGTTTTTAGGGAATAAAGGCATTATTTGAGGTAGCAGTTTATATTTGCCACCAATATAATTCATTGGGGAACAAATATAACCATATTGGCAAGATGGTTCTGCAGCCATTATAGCATTTTCAACTTCAGTATCGGAAAAGAAATACTCTACCATTCTATCTCATTTTTACAATTTCCATCGCATCTTCGGCAATGTCTTTTTCTGGTTCAGTTATTTCTTTTATTTGGTCTGCAAGCCAAAGAGTAAGCAACTCTTTTTCGTCAGTATTGAAAATTGAGGCAAGGGCGATGACTTGTTCACGTTTTGCTGGTCGTTCACCACGTTCTATCTTGCTGTATAGTCCAGCATCTATATCGAGGGCGGCGGCTACCTTGCGTTGTAAAAGCCCGTTTTGCTCTCGTAATTGTCTAATTTTGTCTGCAAATAACATTGTACAATTTTTTGAATGTTACTAATATACTTGTAAAAATATCACTTGACAAATTTTGAACAAAAGTACGAAGTCTTTATGATATGGCAGATGTAATTATTGTTAAGTTTTCAACATTATGAGAGGATAAAAGTGAAAGTCACATATTCAGGGACCATCAATAAAGTATCAGATCCAACTTGATGGTTATGAAGTAAATTTCCAAACCCAAATCAACAACAAAACCATGACGCAAATTGTAAAGGAGTTGATAGAATAAAGCCCTCGAAATTCTTCAAAACGCCAAGCAAGAGGTAGAAAGGATGATATTGGAGTAGCTCTAAAACAATTTCGGGTCTTCCCAAATTCCTTTACGAAAAGGAAGAGGACATTGATGGATTTGAACGAGAGGTAATAAACGATGTAGCCAATTTACAAAATGTTGAATTTTGGACAAGAAACTTGGAACGTGGCAAAGGCTTTTACATAAACGGATTTATCAATCATTATCCAGATTTCATCATAAAGACAAAGAAAGGCAAGATTATTATCCTTGAAACCAAAGGCGATCATCTTGACGCAGAGAAAAAAATCAAGCTAGGTAATCTTTGGGAAAGCAAAGCGGGAAACAATTACAGGTATTGCTTGGTTTACAAGGAACGCAAAGTAGATAACGCATATACAAAAAGCGAGTTCATCGAACTTTTGAAAAACTTGTAGAAATACATATTTCCACCCTCCGCCACCATATTCGAATTTGGTGGCGTTTTCTTATCCATACAAAAAAAAGAGAAGCACCTTAATGCTTCCCTTTTGTGAGCCGAAGAACGGATTCGAACCGCCGACCGGCTGATTACAAATCAGCTGCTCTACCAGCTGAGCTACTTCGGCTTGTTTGCGAGTGCAAAAGTAATAAATAAAGACATTATCGCAAGCAGATATTTTCATTTTTTTATCACGAGCTTTTTTTGTAAATTTGCCGTTTGATATTATTGCGATGAGATTCAAGGACGTAATTGGACAGGACGAGATAAAGCAAAAGCTTGTGCAGGCATACAAGGAAAACCGTGTTAGCCACAGCTATTTGTTTTATGGAGCACCAGGAGTAGGCAAAATGGCTCTTGCTCTGGCATTTGCACAATATCTGTCGTGCGAGAACAAAGAGGATGGCGACAGCTGCGGCCATTGTCCAAGTTGTCTGAAATACGAAAAACTTGTTCATCCAGATTTGCATTTTGTCTTCCCGTACATCACCCAGGGAAGCCCAAACAAGGCAATAAGCGACACCTACATCGAAGTTTGGAGAAACATGGTCAACAAGAACCCTTATTTCTCGTTCAACGAATGGCGAAGCGCCCTTCTTGAATCGCAGCATGAGAAAAGCGAAAACAAGCAATTCCAGATCTATGCTCTCGAATCGAACGACATCATCAAGAAAATAAGTCTTAAATCGTACGAGTCGGAATACAAAATCATGATTATCTGGCTACCGGAAACCATGAACGAAGAATGCGCCAACAAGATTCTTAAGATTCTTGAAGAACCGCCCAAAAACACTGTATTCATTCTTGTAAGCAACAACCGCGAAAACATACTTGCTACAATCCAGTCGAGAACACAGCCTATAAAAGTCCTTGGCATTGACGACGCATCGTTGGCTCATACACTGGTGGAAAAATACGGCAAAAGCGAATCGGAAGCAGAAGATATCGTAAGAATTAGCAACGGCAGCCTTCTTGAAGCACGCGAACAGATTGAAGAAAACGATGAAAACTCATTTAACTTTGAAAATTTCAAGCTGCTGATGAAAATAAGCTTCGCAAACAAGGTCATGGATGCAATGTCGCAAGCAAAATTGCTCGCCAAGTTGTCGCGCGAAAGGCAAAAAAGCTTCATCAACTACTGCCTGATAATGGTTCGTGAGAATTTTACCCGCAATACTAACCGCAACCTTGCTTACCTCACTAAAGAAGAAGAAGAATTCTCTGAAAAATTTTCAAGATTCATCAACAATAACAATGTAAACCAACTTGCCTCAATATTCAGTGAAGCGTATTACCATATCGAACGCAATGGAAATTCGACAATAATCTTCACCGACATGGCATTCAAATTAATGAAATACATAAAATAATATGGAAGACAGAATAATAGACACCCCAATTGACAATACGGAAGATAGCAACTACACCTATTCGGTTAAAGGATGTTGCAATAAACTTGACGTATACGACTGGCTTGCCGACATAAACGATCCGATCCCGCAATCAAGATACGTAGAAATCAGATTCAAGAACACAAGGAAAGGCATTTACGAAAACAACCTCGACCTGCCATTGCAGGTTGGCGACATCGTTGCCGTCGAATCTTCGCCAGGACACGATATCGGTATTGTTTCGGCCGTAGGACAGATTGCTTTCTATCAAATGAAAAAGCAAAAGAATCTTCGCCTCAACGAAATCAAGAAGATTTACCGCAAGGCTCGTGCAAACGACATAAAAAAATGGCAGGAAGCTATTGCCCTTGAACGCCCGACAATGCTACGCACACGCGAACTCGCCGAAGAACTGCACCTGTCGATGAAAATTGGCGACACCGAGTTCCAGGGGGACAAGACAAAAGCCATATTCTATTACATTGCCGAGGAACGCGTTGATTTCCGCGAACTAATCAAAAGAATGGCCGAAGAATTCCACATCCGCATAGAAATGAAACAGATCGGCGCACGCCAGGAAGCCGGCAGAATCGGTGGCATAGGCCCATGCGGTCGCGAATTGTGCTGTACGACCTGGATGTCGGACTTCAATTCGGTATCAACAAATTCTGCACGACTGCAAGAACTTACCCTTAACCCGCAAAAACTTGCCGGACAATGCAGTAAGCTCAAATGCTGCCTCAACTACGAACTTGGCGTTTACCTTGACGCACGCAAGGATTTCCCTGAAAACGCATCGATACTTAGAACCAAGGAAGGCGACGCTCACCACATCAAGAACGACATCTTCAAGAAGCACATGTACTACGAAGTTAGAATTAACGATATTCCTACTGTTAAGATTCTTGATGTTGATACCGTAAAGGACATCATTGCTCAAAACAAGAAGGGCATCCTGCCTGAAAATGTCTTTGAAATGGAAAAAACCGGATCTCGTTCAATAACTTATACCGACGAACTCAACTCGGAAAGTCTAACCCGTTTCGACAAGAACAAGAAATCGTCGAAATCGAAAAACAAGAACCGCAACCGCAACAAGCGACAGGACAGACAGCAAGACGGCCAGGCACAAGAACAAAAGCCAACAGCAAAAGAACAACCAAACAATGAACAAAAAAATGAATAATATGAAAAGATTCACACTGCTAGCCGTAGCCATATTAATGGCATGCTATTCCTTCGTTTCATGCGACAGCAACAAGGTTTATGAAGAATACGTCACAATTGAGAACGAAAAAATTGACGGTGGCGAATACATCTGGAACGACAAGAAGCCGGTAAGTTTCGAATTTGAAATTACCGACACCACCGCACTTCACAATGTATTTGTTAATGTCCGCCATGCCAACATTTACCCATATAGCAACCTATGGCTTTTCATCAGCTCGTGGTCGCCAGCCGGAGTTAAGGCAGTAGACACTCTTGAATGCACACTTGCTGACGAACACGGAAAATGGCTGGGCAGCGGACTCGGCGATATATGGGATACACAGATTCTCTGGAAGCAAAACGTAAGGTTTGCTACAGCCGGAAAGTATCATGTAGAATACAACCAGGGCATGAGAATCGAAAACCTTCCGGGCATAATGGACATGGGCCTTCGCGTAGAACTGGCTGATGAAGAATAACAGATGACTTGTCCTTTGTGCAATAGTAACAGCCACAATGCCTTTTCGGCTAACGAAAAGACATACTACTCTTGTTGCGAATGCGGATTAACATTCATGGACGACAACAACCACCTTGCACCACAGGAAGAAGCCAAAAGATATTCATACCACCAGAACAACATTGAAGATTCGGGATATGTAGACTTCCTGAACAGAATAATTACGCCGGCAATGAAATATATTACTACGGATATGCAAGGACTCGACTATGGATGCGGTCCAAATCCGGTGCTAGCACAAATCGTTTCTGCCAAAGGAATCAAATGCGAATATTACGATCCATTCTTCTTCCCCACACTCGCCACAAGCAAAAAATACGACTTCATTTTTGCAACCGAGTGCTTCGAGCATTTCTTCAATCCACGGAAAGAACTAAACAACATTTGCTCCATACTTAACGCCAACGGACTGCTGTGCATAATGACCGAACTAAAGAAAGACAGCACCGATTTTGACGGATGGTACTACAAGAACGATCCTACTCACGTATGCTTCTACAACGAAAAAACATTGCAGTACATCTGCAAGGAATATAATTTTGAAAATATTTATACAGACGGCCGCAGGGCAATCATACTAAAAAGAATATGACACCAACAGTAAACATATTGCGAAGAATTACGCCTCGGTGGGTTATTTTCCTAATCGACTGCGTGATATGCTTCTTTTCAATTGCGTTTTCATACTACCTAAGGTTTAACTTCAACATTCCAGACAACGAACACAAGGCGATGCTTATTGGAATATTGTTGCTTTTGACAATCAGGGGAATATCGTTTATTATAGGAAAAACATACGCCGGAATGGTAAGATATACCGGCACGCACGACATTGCTCGTATAATAATAGTTATCCTATGCGGGTCGGCTGCTATATTCTTTGCCAATATCATCGGTCTTGCATTCAGGGACAAGTATATCATCCCTCTGTCAATAATTATTATTGACGCATTCATTTCAACTTCAATCCTAATTTTCTCGAGACTTCTTGTAAAAACGCTATATCAGGAAGGCAACGGACAGCAGAAGAACACAAACAATGTACTTATATACGGCATGGGAACCCTCGCACAAACAACCAAGAGGGCCATTGAACGCGACCGAAATTCAAAATATAAGATTGTCGGTTTTATCGAACACCACAACAAAGTGGCAGGCAATAAGATTGATGGCATCAAAATTTACCATCTAAAGGAACTCGAAAGCATTATCGAAGACAAGAACGTATCAACTTTCATCATTTCGGAAAGAAGCTTGTCCATTGCAAGAAAGAATTTCGTACTCGACATTTGCCTTGCCCACAATGTCGACGTGAAGACAATACCCGAAGTATCGACATGGGTAAACGGAAAACTGTCGGTCAACCAGATGAAAAAAATCAAGATTGAAGATTTGCTTGAACGTCCGGAAATTCACATCAACCAGGCCGACATGAACCGCAACCTTAACGATAAAATTATTCTGGTTACCGGTGCGGCTGGATCTATTGGTAGCGAAATCGTACGCCAGCTGACTAAATTCAACCCAAGAACTATAATTCTTTTCGACTGCGCCGAATCTCCACTCTACGACATCGAACTTGAAATAAAGGAGAAATGCAAATTCGACAGAGGTGTCATTATCATTGGCGACATCAGGAACAAAAATCTTGTTGAACATATATTCGAGGAATACCATCCCGACCTAGTATATCACGCTGCAGCATACAAGCACGTGCCAATGATGGAAAATCACCCATCGGAAGCTATTATCACCAACGTATTGGGCACAAAGATACTTGCCGACACTGCAGTAAAATACAATGCTCAGAAATTTGTCATGATTAGCACCGACAAGGCCGTAAATCCAACAAATGTAATGGGTGCCAGCAAGCGAATTGCCGAAATATACACACAGTCGCTTAACAACGTTGAAGGTGTTACCACTAGGTTTATCACCACTCGCTTTGGCAACGTGCTTGGATCAAACGGCTCGGTAATACCACGTTTCCGAAAACAGATTGAAAACGGTGGCCCGATTACGGTAACTCATCCCGAAATCACTCGCTTCTTCATGACAATCCCAGAAGCTTGCCAACTTGTGCTTATTGCCGGAAACATGGGCAAGGGCGGAGAAATTTTCATCTTCGACATGGGCAACCCTGTAAAAATTGCAAAACTTGCCGAAAAAATGATTCTCCTGTCGGGACTAAAAATCGACGAAGACATTGAAATTCAATACACAGGACTTCGTCCCGGAGAAAAGCTATTCGAAGAGCTGCTTGCAACAAAAGAAAACACTATTCCAACCGAAAACAAGCAGATTATGGTGGCCAAGGTCCGCGTATACGACCACTATGAGATTGCAAAACCGATAGAGCACCTCATCGAAATTGCACCCGAACGCAACGACATGGAAATTGTTGCCGCAATGAAGGTAATAGTACCCGAATTTATCAGCAACAACTCTGTTTTTGAAAAACTAGACAAAAAAAGCTAAGCGGCAAACAGCACAAACATCAACGGATTAGCCGATAACAAATCTTGCTGTCTTTCGGCTCTTCTGCGTCATATAGACATTGTGGCCTGAAATCATCCGCGATATTGCATCATCGTTGTAGTAGCGTATGGTTATCAGCTGCAGATTGTCGTTGTACTTAACAAAATATTCCTTCTGCAAATCGGCAATAAGAGCATCGAAATTGCGATTATTTGCATCTATCGAAGCCGAAAAGTCAATTGCAGAATTCTGCATTACATTAACCTTTACCTTGTACTTTGCAAATAATCCGAAAATATTGCTCATATTTTCCTCAACGATGAACGAGAAATCCTTTGGCGATATCGAAATCAACACCTGATTCTGCTTCAGGATATATACCGGCACAAGATTAAGCGCATAGTCGAGCTTCTTAATCACAGTTCCCTCAGCCGAAGGATCCTTGAACGACTTTACATACAGCGGGATATTCTTGTTCTCGATTGGCTTTATTGTTTTAGGATGAATTACCTTGGCGCCATAAAAAGCCAGTTCTATCGCCTCGTGGAAAGATATTTCGTCAAGTTTCTGCGCAAAATCACACCACGCAGGATCGGCATTCATAATACCGGGAACATCCTTCCAGATGGTTACACTTTCGGCATCAATAATATGCGCTATCGACGAAGCAGAATAGTCAGAACCTTCTCGTCCGAGCGTGGTTGTGTGGTGACTGATATCATTACCAATAAATCCTTGTGTAACAAAGACATCGTGATTTGTATCGCCAAACACCTGACGTACTCTGTTTTCTGAAAGTTCCCACTCGATTTTCGCATCACGGAAATTGGAATCGGTAACCAGATACCGGCGTATGTCAACCCATCTGTTCTGCTTTCCCTTATGGCGAAGGTATTCGGAAAAAATGCTGGTGCTTAAAAGCTCGCCATACGACACAATGGAATCGTATTCGAAATCGTAATCATCGGTAGGAATACCATCAATACGAATGTAAATTTCATCGAAAAGGCGTTCCAAAGTCTTGTAAATAGCTTCGGTGCCATTGCCAAATGCCTCGCGCACATAATCGAAATGGAATTTCTTTATGCTGTCGAATTCCACAAACTTCTGATTGTCGCCCTTGAAGTAGAAATCGACCAGGCGTTCGAAATGATTTGTTGTCTTGTCGATGGCCGAAACCACAATGACAAGATTCTTTTCGTCCTTTACTATGTTGTAGACATTTTCCAATGCCTGAGGTGTCTTTACCGATGCACCGCCAAATTTATATACCTTCATAGATGTTTCTGTGTTTTGAGAGTTAAAATGTTGAAGAGTTGAAATGGGTTATTTTTTATCTGTTTCTTGATTTTCGGGTTTATCGTCATCGATATTCTTTGTTATCTGGCGAACAAACTTGTATTCGGACAGAAATTCCTTTGCTATGACACGCAGGACAGTATATACCGGAATTGCAAGCATCATTCCAATGATACCGTAAAGTGTGCCGGCAACAATTATCACAATGAAAATCTCGAGTGGATGTGCATTTACACTACGAGAATAGAAGAACGGCTGGAAGACAAAATCGTCGATGAGTCGCACAACGACAACGACTATCAGCAGTCCATACACCTTCGGCATGGTGACAGCAAAGAAATCCAGATTGATATTTGCCGCACCGATGAAGACAATGCCTATTGCCGCACCTATCCACGGACCAACATAAGGAATGATATTCAGGAAACCACAAATCATCCCAATCATCAGCGACAAGCCGAATGGAAGGCTGCATATCAGAAGACCTATTGTTATCAAGGTCATCACCGACAGCATCTCGAAGAAAATGCCATGCAGATAATTCTTGATGAGCCGAGGAAGCTTGTCGAGGATTCTGGTCGCCTTGTCCTCGTAGTCTGTAGGGACAAGCATCATTATCCCATTGTGAAATAGCGACGAATCCTTGAGGAAGAAATATGTAAAGAATGTTATCGAAAACAAGGCCAGGAAAATCGACAGGGCTGTACTTCCTACATTTCCTATCCAATTGCCGAGTGCAGAAAAGTTGAGAACCGACTGAATCTTATCTACGACAATGTCCTCGGTTGAAAAATCGGGCACACCTAAAATCGGATACGACTGCATAAACTCGTCAATTTTCTGTATCGGTTGCTCAAGCCCAACCTGAAGGCTCTCGACATCTACATTCTTGAACTGCTTGACCTGATTGCCGATAAATGGTATTGTAAGATATACGAACAAGGCAATCACCCCCCAGATAACAACTGTAGTGAGCATTGCCGACACCCAGCGCGGCATAACAAACTTGCGGATATGGATTCTGTCGAAGATCTTAACAAGCGGACTGGAAATCGCGGCTATGAATGCCGAAATCAATATCCACCATACGATTTTGGAAAAATAAAAGCAGAAAAGGACAAGCACCGCCAATCCAATCGCTCCGATAATATATTTGCGATATTTCTTCATCTATTCCTTAACAGATTTTGATGTCTTTTTGTTCCTATCGGCAAACAGCGAGAAGAATGCTCCCGTCGGACAGAAGAAATTGCACCACGGCCGATTTACAAATACCGACAGCAATAGCATCACGCCGGCAAGTATCAGCACCGACAGCGAAGCAAACTGGAACTTGAATGCCGAGAACGGCTCGAAATACTCAATGCTGAGGTCGAGCGAAGTACAGAGTATTGCTCCGAGGAAAACCAGCAGGACATATCTTACATACTTAAGCCATTTTGCAAGTTTCGGCGAAATCTTCATCTTGTGCTTTGGATTTATCTTTCCCATCAGTTCCTGGCAAGCGCCAAACGGGCATACATACATGCAGTAGAACGACTTGTTCATAAACAACGGCGCTACAATTCCCATCAGCAAAACGATGAAGAGGAAAATCTCCATCTGCCAGTTTACACCTGTAAGCAGCCACGACGACAACTTGGCGATGCTGATGAACTGTCCCTGCCAGAAGCCAAGAACGCCAACAGAAGCGAGCAAAAGGAAAACCCTATATTTTGATGTCCGCTGCGGCTCCCAGAAGCAGAATCCGGCGAAAAGCAGATAAACCATCGAGACTACAAATCCAATGAAATTGTTTGAAACACCAAACTCGTCGACTTCGAGCGTACTGCCCGAATAGTTTTCGAGACGCACCATTACCGACTTCTTGATTGCCGTGCTTGAAAAAGTAGCACCCGAGACTGCATCCACCTGTCTTGCCACCGCCTCTGCGGGCGACAAGCCTTTCCAGCTGTCGAGGAACCCCTGCTCCACAACCCTGTTCAGGAACGACGGAGTCTCATTGTTGGCTAGCAAATGAATCTGCTCAACCTTGTCGTCGGGCGACAGCACCACCGCCAGCGGAACATTCCCGTTGTAGCCCTGTATGTCGGAACAGTAAGGCATCGAAAACAGGACCTTGCACAGCAAATTGTCCGACTTGCCGTAAATTAGGAAGACATCCTTGCCGTCAACATATTCGTAATATGCAAAGTCAGGGGCAATCTCGGCAAAACATGCCGTCGAATCGGAAAGCTCGGCTACCTTATCTGGAGGATTTGTCCCTATTTCAATGTTGAAAACCTTGCCAGAAGTGAGGCAAATGGCGACTGCAAAAACTAGCAGCAAACCTATTTTTAGATAACGGTTCATATTATGAAGATACAAGGTTTTTTATTCAGGTCTATTTTTTCACGTTTCCACTCGGCGATTGTACTTGTGCATATAAACTCATCGTCGGCCGAGATATTGAGGGCAATGCATAGCATAGTCTGGGGCGACAGCGTTTCCTTAAGGTCGTCGAACAGTCGGTTGTTGCGGTATGGTGTATCCATGAATATCTGCGACTGGTGCTCCTTCTTTGAGCGTGCCTCCAAATCGCGGAGCTTGCGCGCACGTTCCGGCTGGTCGATGGGAATATATCCGTTGAATGCAAAATTCTGTCCGTTAAGACCCGAAGCCATAAGAGCCATCATCATCGAGCAGGGTCCAACAAGTGGCACTACGCGTATTCCCTTGCGATGCGCCATCGCCACAATCACATTTCCAGGATCGGCAACGCACGGAAGTCCCGCCTCGCTTATCAGCCCTATGTTCTCCCCTTTTTCGGCGGCCGTCAGGTATGTGGAGATATCGGTGTCGAGCGTATGCTTGTTTAGCTCGTAGAATGTCGTTGAATCAATGTCGACGTCCTTGCTTAGCTGCCGCAGATATCGGCGAACCGTGCGAACATCCTCGACTATGTAATGCTTAATTGTCGGCACTAGCGAAAACAAGCGCTGCGGAACCACCTCGTCGAGCGGAGCTTCGCTTATCTTGTTCGGAATGAGATATAGAATGCCTTTATTGTCCATAAATTAATATTAATCATGCAAATGTAAATCAATTTCATTGCGAAAATCCTTCAATCCGCAAATGATATCAACAAGACGATGAGAAAAAGGCGACGAACCACCCCAAAAGCACGGAAAAGTTTGACCGGAACTAATTTGCAAAGCTTCCATCATGCCATTATCAGGCTACTGTCTGAAAAGACAGCTCCCAGAAGCAAATTATACAACAAAGTTGATTTTATTCTGCTAATGTAAAAGTCATTGCCGGTGCATATTGCAAGCCTACAGGTGTTGAAACCTTTATTCCAATGATTGCAACCAAAGTCCCTGAAGGCAAGTCTTTTATGTAGGACTTCATTTCTTTTGGAATTTCACCGCCTTCTACCGGATACGATGTTGTTATTCCATCTTTTTCCAGCAGAAACGAGAATTGGCTGACAACATATTTTATATCGGAATACGGAAAGAACCCTTCGATTTCGGCATCAAGTCTTTCTGACTTCATAATTACATCCCTTGGAATATGGGCTCCCGATCTGTATCCTCCAATCTTAATGGTTGCCGTAGGAAGATTCATGACAATGAACTTCACACTTCTACCGCCAGCGGTTATCGAAATTTCTTTCAGGTCGGGCGATGTTATCTCAACTATGTATTCGCCTTCATAGCCCGGAACTTGCCCCCTGTATATCTTTGCACCTTCGGTTATGCCCGGAACAGCATCTTCGTTACCGCAGGCAGTTATAGATATCGGATTTTTAATTCCCCTGTATAACACATTACACGCCGTGGCCGCTATGGTTACTTTCGATTTCGCAGTGTCGTCGACCGGTAAAACTTCGGTTGAACTTCCGCATGATGTCACAATGTTTGTATAGCCGCAGCATACAACACTCATAAGTGCCAATAAAGAAACACTTGCAAAAAATATTAATGCCCTCTTCATAATAAATAGCGTTTAAAATCTTATGCAAATATATAATTATTTTGCAAACAGCAATCTTTTTTTTACATTTTTCATCAAAAATCCGAAGAACAACCATATAGCAAGCCAATTCGTGCAATACAATCATAACATTATACACTTAGGCGTTTTATAAAAAAAAGTATGATCCCGCACCAAATAATGCCCATAAAAAAAGCCCTCTTCCCAAGGGCTTTTCCATTTTTACCGATAACTTTTTTTATTCCTATTTTTCTTTGTAAACCATTACAACACAACATCTTACCGGCATCGTGTTGTTATCAGTGTGTCAAAGATACAAATTTGAAAGCAAATCACAACCGAACGTCTCGTCATGAAGATGCTGAATGTGTTGTTATCAGTGTGTCAAAGATACAAATTTGAAAGCAAATCACAACGCAGTGGCCGAAACATCTTACAGGTAGTAGGTTGTTATCAGTGTGTCAAAGATACAAATTTGAAAGCAAATCACAACGATCTCCCGCCTGTAAAGGTGGGAGTTTTTGTTGTTATCAGTGTGTCAAAGATACAAATTTGAAAGCAAATCACAACAATGTCTTATCATACAAACGCAGGTAAACAGTTGTTATCAGTGTGTCAAAGATACAAATTTGAAAGCAAATCACAACAACAAGGGTAATAAGGAATACATTCAGCAGTTGTTATCAGTGTGTCAAAGATACAAATTTGAAAGCAAATCACAACATGATGACATTACGTCAGAGTTAATCTGTAGTTGTTATCAGTGTGTCAAAGATACAAATTTGAAAGCAAATCACAACCATCTCTCGTTTCATAACCATTGACTGGTTTGTTGTTATCAGTGTGTCAAAGATACAAATTTGAAAGCAAATCACAACATCTAGTTAACGACTTCCATAATAAGTACTGTTGTTATCAGTGTGTCAAAGATACAAATTTGAAAGCAAATCACAACGTGGCGAGTATCTACAACAGCACCCCCTTCGTTGTTATCAGTGTGTCAAAGATACAAATTTGAAAGCAAATCACAACAAGTGGCAAAAGTTTTAAATGTTTTCGCTCGTTGTTATCAGTGTGTCAAAGATACAAATTTGCTGACGCAGATGTTCTTCTGCAC
>CALDKB010000044.1 GCA_937899245.1 uncultured Bacteroidales bacterium | reverse complement strand
CTCCTTCTCGTCGCCGAGATCCCTTGCCGTGGCGCCTCGCTGCTCGCTGGCTGCGCGGAGGTCCGTCTGCATCTGCTTCTGCGTGGTCTTGGAATTGCCTGGCGTCGTTAGTGTTCGCTCTATTTCGCTTATCTCGTCGCCTCGCGCGGCTATGCTGTCCTCGTATTCTGCCTTAAGGCCTGCGGAGGTGCGAAGGTGCGTGAGGAGGTCATTATCTTGTCCATTATCGGAATTAACATCCTTATTGATATTAGCTTTTAAAGCATCGACTTCATCACGCAGAACAATTAAAGAAGATGTCAAATCATCAGAAGGCACGTCAACACTTTCCTTTCCGGAAGACAAAACATTTGCAAAAATTGAGTTTGCTTTTTTTATCTGCTGACAAGCCCCTGACAAATCTTTCATCTTTTCATCATTATTTGCCGCTTTTTCAAAATGAGCCACACTTGCTTGCGATTTCAAATACTCATTCTCAACCTTCTTTCGATCACCCTGAGAGACATTAACACCATATTTCTCGTTTACAGACTCATAAATATCAACCTCGTTTTCATATTCCTTCAAAAGAACAGAAATACGTTTTTCAACGACATCATTCAAATATTGCTCAGCCATAGCGACATCACTTGTGACATCATTAGACTTTTTTGCATCCTTAATCTTATCTTCAACAAGTTTTAGCTCATGCTTAACCTCATTATTTTCCGCAACAATATCTTTCTGTCCTTGTCTTATACTTTCTATTTCGGAAACTATATCAACCTGAGTATTCCTCTTATGGCTTTTAATTGAAGAAACGATAGACTTCATTTCTTCGACATTGGCCACAATCTGTTCGTCCACATCAGACTTTATTTTTCCTAAAAGTTTCTGTCCATTATCATCATGTTCTTCATTATCCCTAACCGCCAAGTCATATTTTTTATCCAAGTCCCTCGACAATTCCACCAAGTTCTGGGTTGACAGAACCAAAGACTTCCATTCTTCAGATTCGACATTCTGCTGTCTCAACTGACCAAATTCTGATATTGCAGTCAAAGTCAGACTATTATCAATACCATAATACTGCAACTCTTCGTCAAGAGACTTTTCATTATGATCGATTTGCGTTTGAACAGAATTTATATGTTTAATTAAGTTAGCCTTTTCTTCGTCAGAGCCAGACTCGTCGAACTTTTCCTCCAAATCAGATCTATATTGATATAAAGAATCATTGGTTACCATCATGTCTATCGCATCCGAAGTTGACTCGGAAACATAGTCCCTATAAGCCAGAATATCTTTCGTTACAAATTTGCCTGTCCTTGATTTTGGCAACGGAATCCGGCTATAATCAATTACTTTGGAATACATGCTTTCGTCCTCATCGACCTCCTTTGCATATTCCTCAGCTATTCTATTATCCTCATCTTCTACCATGGCCTTGAACTGCAAGATGTCAGCCTCCTTCAAATCATCGAGCCGCTTGACATCATTATAGTCCACCGAAGCAAGAATTTCATCCAAAGCTTGCAATTTTTCAATAGTCTCAGCACTTTTAGCAATTACAATTTTCTGTCGCTTGGCCTCAACTTGTTTGCCTTTTATACTAGCAATGATATCCAGCTTTGAGTTTTCCAAACTCTTATGCTCATTTATATAATTTTCCCTGATTGCAGGATCTGCCTCTCGCTCCAAAAGTAGCATTTTTGTACTTAATCGCTCATTAATATTGTCAAGTTCACCCTTTAGGTCCGCGATTTCCCTATTAAACCTATTATAAGCTACTTCTGCCTGTTTCTTCTCCTGAATTTTCTCCGCCAGCATAACTTCAACCGGTGACTTTGCATTTACGTTCTCTACAGAAGTATTTATCCTGGTTAGTTTTGGCAGATATTGTTCCGAGTGCGCATCCAATTTGCCAAGAGACTCCATCTCCTTTTCGCAATAATCCAAATTAGGAGCAGCATTAGAATACACAGAACTAAATTTCTGTGCCAGGTCGTAGAAAAAGACAACGTCATTTGCCATTTTTGTCAATTCTTCAGAAGTCTTTCCCTGCTCCTCCCCTGCTCTTATACGTCTTATCTTCTCTGAAGTCAGCTTATTGTATGCATTCAATCCCCTTGCATATTCCTTATAACTTTCTACTGCCGCTTTTTTGTTATCAAGCATCTCACGCGACTGCACTAACAAGTCAGCCGTATCCAACCGAACAGACTCTTCCGTTTGAACAGAATCTCCAGCCGCCTGTTTTTCGTGCTCATCAACAAGTCTTTCATATTCCTTTTCTGCGCCAGGAGTTTCCTCAAGTTCTGCCTTTTCGGCAATTTCATCTTCCCTTACAATCTTCTCCTTTTCGGGATTTGCTTCAAAGATGTAACGGCAAACCATTATCATACCATCTTTCGAATACCTGTCGGAAGCGAAAAACGCCGACTGTTCGTTCGACTCTATGGCAAACATAAAATCATCATACGGAGTATTTATCGGGAACCCTAAATTTTCAGGTTCTTCCCATTGTCGCAACGATTCGTTATAATGAGCCCTAAAAATGTCATATCCGCCAATACTATTGTGCCCCTTTGATGCGAAATACAATGTTCTATCAGGAGCCAAAAAAGGAAACGCCTCGTCTGATTTTGAATTTACATTGGACAATGGTTTCAGCGGGCCCCACGATTCATCAATTCTATACGACACATAAATATCCAGACCATTCTTTGCATCATCTCCATACGAGCTCACAAATGCAATTGTATCAAGGACATAAACCAAGTCAATATCCCTTATCGACTTGTCATGCTTCATCTTAAAGAAATCCGGCTTTACGACCAAATTGCCATCCAATATATTACGACCATATGAGAAATGAAAATTTCCGCGCTTAACCTTAGTATTGCTAATAATCTTAAGAACAGACGAATATTCGGCCAGGTCCCTTGCCTTTCGTGCATCTTCAGACAGATTGTCGACAACCTTTATCCTTGGCGACCTACCCTTTGATGCAGAAACAATATATCCCCTATATTTAACATAATAGTCCAAGGCCCGCACAAAGAAATACTTCCTATGGTAAGCCATTCCAATATATAAATCGGCTTCGTATAGATTATTTTCCCTGGCTATAGAAAGATACTTTATCGCCTTGTCGTAATCTGTTCGCAACTGGACCATCGAGACACCGCAGTAATAACAAAACACAGGATCGGACGGATACCAGCTGTGCAACTGTGAAAATCCGACATATGCATTTGTATAATCAGCGCTTTCAAAATAAGCCACACTGGAATTAAACAATGCCACTTCTGTTTTCGAATACTGCTTGCTATCCAACAACTTGGCATATTGAGCCAACACATTTCCGCAATAAAACAGAAATGCAGCCATCAGTAAAATGAATATCTTTACGCTCCTTTTCAACAGCATATATTTTCCGGGCGAAATTTAGTGATTTTCTTGCAATTATTAGCAAATTTCTTAAACTTGCCACATGAATGATTTTTATTATGACATTTTTAGGATCTCAAAAACTAAAAATAATACCTTTGCAAAGAATATGAATAAGATAGCTATCATAGTGCCTTGCTTCAACGAAGTCCGTGTTCTGCAAGAATGTTCGGCAGTACTCCGCAATAAAATCTGTTCGCTCATAAACGAATGCAAGATAGATAATGACAGTTTTATTCTGTTTGTCGACGATGGTAGCAACGACGAATCTTGGGAACTAATAGCTTCATTTTGCTCCAAGGATAAAATTTTTTGCGGAATAAAACTGTCGTGCAACAACGGTCACCAGAATGCACTTCTTGCTGGGATCGAATATGCTTCCGACAAATGTGATGGATGCATAAGCATCGATGCCGACCTGCAGGACGATGTGAATGCAATCGACACGATGATTGAGAGGTACAACGAAGGATACGATATTGTTTATGGCGTCAGGAATTCGAGGAAGACAGACAATTTTTTCAAGCGATGCTCGGCTACAATGTTCTATGCTACAATGTCGCTTCTTGGCACAAAGACAATTCCAGACCATGCCGACTTCCGCCTGCTATCGAAAAAAGCAATAGAAACATTGCTTAAATATAAGGAGAAAAACCTGTTCCTCAGAGGAATTATCCCGTCAATGGGCTTTAAAAGTTGTTGCATATACTACGAACGACAAAAGCGAATTGCCGGAAAGTCGAAATACACTTTTGGGAAAATGGCGAACCTTGCCATTTTCGGCATAACATCGTTCAGCACAAAGCCATTACGAATTATTTTTTATGTTGGAGTGATGAGTTTTTTCATCAGCTTAGCTTCGTTCATATATGTCCTATGGTCCTATCTTGGTGGCGAAAGCGTAAAAGGCTGGACATCAATTATCGCCTCCGTATGGTTTCTCGGATCAATTATCATAATGGCGATTGGAATTATTGGCGAATATATCGGATGCATTTACACCGAAGTCAAGAACCGACCACCTTATAATGTGGAAGAAATATTGCACAAAGACATTGGACCAAACAAGCAATAACAAAAAAGGCGATGCCATACGGCAATCGCCCATTTACCTTTCACGTTACACCTTTACATTTCACCTTTTTTCGGTTTCACTTCAATCTTCAGACGTTTTCCCATAAACCGTCTGTTCTTGAACACTTTTACGACTTTTTCTTGATAGTCGGAATCCACCTCGAAGAAAGTATGACCGGCAAGGATTTCTATCTTTCCAACCTCGGCACCAGCCAACAGGTCGCTTGAATTTATCACATCCATAAGCTTCATCTTAGTCAAGCCGTCCTTTTCGCCAATAGTAACAAAAAACTTAGTATAACGGATCTTCCTTCCCTTGCGGCTGAAATCATCATCATCAGACTTGCGACCGTGCTTGCCTTTTGCTTCTGGTTCCGACTTTCGACCTTTTCCCTTCTTGCCATTTTCCTTGTCGTAAATATTTATGTCTGCGGAACCCTTATAGTAATTTAGGAAACGATTGAATTCTGTAGACACGAACCTTTTTATAAGCTCTTCACGTTCAAGAGATTGCAAACGAAGCATTATTGCCGGAAGAAAATCCTTTATCTGGTTGTCGATAGTTTCGATAGAAAGCACCCTGTCAATCATAGCCATAAGCTGAATCATGCAGATTTCCTTTCCGTCTGGAATTTTCTTGCGAACTATATCCTTCTTGAGCAACTTTTCAATCTCACGGATCTTATGCTCCTCCTTAGTATGTACAATTGTCACGCAAACACCCTTCTTGCCAGCTCGGCCAGTACGACCGCTTCGGTGAATATATGTTTCTCGTTCGTCTGGAAGATTATAGTTTATGATATGCGTCAAATCATTGACATCAATTCCTCGTGCAGCCACATCGGTAGCGACAAGAATCTGCAAATGTTTTGCCCTGAATTTTGCCATTACCATGTCCCTCTGCGCCTGCGACAAATCGCCATGCAACGAATCGGCATTATAGCCATCCTGAATTAACTGATCGGCAACTTCTTGTGTCTCTTTGCGGGTTCGGCAAAAAACAATACCGTAAATATTCGGATTGATATCAACAACTCGCTTTAATGCCAGGTAACGATTTTTTGCACTTACGAGATAATATACATGCTCGACATTTTCGGCACCAGAATTTTTCTTTCCTACCGAAATTTCCATCGGCTGCATCATGTAGTCGTCTGCAATACGGCGAATATCATCTGGCATTGTAGCCGAGAATAGCAATGTCTGCTTGAAGTCCGGCGTAGTCTCGAGAATTGCATCAATGTCCTCTTTAAAGCCCATGTTCAACATTTCATCAGCTTCATCAAGGACCAAGTATTTAATCTTATCTATCTTCAACGCCTTGCGCTCAATCAAGTCGAGGACACGGCCCGGAGTTCCAACAACAATGTGAGCACCGGCTTTCAACCCTTTAATCTGAGTCTCAATGGAAGCGCCACCATATACAGGTACAATTTTCACCTCTGGCATATACTTGGCAAACGCAACCATGTCTTTTGCAATCTGCACACACAATTCTCGAGTTGGCGACAAGATTATCGCCTGTGTCGGTTTGACATTAACATCTATCTTATTAATTATCGGCAACCCAAAAGCAGCAGTTTTACCTGTGCCAGTCTGTGCCAAGCCCATAATATCCTTTTCTGATTCCAGCAATAGAGGAATAACTTTTTCCTGAATAGGAGTCGGCTCAACAAAACCCAAGTCCTTTACACCAGACAAAAGTTTCTCGTTAAGCCCAAAATTTTCAAATGATGACATATCGTATGTTTTTTCAATCCACAAAATTACAAATAATAATGTTTTTAAATATGATTTTATTTGTTTGAAAATCGGATAGTAATAAATATCTTTGCCAAATTATCGTAAAAACATTATTAATTTTTTAAACACACAATAGAAATGAAAAAGGTTTTAGTAGCAACAGACAAACCGTTTGCAAAAGAAGCAGTTGACGGTATCTTGGCTAAAGGTAAAGCTGCAGGATACGATGTAGTATTACTTGAAAAATACGGAACAAAGGATAAGCTTTTGGCTGCAGTTGCTGATGCTGACGCAATGATTATCAGAAGCGATGTTGCCGACAAGGAAGTTATCGAAGCAGGTAAGAACCTTAAGATTATCGTTCGTGCAGGTGCTGGTTTCGACAATATCGACCTCGATGCAGCTACAGCATGCAACGTAGTAGCAATGAACACTCCTGGTCAGAACTCTAACGCAGTTGCAGAACTTGCTATCGGTCTTATGATTATGGCTGCAAGAAACAACTACAACGGCAAGTCTGGTTCTGAAATTAAGGGCAAGAAACTTGGTATCTACGGTTACGGAAACGTTGGTAGAATTATCGGTAAGTACGCTATGGCTTTCGGTATGGAAGTTATCGCTTACGACCCATTCCTTACTAAGGAAACTATCGAAGCAACAGGCGCAAAGCAGTGCACAGACCTTGATACACTTTTCAGCACTTGCAACTATATTTCACTTCACTGCCCGGCAAATGCAGAAACTAAGAACTCTATCAATATGAGCAAAATCGGTAAGATGCCTAAGGGTGCAACTCTTATCAATACTGCTCGTAAGGAAGTTGTTGACGAAAACGACCTCAAGAAGATGCTTGCAGAAAGACCAGATTTCAAATATATGGCCGATGTTGCTCCTGACTGCGCAGCAGAACTTAAGGAACAATATGCTGACCGCGTATTCTTCTCACCGAAGAAACTTGGCGCTCAGACTGAAGAAGCTAACATCAACGCTGGTATCGCAGCTATCAACCAAATCGTTGATTACTTCGAAAACGGTAACGAAAGATTCAGACTTAACAAGTAATTTAGTCAAATCATCAATAAAAATAAAGCCACATTTTCATGTGGCTTTATTTTTTGTACTAACATAAAAAAGAAAGCCGCCATAATAGGCGACTTTCATATAATAAGTCTTGCTTTAAATTTATCTTACCATATTTACAGTACCTTGTTCCTTATGTGAGATTCCAAAGGTATCTTCAAACTGGCAGTACCAATAGTAGATTCCGTTAGGCAATACCTTGTCGCCCTTCTTCTTGCTACCCCAGTCGGTACCATCCCAAGCACCTTCCGAACATGCATCGCAATTAGCCCTAGGATCATACTTTGTGGTCTTATATACCATCTCGCCCCAACGGTCATATACGGTAAACAAGAAATTGTTCTTTGAGATTCCATTGCCACATATTCTAAAGCAATCGTTCATACCATCACCATTAGGTGTAAATGATGTAGGTGCATAGAATGAGAACTGATTATAAACAGTAACAGTCCTTGACGTAGTGTCTGTACAATGGTTTTCGCTTTCTGCAACAAGAATTACTTCATATTCGCCCATTTGCTCATATAGGTGTCGTGGATTTTCGTTTGTCGAGCTGTCCTGATCACCGAAGAACCAGAAATAACGATATGCATCCAACGATCTATTGTTGAATAGGACTTCTGCCGACAAAACAGATACCGACTGGACATCTGCATCGAACAAAGCTGTTGGTCGAGGATATATGTGAACATAATTTTCCATTGTCTTTTCAATCTTACAACCGAATTCACTCCATGCGGTCATTGTAACATCGAAATCTCCGGCTTCCTTATATGTGTGTGTAGGATTCTCCGCTTCGGAAAAATCATCATCACCAAACTTCCACAAATACTGGGTAGCATTAATATTCAAAGGTGTGAATGTTACAGACAATGGAGCACAACCCTCAACTCTGTCGGCGGTAAACAACTCGTTTGGATACGAATGAACATATATCTCAATCGAATCGACAACAGCTGGAGTACCGCACATATCGGTCAAAGACACATAGAACATTGTAGTTGTATCTGGCCATACGTTAAATGGCGACGGCACAACTCTTCCATCCTGTAGTGTCAAGGTATAAGGACCGCCATTACCGCCTGCTGCCTCAACGTAAATTAAAGCGGATTCACCTTCACATATTGTATCATAACTTGTAACTATTGAAGTGATTCTCAAGTCTTGATTAACATTTACGGTAACAGGAGGCATTTCTACAGAACAATCATGAGAGTCGTAAACGGTCAACATATATGTCGACGTATTCTCTGGAGAGACTTCAAATTGCAATCCGTTATATTCAATTCCATCTGGACCTGTCCACCTATAATTATAATATGGAGTACCACCTGTAACACGCGTTGTTAAATTTGCAGTCTGCCCCTTGCATATTGTTACATCACTCATTGGCAAGGTAATAAGAGGAAGTGGTTCTGGAACAACAAATTCTTCTGTGTGGCGACAGCCATTGCTATCGAGAACAGTAACAATATAAGTACCTGCCGAAGTTGTTAGAATGTCGGTCGTATTACCATTAGGCCACAAGTATGTGTAAGGTGGAGTTGCACCATCAACAAAAATTCTTGCTTCACCATCAGTACCGCCATTACAAGATACAGAATCCATTGAAGTTGAGATTACAAAGTCTTCAGGCTGCGTAATAACAAACGAAGCAATAGCCGAGCAACCTATCAGGTCGCTAACGGTAACAGTATACGAACCAGCACATATACCATCATAAATATACGAATCTGAAGGCCAAGAATACTGCAAAGGAGCCAAACCGCCTCGCATAACCAATTCGGCACGTCCATCACAGTGAGCGTAACACTTTATCTGGCGAAGCATAACACTGTCGATTATCATTTCTGGACTTACAGTGACAGTCATTGATTCAACAGAACTTAAACAGCCGTTAGCATCACGCACATATGCCGAATAATGGGTTGTAGTATCAAGAATAGGAGATATCTGCTCATTAGCTTCATAGTCAGCACCACCATTATTCCATATATAATGGTATGGAGCAGTTCCGCCGAATGCAGACAAATGTACAGGAGTCGGCTCGCCCTCGCATACGGCATAGTCAGTTGTTATTTGAACTACTATACGTTCGGGCTGGTTCAAAGCAACGAATGTATTGGCAGAACAATTGTTGTCATCGGTTACAGTCAAATAATATTCTCCTGCCTGCAAACCAGATCGTATTTCCGTTCCATAGCCAACATCCGACCACAAGTAATGCAAGTTGCCTGTTCCTCCGCCAGCATATACTGAAATCGTACCGTCCTGAGAACCGTAACAAGTAAGATCTGTAGATTCAACTGTCTGGATAATAACTTCTGTTGGTTCTGTGATTATGTATGGCTGCTGGGTCTGGCATCCATTTGCATCAGTAATAGTCAACACATAACTTCCTGCACCGACATTCAACAGTTCTGTTCCAGGAGCTCCCCATGAATATGTTATTGGTAATGTTCCACCATGATGAACGACGGTTGCAGAACCATGATTGCTGTGATAGCAAGGATCGTTTACTACAGTTATTGAGTCTATTTCAATACGTTCTGGATTCAAAATTGAAACCAAGGTATCCGAAGTAACACAACCATTATTGTTTACAGTCAACGTTACGCCATGTGTTCCCGCTTCTTGCCAAGTCAAGATGTGTGGACCCAATTGTGAAGCGGCAACTTGTGCGAAAGCTCCGTTAAAGCCCCACGTGAACTCTGCGTTATCATCCATATTACCCGTATACGTAATTGTCGTTTCATTTCCGAAACAAGAAATTGGCGTATATGAGAATGAGTTTGTCGGCTGCTGCTGGAATGTTGTTGTTATTTCTGCAAAACCAGTACAATCTTCACGACCGAAATAATGCTCTGTCCAACGGAATGTATAAGTTCCCCAGCCATTTACAACGACCTGAGTATTTGGAGAGTTAGGACTTGCAAAAGTTACAACATTGTTTACATCATCACCATTAGGATATGCAACAACAGACCATTCTCCGGTATTTCCATTTGCCATGTTTGTTACCGACAAATTAGTTCTGTTTGTACAAATCAAGTTCGGGATATCACGAATTGTTGGTTCCGGCTCTACACAGCATAATGGATTACTGAAATCACGAACTGTAACATACATTACTGTATCATAAGTACATCCAAAATTATCTGTTGCAGAGAATGTATATTCAATCTGA
>CALDKB010000043.1 GCA_937899245.1 uncultured Bacteroidales bacterium | reverse complement strand
GAGTTTACATCATTATTTGACGGCGGATGCGTTTGTGTCTGCCGTCATTTTTCCAAAAAATTGAACCTTTGAATCATTGAACTTTTAAACTACTTTTGCGCTATGCCAATATTTGATTCACATATAAGGCGAGAGATTGTTCCATTGGATATGGGCGGATTGTTTCTATGCACCGATGGTAATGCAAACCTGTATATAAATGGCAATGAATTTCTGTTTTCGCGCGGTACGCTGTGCATTATTTGTCCGTTCCTCTTTGTCGAGATTGTCTCCTCGTCTGCCGACTGCAAGTGGGAAATAATATACGACAACATGGATGTTTTTTATTCGTTGGCAACTGATGTATTCAAAAAGATAATAAAAAAAGACATCCTCAAAAATCCTATCATTCAGCTCGATGAAAAGCAGATAGAAAAATTTATGTTTTTTGTCGATATGATAAAAGCAAAGCAGAATTTGCTCAGCAGCGAGCCGAACGAAGAAGAATCAACCTTTCACCAACACAGTATAACATCATTGGAACAGGCAGCAGGATTTGAATTCATACCGCTTTACTTCAACGACAAACATGATTCACCACACAAGACGGATAATAGCGCTTCTTTGATATACAATTTTATCTTATCTCTTACTCAGAATTATGCTACCCACCACGATGTTGAATGGTATGCGAAACAAGCAAATCTTTCGACAAACTATTTTTCACAAGTTATACGTCAGCATATAGGTCATCAACCATCTCTTATGATAAAGCATATCGTAGTAGCCAATGCAAAAATACTGCTTGCACAACGCGACATTTCCATAAAGGAGATTGCCGCAGAGCTAAATTTCCGCGACCAGCTCACGTTCAGCAGGTACTTCAAGAGTTGTACGGGTATGTCGCCGAAAGAGTACAGGGAAACGGGAGTGATGTAAGGCTAACAGGCTGACAAACTGCAAGACTGTGTGTTAGTCCATAAACTTTCAAACGCCGTACTTCGATGCTTCGACATGGCAAATTTCGGCTTGTCGCTTACTTCGGCAGGCTCAGTACATCGCAGTAACCACAAGGCACAACAAATCGTATGGTTAGATAGTCCCAATGCCGCATCCGTAATTTTTTTACGGATTAGCAATATTTTGTTACCTATGTGCCGTAAAAATAATAGTCAAATATTATGCTGATAAAATTTTCCGTCAAAAATTTCCGCGGATTTCCAAAAGAAATCAGTTGGGATCTTTCTAAATCAAGCAATTATGAGTTCAATACCAACGCCATAAAAAACGGCATTGTCAAGAATGGGATTATTTATGGTCCAAATGGCTCAGGAAAGACCAACTTTGGTCTGTCCATATTTGACATTGTGAACCATTTGTCGCAAAAATGGAAAAAGCCTGATTATTATGACAATTTTGTTTATGCAGGGAAACCGCAAAACCCTGTGGAATTCAAGTATGTCTTCAGATTTGGTACACAAACCGTTGACTATTCGTATTCGAAAAACGCGAATGGCGATCTTTTGATGGAATCTCTGGCGGTAAATCGAAAAGGGGTCTTTAGCATGGATTCGCACGGAGTAAAGTTTGACACCAAGGCCATCCCTAATATTGACGAGAAGGCTGTACGTAATCTGAACGCCCATGCCAACAACTTCTCTTTCGTCAACTTTTTGCTGACATCGGCACCATTTCCCGAAGACCATTATCTGTTCTAACTTCAAAAGTTTGCCAATTCGATGCTGTGGTTCAGATGTTTGGACGTCAGGGAGTTTATTGGACTGGAAACCAACATCTCAAATGTCGATGAGTATATCATACGAAACAATCTAACAAAGGATTTTGAGACATTCCTTCGAGAGACGAGCGGACAGGTTTTCCATTTTGACAATCCAGACCCCAATGACAAGCTTCTGTTTTGCCTAATTGAAGGTAATCGCGTTTTGTTTCACAGCATTGCCTCTACAGGTACGAATTCTTTAGAACTTCTCTATTTTTGGATAACAAGAAAGATGCAGGCGCAATTCATTTTCATTGACGAGTTTGACGCTTTCTATCATTTCAAACTCTCCTTCGAGGTATGCAGGAGACTTTTCAAATTGGACAGCCAAGTGTTTCTCAGTTCGCACAACACCAGTTTGATGACCAATGACCTGCTGAGACCTGACTGTAATTTCCTGCTGAACAACAATCTGATTAAGCCCATTTGCGATTGCACGGACAAAGAACTCAGATGGGGGCATAGCATTGAGAAACTGTATCGCGGTGATTCTTTTAAGCTTTAAGGTATGATACTGTTTGTTTTTGAAGGAGAGGAAAGAGAGGTCAACATTTTCAATGCTCTTAAAGAGTTGTATTTCAACAAAGATGAAGTCATCGTTGAATTTACATACAATACAGGCTTTCATACTTTATATAAGAATCTGAAAAAGAATGACATGTCGTTGCTCAGGGTTTTGCAGGAGGCCTCAAAGAAACGTGAGGATGACAAGCTTGGAGGCTACAATGAAGATGATTTTTCGGAAGTTTTTCTTGTGTTCGACTATGATTTCCACAACAAGAGTATTCCTCTTGAACAATGGAACAAGAACCTTGAGGTGATGCTTGAGTATTTCGATGACGAAACGAGAAATGGCAAGATGTATGTGAACTATCCTGTGGTGGAATCCATCAGATACACAAAGCTATTACCAGACAAAGACTATTACAAATACACAGTGAAGAGGGATGAGTGTATAAAAGTTAAAGGGAAGCCAGAAAGCGGTTTCAAGTATATGGCAGCTGCTTTCTCGTCTTATACTGGGCTTGATTTTATTCAAATAAATGATGGCAAGACAGATGAAGATAAGAAAGCAGTTAGGAGAAATGGGGACATGCTCAAAAGGCAGAATGTGGCCAAAGCACACTACTTGTGTGATGGGAGGTACACCTATCCAAGAAAAAGATCATATTCACGCAGGTAGCCATATTTGAAAAGCAATGCAAGAAATATGTTAACACCAAAGCTTGCTGTGTTTCAATTCTTAATTCCTTTCCTATTTTTTTGTACGATTATTTCAAGTAACTATTTTATTAAGCAGACAATCAAATCTTTAACCTTTAGTTATCATCAAACGCCACAGCCATTGAAACTAGGGACTAAAAGTCTAAAAGTCAAGAATGGCATCAAGTCTTTAAGCCCAAATGTTTTCCCACAACTCTTTTTCCCTCAAAAAATTAACAAATTATGAACACTCCGCCACCGAAAAAGAATCTCGTTGGTGCCGACTGAAAATACAAAAATAGTTATAAATATTTGATTATTAAATATTTATCTATTATAAATCGGGGTAAAATTTATTTTCTCATATCTGGGTTTATCTAAAAAAAAGTAATAATTTTGCGCGAAATTTTTGATTATAAAACAACAAGATGATAAAGATTGTTTTACACGACGGTTCCGTTAGGAATTTGAAGCAAGGTAAGGCTTTGCTTTCTGTGCGTGTAAACGACGAAGTTAAGAAGTATATTGACTAATAAAAGGAGGAAAGTTTTTTAATAAATTATATGGGTAAAGAAAATCAACAAGACGACCACAGAATTAATCGCGCAATTCGCGCACCATTTGTACGTGTAACTGGCGATAATGTCGAGAAACCGGGTGTTTATAGCATAAGGGAAGCCATTGAGATGGCAGAACAGCTTGAAATGGACCTAGTTGAAATCGTTCCAACAGCAGATCCACCGGTTTGCAGGGTTATCGATTATCAAAAGTTTCTCTACCAGCAGAAGCGCAAGCAGAAGGAATTGCTGAGCAAGGCACAGAAGATTGTCATCAAGGAATTGCGTTTTGGACCGCAGACCGACGACCACGACTATAACTTCAAGTTGAACCATGCAAAGAAATTCCTGGAAGAAGGCGACAAGGTAAAGGCATACGTATTTTTCAAGGGACGTTCGATTGTTTATAAGGAGCAGGGAGAAATCCTTCTTCTGAAGCTCGCAAACGACCTTGAGGAATATGGCAAGATTGACCAGATGCCAAAGCTAGAAGGAAAGAAAATGCAAATAGTGATATCACCAAAACCTAAAAAGAAATAATAACTTTAAAAAATTTAGAACAATGCCAAAGATGAAGACTAATTCCGGAGCTAAGAAAAGATTTTTCTTGACTGGTACCGGTAAAATCAAAAGAAGACATGCTTTTAAGAGCCATATCTTGACAAAGAAGGCTACAAAGCGCAAAAGAGAACTTGCTCACTACACAACAGTAGCTGAAAACAAGGAAAAATCTGTAAAGTTGTTGCTTGGAATGAAATAATTTCCATACGACACGAATGAAAATTAAATTATGAACCAGAACGTTTAGCCGCAAGTTCCGATCAAAAGGACGCTAACGTTCGCAAATTTTAAGATTATGCCAAGAAGTGTAAACGTAGTTGCCGCTAGAAACAGAAGAAGAAAAGTTCTTTCTCAGACTAGAGGTTATTTTGGAGCAAGAGGTAAGGTTTGGACCGTAGCAAAGAACGCATACGAAAAAGGTCTTGCTTATGCTTATAGAGACAGAAAAAACAAAAAGAGAGAATTCCGTGCATTGTGGATTCAGAGAATCAACGCAGGCGCTCGTCTAAATGGTTTGAGTTATTCTCAATTAATGGGTAAGCTTCATGCTAACAATATCGACATCAACCGCAAGGTTCTTGCTGATTTGGCCATGAACAATCCTGAAGCATTTGCAGCAATCTGCAACAAGGTAAAATAATTGAAATTTTTTAGGTAGGTGATAATACGAAGGGCCGTCCATTGGACGACCCTTTTTTGTTGCGGCTAACCGGCAGTTATTTAGTTATTACATTTTATCGTAGCAGTCCTTGAAATCCTGGAACCTCGCCATCCAGTGCTTTTCGCGTTCCTTCTCGAACTCATCGCGTTCGATGGTAGAATATTCGTCGAACTGGTGAAGTGCCTGAAAATTGCCGTTATCGTGGTGCTGTGCGGCTGTTAGTTCGGCAAGTGGTGAGTTGGGTTGCTGTCCGATGTGATGAAGCTCGAATGGGTCGCCATTTTCATCGTGTGGAGGGTAGCCTTCGCCCATAAGGTCGGCATTGCACCAGTCCCAATAATCTGGGTGTTTTTTGCCGTACCAGTTGCGGCAGTTGAATGCCTCGCCGACTATTGTTGGGTTAAGCAGGGCGGCCTTGCCGTTGACACGACCTTCCTTCAATCCTGCCGAAATATACACATTTGCTTCGTCCATGTCGCGGATGTAGTCAACAATTGCCGGCGACCAGCCGGTGCGAAGCTTTAGTGTCATTTTTTCTAAGGTTGATAACATATCTAAGTGTGATTTAATATTGTTTGAGGTTGTTTGAAGTTGTTTCGGATTGTTTGAGGTTGTTAGACCATTTCAAACTTATAAACCACCTCAAACAACCATAAACTTTGAATTATTGAAATTATAACCAATAGATTTATGCAAACAAATTTACAATTCCGACCACCACGAGTGCAATTATTGCGATGATTAAAATTCCAAGCACAATCAGAACCCACTTAATGCCCTTGACAATCTTCGCGAGGTGCTCGTTGGATTCTTTAAGGTACGACTGGATAAGATTAAGACCGCCAGTTACTGTAATCAGTATATCATCAACCCATCCTGCAACGGGAATTACGTCGGGCAACAGGTCGACTGGCGATATTGCATATATTACCCCAAGCACTGCCCAAATCCACGCACCAACGTGTGATTCTTCTTTTTCTTCTAAATAACCTGACATATCTATTTCCTTTCTTCCATTTGTTTCCAAATATCTTCGTAAGTTGACTTGCTCAGGAACGACATGAATCCCCACGGCATAGTCCTTATGCTCTGGCAGTGTGGACAAGGCTGTGGAACCGAAAGCACAGTGGCGTTCAGTTCAATATCGTCTGCGCGAAATTTTTCGCCACATTCGGTACATTTGAATATTCTTTTTCCTCTAATCATAATTCGTGCGTTTTTAAATTCATTACAAAAATATCACTTCAAATTGCCAAAACTTAGCAATGGAGAAAATTGTTTCAGGAAATTTCCAAGACTATACGATAGCGTGGCAACAACTCTGTTTTATATTTGCAACCGCCATTACAGTAACGACATTACATATCCTCAAGCGAAAGTCCAACGAACTCAATGTTCCAATTGCGGTGCTTGGCGACTATGTCAACAGCCTTGTCCTTTAGTGTATTAAGGTTTATTCGTTTTGCTTGTCGCTTACATTCGGCCACGACCAAATGCTTGTCAACTTCGTTAACTGCAATCATATCTATTTCATTACCACCACCCTTCCAATAGTTTGTAACAATGTTGTAGCAACCCTTTTCGGCATAAAGTTGATGAAAATAACGTTCAAGCACAAATCCCGAAAATGTATCATAGTCGGCAAATACCTTGTCCTGCACATATTCAAGATTACCTATCTCGATGGCGCTCCGATACTTATGAACAAATCTAAACCAAAATGTCAGAAAGTTATCGCGAATAAAATATTTCACACTGTGGGTGTTTGGCGACTGCATATAGGCTCTGTGCCGATTCAACAGGTTGTAGTTTTTTTCTAGTTTGTCAAGGTAACCGCCTGGCTCAATTCCCGTAACATTCTTGATGTTGCCACGTTCCGTATTTCCATCGGCAATAGCCTGAAGTATGGAAAAATAATTGGAATATTCCTTGCCGAATTCATCGCGGAGCATTTCATAGCCTTCGGTAATGAAGTACGACCCGAACGAAAAAACCGAACGAATCATATCGTCTTTTGTAAAAGCATTGTCCATGACCAACTGCTCAACATACTTTGCAACACCACCAGTGAGCATATAAAGCGTAAGAAGGTCGTCGGAAGTAAAGTTGGGATTTCCATCGGCAAGTATCTCTTTCATGGTAGATATCTTGAAAGGCTTCAAATTTATTCGACTGGTTGCCCTGCCATATAGAGGTTCCTTGGAATCGTCGAAAATCTTTGTCATCATCGAGTAAACCGAACCGCAAAGCACAAGATTCAGCTTGCTGTCGTCCTTATTGGCATCCCAAATATTCTGGATGTCGGAAAAAAGGGCAGGATTGGCATAGTTTAGATTCTGAAATTCGTCGAGCACCAATGTGAAGTTAATGCGCTTGGATAGGTTCATTATCGCATTGAAAAGCCTTGAAAACGATGAGAAATCTCCAATATCCTCATTCAGTACATAGCGCACATTCTCGCAAAGTTCGGCACAAAGCATGGCTTCGCTCTTGCGTGTTACAAAGAAATAAACGAAAGGAATCTCGGCAAACGAATGCCTAATCAAAGATGTCTTTCCAATCCGCCGTCTTCCTGTTACCACTGTCATCTGTGCGTATGTTGCCGACCTCTTTTCAATACCTTTCAAAGTCTCCGTCTCTATCTCTCTATCGTAGAATTTCATAATTTACAATATTTTACAATTGCAACCGCCGTTACTGTAACCGCTGTTACAATTCGATTGGCGATGCAAAAATATTATTTATTATTGAAATGAGGTATAGAAAAAGCAAAAAAAAGAGGAAAGCCGGTATGACTTTCCTCAAAGAATTCTGCTTTATGCCATCTTTTCTATTTCTCTTGCTCTTTCTTCACTTATTCCCGACATCTTTCGGATTTTATCGAGCAACTTGCGTTCCTTGTCGGTAATTTTGCCATCGGCAGCTATTGACTTGTATTCGTCCAAATATTCCTGCTCCTCGGCTGTAAGCGAAGGATTGGCAAGTGCATCTTCCAGTTCCTTTGCGCGGCTTTCCGAAATGCCAAGTTTTGTGCGTAATTTTTCAAGCAAACGACGTTCTCTGTCCGTTATTTCTCCATCGTCTGCAATGATTTCCTTTAGAGTTTCAATGTATTCCTGCTCATTGTCGGAATGCGTTGCGGTTGATTCTACATTGCCACCATTTAATATTGCAGAAACCCTGTCAATCCCTTCTTTTGCATTTTCATATCCTTTTTCAAATGCTAGATTATAAAACTCAAGAGCCTTGTTGTAATCTTTTGGTACCCCATTCCCTTTTTCATAGTATTCTCCAAGATTTGCATATGCTACATCACATTCCTGCTCAATAGATTTATTATACCATTTTAAAGCTTCTGTGTAAGATTGTTCAACGCCATGGCCTTCTCCATAACAAGCACCTAGATTGTTTTGAGCAATTGCATACCCTTGTTCAGCTGCCATTCTATACAATTTTACGGCTTCATTGTACGATTGTTCAATGCCAATGCCTTTTTCATAACAATAGCCAAGAGCGCATTGCGCGCCTGCATGCCCTTGTTCTGCTGCTTTCCTAAACCAACGAACACCTTCTTTTTCACATTTTTCTACGCCATTTCCAAGCAAATAGCAACATCCAAGACTATATTGTGCATCAGCATTTTCCTGTTCAGCAGCCTTTCGATACCATTTTAACGCCTTACGATAGTCCTGATTTGTACCGGTTCCATTGTCATAGCAAAATCCAATCGCATATTGCGCATAAGCATCACCTTGTTCTGCTGCTTCAAGATACAATTCAGCAGCTTCTTCATACTCTTCGTTGTTCCAGTGTTCTTCTGCCAACGAAGTTAATTCATCTGTACTCATAATTTCTTCTTCTTGATTCCAGTGTTGTTTTTTATCAAAATTACAATATCCCACAATATACCATGAACCATCCTCGTCCAATTCGTTTACAGTAAGAATAGGAAAATAATCTCCAGTTGGTGGATTGCCGTCCATGTCCATTACGAACTCTATATCGCTCCATCCGTAACAATTACCTCTGCTTCCACTCGAACTATATACATCTTCTGCCATTAGAGTACCATCCAAATGGTCTCCATTATATGCTGTTTTACAATACCAAAACATTAATTTTACAGAACCACTATGATGTGCTGATTCGTTTTGCAGTCTTCCAATCTTTATTGTAACTTTTCTATCGGTATAATTATTACCATTCCATGAATATGACACATTTGACAACGAAAATTTTGTTATGTATCCTTTGCGAATAGCAAACAAATCATCCTTCTGTATGAGGCAACCTGTATCACTTCCTATTTCATCAATAGCTTCTTTTGCGCCAGAAACGCCCTTTTCTGCGGCTTTTCTATACCAATAAACAGCTTCCTCATAATCCATATCAGTACCTTCACCATATCTGTAACATAGCGCAAGGTTGTACATTGCATTTGAATTATTACGTTCTGCAGCCATTTTAAAGTACCTAAACGCTTCATTGTAATTGCCATTTTTATAACAGCGTATCCCTTTATCTACATATTCTGCATTTTCATTGGCAACTATACTTTGATATTCTAATGCACCTTCTGCAACATCTCCTAAAAATTCCCAAAATCCCATAATATACTTTTAATAATTTACAATTGTTTTTATAAAATCTTGTTTTTCAGGACATAATGTCTGATAAGAAATTCCAAAATAAGTTTTTAAATCATTACGAATTTTCTCTTTATAGTTTGCTGGTATTTTTATTTCATCCATTACATAATCTTTTGGCAAATCCAATCTCTTTTTTGTAACTTTTCGACTTCGCAGACAATGGGCGCATTCAATTCCTTTAATTCCATCTAATCCGCCGAAAAGAAAGAAACTGCCAAATTGTGCACGAACGCGAGGATTATTCTGCCGTGTTTTTACAAATATCACACTATTTACATCCTTAGCATTTTGTACAACAAGGTCATCATCTGTTTGCCATACGCCTAAATCGCGTTCACATTTCCAAGGAAGTTCGCCGAAAGTTTTGCCTGTATATTCTAACCTTGAGATATTGGCAATTAGTGTAACAGTTTCGCTATCTATCGACTTGATTTTGTCCTTTCCTACTTTGTAAATTCTGATTAAACCATCTGTGTATTCATTTTCCTCTAAAGCCTTTTTGTCAACTACTTGTTCCAAACCGCCGCAAGCAAAGAATAATGCCACCAAAAAGTTTGAAGTAACATCGAGCATACGGGTCGGACATCCATAATGCTGCAGTTGAGTTAAAATGTCTATCGTATGGGCATTGGAAAATTCATCGGGATAATTGCACACTGCCTTTTCTACAAATAGGTTTTCTCTTTCCAAGTGGCCTCTATATATTGCTGGCTCATCTTTCCATGTGCAGTTTATAAAACCACGATAATATATTTCATTGCCCTTGCTATTATTAGTGACTTTTCTGCCTAAAGTGGATAATATGTTATTGATTTCGTTCATTAGTCTATGCCTAATTTATTCTTTATTTCGTATGGATGGTTTATTAGCAAAGATAATGTCAAATAAGACTTTAATTTTATATCATCTATGTCTTCATACCATAATATTAGATTTCCGTTGTAGTTAACAAGCTGCACGCCAATGATTTCGTCTGATAATTCTGATGATTTAATTGCTTTAAGGTTAAGATCGTTTCCCGTTTCGCTTAAAAGTACATCTGGTTTCAATAATTCCAATAAATCATCAATGCGTTTAGTCTCAAATACACCCATAGATTCAATATGGCTATTGAATAATTTAGAACTATTGGAAAGTATATTTGAGTAATCGGTCTCGGAAACAATCAGTATTTTTATGTTTCCATCAGTTTTAAATAAAGTCGCTTTTAATACCTCTTTGGGGGAAGTATTTTTGGGAAGTTTGTCTTTTTTTGCTGCCATCGTAATTTAATTTTTTAATTCCCCTACTCACTTTCTCGGCTTTTCGGCAACTCCGTTTATATTTCTGCTTTTCGTAATCATTCGTTCTTCTATAAAAATGAGCGTGTTCCAACTCTCTTTCATTTCGGTTGGAAAGGCTCTGGAAAACCTGTAATCGCAAAAAGAAGAAAGCAGTCCACGCCCATGATAGGTCGCGTACGGTTTTCGGACTCTCTGCGCGATTACTCGTAAAAAGCTTCCAGACTTCTTCCAATCGGCAAAGCACGCCAAAACGCACTCTTTATATTTTCCTCAAAGATAAAGATAATTTACGATTTACGAAGTACGATTTACGATTTTTTTAATTGTCTTGCAGAAGACCAGTCTTGCAGTCTGTCTGTCTGACTGTTAGACTGTTAGCCTATAAGCCTGTAAGCCTGTTCGACCGTTAGCCATCAGAATTTTCTCCTGCACCCCAAATAATATAAGGCTTTCAGCCCTATGAAAAAGTTTTACTAAAAATTATTGAAAATAAACGAGTTACAATGCTTGGACATCAAAAAGAAATTGTACTTTTGTGCCGATGTCCTACAAAATATATGCAATGTCGCGTATATGGGATGAGGACAGATATATATATGTTTAAAAATAAGCATTCTTCATTGATTCAATGGACGATTGCTTTTAGTAAAAAACAAAATCGGAATTATTGTTATGGCAAATGCCAGCAATATAATCCGATTGCCAATATCGAATCCGATGCGCTAAAGGCTATGCAAAAGCTTAACATTGCAAAGGAGTGTTATGGCAAAAGAGGAATGCAAAATTTCATTCGCAATTGCATGACAGAAATTGGAGGATTTTTAAATAACATTATTGGAATTTGCAAAACCTGCGAAAGTGTAAACTAAAAAAATGTCCGTCAATTCTTGACTGAGTGGCGGACAACAACGATATTAAAATTATTTCTAATGGAAACAAGGAATAGAGGAGAAATTTTACAGGAAGCGATTGACACTCTTAAAGGTAAATCCTATTTTGAACCAGCTTTAATTAATATAGTTTCACCAAATAAACCTGACATTTTTCTAGACAAGCTTAGTCACGAGATAAGCGGCAGGAAAACAGGCGGATTCACGAAATTGCAGTTCGAAAAAATCGTGTCGTCCATGAATAAATATGGGCGTTTGGTTCTTGAATGTGCCGAAGAAATAGAATGTGCTCACATTAAAGGTGCAGTATTAAGCCCAGAGGAACAAGCAGAAATAAACGAGCTGGAACGGCAAAGTAAACCTTTGAGGTTGAAACTGCAAAAATTAACAGTCGAATCACTGAAGAAGAATCCAAATTGCAATGTCGCAGCGAAAAAGGATTGGAAGCAACTGCATGAACAGTTGGATCCGATAGAATATAAAATTTCAATCAAAGATAAACTTGTGGCTCTGCGCGATATTTATGCAAGAACCGTAAATACAGTGGATTGGGACTATATAATTAGAGAGATTTTGCACAAAAGGTCCGACTGGTTCAACCGCAGAAAATATGGAGAAAAGAACTTCACATCGGAGGAATACAACAAAATAGCCGAGGGATTGAGAAGCATTGGATTCACATTTAATAGATTTGCCGAAGAGCTGAAAGCGTTCGTGTAAAAACAAATTAGAGTTTTCCTTATGCAGGAAAGAAACAGAGGTGTTATTCTGAAAGAATTATATCGCAAGTCACTAAAAGATTTGAAGATTTTTTGTAGTCAATAAACCTTGAGTATAGAAACATATTGTTTTACAACATCTTACCAGCAATCGCAACCCACATTACCGCAACAGCGGTTGCGATAAGTTGTAATTTTTCTTTCTTTACAGTCCACCAGTATGCCACGCTCCATTACCGATTACCGAAACTATTTCCAAAATCTTCCAACCTTGCAACGAAGCTATGGCATACCGCTTTTGTGGACTGCCGTTGCCATGTGGCAACTGAGAAAAACAAATGTTTGAACAGCAGTCTCATAGGCTAACAGTCGAACAGCCCAGCCTGCCTAGACAGGTCTTCTTTAGCCATCAAATCAGCGTAGCCATTGTAAAGACGTGCCATGGCGCGTCTCAACAGAAACGGCTTTAGCCATTGAAACGGGCGAAGCCCCTACGCTGTTATCTTTTCCGTCTTTTTGCTACTGCTTTCTTGCAATTCCTTGCCTCGCTTGTAATCTTCGTGGGCTTTCTTGGCAAGCGTGCCGCCTGCAACCACCGCTGCTATTGCTGCCAGTGCCTTTAGACCGGCTTTAATGAAATCAGAACTCATATTCAAATGTTTTTAATCGTTATTGTTTTATTTTCTCTCCCTTGCTGTTGTAAACAGTAGTATATCCGTTCTTCCTCACGACGAAGGTGTCGCCCGAAACGGAAACAATATCGCCCACTGTAGTGGAAATTGATTTATACTTGTGACCTTGCATGTCATACAGGTCGTAGAACCCGTTCTTTACCACGATGAAGAACTTGCTGCCATGTCCTACCAAAGTTCCAACATAGTCGCCAACGGCTTTAACCTCCACATTTTTTTCGTTGTAGATGCGGTAGAAGTGGTTTTTATTCTCGATGTGTGAAATACTTTGCGAGAATGCTGTGGCACATATTGCCACGAACATCAGTAATACTAATAACTTTTTCATTTTCAATTAAGTTTAAATGTTTATACTCTTGTTATTCAATAATTTATCTTTACAGTAATTTCGTGATAAAAGTCACGGCAATAGATGAAATCGGTTATGGCAAAATTGCTTTTCAGGAATATTTGACTAAACGGGAGGGTCAAGTGCAAATTCTTGGTAAGTTCTTCATCGAGACCTGCGTTCCAATTCTTCGTCCAAATATCCGAGTCATGTTTACAACGACTACGCTTGCCTATGAAAACGTCGAAACTATCGTATGGACTTACCACCCAACCAGCCACGCAACTATCCCAACCAGCATATTGAGAATCCCACAATGCCCACCAAAGTTCATCGCGGTCGCTATCTTGCAGCGGATGCAGTTTAGGGTAGTCTTTACCTAAAAGGCACTTACCATGGACTTCTATGTCTTCGCCAAGGGCTTTGTTGGCTTCGTAAACAATGTGATATTTTTCGTAAGTTATCCGCAATGCCTCAATCAGTGCGTCGTTGTAGGCAATTATGTCGGGCAGAATCTCCTCCTGATGCTGAAGCACATTATGGTTGATTATGTCCTTTCGCATTTGCATAAACGAAGTAATTGTTTCACTTTCAACATTTAAGGGACAATTTCTATAATGTATTATCTGTTCCTCAATTTGCTGCAGCGAATAGTCCTGCAAAATTTTTCTTATCGGTTCTAATCTATTGCCCATACTAAATTTGTTTAATGTTAATTACTAACTGTTTACTTCATTGCTTTCTTTGTCATCATCGCAAAATAGGTCAACTATGCCGTCGATAAGGTCCGACACAAAATTGCCTGCTGCCTTGCCAACGGCAACCGCTGGACCTACTCCTTTCTCAAAAGGTTTCAATTCTTCGGGGAACTTTCCTTTCGTCAAGTCGTAATTCTCTCTTTTTTCTAAATTCTTTTCCATAACAATCCGCTTAAATTAATCATCGTCATCACCGAACAAACTTCCAAGAGCTTCGCCGATAAGCGAACCAATTACATACCCAGTTTCAAAATCATCATCATAATCGTCCTCATCGTATGGACCATACTCAAAATCTTTAATCATAACATTAGTTTTTAAATGGTTATTAATAAGTTAACTATCCTTTCGCTATTTTAAATCCAATTCCTTCGTTGTCAACCACTAAAGAAAACTCTTCCATAAGTGCTGGCATCGATAGTTTCACATAATCTTCGGCGGCATTGTGCATTTCAATGAAGCGTTTTGTTTCCGCCATAAAGTCGTCGATGTTGCGGATTCGCGCCTCGTAGGTCATGCTTATCGAGTTAGGTTCGTCGAAGTCGATGAAGAACGACATTCCATATTCAAGGTTGAGATTGTTGGCAATGACGACCATTCCTTCGCGGTTCACATCTTCGAGTCCATCAAATTCCTCGACAATATAAAACCGCAACCTCAGCAAGTTGGTGTCTTCCATAGGGTCGATACTATAAATCACAGGGTTGCTACCAATCCACATATAATTTAGTCCCTCCACCTTTTCGGTGCGGTAACCTTCGTCTGCCAATGCCTTGCGCGACTGGCGGTAAATCTTGTCGGCGGAGACGATTCTTCCTTTCAGCGCCATTGCAATCAGACTTGCAAGCGCACCAATTATCAATATTGCTAATAATATTCGTACCATTGTCCTTTGTTTTTCTCGAAGCAAAGGTAGGGGTGCAGATTGCCAAAGTTCGGCAGTGAGGAATTTTTTTGTATTTTCGCAGTGCATTATCGAAAATAGCCATTGTACATTATCCATTGTTAATTGTCAATTAAAAAATCTTTTTACACTGCTTGTTTTTGGCAATGCGGTATTTTACCTTTGCGCTGAATTTAAAGAAGAAACAATATGGCAAGAAATTTTTTCAATAGGTATGTGTGGCTGATTGACACTATACAGCGTTACAAATATATTCAGTTCGACGATTTACAGCGCGAGTGGAACAGAAGCGCATTGAACGAAGATGGAACAAAACTGGCACAGCGCACGTTCTTCAATCACAAGGATGCGATTGCCGATATGTTTGGCATTGATATCCAGTACGACAAGGCTCGCGGTTACTACATTGCCGAAGAAGAACTAAATTTCGAAGGTTTCCGTAACTGGCTCCTTAGTTCATTGTCGATAAACAACCTGCTGCTCGAATGTTCGGATATGCGCGACAGGATTCTGTTTGATGAAATACCTGGCGGACAGCAATATGTAAAGACTGTGGTTGATGCTATGCGGGCAAATACCGAACTCGAAGTTACCTACCAGAAATTTCTTGACGACAAGCCGTTTACATTCAGGTTGCAGCCATATTGCATAAAATGTTTCAAGCAGAGATGGTATGTGTTTGGCAAGAACTCAAAAGACAAGAAACTGAAATGTTATGCTTTCGACCGCGTGATGTCGATGCTCAGTACCGACAAGAAATTCAAGGTTCCCAAAAGTTTCGATGCAAAGGAATATTTTGAACCGCTATATGGTATTGTCGGTGGGGGAGAGAAACCAGAACTGGTGAAAATCAAGGTTCTCGACGAGCAGCGCGGACATATACGCACACTTCCTCTGCATTCGTCGCAGAAGGAAACAGAAACAAAAGATGAGTATTCAATTTTTTCGTACTACATGGTTCCGTCCTTCGATTTTTTGATGGAACTGCTCTCGATGGAAGATATGGTGGAGGTGCTTGCTCCCGATAAATTCCGCAAAGAAATAAAGCGACAGATAAGCGGAATGTACAAATTGTATAAGTAGGGAAAACAGAATTTTCTGAACTTGTTTCTGCGTTAGGTCATCCTGAACTGCTTCCTGAGCTTCGCTCCCTGCGATGCATTGAGCGAAGTCGAAATGAGTCGAAGGGTCGAAGTAAGCGTAGTCGAAGTATCGAAGGGCAGGATCATAGTAACATATGCTGAAATAAATTCCGTATGACATCAAAAACGGCAATCGTAAATCGTAAATATTTATTTTTTAAGCACTACATCCTTTTGTTATTAATACGGCAACAAGCACTAGAATGGCAATAACGATTGCACCGCCAACAAGCACTAACCATTTTAGAATCTTGATAATTTTTGCAAGATGCTCGTTTGTCTTGTTTACACTTTGCTGAATTGCATTAAGTACGCCAGGTACTACAATCAAAATGTCGTCAATCCAGCCGGCAACGGGTATTGCATCGGGCACCAGGTCTATAGGTGAAATTGCATACAATGCGCAGATTACTACCCAAATCCAGTCGCCTACGCCCATTCCTTTTTTTTCGTCATCTCTAGGTTCTAATTCGTTCATGGTTTAAAAGTTTGATTTGTAATTATTTGCTATCTTTTTCCATTTGTTCCCAAATGTCTTTATACATGGATTTGCTCATAAATGAGAATAATGTAAATGGTATAGTCCTTATGCTATTGCATTTGGGACATGGCTGTGGCATCGAAAGCGCGGTAGCATGGTATTCAATGTCTGGTGCTTTGAATTTTTCTCCGCATTCTGTGCAGCGGAATGTTATTTCGCCTCGATACATAATTAAAATTTATTTTCAGTATCAAATATACTCATTGATAAGGAGATTTTTTTACAAAAATCCCCACAATTGTTAATTAATTGCGGGGATTTATATGTCGTTTTGCTTAAGTTATCTTATGCCAACTGCTTGAGCAAATTCTTGATGTCGCACTTTTCGGTGACGATACGTTCGATGTCGTCGATTGCTACGCGTTCTTGTTCCATGCTGTCGCGGTGACGGAGAGTTACCATTCCGTCTTCGAGCGACTGGTGGTCAACTGTAATGCAGAAAGGTGTTCCAATTGCATCCTGACGACGATAGCGCTTGCCGATAGAATCTTTTTCTTCGTACTGGCAGTTGAGGTTGTATTTCAACTTGTCCATGATTTTTTCTGCCAATTCTGGCAAACCGTCCTTCTTAACCAAAGGAAGAACAGCAACCTTAACTGGTGCCAACGGAGCCGGAATACGAAGAACAACGCGAGTTTCGTCACCAACTTGTTCCTCGCAGTATGCTGTCGAAATTATTGACAAGAACATACGGTCGAGACCGATAGAGGTTTCGATAACGTATGGAACAAAGCTTTCGTTTGTCTCGTTGTCGAAGTACTGGATTTTCTTGCCGGAATACTGCTGATGCTGTGAAAGGTCGAAGTTTGTACGTGAGTGGATACCTTCAATTTCCTTGAAGCCGAACGGGAAGTCGAATTCGATATCGTAAGCTGCATTTGCATAGTGGGCAAGTTTGTCGTGCTTGTGCCAACGGTATTTGTTGTCGCCCATGCCAAGAGCCTTGTGCCATTTCAAGCGTTTTTCTCTCCATTTTTCGAACCATTCGAGTTCGGTGCCTGGCTTTACAAAATACTGCATTTCCATCTGTTCGAATTCGCGCATACGGAAAATGAACTGACGAGCAACGATTTCGTTACGGAATGCCTTACCAATCTGTGCAATACCGAATGGAAGTTTCATGCGGCCGGTCTTCTGTACGTTGAGGTAGTTTACGAAAATACCCTGTGCAGTTTCGGGACGAAGATATATTGTGTTTGCGCCTTCGGCAACAGAACCTAACTTGGTGTCGAACATAAGGTTGAACTGTCGAACTTCTGTCCAGTTCTTAGTTCCCGAAATAGGACATACGATTCCTTCGTCGATGATAATTTGGCGGATTCCCTCGAGGTCATTGTCTTCCAAAGCCTTAACGAAGCGAGCCTTTACTGCGTCGATTTTAGCTTGATATTCGAGTACGCGTGGATTTGTGGTGCGGTACTGTTCCTCGTTGAATGCTTCGCCGAAACGCTTGCGAGCCTTCTCAACTTCCTTGTTTATCTTTTCGTTGTACTTTTCCATGTGGTCCTCGATAAGAACGTCGGCGCGATAGCGTTTCTTCGAGTCCTTGTTGTCGATTAATGGGTCGTTGAATGCGTCAACGTGTCCTGATGCCTTCCAGATAGTAGGGTGCATGAAAATTGCCGAGTCGATGCCGACAACTTCTTCGTTCATCTGAACCATTGCCTTCCACCAGTATTCCTTGATGTTGTTCTTTAGTTCAACGCCGTTCTGTCCGTAGTCGTAAACTGCGCTCAATCCGTCGTAAAGTTCCGACGACTGGAATATGAATCCGTATTCTTTGCAATGCGATACGATTTTCTTGAATAAATCTTCCTGTGTCATTTTGTTTATGATGTTTTTAAATTGTTTCTAAAAGTTGAAATGTTGAAATGTTGAAAAGTTGAAATGTTGAAAAGTTGAACGAAACAATTTCAAACGGAGCCAGCCATTGAAACGCGTCAGCATTCAAACCATTTGTTATCTGTAACCTCCGCTTCTTGTGTTTTGTGGTCTTGCCTGTTGCGACTGTTGTGCCTTTTGCTTGTTGGCAGGCAGGTTAGGGTTGTCGTCGACAATAATCTCCACCTGACGGTTGCCTAGGAATTTGGACTGGAAAGTAATGTTTCCGCGCTGGTCGTAACGTGTGAATTTGCCTTCCTTCATTCCGTCGCGATAGTTGGTTTCGGTTTGCAAGCCGCCAAAATCGTAGAATTCCTGCCATTTCCCTTCCGGCTTGTCGTTCTTGTAGTTCTCAACCTTAATAATACCTCCATTTGCATTGCGATATGTGAATTTGCCATTGCGCTTGCCAAGATTATATGTGCCGCTAATCATCTCTACGCCACGGATGTTGAAGTTCTTGTATTCGCCGTGGAGAACAGATGTTTTCTTGTTGTCGCCGCTGTTTTCCTTGGCATCTATGATTTTGTACGACTCCTCGAACTGCGGTTTTCCGTTTTCAAACCAGAAATAGTTTTTGCCGCCGAGAATTCCGTCGGTGTATTCAACTACAGATTTCTTGTTTCCGTTTGGATGCCATGCTTCCCATTTGCCCTGCATAATGCCATTGACGTAGTTGCCTCGCAAAACCATAGTGCCTTCTTCGTTCCATTCAGTCCAAAGTCCGGTTTCAAGATCGTTGTCGTATTGTCCGACGCGGAATTTAACTCCGTTTTCGAAATAAATATTCCATGCTCCCGACCTTACGCCAGCGGTGTAGTCAACTTCTTTCCAAACCTGACCGTTCGAATACCAGTATGTCCAGCGGCCGTCCATCTTACCTTTCGAGTAGTTGCCTTCGTTGCCTTTCTGTCCGTCCTTGCGCCAGTATGTCCAGCGGCCGTCCTGAAGGTCGTCGACAAAGTTGCCGTCGATGTCTGGTTGTCCGTTTTCGAGCCAGAAGTGTGCTTCGCCATTTAGTTTTCCGTCAATGTAGGTCATCTCAGATTCCTTCTGTCCGTTTTCGTAGTATTTTGTCTGCATTCCGTCGCGGATGTCCATTTTGTAGTTGTTGACACTGCGGATTTTTCCAGAACGATACCAATAGGTCCATGTCTTGTCGCGCATTCCGTTGACCATTATGCCTTCCATTTCCTTGACACCGGAGCGTGTCCAGAATGTGTTGAGCCCATTTTCGTAGTTGATTTCGGTTTTCAGCTGTCCGTTGTCGTACCATTCCTTCCATAGTCCCGTGCGTTCACCAGAGGTGAAGTCCCCTTCCGATTTTTTCTTTCCATTTTCGTGGTAGTACGACCATTTGCCATCTTCGACACCGTTTTTCAGGCTGCCTTCCGAATTTTTAGCCCCACTGTCGTAGTAACTTATCATAGAACCGTTTCCGTTGGTAACGGTCTGTTTGCCGTCGCGAGTGTAGAACTTGTTGATGCTGACAATCTTACCCATGTCGTAAATGACTTCCGACTGCTGATTTCCATTGTCGTAGAACAATTGCCAGATGCTGTCGCGGACATTGGTGTTGTAGAAACCCTTAAGTTTAATATTGCCGTTTTCGTAATATTCCTCGCATGCACCATGACGGCTGTTAGCCCTATAGTTGTACATCTCGTGCTTGTTGCCGTTTTCGTAGAATGTCGTGTTTTCTCCGTGAAGCATATCCTTGTAGAAGTCGGTAGTAGCGGCTATTTTCCCTTCGGGAGTGTAAAATGTCCATGTGCCGAAGCGAAGGCCAAGGTACAAGGTGCCTTCCTCCTTGACGTTGCCGTTCTTGTAGTAGAGCTTCTCATTTGTATATTCCTGCGCAAATACCCCTGAAACAAGGAACATTGCAATAATTACACTGAAAAATCTAATTTTCATATTATGATGTTTTTACAAATAGACAAAATTATTTATCTAATAATAATAATGTATGGGCTATAATTTTTTTTTTCAACATTTTGATGTCAGTTATAATGATGCGAAACACGTTGTCGCAACATAGTGCCAACATGAGCGCTTGTTTTGTTTAATGTATTTGTTTTCAGCAACTTGTGATGTGTGGAAATAAATTTCGCAAAATGGTAAAAACTAAATAATTTTGCCAGCCACATATTTATTGTTCCTATGTGTTTTGACATTAAGAGATATAGTGCAGATTTATTCGGGAATAGCAGGTCTTTTGATGACTTGGCCATGCAGGCATTTCGTTTTCAGTATGAAGCAAATCCTGTTTACCGCGAGTATTGTACATATTTGCAAGTGGATCCGTCAGCAATAAGACGGGTTGAGGAGATTCCTTACCTGCCAGTTGAAATGTTCAAGACGCATAGGGTTGTGTGCGGAGATGCTCCGGCCGAAGTTGTGTTTACATCGAGCAGCACAACAGGTTCGGTGCCGTCAAGTCATTTTGTAGTCGATGCCGAAATATATAGACGTGCATTTTTATCTGGCTTCAGACAATTTTACGGTGATCCCAATGAATATTGCATTATGGGATTGCTTCCGGCATATCTAGAGAGGAGCGGCTCCAGTCTTGTGTATATGGTCGATGAACTTATAAAATTGTCGGGCAATAAGCTGAGCGGATTTTTCCTACATGACCACGAAGAACTAAAAAACCGCATATTGCAGTTGGAAGCCGACGGCTCGAAATATATTCTTATTGGAGTTAGTTTTGGCCTTCTCGACTTTGCCGAGGCATATCATTTGAACATGAACCATGGCATCGTAATGGAAACAGGAGGCATGAAGGGCAGAAGGAAGGAAATCGTTCGTTCAGAACTTCACGAGATACTCAAGCAATCATTTGGCGTTGATTCCATACATTCTGAATATGGTATGACAGAACTTCTGTCGCAGGCGTATTCGTTAGGTAACGGTATGTATAGGTGCAGTTCTACAATGAGGGTGCTTGTTCGCGAGACCAACGATCCGCTTACGGTATGTTCGACCGGCAATGGAGCAATCAATATTATTGATCTTGCAAACATCTATTCATGCTGTTTCCTGCAGACATCCGACCTTGGGAACGTTTTTGGCGATGGCTCGTTTGCGATTTCGGGTCGATTCGATAGCGCCGATGTAAGAGGTTGCAACCTAATGGTAATTTAGTGGCTTCTGTAGGACGTTTTTTTCGCGTTTGCCTGAAATTCTCCGCTTATATCTTGTTATTTGTGCATAATTCCATTTGCCATGTTAGCCGAGGTTATTGATATTGAGCGCCTCGTTTCTATAAGACAACAATAATTGCCGTTATATGGTTTGGATTTAACTATGAAAGGAAGTTTAAAAAACAAGAAAGACTTAAACTTCGCATTATTAGTGTCTTATGAATTTTGATACTTTTTTGTTGTTGTGTATTGCGGTGGTATTTAATTGTTTATGTTGATAAATATTAATTATTGGTTTAACGTTTTAGCTTTATAAATTTGATAATGTTTTCCTTTAAAAAAAGGTGTTGAAAACTTTAAAAAAATGTGGAAAAAATTTGGTGGGAGCTAAAGTTATGAGTAATTTTACGCACTGCAAAATTGAGCAGGGAGTTGTGTTTTGAGTTAGGGATTTTTCCCTTGCAAAAATAAGAAATACAAGGAGTTAGTAAGGGGTGTCGTAGATATCCTGTTTCTTGCTAACGGCTGAGAAAAATTTTTTAAAAGTAAAATTTAAGAATTTTGGTTTTCCTGTCCTTTTTTGCGCTTATAAAAATTGAATAACTTAAAAATATTATAGTCTATATGACAACAAATTGCGAAGAGATTTGGGCAAAATGTCTGAAGATAATTCAGGAGAATTTGGCAAAGGCTGCATTTAACACGTGGTTTGTCCCGATAGTTCCGGTGGAAATAAAGGGAAGCTTGCTGACAATACAGGTTCCGAGCACCTTTTTCTACGAATATCTTGAGGAACATTATCTTGACTTGATGGCGATGACCTTGCATAGGGTAATCGGTCCGGATGCAAAGCTCGACTACAGGGTTGTTGTTAGCAAGGACATGGACAACGACAAGCAGGTTACCGTTCTTATGCCGTCCAACGACGCTCCAAAGAAAGTGCCAAATGTGTCGAAAACATTTGTTAAGGGCGCTGGCGAGACTATTAACCCTTTTGTAATTCCTGGTATTGAAAAGATTCAGATAGATCCGCATTTGAATCCGGAATATACTTTCGATAATTATGTCGAAGGTGAATGCAACCGCCTGGCTCGTGCTGCCGGTTATGCTGTAGCTGGAAATCCAGCAGGAACTTCTTTCAATCCATTGTTTATTTATGGCGGTTCTGGTCTTGGAAAAACCCATCTTGCAAATGCTATCGGACTCGAAGTCAAAAAGAATTTCCCCGACAAGGTTGTCCTTTATGTTGATGCCAACAAGTTCCTGACCCAGTACATGCAGGCAACACGCGATAACAACCGTAATGATTTCATCCACTTCTACCAGATGATAGATGTATTAATCCTTGATGACGTACAGTATTTCGCAGATAGACAAGGTACTCAGGAAGTCTTCTTCCAGATTTTCAATCATTTGCATCAGCACCAAAAGCAACTTATCCTTACTTCAGATAAGGCTCCAGTTGACCTTAACGGTATGGAAGAACGTTTGTTATCTCGTTTCAAATGGGGATTGGCTGCCGATTTGCAGGAACCGGATTTCGACACTAGAATTAAAATCTTAAAGAGAAAGACTTATAAGGACGGTATAGCAATAAAGGAAGAAATTCTTGAATACATTGCTTCGCATGTAACTAATAATGTTCGTGAACTTGAAGGTACCTTGATATCTTTGCTCGCACAGGCAACACTTAACAAGAAGGAAATAACCCTTGAGCTAGCTAAGGGTATGATCGACAAGCTCGTTAAGAATACTCAGCGTGAAATTTCAATAGACTATATCCAGAAGGTTGTATGCAACTATTTCTCGATGTCGGTTGATGTTCTCAGCAGCAAGACCCGCAAGCGCGAAATCGTTCAGGCTCGCCAGATTGCAATGTACTTTGCAAAGAATATGACCAAGTGCTCGCTTGCTATGATTGGAAATGCAATCGGAAACAAGGACCACGCTACTGTTCTCCATGCATGCAAGACCGTCAACAACCTTATCGAAACCGACAGGGCTTTCAAGCAGGATCTTGACGAAATTGAAAAACGTTTAAAAATGTAATTCTAAATTTAAACTATAATCGGGGGGATTAATCCCCCTTTTTTGTTTATGCTCTGGCTGATACTTTGTGCAATATCTTTCATCGGAATCTTTGCCATTTTCAAGATAATTGACGTAAAGGGTGCTCCATTGCTTAATTGCGTGGTAGTCAATTACCTAATGGCAACAATCCTTGGCTTTATTGTCTGCGGTTCCGTTCCGGTAGGGGAAATCGTTGCAGCAAAGTGGTTTTCTGTTGGTGTTGTGCTTGGTTTTCTATTCATTGCTACATTTGTTATTGTTGGTATTTCTTCAAGCAAGTCAGGAATTGCAATAACTACGGTTGCCAGCAAGATGTCGCTAGTGATACCAATGTCATTTTCGATAATTGCGTATGGGGAAGCGCTATCGCTATTCAAAATATTGGCTATAGCATTGGCTGTGACATCGGTATTTTTGTGTACTTACAGACCAAGGAGCGGGCAAGGCAAGGCGGATATCTGGAGAATATTGTTGCCTCTTTTGCTTTTTGTAGGAATGGGCATAAACGATTCGCTGGTGGTATATTCGCGTCATTCGCTTGGCGCAGGCGATACTGCGGCACTTTTTACGGCTACATTGTTTGGAATGTCGTTGTTATTTGGAATTATCTATTCGCTGGTGAAAAAAGGAACGATGAGGCAGTTTGCTTGCGCAAAGACCTGGATTTATGGCGGATTGCTTGGCGCTTTTAATTTTGGCTCGATATATTTCGTGATAATGACAATGAACTCGGGAATATTGGAGACTTCGGCAATTTATGGCATTTGTAATATTTCCACAGTATTATTGTCAATAATTATCGGACGGATGTTTTTCGGAGAAAAGCTTACCGGTTTTAATGTCGCAGGTGGATTGCTGGCGTTGGGCACAATAGTGCTAATGGCTGTAGCATGAATTCGCCAATATGCTACAGGACAAAAGAATCTCCACAACTTTCTTCTCTAGTTCTGCTAATCTAAAATTATCAATCTCAAATATATTTGTGTATATCCATTTATCTTATTATTTTTGAAATTTGTTGATAAGTTATTGGTAATTAAAATATTAAGCACGCAAAATTATAATGAGAAAATTATTTTTTATCTTTATTCTTGCCCTTGTTTGTGGCATTTCCGTCTGGGCACAAGATTACGATTTCTCGGCAGTGAGCGAAAGCGAACACACATTGTATTACAATGTTACATCAAGCACAGCACCATATGCGGTGGAAGTTCCTGGTGGCGATAATGTTTCCGGCAGCCTGATTATTCCTTCCGAAGTTACAAACAACGAAATTACATATTCGGTTGTTAGCATCGGTGAAACTGCTGTTTGCAACGTAGAGAACTTTGCTCCGGGAATGTACTTCGTAAGGATAAGCGGAACTGACGGTTCTGTTATTCAACGTAAGTTTGTGAAGGAATAAAGATTTATAATAATTCTTGAAAAATCCCCACCTTTCCAGATCCTGAATCAAGTTCAGGATGACGGGTGGGGATTTTTTTTATGACAATGCTGTGGGTATTTTTTTTATTCAGGATGACGAAACGGGGGATTGTTTTTTTGTTGACGGCATTTACACAATTTGTTAATCAAAAATCGTAAATTTCTTTACCTTTGCCAAAATTTCAAACGACATTGGCGGAAATAATCGATACATATAAGACCATCAAGTCCACATCAGAGGGTTTCTATTCCGAAAAGGGCAGCAAGTTCATTTCGATAGCAATTCCTATACGTACCGAAGCCGAGATGAAGGAAAACTTGCAGGCTATAAAGAAGAAGTATTTCGATGCCCGTCACCATGTGTATGCGTTTGTTTTGGGCGACCACAGCGAGACTTTCCGTGCCAGCGACGACGGAGAACCAGCAAACAGTTCGGGAATGCCTGTGTTGGGACAGATTCGTTCGTACGAGTTGACTTATGTAATGATTGTAGTCGTGAGATATTTTGGCGGAACAAAACTTGGAATTCCCGGTTTAATAAATGCATATCGCACTGCAGCTTCCGATGCACTTGACAAGGCAGAAATTGTGGAGGAGACAATTAATGCAAGTTATTCGTTGTCATTTACTTACGATGAAATGAATTTTGTGATGAAGTGCATGAAGGATTTTGATGCGAAGATAGTAGCACAATATTTTACCGATGATTGCCGTTTGGATTTTGAGATAAAACTGTCGATGGAGGCTTCTATTCTAGATGCGCTGTCGAAAAACTACAAGGTTGTTGTAAAAAAGAAGGAAGATGAGTAAACTTTCGAGATTTTTCATTCGTGGCTGGAATGTTGTTGATGCTCCGCAAATGACCAAGGCGTTGGTTGTTATGGCGCCACACACAAGTATGATTGATTTTTTTCATGGGAAATGGTATTTCAGCAGTTATGGCTACAAGCCCAAATTCCTTATGAAAAAGGAGATGTTCTGGTGGCCACTGAGTATAATTCTTAAGAAAATGGGTGCTGTTCCAATCGATAGAAGCAAGAAAGTTGGACAGATACGTCAGGTTATAGATGCTTTCAATAGCGAGGAAAAGTTTGTTCTGGTAATGTGTCCGGAAGGTACTCGTTCGAAAGTAAAGAATTGGAAACGTGGTTTCATTAAGATGGCACAAAGTGCCGAAGTTCCTGTGTATGTTGGCTTTATCGACTATGCCACGCATTCGATGGGCATAAAGGGCGAACTTGATATGTCGGGAACCGACACAGAAATAATGAACCGGTTGAAATCATACTATGTAGGTATGGAAGGTCGCAACAAGAATTGTTTTGATACGAGATTTGAAAAATGAGAATTAGTATTTTACAACTCGATACATTCTGGCACGACAAGCGACGAAATCTTGATGTTGTGGAGCGTCTTGTATCACAAAATAGTGGTTCCGACATTTATGTGCTGCCTGAAATGTTTGCCACCGGATTTTCCAATGAGGTTGGAAAGTTGGGCGAACCAATTGACGGAATGATAGTTGCAAAAATGAAAGATATTGCTACGCAACATGATGCTGCAATCTGTGGATCGTTGATTTTGGAAGATGATGGCAGATATTACAATTCTTTTTTGTTTGTAAAACCTGACGGCGAAATTGTTCGCTACGACAAGCGGCATTTGTTTCGATTTGGTGGCGAAGCAGATATGTTTTCAGCAGGCAATAATCGTGTTGTTGTTGATTATAAAGGTTTTAGAATTTTACTTCAGGTGTGTTATGATTTGCGTTTCCCTGTTTGGTGCCGTAACCGTAACGACTACGATATGATTTTCTACATTGCCAACTGGCCAGATAGCCGCAGAAGTGTATTCGATACTCTGGTAAAAGCACGAGCAATTGAGAATCAGGCATTTGTGGTTGCAGTGAATCGAGTAGGCAACGATGGTGTGGGGTTGCATTATGATGGTGGAAGCTGCATAATTGATTTCAAGGGAGAATATATTGGACAGTGTACCGATAACGAGGAATGTGTGATTACAACAGACTTGAAATTTGAAGATTTAATGGCTTTCAGAACAAAATTCCCTGCTTGGAGCGATGCTGACGAGTTCCATATTTGCTAATTGTGAATTATTGATTATTTTTGCGACAAATAAAAATGAATAAGCTATGGCTAGAATTGTGTTTTTTCTGATAATATTTGTACTTATTGTTGTTCTTGTCATTTATGTGTTGAAGGCTATTCGCATGAGTCGTCCAAAGGAAGACAGGCAAACCCCGATACAGAAGACAAAGGAACGCAGCAATTATTCTGTGGCGGACGAACTTCTTAAGTTGCAGAATCTTAAGGAAGAAGGAATTATCACCGAGAAGGAATTCGAGGAAATGAAGCGTAAGCTTATGGAATAACAGCAGATTGACAGACAGTTAACCTCCAAACAGTTTTGTCGCAGATAATAAAATCTTCTTTTCCCGCATTATGTTGAATGTGGAGAAAGAAGATTCCTTTTTGAGGTAGAATCATTATATTTGCAATCTTTTTGTTGTTAGGGCATTTGCAACTTAAAGGCTATTTAATCAATAGTTTAATAAAATAATATGGAACTAAGGAATATAGGAATTGCGGCACATATTGACGCAGGAAAGACAACCGTATCTGAACGAATATTGTATTTTACAGGAGTAAACCGCAAGGTAGGAGAAACTCACGACGGACAGGCTACAATGGATTTCATGAAGCAGGAGCAGGAACGAGGAATCACAATAGCTTCGGCTGCAATTACTTGCACATGGAACAACCACCAGATTAACTTGATTGACACCCCCGGTCACGTTGACTTTACGGTGGAGGTTGAACGTTCTTTGCGTGTTATCGACGGGATGATTGCCGTTTTCTGCGCCGTAGGTGGAGTAGAGCCGCAGAGCGAAACCGTTTGGAATCAGGCCGAACGGTATCGTGTGCCGCGTATTGCTTTCGTAAACAAGATGGACCGTACCGGAGCAAATTTCAGCGAGGTTACAATGCAGATGAACAAGTATTTGGATGCCAATGCATTGCCTTTGCAGGTTCCTATGGGTGCCGAAGACAGTTTTGCCGGTGTCATAGACATTATTCGCAATGTAGCATACACTTTTGCCGATGGAAAGCGTTTTGAGAATCCTATTCCGGCGGAATACGAAGAACAAGTGTCGGCAGCACGCACATTCATGATTGAAAAGCTTGCCGAAGGCGACAATGATATTATGGAAATGTACTTCGAGGGACAAGAAATCCCAGAAGACAAACTGAAAAAGTCAATTCGCGAGCAAACGTTGAAGCTGTTAATTACACCTGTTTTCTGCGGTGCAGCATATAAAAATATTGGCATTCAGCTTTTACTTGACGCTGTTGTTGATTATCTGCCTTCGCCGGTTGATGTTGGTTCGGTAATTGGTAGCGACTTGTGGGATCCAGAAAAAACACATAATCGCAAGCCATTCGACAATGAAAAGTTTTCGGCTTTGGCATTTAAGCTCATTAACGATCCGTATGTGGGACAGCAGACTTTCATAAGGATTTTCTCGGGCAAATTGACAAGCGGCATGGCTGTTTATAATTCGTCGAAACGCAAGCCGGAGCGCATAGGCCGTATATTTCGCATCAAGGCAAAGGAGCGTCAGGAAATTACCGAAGCTGGTGCTGGAGAAATAGTAGCCCTTGTCGGCATGAAATTTACTAAGACAGGTGATACCTTGTGCGATCAGGAAGCTCCGCTATATTTGGAGTCGATACATATTCCAGAGCCGGTTATCCAGTTGAAAATACAGCCTACCAATCAGAAGGACAAGGACAAGTTGAGCGAGGCATTGGGACGTCTCGTCAACGAAGATCCGTCGTTCCATGCAAAATATGATGAGGAGACCGAAGAGACGGTTATCTCTGGTATGGGCGAACTTCATTTGGAAATCATGGTAGACCGACTGAAAACTGAATTCAAGCTTGATGTTCAAGTTGGAGAGCCAGCAGTTGCGTTCCGTGAGACAATAACAGAACCCGTCGAGACTGCCTACAAGCATGTTAAGCAAACAGGAGGACACGGTCAGTATGCACACACAATTATGCGTATTGAGCCGAATAGCGGTAAAGGCTACGAATTTATTGATGTTGTCAAGGGCGGAAATATTCCAGGCGAATATATTCCTTCGGTCGACAAGGGTGTGTGCGATATTATGGATCGTGGTATCTTGTCTGGATTTCCTGTTGTCGATGTCAAGGTTACTCTGCTTGATGGCTCGTATCATCCTGTGGATTCGTCGGATATGGCATTCCAGTTGTGTTCTGCAATATGCTTCAAGAACGGATTTATGAAAGCAAAGCCAGTTTTGCTAGAGCCAGTTATGAAGATAGAGGTCAATACTCCCGACGACTATATAGGCGATGTGGTAGGAAATTTGAATCGTCGTCGCGGAAAGATAGAGGCGATGAGGCGTTATCGCAAGGGTTCGCAGAAAATTGTTGGACTAGTACCGCTGATGGAAATGTTTGGGTATGCAACCCAGTTGCGCAATATAACTTCCGGCCGCGCCAACTATTCGATGGAATTCTACCAGTACATGGAAATGCCTGGAAATATTCAAACAGAGGTGCTTAAGAAGCTGGAGGAAAAGAAATAATTGTAATTTTGTGGCAATTTTAATAACGACAGTATGTTTGAAATTTGGAAGTCGCACGAACTTGAAATAATAAGGGTTGATGGTGAAAAATTAGTTTTCGATGGCGGAGAACATGGTGAACTCGAAGTCGAAAACATCGACCTTGTGAAAAAATATGAAGTCGGAGAAAAGGAAAATATATTCCTATATATCGATTCCGACAAGAAAGTTCATGGTTGTATGGGCGTTCCGTTTGTAGGAATAGGTGAATTTGGATGCCTTACATGTGTGGCAAATACCAAGATTGGTGCTTTTCTCGACTGGGGAATCGAAAAGGACTTGTTCTGTCCGTTTAAGGAGCAGAAGACCGATTTGAAGGTTGATGAATCTTATATCGTATACGTTTACATCGATGAGGCAACAAATCGTGCTGTTGCAAGTACTAAGTATTCAAAGTTCATTGACGAGAGCAAACGCCCGCAAGTTGAAGAGCAGCAGAAAGTTAGCGCTTTGGTTGTGCGTCGCACCAGCTTGGGGTACAATCTTATTGTTGAGAATAAGTACATGGGTATTTTGTACGAGAACGAAGTCTTTACCGAACTGCATAGTGGCGATGTTATTGATGTGATTGTGAAGAAAATTCGTGATGACAACAAGTTGGATCTCCGTATGTTCCGCAACGACCACGAGGATATTCACAAGTTTGAAAATCAGATTGTTGCCTACTTGAAAAAGCACCATGGCGAGATGAAGATTTGCGACAATAGCGATCCGGAAATAATTTACAAGGCATTCGGCATTTCGAAGAAGAATTTCAAGAAGGCATTGGGTGCGCTGTACAAGAAGAGAATTGTGGAAATAGGCGAGAATTCTGTAAAACTGATAGTTGAATAATTTTGCTGGATTTTACTGGCATATAGATAGAATTTATGGGAAACATAGTAGCGATAGTTGGAAGACCAAATGTTGGAAAATCAACATTTTTCAATAGATTGATAGAACGCCGTGAGGCGATTGTAAACGACGAAAGTGGTGTTACTCGCGATCGTCTGTATGGACATTGCTTTTGGAATGGAAAGACATTTTCTGTTGTGGATACAGGAGGTTATGTCGAGAATTCGAGCGACGTGTTCGAGCGCGAGATTTCCAAGCAGGTGCTAATTGCCATCGAGGAAGCCGATGCTGTAATGTTTATGGTAGATGTAGATATGGGAGTGACGGATTTGGATTGTGCTGTGGCCGACATATTGCGTGCGTCAAAAAAGCCTGTATTTCTGGTCGTAAACAAGGTGGATTCAAATGCCAAAATTGTAAATAGCTATGAATTTTATAATCTCGGTCTCGGTGATTTGTACTGCATATCGGCTGTAACAGGTTCTGGCACTGGCGATTTGCTCGATGCTGTTACGGCGGCCTTGCCCGACAAGCCTGATGTGGAGGAACTTGATCTTCCGCGAATTACTATCGTAGGGCGTCCAAATGTCGGTAAGTCGTCGCTTACCAATGTGCTTATCGGCGAGGAAAGAAACATTGTTACGAATGTCGCCGGCACAACTCGTGATTCTATCAATACACGCTACAACAAGTACGGCTACGACTTTATGCTTGTCGATACTGCTGGTGTACGCCGCAAGAGCAAAGTTTCGGAAGATTTGGAATTCTATTCGGTAATGCGTTCAATACGAGCAATTGAAAATTCGGATGTCTGCCTGTTGATGATTGACGCGGAACAGGGCTGGGAGTCGCAGGACCAGAATATCCTCAACCTTATTCGCAAGAACAAGAAGGGTATTGTAATTCTTGTCAACAAGTGGGACCTTATCGAAAAGAGCAACAATACATTGAAGGAATACCGCGAATTTATCCAAGATAGGATAGCACCTTTCAACGATATTCCGATTCTTTTCATCTCGGCACTTACAAAGCAGCGTATCAGCGATGTGTTGAGCACTGCTATGCAGGTATACGAGAATCGCGTTCAACGAATTCCAACCGGCAAGCTCAACGAGGTAATGCTCGATGCTATCGAGAATTTTCCACCACCAGTTACCAAGGGCAAGTGCATAAAGATAAAGTATGTTACCCAGCTTCCTACGCCGACACCAGTATTCGCTTTTTTTGCAAACTTGCCACAGTATATTAAGGATCCATACAAACGTTACCTCGAAAACAAACTTAGAGAGAACTTTGACTTTTCGGGAGTGCCTATTGTGCTGGTATTCAGAGATAAGTAGAAAAGTCACGTCAATAATTATGGTAGGAATGATGTGCTGATTTCTATCATAAATATTACAGAGCTAAATTGTGTATAAGTGCGACCTCTCTGAGGTCGTTTTCTTTATTTCATTGTTTGTTATATCTATTTGACCTCTCTGAGGTCAGAAGTACGGGAGGGATAGTGTGACCTCGGCGAGGTCGAATATTTCTAGCAAAATCGTTTGAGTTAACAGCGACCTCGGCGAGGTCGTACAATTTTTGTAAACCTATAGTTTACGTTTTAGACAAGTATAAATCATAAAACATTACTCAATATAGTTTACGAGTAAAATTATCTATAAATGGTGTTTGTAGGTATTTTTGAGCCGTTAGTTTAATTGAATTTGAATTTAAAAACCGATGGGCTGATGGAATATAACGAGCAATGAATTTTTATGAAGAAAATTGTATTTTTTGCATTAACAGTTTTGTTGACATTAGGAGTTGTTGGATGTTCTTTGTTACAACCAACAATACAATTACAATCAAGACAAATTTATGTGTCTGTTGAACCGAGTTCCGCTGACATTAAGTTGGATGGAGATATTGTAGGAACAGGAAGTTATAGTTTCTCCCTTCAAGAAGGGTATTACAAAGAACTTCTATTAGAAGCTCCTGGATACTTGAGCAAAAGAGTACGCGTAAATTACTCTGACAATAGGAGTAGTTATAATTTCACATTGGAACAAGACGAAGCATATCTTGCATCAACAAGCGGTGCAGATGTCGCCAATAAAAATATGAGAATACTTGTAAAAAAAGGAATGTCAAGAGATGATGCTTTGAAGAAGTTGAAATATTATGTAACTGATAATTTCGAGACTTTAGAAGTCAATGATAATGCTTCTGGTTGGATTAGAACTGCTTGGAATGTGGAAAGATTTAATTCTGCAACAGTAAGGACAAGATTGGAATTGAAAGAAGTTCCTGATGATGGAAGCGGAGCATTAAGTTTCAAATTCTTTGTTGCAAGCCAATGGGCAAAGCCAAAATGCGGAACAAACGACGAATGTTTTTCTGACTGGGACCGAATATTAAAGAAATTCGCAAAATTGTATTCCGATATGCAAAACGCTGTTAATTAATAACTTATGAATATTTGTTTTATGAAAAGAATAATAATTCTTATTTGTGTAAGTATTGCCTTGTGCTTTACAATGGAATCTTGTTTTACGACAAAAACTTATGTTGGAGAAAGAGGAACTTCGTATAAGGAGTATTCGAGAGGCAAGCAGTGGTTTCTATTTTGGGGACTTATACCTGTTGGAAACCCCAATACGCCAACACCATCTGATGGAAAGTGTATGGTAAGTTCTAAAAATAATTTTGTTGATATGATAATAACAGGTTTTACTGGAGGTATAGTATCAACCCGTACTGTTATTGTAAAACAACCAACTAGTAACATAGTGGTACCTGTAAAGCAAAATTCACAGGAAGTTACGCAACCTCAAGAAGAAACTATATATTAGGACACTAGTGATATTAGGATATTAAGTGAAATAAACACAAATTGTTTTACCAAAGGCTGTCATTATAAGATAGCCTTTTGGGTTATTTACAAAATAATTATTACCTTTGTTGCTCTAAACAAAATACATTAACCTCATTGAGCTTTTGCTCTTATTCTCTGTAATCGGAATCGGCAAAATTCATGTAGCGAGAATAAGTTGCGGAAAGTTCGCGCTTTAGGCGTGAATTGTTCGTGCTTATGTGCTACAATGGCTTTGCCGAGCCTCGATTACAATATAAGCATCCAACGAAGCAATTCCGCCTTTTTTGTATGCTTACATCGGGAAACAAGGGCAAGGTTCGCAATAGCATAGCAATGGACAACGAACCGCACATAGGACACATCATAAAACAGGAGCTTCGCCGTCAGGGACGCACAATCACTTGGCTTGCAACACAGCTCGGCTACTCGCGGCAAAATATGTATAAATTATTCGAGCGTAAATGGATATACACAGACTTGCTCCTAAAAATCAGTGACATTATGGGCTACGACTTCTTCAAGTGCTATTCGGAATATATTGAGGGTAAAGAATATATTTTACGCTTGACTAATAGAAAAAAGTATTAGTTTTGCGAAATGATGAAAAAGTATTTGATAATATTACTTGCCATTATGGCTTTTTCTGTGACGGCGATTGCACAGATAAAAGACTCGTGCATAAATGTTTGGCAGTGCGAGATAAACTATTCGTATTTGTTCTCTCAGACAGATATGAAAGCAACATATGGCAAAAATTCTTCGTCGATGGGCCTAGGACTTTCGTTCAAGACAAAGTACAATTGTATTTTTGGTTTCGAAGGCAGTTATATTTGGGGTGGATATCGTGAGGATAGCATTTCAATTTTGCATAACATTATGACTGCATCGGGAAATATTATCAATAATTATGGCGATTATGGAACCGTGCTAATGACTCAGTCTGGTTTTTATATTGGAGCCAAGGTGGGCTATGTATTTGCTTTCAAGAAGCCGAATCCTAATTCGGGCTTGGTAGTAAATGTGGGAGCAGGTCTTTTACAACATCATATCCTTATAGAAAATAGGTCGAATAATACTTCTCCTGTGCTCGGCGACTACAAAAAGGGGTATGATGGCCTGAGAAATGGAATAGCAACTCGTGGCTTTATTGGCTATCAATATCTTAGCAGTAATAAGCTAATTAATTTCTATGGTGGCATTGAATATTATTTTGCATGGACAAAATCTCGTCGCGACTACGACTTCAACCTTCGTGGGAAAGATGAAACATTGTATCACGATTCAATGATTGGAATAAGAATCGGTTGGATTTTGCCTGTTTATCGTCATGCTCCGGATGAATATTACTACAATTAGCCATGAAATTCTTCTATCTACTTTGCGTACAAGCATACTTTCTTGCAATTAGGATTGCAGCTCCGTTCAACCGCAAGGCAAAACTTATGGTTGCTGGTCGCAAGGACTGGGAACGTAAACTTCGTGAGAAGGTTGAGCCGAATCAGAAATATGTCTGGTTTCATGCCGCTTCGCTTGGCGAATTCGAGCAAGGTCGTCCTCTTATTGAACGTTATAAGGCACAGGGTAAGAAAATTATTCTTACTTTTTTCAGTCCAAGTGGTTACGAGGTTAGAAAAAACTACGACAAGGCGGATGTCGTCTGCTATTTGCCATTCGACAGTGCCCGCAATGCACGAAAATTCATCGACATTGTGAATCCTGAATTTTCAGTTTTTGTAAAGTACGAATTCTGGTACTACATGATATGCGAACTAGCAAAACGCGATATTCCTGTGTATTTGATTTGTGGTATTTTCCGAAAAGGACAGATTTTCTTCCGCCCGTGGGGAAAGTTCTACCGCAAGGTTTTGAAAAGTTTTGCCTGGTTGTTTGTTCAGGATGAAAATTCAAAAAATCTGCTTGAAGATATTGACATAAAGAATATCTCCGTATGTGGTGATACGCGTATCGATCGTGTTTATCAAATTTGTCACGAGGAGTATCATAATGATTTTCTACAGCAGTTTGCCGAATCGGCCAATGTGATTGTTTGTGGAAGCACTTGGCCGCCAGATGAAAAGATAATATCGCAGTATGTAAATACCCACGATAGTTTGAAGGCAGTAATTGTGCCGCACGAAATTCACGAGGAGCATTTGGCTGTAATTGAGAAGATGCTTAAAAAGCCGTTTGTACGTCTGTCTAAATGCGAAGGTGTCAATGCTTCTGATTTGTCGTACATAATTGTTGATTCGATGGGCATGCTGTCGAAAATGTACCGTTATGGAAAGTTTGCATACGTTGGTGGTGGCTTTGGTGTAGGAATTCACAATACGCTTGAAGCTGTTGTTTATGATATTCCGGTGATGTTTGGTCCAAATTACCATAAGTTTAAGGAAGCTTTTGAACTAATTGGTTGTGGAGCCGGCTTTCCTGTTTCTTCATACGAAGATTTTGCGAATGTTGTCGAGATGTCGTTCTTCAGCGATGAGGTTTATGAGAAATCGCGCCGTGGTGCACATCAGTATGTGGAAGGGTCGGTTGGAGTTTCTGATTTTATCTACAATAGTATTGGAAAATGAAGAAGATAAATGTGATAGGTCGTTTCGGTTTGTGTGCACTTTCGGCATTGCTGCTGAGCGCTGGATGGTTCAACCTTCATGTTTCGTGGCTTGTGCTTGTGGGACTTATCCCGATGCTTATGTTGCTGAAAAATCTCGTTGGTGAAAACAAAAAGCACAGTGGGGCAAAGTTTTTCGGCTATGCGTATTTGACATTTGTATTGTGGAACCTAATCACAACCTGGTGGGTTTATTATGCCAGCCCTGCCGGTGTCTTTGCTGCAATTCTCATATCGTCGTTGCTGATGGTACTTGTTATGCGTCTGACATATACGCTATGGAAACACGGTGGTGAAAAAGTTGGGCTCATTGCTTTTGTCGTCAATTATGTAGCTTTCGAATATCTTTTTATGAATAGCGAAATTGCCTGGCCGTGGTTGGTGCTTGGTAATTCGTTTGCCAACGACATACAATTAGTTCAGTGGTACGAATTTGTCGGACATCTTGGCGGTTCGGTATGGATAATGATTGTTAATGTGTTGCTATATAAGATTCTATGTGCAATTTTTGAACATCGTAAGCCATCGCGAGCTCTTATTATTGTAGCACCGATTATTGTGTTTGTGCCGATGATTTACTCTGTAATTCGTTATTGCACGTACGAGGAAAAAGAGAATCCACAGAAAGTTGTTGTCATCCAGCCAAATATCGATCCGTACAACGAAAAGTTTGACGAGACAAAATTTGACAGCCAGATAGATAATATTCTTGACATTGCCCGCACATACGGAAATACAGAGACCGACTATTTCATTGCTCCCGAAACGGCTCTTAATTCTTTGGTTCAGGAGGATTACATGCAGGGAAGCAAATCGCTTGTGGCTGTTCATGATTTTATGAATGATTATCCCAAAAGTGAATTTGTAATAGGTGCTACCACGCTAAAGATTTATTACCATTCCAATGGGGACATGGCATACGATGGAACAAAAATTACTGAAACGGCACGAGAAATAGGCGAGAATGACCATTATGATATTTATAATGTTTCGTTGCAAGTTGACACTACGTCTAATGTTCAGATATATCGCAAGAGTCGATTGGTTCCTGGTGCGGAGTTGTTGCCATATATCAAGGTTTTCGGTTTTCTTGGCGACCTAATGAGTGATTTGGGCGGGATGAGTGGCAGCCACGGACGACAAGAACATCCGACATCGTTTACTAATAGTATCAACGGAATGAAGGTCGGTGTTCCAGTTTGCTACGAGTCGGCATTTGGCGAGCATTGCGGCGGATTTGTTGAGGATGGTGCGCAGATGATTTTTGTCATTACCAACGATGGCTGGTGGCATGATACACCAGGATACAAGCAGCATTGCAGTTTTTCGCGTTTGAGGGCTGTCGAGACGCGCCGTAGCATTGCCCGAAGTGCAAATACAGGCATAAGTTGCATAATAAACCAGCGTGGCGATGTTGTTGAGTCGCTCGGATGGTGGCAGCGCGGCGGAATTTCGGCAACGATAAATGCAAACGACAAGGTTACCTTCTATTCAAAATATGGCGACTATCTGGCACGTATGTGCTGCGTTGTATCGGTGATACTTATTCTTATGCAGATAGTGGCGGGGATAAGGAGAAGGTTGAAGAAGGAATAAAAGAATTCTGCAAAAATAGGAATATACTCGTAATGCGCGCAATGTCACAAGATTGCGTAGAAAAATCATATATCATAATTTTTTTCATTAACTGCTGAACTTTGGCAATCTGAGCATCTAACTTTGTTTCGATATAAACAATGGACAGAGATGCTTATTGTATTGGTAATATTGATAATAGATGTGCTTGCAGGCCTGACTGCAATGGCGCAAGTTAAGAATAACCTTTCGGTAAATAATTTGATGTCAGCCGTGCAATGCGTTGATAGTCAGAATAAAATAATTGTGTAGATGTAGTTAACTTATTAATAAACTTTTAAAGATTAAAATTATGATTAAAGATTTTGAGTATGGTCCATACGACGAGGACGATTATGATGATAGCTTTGAAACCGGGTACGCAATAGGTTCGGTTATTGGCGATTTACTAGGAAGATTGTTCGGAGACGACGATGACTAGACTTAATGAGATTTACAAATGCATAGAATTGCAGGCAGGCAACAACAAAAGTACGTAAAAGCTAACTGCATGCTAGAACTTGGCCTGTTAGTCGTTGATCCAAACATTTGTTTTTCTTTGTTGTCTTTTGTTGGCAACTACAGTCCACGTTAATCATATGGTCTGAAAATCTGCTGGTTGGGATAAATCTGGAAATTTACTAGTGATTTCAGCAGAATTTTTGGATTGTATGGGCGTGGATTCCTTTTTTTAGGGAAATATCGTATTCAAAACCGAAAAACTAAGCGCTGTCAAAAGTATCTAAACGTATCAAGCTGATAATAACAAGAACTTGATAATCAGTATTTTGGAGCGGTTGCTATGTTTTTTGTGTCTAAAAAGATGTTCTAGTCCCAACAATATTTCTTGAAAAAACACCCAACATACAACCGGAATTCCATTTCTCATTTCCATTTCCGTAATTAAATCAATTTTGTTAATTAAAAGTGGTGGGTATGCCAAAATTGTGCGTAATACTGCTGTATTTTTGCTTTGCAAAAACTTTGTGCAATGGCAGAAAACAATAACATAAGCAATTACACCGACGATAACATACGTACGCTCGAGGGTCTTGAACACGTGCGTTTGCGTCCGGGTATGTATATTGGTAGGCTCGGCAACGGCGAACTTTCCGATGACGGTATTTATGTGCTGGTGAAGGAAGTTGTCGACAATTCGATTGATGAATTCCGTATGCATTGCGGTCTCACCATCGATATCAAACTCAAAGACAAGACTGTTTCAGTCCGCGACTATGGCCGTGGTATTCCACAGGGCAAAATGATTGATGCAGTTTCGATTATGAATACTGGTGGCAAGTACGACACCAAATCGTTCCAGAAATCGGTTGGTCTTAATGGCGTCGGTACAAAGGCAGTCAATGCGTTGTCGTCGAAATTTACCGTAAAGTCGTTCCGCGACGGAATGGTAAAGCAGGCTGATTTTGAAAAAGGCAAATTGGTTAAGGAATACGATCTTGTTCCAACGAACGAGAAGAATGGTACATACGTAGAATTTACTCCAGACGACGACGAGAAAATTTTTGGTCAGTATTCGTTCCGCGAGGAATATTTGGATAACTTGTTCCACAACTATAGTTATTTGAATACTGGCCTGACGCTTAATTTCAATGGAAAGAAATTTATTTCGCGCAACGGACTTATCGATCTTGTAAACGAAAGACGTCAGTCGGAACCTTTGTATCCGCTTGTTCACCTTAAGGGCGACGATATTGAAATTGCTTTCACGCACACCGACCAGTCGCGCGAAGAGTTTTACTCGTTTGTAAACGGACAGTACACCAAGGAAGGTGGAACTCACCAGAGTGCACTGAAAGAACATCTTGCTCGTACAATTAAGGAATATTACGGAAAGAACTTTGAGCCGCAAGACGTTCGTAGCGGTATTATCGCTGCCATTGCAATAAATGTGATAGAGCCGACTTTCGAAAGCCAGACAAAGATTAAGCTTGGTTCCAACAATATGGCGCCGGATAAGGACAGCGACGGAAATCCGTATCCGTTGTCGGGTGTCAGTGTCAACAAGTTCGTTGGCGATTTTGTAAAGCGCGAGGTCGATAATTTCTTGCACAAGAACAAGGAAGTTTCCGACAAGATGTTGGAGAAAATCCAATCGTCGGAGAAGGAGCGCAAGGCAATGTCGGGCGTACAGAAACTTGCTCGCGAAAAGGCAAAGAAAGTAAGTCTGCACAACGAAAAACTTCGTGATTGTCGTGTTCACTACAATAGCAACAATCCTCGTCGCGACGAAAGTACAATTTTCATCACCGAGGGCGATTCTGCAAGTGGATCAATCACAAAGAGCCGCGATGTTACGACACAGGCTGTTTTCAGTTTGCGAGGCAAGCCATTGAACTCGTTTGGCAAGACCAAGAAGATTGTATACGAAAACGACGAATTCAACCTTTTGCAGGCAGCATTGAACATTGAAGAGGGAATCGAGAATATCCGCTACCGCAATGTGGTTATCGCTACCGATGCCGATGTCGACGGAATGCATATCCGTTTGCTGCTGATAACTTTCTTCTTGCAGTTCTTCCCCGAATTAATCCAGAACGAACATCTTTTCATTCTCGAAACGCCGCTTTTCCGTGTGCGCAACAAACAGGAGACAAAATATTGCTATACCGAAGCAGAACGTGACGAGGCGCAGAAGAAAATCAAGAACTCGGAGACTACACGTTTCAAAGGTCTTGGTGAAATCAACTGGCAGGAATTCAAGAATTTTATCGGTCCCGATATGAAATTGTCGCCGGTAACTTTGTCGAAGGACGACAACATTAAGGCGTTGCTCGAATATTTTATGGGCAACAACACTCAAGAACGCCAGAATTTCATCATCGAGAACTTGAGAATGGAAGACGAATAAAATACTAGACTATGGACGACGAAAACAAAAATATACCGCAGGACGAAAACGATATCGAGGTTGTGAAGAATCCCGAAACTGGTTCTACTGTCACTCGAATGAAAAATATGTTCCAGAACTGGTTTCTGGACTATGCTTCGTATGTAATCCTTGAACGTGCGGTACCGCATATTTACGATGGACTTAAGCCGGTTCAGCGCCGTATCTTGCACGCAATGAAGCAGATAGATGACGGACGTTTCAACAAGGTTGCAAATATTGTGGGTCAGACAATGCAATATCACCCACATGGTGATGCAGCAATTGGTGGCGCACTTGTTCAGTTGGGACAAAAGGACTTGCTAATCGATACACAGGGTAACTGGGGTAATATTCTCACCGGTGATAGTGCTGCTGCTCCTCGTTATATAGAGGCACGTCTGTCGAAATTTGCTTTGGAGGTTGCTTTCAACAGCAAGACTACTTTTTGGAAAGATTCGTACGACGGTCGCAAGCAGGAACCTATCAATCTGCCGATAAAATTCCCACTTTTGCTTGCTCAAGGTGTCGAAGGTATTGCTGTCGGACTTAATTCCATAATTCTACCACATAATTTCAACGAACTGCTCGATGCTTGTATTGCAGAATTGAGGGATGAACCATATCAGTTGTTTCCCGATTTTCCGACTGGCGGTTTGATAGATGTGAGCCGATACAATGACGGTTTGCGTGGAGGAAAGCTGCTCGTGCGTGCGAAAATCGAGAAAGTTGACAAAAAAACGCTCGCTATTCGTGAAATACCATACGGACAGACTACAAGCGGAATCATCGAAACTATCCTGAAGGCAAACGAAAAGGGCAAGATTAAAATCAAGAAGGTTGATGATAATACGGCAGAAAATGCCGAAATCGTAATAGAGCTTCAGCCTGGTATTTCGGCAGATGTTACAATCGACGCTCTTTATGCATTTACAAGCTGCCAGGTTTCTATTTCACCAAATGCTTGTGTTATCGAGGAAGATAAGCCACGTTTTGCAACTGTTACCGAAATTCTTGGCGCTTCTGTGCGCAATACCTTGGAACTTCTACGCATGGAGTTGAATATCAAGAAGAAGGAACTCGAGGAGCAATGGCATTACCAGTCGCTCGAAAAATGGTTCATAGAGAAACGCATCTATAAGGAGAAAGCTTATGAAAATGCCGGATCTAACGAAGAAGCCGTTAATTTCATCATGTCAAAAGTGATTGCCCACAAGTTGAAACTATTGCGTGAAGTTACCAATGAAGACATCTTGAAGTTGCTGGAAATAAGAATGAAACGAATTCTTCGTTTCAATATCGACAAGGCAAACGACGACTTGAATCTTATTCTCGAGCAGATTAATGAGGTCCAGAACAATCTAGACCATATAGTAGACTATACTATTAAATACTATCAGCATATTAAGGAAAAATATGGCGAGGGCCGCGAAAGGAAGACTGAAATCCGCAATTTCGACTCGATTGATGCTGGCGAGGTTGCTGTTGCAAACGAAAAGCTGTATGCAAACTTTGAGGAAGGTTTCGTTGGCTATGGCTTGAAGAAGGACCAGTATATTTGCGATTGTTCCGATATTGATGATATTATTGTTATTCATGACGATGGTAAGTACCAGATTTCAAAGGTTACCGACAAGGCTTTCTTTGGAAAGGGAATCATTTATATCGGTGTATACAGAAAGAACGATAAGCGTACAATCTATAATGTTGTTTATCGCGATGGAAAGTCGGCAACTTCGTATATCAAGCGTTTTGCAATTACCAATGTCATCCGCGACAAGGAATATGATATTACAAAGGGAACTGCAGGTTCAAAATTGTTGTACTTTACCGCAAATCCTAATGGCGAAGCCGAAATCATTTCCTGCAAGCTAAAACCAAAGCCAAAATTGAGAAAACTGACTTTCGATGTCGATTTCAAGGATATAGCTGTAAAGAACCGTGATGCGCAGGGAAATATATTTGCGCGTACCGAAATTCATAAGGTAACCCTCAAGGAAGAGGGATTTTCAACCCTTGGCGGTCGCAAGGTTTGGTTCGACAACGATGTCTTGCGTCTGAATTCCGATGGCCGCGGATTGTATCTAGGCGAATTCTCCGGAGCCGACAAGATTTTGGTGATCTCAAATTCTGGCGATTGCATATTCACCAATTTTGATTTTGCAAATCATTATAACGATGACATTACGATAATCGAGAAATATCATGCCGATCGTATTTTCACTGCAATTCATTTCGATGCCGAGCAGAAGTTCTTCTATCTCAAGCGATTTAATGTTCAGGAAATGACAAAGCCGCAATCGCTTGTTTCTGAGTACGAAGGTTCTTATATGGTTGCTGTAAGCGAGGACAAGCATCCGCAAGTTAAAATTACATTTGGAGGAAAAGACGAAAATCGTGAACCAGAAATTATTGATGCAGAGGAATTTATTGGCGTAAAAGGAATTACTGCTAGAGGTAAGCGACTTACAACATACTCTGTAAAGGAAATATGCTTTATTGAACCTTTGATAAAACCGGGAGATGAGGAACCCGAACCCGAAGAACCTGAAGATGAAGGTCCTAAGCTAAGCGACGACGGCTTTATGCCCGATAGCGGAACACAGATGAGTCTGTTCTAGTTTAAGTTGATGAATAAAAACAATAACGGCGGAACAAGTGTCCCGCCGTTATATTTATTACAACAATCT
>CALDKB010000042.1 GCA_937899245.1 uncultured Bacteroidales bacterium | reverse complement strand
ACGGCTACGAATATTATAATGGAACATGGAGCGACATGTACACAAATTGGGATGGACTCGACATCTCTATGTACATACTTCCTACCGTATGTCCAACAAGTGCACCAAGCTACAACCTCAGCGTTAACCCTACATCGCTAAGCTATACTGCAAACGGTGAAAGCAAGACCGTTACGGTTACAAGCAATACTTCTTGGACTGTTTCTAGCTCGGCAAGCTGGTTGACTATCAGCCCTGCAAGCGGAAGCAACAACGGTTCGTTTACAGCAGTTGCTGCTGCTAACTCTTCTACTAGCCAACGTACAGCAACAATCACTGTTTCTGGTAATGGCGTTAGCGCACAAACTATCAGCGTAACTCAGGCTGCAAACAGCACAACTTATTCACTGTCTGTCAACCCGACATCACTCAGCTACACTGCTAACGGTGAAAGCAAGACCGTTACGGTTACAAGCAATACTTCTTGGACTGTTTCTAGCTCGGCAAGCTGGTTGACTATCAGCCCTGCAAGCGGAAGCAACAACGGTTCGTTTACAGCAGTTGCTGCTGCTAACTCTTCTACTAGCCAACGTACAGCAACAATCACTGTTTCTGGCAATGGCGTTAGCGCACAAACTATCAGCGTAACTCAGGCAGGAGCACCTACTTCAATAGAAGAGGAAACCGTTGCTGGAATTTCTGTATATCCAAATCCAACAAACGGATCTTTCGCTATCAATTTCAGTGCAATCGAAGGAAACGTAACATACCAGCTTATAAATGCTAAGGGTGCTATGATCGAAAGCAAGGAAATCAACGCAAGCGACAATTCACAAATGTCATTTGACTACAACATTGCTGCTGGTGTTTACTTCGTTAGAATTATTTCCGGCGAAAAGACATGGACAGAAAGAATCATTGTTGAATAATAGACAACTTATTATTAACTAAAGCATAAAATCGGGTTCGGTCAGTTCCGAATCCGATTTTTTTTGTCATAGAATGAACTCAAAATATAAAAACTCGTCAGATTTTACTCTCCCAAACAAACTATTACTACATTTGCAGTCTAATATTTTTTTACATAAAAGACATTTCTCAAAAAAAATACAATATGAAAAGAATATCAATAGTGGCATTTTTGCTTGTAATAGGATTGAAGGCTATATGTGCTCCAGTAAACGAACAAACAGCACGCCTTGTTGCAGAAACATTTTGGAAACAAATAAGTGACCGAAAGGCTTCTTTTGTCACCTCACAAACTGCTTTTTCTGAATTTTATGTGTTCAACAACCAGATTGGAGAAGGTTTTATTCTTGTTTCGGCCGACAATATTGCTCATCCGATTCTTGGTTATTCGGAAGAAAACAAATTTAGAACCGACATCGAACTCGCACCAAATATAAACGCGTGGTTCACTGGTATTTCAAAAGAAATAAGCACTGCTGTCGCTGCAGGTGTAACACAAAGCGAGGCAATTGCCGAAGAATGGAACAATCTAATAGAAGGAACTCCACAGCCGAAACGTTCGACAAGAGCTGTAAGCCCGCTCATTCACACCAAATGGGACCAAGACTCTCCATACAACAATCTTTGCCCTGGATCAGGATACAACAAAGCTGTAACAGGATGCGTAGCAACAGCAATGGCTCAGGTAATGAAGTTCTGGAATTATCCAACAACTGGCAATGGTTCACATTCATACGTTTGCAATAATTCCGGCTATGGCAATTACGGAACATTAAGTGCAGACTTTGGCAACACGACTTACGATTGGTCAAATATGCCTAACACATTGTCAACTTACAGCCCATCAACACAAAAAACCGCAGTTGCAACATTAATGTATCATTGCGGTGTTGCCGTCGAAATGAAATACGGAACAATTAGCAGTGGAGGTAGCGGTGCATTTACAATCAATTTTGGCGGTCAAATTGAATATTCCGCCGAAGATGCTCTAGTGGATTTCTTCAAGTACGCAACCTCAGTATTTGGACGCCAAAAATCAAGATACACGGATTCAAGCTGGAAAAAGAAACTGATGGAAGAACTTAACGCAGGCAGACCTATGGTTTATTCTGGCGATGACAACGAAAGCGGGCATTGCTTTGTTTGCGACGGCTACAATAACGACACTTTGTTTCATTTCAACTGGGGATGGAGCGGTAGCAACGACGGATACTATGCACTAAACGCAATGACTCCTGGCGGTGGTGGCATTGGCGGCGGCAGCTACGACTTCAGCTGCAACCAGGAAGCTATTACCGGAATCGAACCTCCAAGACTAACCGTTGACCAAACAACAATGCACATGGTAAGTGAAGGAGAACGAAAAACCTTCGACATTTCAACCAATACATCATGGACAATATCCTGTTCCGAAAGTTGGCTCACGGTTAGAACTGCAAGCGGAAACAACAACAAGACAGTGACCACAATCGCAGCCGCAAATCCATCGACACAACCGAGAACTGCCACCATTACAATTTCGGCCGACTTCTTAGAGCCAAAAACTATTACAGTTACACAGGACGGTTCTCCTGCATCGGTATGCGAAGAGAATGTTGACAAGTTTTCTGTTTATCCAAACCCGACAAGCGGATCATTTACAATCAATTTTAATGATGCCGAAGGTGAAGTGATATACCAGTTTATCAATGCAAACGGGTCGATTGTAGAAAGCAGGACAATGAACATTGCCGGTAACAAGGAAATGACATTCAACTACGATATTGCGAAAGGCATTTATTTTGTAAGAGTTATTTCCGGCAACAATGTCTGGACAAAGCAAATTGCAATTGAATAGATTTCTAAAAATTGCAAGTGAGATATCAACAAGACTCCCTTTTTAACAAAAGCAATTGCGCTTTATCAATTTATTCTTACCTTTGTGATTAAAAAAATCAGAAAGATGAAAATCAAAATATTATTCGTTTTAATATTGACAGTTTCGTCAATATTCACCTTTGCCCAGGTTAACAGTAGTTTTTCGGACAACTTTTCGGACGGAGACTTTGATTCGCAGCCAGAATGGACTGGAGATGCCTCAAAATTCAGAGTTGACGAAAATAATATGCTTCAACTTTATGACGTCGAAGCTACTGGCAACTCGACAGCACAACTTGCAACAGAATCACAAGCAATAGACGATGCAACATGGGAATTCTTCGTAAGATTCGACTTCACGCCTTCCACATCAAACTATTGCGACGTATATCTTGTTTCCGACACTAGAACCATATCTTCGTGCACAGCTGGATATTTTGTTAGGGTATGCGGCACAGGCACGCCAAACAATATCTGCCTATACAAAAAAAAAGGTTCTTCATCGACAAAAATAATTGAAGGTGGCGCTATCGCAACCGAAGACACAAACAACGCCTTCAAGATAAAAGTTACTCGTTCGCAAAATGGAGAATGGAAACTTTACAGCGACTTTGGAAACACTGGTACCTTCAACCTCGAAGGTGAAACTACAGACCTTTCAACAACCACATCAACATACTTTGGAATATTCTGCAAATACACGAAAACAAGATCCACAAAATTCTATTTCGACGACTTTTCGGTTTCAGGTAATTATTACACCGACACGGAAGCACCTATACTCCAGTCGGCACGCTTTACCCAAAACAATAAAATCCTATTACAATTCAACGAGGAAATCAAGGCAACTAGCATAAATGCCAGCAATTTCAGTGTAAACAATGGAATAGGGCAAGCTATATCTGCCGATTTTTATAATAATGACCATCAAAAAATTATCCTCGAATTCGAAAACACATTCCAAAACAACACCACATACACATTAAGCTACAGTGGTATTGCAGACGCAAACGGCAACACCATCAACGCCTCGACAACAGAAATGCTATTTGTAGAAGCTGGGGAAGGCACAATTGTCATTAACGAGATAATGGCGAACCCTAAACCGGTAGTCGGACTTCCGGAAAGCGAATATATAGAACTTTACAACAACTCACAGGAACCCATAAACCTTGAAGGGTGGTCGCTGAAAATCAACAACACAAGCAAGACTCTCAGCTCTTACACACTTTATCCTGCCGAATACGTAATACTTTGTCATCCTGGCAACGACACGCTATTTTCCGACATCACAAGCAATGTGCTGCCTGTTAGCGACATGACAGCAACAGCTCTTGCAAACGATGGAGCCAAAATAACTCTTTACAACGAATATATGTCAGCCATCGACGTTATAAAATATTCGTCGGCTTGGTATAGAAATGCTAATAAAAAAAATGGAGGATGGTCGCTCGAACGAATTGACCCGAACAACAAATGCGAACAATCGACAAACTGGCGAGCCTCCGAAAACGGAAACGGAGGAACTCCCGGACTGCAAAACTCAATTTTCGGCGAAAACATAGATGCTACAGCCCCTTCTGTTATAGATTTGACATTGGGTTCCGCCAACGAATTGATTATTACTTTCTCCGAAAGTGTTGACACCACATCATCTCAAGATCCTGAAAACTATATTCTTGACAACGATTATGGAAACCCAATATATGCAGGGGCAAACCCATCGAAAGAAAACTCGATGTCCCTTATGTTTGATAGGGCTCTTGAACAAAATTTAATCTACAGCCTTACTGTCAGCGGAATTTCCGACCTGTGCGGAAACCTAATGCAACAGCAGACGATACAAATCTCTACAATTCCAACGGAATTCAATGCAATTGTTGTATCAGAGATTATGTCGAACCCGTCGCCTGTTGTTGGTCTTCCAAACGCAAAATACATAGAGCTGTATAACCGAAGCACAAATGCAATAAGTCTTTCCGGCTGGAATTTATCTGTAGGCTCAACAACAAAAACATTCCCAGCATCTATCATAAATGCCGGGTCATATCTGTTGCTTACCAGTGCAAACGATTCATATCTGTTCGAAAACATTAGCAATATTGCCGAATTCGAAAGTTTCCCATCAATAGCACAAGGCGGAGCTACGATCTCAATAAGCGACAAAAATGGAAATCTCGTCCACACCGTAACCTTCTCCTCAAGCTGGCACGACGACAACTTTAAGGCACAAGGCGGATATTCACTCGAGATGGTCGACCTTAACAACCCATGCGAGGGAGGAGCAAACTGGCGTTCGACATTAAACCACGACGGAGGTACTCCGGGTGTCGAAAACTCAGTTAACGACAGTAATCCCGACATTACCGTTCCATACCCTACGGATGCCGAAGTCGTTAATGACACCCTAATCGTATATTTCAGCGAAATCATAATGCCAGAAATGATTGAAGCGACAAATTTCAGCGTCGAAGAACTCGGAAATCCTTCTTTTATTGAGATTGTTTCGCCACAACTGACTGTTGTAAAAATGAAATTCGACGCCGTAATACAACCAGCAACTGTCTATATGCTTAATGTCAGCAGCAACATTACCGATTGTAGCGGAAATTCGATTGAAAGCAACACACAGATTCGCTTTGGCATTGGGGAAGATGCCAAATTCAATGATATTGTTATCAACGAAATTCTATTCAACCCTTACTCCGGCGGTAGCGATTTTGTTGAAATCTACAATCGCTCAAGCAAAATTATCGACCTGAAGAACCTATGGATTTCAAATACCGACGATGAAGGTTCAGTAAAGGATTCATACCAAATTACAGGTATAAGTCACCTTGTGCTACCGGGAGAATATTGTGCCTTCAGTACCGATATCGAAGACCTTTACAACCATTACAACATCCTGAATCCAGAAAACCTATACAAGGTCGCTAAAATGCCCGGATATGCCGATGATTATGGAACCGTCATTATTACAAGCAGGATGTTCGACACAATCGACATTGTAAGCTACGACAAATCTCAGCACTACAAACTATTAAGTTCACAAGACGGGGTATCGTTGGAACGTATCAACTACAACGCATCATCAGACGACAAAAACAACTGGCACTCGGCAGCACAGGATGCAGGTTTTGCAACTCCGGGATACGTCAACTCGCAGTTCTCAGACCTTCTGACAGCCGAATCGCAAATTACATTAAGCTCAGAAGTTTTCTCCCCCGACAACGACGGACACGACGACTACCTAACTATACTGTACAGCCTCGACGTCGCCGGTTACAGCGGAACTATTGCAATATACTCTACAAACGGACGTCTCGTAAAAACTCTGCTCAACAACCGCAGTCTGGGTTCTGCAGGTACAATCATTTGGGACGGTGTTGATGCCAACAACAGACTTTGCCCTCCAGGAATCTATATCATCTATGTGGAACTTTTCAATCTTAACGGAAATAAAATCGTTGAAAAACACGTAGTTTCAATCAATTCTAAGATTGATTAGTGCAATGCGCAAAACTTTATTGGCTAATTATTCAACCATTCTCATTTACATTATTGCAATACTAATTGCAACAACATCCTGTAGCGACGACTACAAACTTAAAAACAACAAGCATACTATAACGAAAAACGTTTGGGAAACTAGCTATTACATCGACTATTCAATAAATCGAGAAATAGAAATCACTCCCGAAACCTACATATTCAACATCGACGGCAGCTTCGTAAAAATCAAGGGAAACGACACGATTTCAGGAACTTGGATTTTGGAAGAATACAACTATATGAACATGAATTCCCAAACCTTTAAAATTGCAGAACTGTCGAATAAAATAATGGTACTTCGATATGGTAATGCCGATTTCATTTATAAACGCCGTAAATAGAGAATAGTCTCTTTTTATAACATTGACATGACAAAAATTATTATTTTTGCAAAATAAAATTCATTTTCAATGAAAAAACTCTTCAATCCAATCAAGCACAAAAGTGCAGAAATTATAGAATTCCTAATGTCATCACCAGACATGCCAAAAGACGAAAATCTTTTGTTCAAAATAAGGCTTTCAATTGAAGAAACAGTGGAAAACATTGTGCAATACGCATACGAGGATAGTATCGGATGGATGGAAGTTGAAACCGAACTCGACGAAAAAGGCATTGAACTAACTATAACACTGAAAGATGCTGGCAAGAAGTTCAACCCACTCGAAAAAGCAGATCCGGACATAACGCTGTCGCTGGAGGAACGCGAAATCGGTGGCCTTGGAATTTTCCTATGCAAAAAGTTCATGGACAATGTCTCTTATACATATGAAGACAATTGCAACGTACTGACAATGAAGAAAAAAATATCCGACAAATAAATTTCCATGTTATCATCCAAATCTTTTTCCGCAAGACTAAGTCTAAACGTTCTGCTCATAGTTTCGATTCTTTTTATCGTAGCATTGGGCATCGTAGCCTTTTCGTCTCATTATTTGATGTCGGAAGAAGCCACCAAAAGCGCTTCTAATATTTTGAAAGCCACAATTCTCGATGTTGAAAAGACTTTGTACGGAATTGAAACAACAGTTAAGGACGCGTCGTGGATTGTCGAGGAAAACGAAAACAACGAACAATACCTCTACCACATCACCAAAAAGATTGTGGAAGAAAATCCATATATTATCGGAAGTGCAATAGCTTTTGATTCATGTCGCTTTGAAGGAAAACATTTTTTTGCTCCATATAGCTTCTTTGACGAGGCGCAGGGCATGATTGTCAGCAAGCAATTAGGTACTGTCGAAAACGATTATTTTATCCAGGAATGGTATGCTGTTCCAGCAAAATCGGGCAAGCCCCATTGGAGCGAACCTTATTTCGATGAAGGTGGTGGGAAAATCATGATGACCACCTATAGCTATCCAATAAAGGACACCAACGGACATGTATATGCCATAGCTACGGCTGACATATCATTGGAATGGCTATCGGAAAAAATGAAAGGCATACATCCTTACGAAAATTCAAACTCCACACTTGTCAGCGCACAGGGACGTTATTTATCAGCAGGCTGGGAAGCCGGACTTGTTGACGAGACAATATACTCGATGGCAGAGAAGGTAGAGGATCCGCGAGCAATGGAAATCTCCAGAAACATGCTCGCCGGCGACAGCGGAACCATGCGCTACCAAAATGGTGGTCAGGTAAGTTTTGCTGTTTACGGCCCATTGTCAAACGGCTGGTCGATGGCTATCACATGCCAGTATCGCGACGTGTTGAAACGTACATCCAAAATGCACATGGTTCTTATTGCTGTAGGACTTATCGGACTGATAATAATGTTCGTAATATGTTTCTACACTATCAAGCGCCTCACCAAGCCTCTTACCGAATTCTCAATGGCAGCTATCGAAATGGCCAAAGGAAACCTTAACACAAAACTGCCAGAAATTAAAACTAACGATGAATTGAGGTACATGCACGACTCAATAGACTTCATGCAGAAGTCGCTCACCAAATACATAGAAGAACTACGGCTGACAACATCGATAAACGAACGCATGGAAAGCGAACTGAATATTGCCCGCAACATTCAGCTTGGAATGCTTCCAAAAGATTTCCCAAACGACAACAGGTGCAAGCTGAACGCATTCCTCGAACCGGCAAGAGAAATCGGCGGCGACCTTTACGACTTTATCATTAGGGGCAATTACATGTACTTTGCCATTGGCGATGTTTCAGGAAAAGGTATCCCTGCCGCACTTGTTATGGCTATAACACGCTCGGCATGCAGATTTTTCTCCAGTCTTGATTTGACTATGGACAAAATTGTTCAGCAACTGAACAACTGCATTTCCGATGGCAACGACCTTAATATGTTCGTTACTCTTTTTGCCGGACGTATAAACCTGGAAACTAAAAAAATGGAATTCTGCAATGCCGGCCACAACCCTATTATCATTATTCCGGCCAACGATAAACCATATTACTATAAGGCCAAACCGAATTTAGCAATTGGAATCGCAGAAAACTTCCAATACACAATGGAGGAATTGCAACTTGAGACCGGTTCAAAACTGCTTATGTATACCGATGGTGTTACAGAAGCTGAAAATATAAATTTTGAACAGTTCGGTGAGGAGCGGCTTCTTAATATTGCATCCGCCCCAGAATTTACGAAGTATAGTCCGAACGAGATGATTGCATCCGTAAATTCGGCCATAAAGGAATTCGTAGGCGACAACAAACAAAATGATGACATTACTATATTAGCAATAACTTTATAAAAAACCTATTTTATGGAAGTAACAATCAATACAGAGACCAGCAAGACCAAAGTTATCCTAAACGGAAGACTCGACACAACCAACGCCGACAAGTTCCAGCAAGACATAGCACCACTCATGCAAGGCGAAAATCCAGAAATCGAAATTGATTGCACAAATATGGAATACACGTCAAGTCAGGGGCTTCGTATGTTCCTTATGTTGCAGAAAAGCGTAACTGCCCGCAAAGGCAATCTGGTTATGACAAACATGAAGCCAAATGTCAAGGAAGTATTCGACATTACGGGTTTCTCCAACATCATTAAGATAATTTAGGCGCAACCGATTATGTATCCATCCGATTCGTTGAATTTCAGTTACGAAGCTCAGTCGATTGGACTTGAAGGCGTACCTAATGCAAGACAACTGGGTGGATATGTTGCTGCCGACGGACGAAAAATAAAACAGAACATGCTGTTCCGCTGTGGCGTCCTTAGCAATGCTACAGAAAACGACAAGAAAATCCTTTCCGAGAAATATCAAATCAAGCATGTGTTTGATTTACGCACGGCTTTTGAACTCAATCTACAACCTGATGGTGTAATCGAGGGGACAACATACACCAACATGCCAATAGAGGATGTGGACAATAACATATGGAAGATTATGTTTAGTTGTGAAGGCGAAACGCCACACGATCAACTCCTGAATTTTTCTCGCACAGAAAGAGCCCAAAGAATGGTCGAAAAAATGTACACAGGATATGTTTCGGATGAATACTGCCAGCTTCAATATGCTGCATTTCTCGACAAGCTTATCAATATTGATGGCCCTATTCTATGGCACTGCACACAGGGCAAGGACCGTACGGGACTTGCTTCTGCTTTTCTGCTTGCGGCTCTCGGCATTGACAGGGAAATCATCATCAAGGACTTCTACATTACAAATACTACATATCAGAAAACAGTCGATAGACTGGCCGCAAAACTTAAGGAACAAGACCTCAACAGAGGTATCCCTTATGAAGAAACCATAAAGGCAATCGAGGTAATCCAGTCCCTCGAAGGTGTAAATACCGAATACTTCATTGCAGCTCTCGACTACATTGAAACAATTTACGGCTCTATCGAACGTTACTTGAAAGTAATTTTCGCCATTACGGATAGCGAAATAAATATTTTACGCGACAAATTCTTAGAATAAATTATGGCCTACGAATTAGACATGCACTGCCAGATGATTCTCGATGAATACCACGAGAATATGCCTTCATTTGAAAAAATGATGGAGATCGTCAAATCACAACTTGAAAAATGCATCAGCGACAACAATTTGTATGTCAATGCCATCGAAGCAAGAATAAAAACAGAAAAAAGTCTTGCCGGCAAGTTGGAGCTCAAGGGTCAGAAATATAAAAGTCTTAGAGACATTACAGATATTCTTGGCGCCCGAATCATCACATTCTATTCTGATGAAGTTGATAAGATTTCGGCAATTGTCGACAATATTTTCAAGGTCGACTGGAATGAATCAATTGACAAGCGAAAGGTTCTTGACCTGGACCAGTTTGGCTATATGTCGCTGCACTACATATGCAGTATACCACAGTCGATATACCATGACCCCGAACACCCAGAAATAAACGAATTCCGCTTCGAAATACAGATGCGCACCGCCCTTCAGCACGTTTGGGCCACAATGTACCATGATACAGGATACAAATCTGGAATAGAAGTACCAAAAGAACACTTGCGCAATTTGAACAGAATAGCAGGAATGCTGGAACTTGCCGACGAACAGTTCAGCAGAATCCGCATGGAAATCACAGATTACCGCCGAAACGTGCAGTCGCTTGTAGCAAGCGGCAACTTCGACGAAGTCCCCCTTAATGGCGATACTTTCAGAAGCTACCTTGAATTAAAGCCATTTAAAAAACTCATGGAAAAGATTGCATCTATTAACCAGGCCGAAATATACAACGACAACCTGATGAAATACTTGAATCCTCTTCTTTTGTTGAAGTTTAAGACGCTAGGCGACATCGAACGGCTTATCAACGAGAATAGCGAAAGCGCATACCAACTGTCGCTTCACAATCTGTCAAACACAGACATCGACATTCTAGCACTTTCCATTTCGCTACAAAATCTATGCGTGGTGCATATCGTTAAGCACGAAGGCGGTGAACTGGGTATCAAAATGTTCTACGATTCAATTTTCGGACCTAACGAATACAATAAGGAACACGCAAAACGCACAATGGAACTAATATCCAAAATTAACATTAAATAGAATTACCATGGCAAACAATTTTTTAGATAGTTCGTTATTAGACAAAGCTTTACATTTTGCTATAAATGCACACGCAAACACCGAACGCCGCGGAAAAGGTTTCCCCTACATAATTCATCCTATGGAAGCAGTTGAAATTGTTTCAACAATAACATCCGACCAGGAACTGCTAGCAGCAGCCGCACTTCATGATACTGTTGAAGACACCGATGTTACTGTTGAACAGCTTCGTGCCGAGTTTGGCAATCGCATTGCCAAGATAGTTGAATACGAAAGCGATAAATTTACTAATGGAATCAACGAACGTACTAGCTGGCACGACCGCAAAGAAACAGCAATAAAGCGCATTGCTTCTGCACCTTACGACGTGAAAATTGTTGCCATGGGCGACAAGCTATCAAATATGCGCGCCATCGCACGCGACTACGAAAAGGTTGGCGACGAATTATGGAAAATATTCCATGCTCCCAATGGCAAACCCGACCACGAATGGCATTACAGAGGGCTGGCGGCATCGCTTTTCGACCTTGCAGACACTACAGCATATAAGGAATTTATATCGCTCATTGAAAAAACTTTTGGCCCCGTAAATTACACCGAACCGGAACTAATAGACATTAACGACTACGAAGAAAGTGGCGACGGCTTTACTGCTATCAGCTACAATCACAAGGGCGGCCACTCAATGATAAAACTATATAATGAATTTATGCCGGCAGATGAACCAATAAAGGAATTAACCACGGCTCTTAAGGTTATGCGAATGGGAATCTCGACTCCTATTCCAGGCCGTTTCGTAACCGACGGCAAACGTTTCGGCTCCGAATATGCTAGAATTCTAAACAAAAGGTCATTTGCCCGAGCTATCAGCCAAAACCCGGAAGATCTTGAAAAATACGCAAGAAGATTTGCCAGAATGTGTAAGAAATTACATTCTACACCATGCAATCCATCCGACTTTTCTTCTGTCGTTGATTTCTACCACATGATTATCGCCAAAAGCCCAATATTCAAAGACGACGAAAAGAAACGCATTTTGAAATTTGTTGACAGCATACCAGTTGAACTTACATGCCTACACGGCGACCTCCATATCGGAAACATTATTACCACCGGCACAGACAACTATTGGATTGACCTTGCCGACTTCCGCTATGGAAACCACATGTTCGACCTTGGCATGTTCTACTTTGTATGCAAGTGCAATACGGATGAACTTACACAAAAGTTATATCACATCAGCAACGAACAGATTTCTCGCGTATGGGATATTTTTATTGAAGAATATTTTGGAGCCCACACCACAGAAAAACATGCTGAAATAGAATCACAAATAAAGCCATTTGCCGCACTAAAGATGGTTCATCTGAGTTCTTTGAGCACTCTGCCTCCAAATATGATCGAATTCATAAGGAAATCCATCCTATCGTAGCAAACTTTAAATTCAGACCTTTTTACCAACTACCCTGACGATTGTATATAGAACGGCTATAGCCACAACAAATGCAATCCACGACGGCATGCCAAAGGAAACTGGCACAAGAACTATCAATGATGTAATACCTACAACAAGCGCATAAGGCATTTGCGTATGCACATGCAATATATGATTACAGCTGCATGCTGTCGAGCTCATTATTGTAGTATCGGAAATAGGCGAACAATGATCGCCAAGAACCGCACCAGAAAGCACCGTAGCAACCACAATACTGAACAGTCGCATACAAGCATCATAATCCAGTCCATGCGACTGCGAAAGCATCCATATTGAAGGAAGTACTAACGGATATAGGATAGCCATGGTTCCCCACGACGTACCGGTGGAAAATCCAATAAAAAAGGCAAGCAGAAACGTAAGCGCAGGTATTATCTCGGGAGCTACCGCCCATTTAACCAGCAGCTGCGATACAAATTCTGCCGTATGCATGTCCTTTGTGACAAGTGCGACCGACCATGCCATCGTCAATATTACCACTGCCGTAAACATCAATTTAAACCCTTCAACCGTTTCCTCCATCAGTTTACCAAATTTGAAACTGCCTCGCAGAAGTGTTACAAGAATGGATGTTATCAATGCTGCCAACGATGACCACAGCAGGGCCAGATATGAATTTGAGTTGCCTATTGTTACCGAAAGCTTTGTGAGAAACGAATCATCTCCAGACCATACCGACCTGTCGTAGCCTGTCAGTACCAATCCCGCTATAGTTCCCGCTATTAGCACACCCAAAGGCAATAATGCGTCAATCTTGTGCGAAGATTTGCCGGTAACCTCATCGGAATTATTTTCTTCAAAGCCTTTTATTCGTGCCTGCTTTTCCGATTTCAGCATCGGGCCGAAGTCGCGACCACTTAAAATTATAATGAAAATGAATAGTAAAGTTAACAATGGATAAAAACTATATCCTAGCGAACTGATAAATATCGAATATGGAGACTCATCAAGCCCAATGGCTTCTATTCCGTTCTGGATATAACTTAACTCAGCACCTATCCATGTTGTAATAAATGCAATTGAAACCATTGGAGCCGACGAAGAATCTACAATATATGCAAGTTTTTCACGCGACACACGCAATTTATCTGTAATTGGTCTCATAGTGTTTCCAACAACAAGCGTATTGGCATAGTCGTCGAAAAAAATGAAGAAACTCATTATATATGCAGCCAGCTGACCGGACTTAGGTGTACGTGCCTTTCGTGAAAGCCACTCCACAATGCTGTGCATTCCGCCATTTATGCTCAATATCCTTACCATACCGCCAATAAGAAGCGTGAAAACTATTATCATTATATGGTCCGGCTCATTCAATGCGCCAATGATATATGTATCGACAACCCTTAAAAGACCTTTGCCAAAAGCTTCACCGGCTACATTGCCATCATAAAGCGACATTATAAATGTGCCAGTGAAAATTCCGACAAACAGAGACGACAACACCTCTCTTGTCAAAAGCGCCATTGTTATTGCAACTATTGGCGGCAGTATTGATAGCCACAAGGGCATAGGGCCTTCTAGCGGTGGAAACAAAAAACTCAGCCCCAAAAACAAAAGCAAGGCGACAATCACGACAATAATTGCTACACGTTTTTTCATTTTTAGGCTATCTTAAATGCAAACATTTGTTATTTAGTTTATTGTAGGCCTATAACAAGGCAAAGAGCACCTGTACGCAAATCACTATAAGCACTATCGAAATCGGATAAACTGTAGTATATGCTATACTTGGAGCATTTGAAGTCGTCATAGACGTTGCAGCAGCTAGCGCAGGCGTACTAGTTCGTCCTCCGGCAATACCACCTAGCATCTGAAGAATATCAATTTTCAGGCAATATTTGGCTATTACTACAGCCAGCAATGTAGGCAAAATAGAAATAATCATACCGGATACAAATATGCTCCAACCATCGTTCTTCATAATCTCCACCAGATGCGAACCGGCTTCGCTACCTACAGAGGCAAGAAACAAAATGAGTCCAAGTCGACGGAATATGTTCAATGCCGGCGTTGTAACCGAGAATATCACCGGTCCAATCTTCTGTATGCGGCTAAGCAATAATGCCGACAGCATAACTCCGCCTGTAAGCCCGAGCGAAAAATTGAAATTTTCTGTTATAGGAATAGAGATCATTCCAACCAATATGCCCAGAACAATAGTAACTGCTGCTGTCAAGTAATCTATTTCAAATGTCTTACGCGCATCGCCACCCAACATTCTGGTAATTTTTTCTATATCATCCTTGTAACCGACAATCTTAAGCTTGTCTCCATAGTGCAACTTTATATCAGCGCTTGCACTTAAATCAACTCCAGAACGGCGAATTCTTGTTATCACCACATTATATCCATGCTGGATATGAAGATCATGCAATTTTTTGTGTATCACATTCTTTTCGGTGACAATAACATATTTTACATCATAGTTTTCGGTAAGCGAGACTCCCAATGTAGTATACTCACCAACCATATTACGCACTTTTTCAAGTTGTGCTTCCGTTCCTACCGCCTTAATTATATCACCACGCTCAAGGGTTGTACTTGCATTTGGTATCACCAGATGTTCATCGTGGAATATTCGCGATATGGTAGCTCCAGTCGTATCCCTGAATTTCAATTGCTCCAGATTTTTACCTACTGAAATCGGATTTGTAACAACAAAATTACGGTTAATCACCTTGGGAAACTTGGTATCCAGAGCTGCCTGGTATTTTTTTTCTGCCTCCGGAATGCTTAACTTGAAAATTCTTGGCAAGATCTTTATAAATAGAACAATACCAATTACGCCAAACGGATAAGCAATGCCATAACCAACCGCAGCACTACCCGAATCGGCAATATCCGACAGCGCAGCCAGACCTGGCGTACTAGTAATTGCACCCGTATAAAGTCCGCATGCCAAAGTTTTATTGAATGAAAATATTTTTGCCAGTCCAAATGCAAGCAGAGCACCAGTAGCCACAATAATTGCAGCCATTATGATAAGGTTTTTACCCTCTTTCTTGAAATTCTCAAAGAATGAAGGTCCTGCTTGAAAGCCAATTGTAAATATGAAGAGTACCAGCCCTATCTGACGTATGTCGTCAGGCATTTCGAGTCCAAAATAGCCGAAAAGAATTGCAATGAACAAAACTCCTGAAATATCAAGACTTATTCCCTTGACGGAAATCTTTCCGAGCAGATAACCGAGTAGTGTTATCAGGAATAAAGCAAAATATGGTGTTATAAGTATGTCCATAATTATAATAATTGCAAAAATATGTGAATCACATAATTATTTTATGCTGAACAAACACAGGATTAAATGTTTTTTGGCAGAAAAATAAGGGCGAACATAATGTCCGCCCTTACTAGTTTTTTCGGCTTTATTTTTAAAATAAGTATCCCATTTTGATGTATAGGTTGGCCATTTTTGCGTTATCCTGCTTGTCAACAGCAACAGCCCAATCGACAGAAAGCACGAAGTTTTCGTTCATGGCAATTTTCAGTCCGACTCCGGCAGAAATATGAGGCCTGTAGATTGCTTTGTTTTCAAAGTTAAAATAATCGTCGGCATCATCGCTACGCATTTGTGAAAGGTTGTTTGCCGCAACAGCTGCCCTTACTTCGCTTTCGTCCAGATTGTATGCCTGGGTAATTATGCCAAGGTCGGCAAATGGATTCAAACCGATATAAAAATGCTGCTTGCCAATATCGAAATTAACAATCTTAGTTCTCAATTCAACATTTGCAAAAGCAAAGCCGCGTGCTAGTACACGGTTGCGCATTATGCCTCGGAGGGAATTTGCACCTCCAAGTCCTTCGTAAAGAACACGCTGAATGAAAAGTGTATTCTGGTAAGTATTCATGTAGAACGGAGACTCGCCAGCAATTGTGTTCTGGGTTCCGATACGATATGCCAATGTTAGGCGGTCCTTGTATAGCGGAACATAATGACGGAAATCAAAGTTGAATTTCAAGTTGTTGTATTCTTTTTGGTTTCCAAATGCAGCCGAATAAGTAAAGAAAGCATCGGCATAGATACCACGGGATGGATTCGAGCGCTTGTCGCGACTATCAAAAGTAAAACCGCCACGGACATAAGGATGCCATCCGCCATTTGCTTCGTTAGGCTTGATTATTCCCCAGTTAACATAAGATTCATAAAGCCCTTGAACGGAAGGATCCAAATATTTTGCATCACCCGGAGTACGCTTTCCGTTAAGCATATTGATATCGCATTCGTCAATAATATAGCCAAGAACTCCAAGTCCGGCATTCCATTTCCAGTTTCCAGAGATATTACCTTCTATATCGGCAGCGAAACGGAACAAGTCGCGTTTGTACTTGTAGAATGCACGAGAAAGATATTCGCTTGAATCCTTCTTTGCATTGTGCCACAATTGATGATATTCTGTTGTGTAGCCATTATATCCGTAAAAGTCGCACATGGCATCAGGAAGATATGATGCATCAACTGTAAGCCGGTGGTTAGGAATCAAATATTTCGAATCATAGAAGAAGCGGAATAATCCGTAACGCTTTGTCGTGTATGCAGCCTCGACATAAAACGAATGCAAGTATTCAGGATATTGGCTTCCGTCACCATAATAATATATATTTGTGAGCGCACCATACTGGAATCCAAGGTCGGCATCGTATGCAACACTTGGCAACGCGCCGAAGTTCCATCCGGTCTTTATCTTTTTAGTACTATCCGATGCAACCACTTCGGCAAAGACGCCAAGCGAAAGTGAAGCAAGGATTAACAATAAAAATAATCTTTTCATACTACATCAATTTAAAATAATAACAGAAGATATGAAATTCCAACACCCATATAAGTGCCAACGGCATAACCTATTAGGCCAATTACAATACCGCTGATAAGCACCTTCTTGTTTCCCATTGCACCGACAACCGGCGGAATGAATGGAGGAGAACAGAATAGTCCCACCTGGGCCACCGTATACAAATCGCCGTTAATTTTTGCAAAGCGGCAGAAGATAATATGGCAAACTATCGAGACAAGCATTATATACAGTACGAAACCGCCAATGGCAATTGCCGACATATCAATGTTGTACGGATTAAACTGCGATGCCACAACAATGCTGAACACAAGTATAAAAATCATTCCCAGTTCAAAGGTCTTCGGCAATTCGCGGATTTTCTTCGAGAAGGAAGCTATAATTGACAAGGTTGTTATTGTTAATATGATTACCAGCTCGCTAAGTTTTCCTGTTCCTGCTTCCTTGTCGCCAACAAGACCTAGATTATACAGCAATATGGAAACGCCAGCACCTATAGCCAGAAAACCTATCGACAACAATAGTCCAAGCATTGTCTTTGGGAAAACACCTTTATCAAGCATTCGTCCATAATTTTCAATTCCATGCTCCTCCATCTTGCTGGACTCCGATGTTGAAACAGCAACATTCTCGTCGGGGAAAGGAAGAATCTTACGGAAGAACTTGTATCCTCCACCTGTAATAAACATTATAAACGGGAAAGTTATAAGCATCTGGAATGTCAGCACAAGCGTAATTGTAGTGGGATCTACACCAAGCGCCGTACCCAAGGCATTGAAATTCATTGTTCCACCTGTATAAATGCCGGTCATCATTGCCGAAACATTTTCTATGTCCGGAACACCAAAATTCCTGAAGATAAAGAATCCGGAAATTACAGCTACGAAAATTGCAATAATTCCTCCTATTAAAGCCATTACGGTTTTTGGCAACGAACGTGTCCACAACTTGAAATCACAATTGAAAAGCATCAATGGAATCGCAATCGGAACAGCGAGGTTCATTATCACTTTTTGAATACTTGCAAAGGTTTCTGCACCGGCTGTTTCAGGTTCAAATGACACAAATCCGGTTAGCGCCATTATTATTCCGACTGCATAGGCTAAAATTACAGTGCCTATTTTCTGGAAAATCTTCCATCTATGGAATGCTGAAACTATTATTATCGGAAACAGCAGATAGATGGCAGTTACAATAATTATTCGCATAACATATTTTTTATCTAAAAGCCAACAAATGTAGAATTTTGTTCAAGACAATATTTAACCTTAATTGTCTATTTATTAAAGGCAAGATGTTAATTAAAATAAAAAAAGAGTATCCATTTTTTGGATACTCTTTTAATTATCAATTTGTTACAATCAATTATTCCTTAACAAGCCTTACCTTCAAGTAATTATCAAAATTGAAGAATTTTTTAGCAGCATCCTTCATGTTTTCCTTTGTAATAGCTGAATTTCTTGCCTTTTCGTTCTGAATATCCTCTGCTGTCATGTAACCGCGATCTAAATCGATGATTACGCCTCTCCAATAGCTATTTTCCTGAATATCGGTTTCATACTCACGGACTTTCTTTTCAATTACCTTCTTAATATCATCATCATTGATATTATTAGGTAAATTTTTGATTATGTTGAAGATTTTTTCCTTTAGTTCAGGTTCTCTTGCCGGATCGCAAGTATAGAAAATTTGTACAGCATAATTCTGATATGGGATATTGTTTGATAGCGGATATGCACCTATAGAATATACACCGCTTTCCTTTTCACGAATTTCTTCAAGAAGGCGTGTTGTCAAAATCTTGCATACTGCGTCGAGGTCTGTAATGTTCTGAGCCGTATAGTCGAAATCGCCGTGGAACATGATAATTTCCATACACTTGTCGTCCTTGCCCTTTCTTACATCCTTTTCGATTCCACCCTTTGGAGGACGGATGCCGAGGTCAACATAAGACTCGTTGCGTTCTACTGTTTCGAGGCTACCAAGATACTTTTCAACCAATGGCTTTGCAGCCTTCTTGTCGATATTACCGACAAAGTAGAATGTAAAGTTGCACGGGTCGTTGAAACGTGACTTGTAAATCTTGCTCATGTTCTTGAAGACAATCTTGTCGAGAAGTTCTGGAGTTGTCGGCTGGCGATATTCGCTATGGTTTGACATCATCCAGCGCAAAGTATCCATCCATGCGTTCTGCGGATCCAACATCTGTGTTTCGAGCATGCCTTTCTCCTTTTCAATATATGAGTTGAAAGCATCCTCGTTGAAACGTGGATGAGTAAAGTATGCATTTACAAGTTCGAGCATTGTCTCAAAGTCTGAAACACCGCAAGAACCGGTAAATCCCTCGCTGCATTCGCTGATGTACGGAGATACATACGCATTTTTACCAGACAAATATTTCTGAAGTCCTGTAGCATCGTAATTTCCAAGACCGCTTTCTGACATTACTTCGGTAATGAATTTAGCTGTAAGCACATCCTCCTTCTTAAGTTTCGAGTAACCACCATCGCTTATTGCACGCATTGAAATTTCGTCTGCCTTGAAGTCGGTATGCTTGATAACTACCTTTACTCCGTTTTTCAATGTCCATGTTTCGAAGTCAAACTGCTTGTTTACAACCTTTCCAGCTACCTTTCCCTTTGCGCCAAGGTCATCTACAAGAGGCTGATCGGCAACCTTGTCGACGTATGGTTCTACACTCATCTGGTTGGCTTCTACGAATGCCTTTTGAACCTGAGCTTCGGTTGGGATCTTGAATCCGTCTTTCTTTGGAGCCATTACGAAAATCACACAATTTTCATCGGTTACCATTGTCTTTGCAAAGTTGTTAACTTCGTCGAGAGTAATAGCTGGCAAATATTTCTTAGTTAGTTCATATTCGTATTCGATGCTTGTAGCAGGAGTCTGAGGATAGCTCAAGAATGCGCTCATATATTCGGAAGCGAAAGAAGAAGATTTTTTCTTATCGCGTTCGTTGTACTGCTTTTCATACATCTTCAGTATGTCGCTCTTTGCTCTTTCGAGTTCTGTTACAGTAAATCCGTGCTGAATCATTCTCTGGTTTTCGGTTACCAATTCCTTAACAGCATTTTCGATCTTGTCGTTCTGTAAAGCGGCGAAGTTCATGAAAATGTCCTTGTTGCCCATAAATTCACTGTATGCGCCTGCTGCCTGTGCAAAAGGTGGATTTGGCTGCAAAGCCTTTTCCATGAAACGAGCAGACAACATCTGGCTCATCAATGTACCAACTAAATCGTTGCGATAGTCAGCCACTGTTAATGATGCGTTATGCGGGTGCTTGTAGAAAATTTCAACAGCGGTAGCCGGGCATTCAGGATCTGTAGATATTTTAACTATTGGTTCCTTGTTGTCCGGAATAGATTCGTGAGGACGGACTATTGGTGTTGCAGGCTTTTCAATCTTGCCGAACAAATCCTTAATCTTGTTTTCCATTACTGCAGGATCGAAATCACCGACAGCGATAACTGCCATTAGGTCCGGCCTGTACCATGTGTTGTAGAAATCAAGGATTGTTTCGCGCTTGAAGTTCATTACAACGTCCATTGTCCCTATTGGAAGTCGGTTTGCATATTTTGAGCCATTGAAAACAGCCTTAAGCATATCGTTCTGGATGCGTTCGTTTGCACCGAGGCTCATACGCCACTCTTCTTGAATTACACCGCGTTCGGCATCAATTTCTTCCTGTCCGAACGAAAGTTCGTGAGCTACATCATTAAGAATCAAAAGTCCCAAGTCCATATATCTCAACGAATCGGTTGGTACCGTAACCTGATACACGGTTTGGTCGAAGCTTGTAAATGCGTTCAAGTCTTCGCCGAACTTCATACCGATTTCTTCAAGCTTTACGATAAGGTCGTTGTGAGTAAAGTGAGCGCTACCGTTGAACGCCATGTGCTCGTTGAAATGTGCAAGACCTTGCTGGTCGTCTCTTTCCAAAACCGAACCTGCGTTGACAGCCAACCAAAGGCTAGCTCTTTTTTCCGGCATTGCATTCTGACGGATGTAGTACGTCATTCCATTGTCCAATTTTCCGATTTTTACCTTCGGATCGTTAGGCAATTTGTCGGAAAGTTCCATTCCCTGTGAAAATGCTGAGAAGACACCAAGCATCATCGCCAGCACTAAAAATGTTAATTTCTTCATATCTGTTTAGACTTATTATTATCGAGTGCAAAGGTATACATATAAATTATATGCTACCGTGAAAGATTTCTTAAAGAATCATTCCTTAAAGTATCGGCTCCTATAAGTTGGATCTGCTCAATTACAACACCTTTTTCATAAACCAGTTTCATGGCTTCCGTGCCGTTCTCCAAATAGAACGTCCAGATGCCTTCGGCGGTATCGTTTACATAATTCTTATTATACTGCACCTGTCCGCTTACATAGTAAACTTTATTTTCTCCGTGGCGCAAGCCATGCTTGTAGTCGCCAACGCTCCAGATCTTGCCGCAATCATACCATGCAGTCCAGCGTCCGTCGCGAAGGCTGTCGCTGTCGAGCGGCCCCTCCATACATATCTGTCCAGTCCGGTAGTAGCGTTTCTCATATTTTAACTTCGACGGGTCTTCCTTATCGTAGAATCTTACCCTTCGGGTTTCTCCGCTGTCAAAAGTATCTGTTACAGTATAATCGTATACATTAGCAAGTGTATCTGCCACAAGTACCTCAGGGCATTTTTTCCCTCCGCCTCCGCAGCATGACAAGCCAAGAGCTGCAAAGATGCAAACCGACAAGCTAATTAAAAGCTGATATATTTTCATTTAACTATTCTGTTTTTTCTCCAAATGCCAAATCCCCAGCATCACCAATGCCTGGTACTATATATGATTTTACAGTAAGTTCATCATCAATAGCGGCCGCCCATACAGTAATCATGCTTTCCGGAAGTACTTTCTCAACGTATTCCAAACCTTCGCGACTTGCAATAACAGCAGCCACATGAACATGCTTTGGAGTTCCATAATTAAGCAAACCCTTATATGCCAGCTCAATACTTCCGCCACTAGCAAGCATAGGATCGCAAATAATAACCTGCTTACCTTCAATCGACGGAGAAGTGATATAATCGATTTTCACCTCGAACTTCCCATTCTTGTCATATTTACGATACCCGGCGATAAATGCATTTTCTGCATGGTCGTAAAAGTTTAGGAATCCGCGATACATAGGAAGTCCAGCCCTTAAGATAGTGGCAAGAACTGGTGGTTCCTTCATAGTCGGAACTGTTGCAATTCCTAACGGAGTAACAACCTCCTCATTTGAAAATGGCAGGTTTTTGCTTATCTCATAGGCCATTACCTCTCCTATTCTTGTAAGGTTGGTGCGAAAACGCAATCTGTCCTGCTGAATTTGAACATCCCTAATTTCAGACACAAACTGATCAATCAAAGTGGCCTTTCCTCCTAAATTAACAATTTTCATATTTCTATTTATTAAATTTGATGTAAATATAAATCATTGATTTATTATGACGAAATTTTTTTGATGTTTTTTGCATCAAACATGCATAGTATGGGAACAGCAATTCAAAACGAGATGTTAATTGAAAATATATTATATGACGATTACCTCATAAAGTTTAAACATTTATTGCTTTCGTATAATCATATAAACAAATCGCTTGTGCATATCAAAATAACATATAATTTTGCGTTGAAATCCTAAAGGGAAAACAACCCCATTTAGGTATTAAAATTGCCCTCATATTATCAAACTTTATTTTAGCCTCCGATGGAATCCCAAGCTTCCGGAGGTTTTTTTTGCCGAACTATATATATTTTCTAAATTTGCACTCCTACAATAAAAAACGACAATGGAATATTCAGCAAAGGAAATTGCCGACATGCTCGGCGGTCGCATTGAAGGCGACGGAACGGTAATGATTTCAAAGTTTGCACGAATCGAATACGGTGAACCAGGTTCTATTTCGTTTCTCGCAAATCCCAAATACACCCAATACATATACACTAGCAAGGCATCAGCAGTAATAGTAAACAATGATTTTGTGCCACAGGATAGTATTTCAGCCACATTGATTCGTGTTCCCGACGCCTACAAGGCCGTAGCCGACTTACTTCACATATACGCAGTAAAGTTCACACCAAAAGGCAAGGAGTTCCGCAGCAAGGTTCACCGGACAGCAAAAATCGGCAAAAATTGCTATATAGGCGGCTTCGCATATATCGACAAGAATGCCGTGCTTGGCGACAACGTACAGGTATATCCTCAATGCTATGTAGGTAAAAACGTAAAAATCGGCGACAATACAATTCTATATCCAGGTGTTAAAATTTACTACGACTGCGAAATAGGCAAGAATTGTATTATCCACTCAAATGCGGTGATCGGTGCCGATGGTTTCGGATTTGCACCAAATCCAAATGGCGAATTTGAAAAGATTGAACAGATTGGCAATGTCGTTATCGAAGATAACGTAGAACTTGGCGCACTTGTTACCATCGACAGAGCAATAGCTGGCTCTACGATAATCCGCAAGGGTGTGAAGCTCGACGACCACAACCATATAGCCCACAATGTCGAAATTGGCATGAATACCGTTATGGCGGCCCAAGGAGGAATTGCCGGCTCGGCAAAAATCGGTGAAAATTGCATGTTCGGAGGACAAATTGGAATCGCTCCTCATACAATAATTCCTAATCGCACCCAAATGCAAGCCAAATCAGGTGTTTCGGGCGTTATAAAGGAAGAAGGGACTGCTCTTATGGGCGCTCCTGCAATGGAAGCTCGCAAATATCAACGACTGATTATTCGTTTCCGCCAGCTCGACGACATGGCAAAAAAAATTGCTGAGCTAGAAAAGCAAATTGAAGAACTGAAAGGAGGAAAATAGTTTCTGAGTTTCTAATCTCTTGGGTTCTAAATTTACGAAAAAGGAAACACAGGAACATAACAAATGGCAATGGAATCACTTCTTGAGCGCATATCACAAAACGCGAATTGCAAAAGAATTTGCGAACTGATTTCTGATGGGCAAAAACTTCCAAAAATTATTTTGAAAGGTCTATCCGGTTCGGCAAAATCATTTACAATGGCATCGACTTTTGCCCAGACCCGACAAATGATATGTGCCATTTTGCCAGACAAGGAGAGCGCATCTTATTTCTACGACGACCTTGTAAGCATTCTTGGCGACGAAGATGTAATGTTCTACCCAAGTGCCTTCAAGCGATCGGTAGAATACATGAAGGAAAACAAATCTAGCATCGTTCTTCAAACCGAAGTGCTTACACGCCTAAACACCACTCGCAAGGGATTTATAATGGTGGCATATCCTGAGGCGATCATGGAAAAGGTCATCCGTACCAAGGAGCTAACACGCAACACATTGAGCATCAGCGTTGGCGATAATCTTCCGATGGAAAAACTCATCGATATGCTGAACGACTGGAATTTTTCACGCGACGATTTTGTTTTTGAACCCGGAAGCTATGCTGTCCGCGGAAGCCTCATCGATGTGTTCTCGTATGGTGCAGAAAACCCGTACCGCATAGATTTTGATGATGATACCATAGAGAAAATCCGCGAGTTCAATCCAGAGACACAAGGCTCGACAGAAAAATTACATAAAGTTCGCATTATTCCAAATTTCTACGACAAGCAAACTGTCGAGGAAAGAATTTCTTTCTTCGAATTCATGAATCGCGAATACTCGTTGTGGATCGACTCACCAGGCTATGTACTGGAAAGCATAAAAAAGAGCTACGAACTTGCCGAAGTTCGCTACAGCGAACTTTCGGACAAGGAAATTCTCGACGAGGAGACTTATATAATTAATCCAAAGTCGAACCTTATCGACAAGGAAAATTTTATCAGTTCAATCAGCACCCTGCCTACTGTAGAGATTTCATCACGTTCTTATTTTTCAGCCAGCGACGAACTGCAATTCGACACCGAACCGCAACCGGCATTTAGCAAGCAGTTTGAACTTGTAATCGCCAATGTGAAGGAAAAGAACAACAATGGATATAAAGTATTTATATACAGCAACAACGAAAAGCAGCTTCAACGAATCGAAGATATTTTCAACGATGCACAGGCGGAAAACGAAACAAATACTTCGCAATCATATTTTTATCCTGTTGTAAAGTCGCTACACGAAGGTTTTGTCGACAACGAAAGCAAAACATGCGTGTACACCGACCATCAGATTTTTGAACGCTATCATCGCTATACGACCAAAAATATATCCAAGACAAACGCCATGACTTTTCAGGAACTTTCCGAATTGCATATTGGCGACTACATAGTACATGTTGACAATGGAATAGGTCGTTTCGGCGGTTTACAGAAAATTACACGCAACGGACACGAGCAGGAAGTTGTAAAACTTATCTATGGCGAAAACGACATCCTTTTCGTGAACATCCATTCGTTGCACCGAATTTCAAAATATCGCGACAAGGACGGCGAACCGCCAACCATACATCGTTTGGGCTCAGGTCACTGGAAACGTCTGAAAGAACGTACCAAGAAGAATATCAAGGATATAGCCCGCGATTTAATTTTACTTTACGCAAAGCGGCGCGAACAGAAGGGTTTTGCATTTTCGCCGGATACTTATATGCAGGTTGAGCTTGAATCTTCGTTCATGTACGAGGACACACCCGACCAAAGCAAGACAAACGAGCTAATAAAAGCCGACATGGAATCGGAAATTCCAATGGACAGGCTCATCTGCGGCGACGTGGGATTTGGAAAGACAGAACTTGCCATCCGTGCTGCATTCAAGGCTGTAACAGACGGAAAACAAGTAGCTGTGCTTGTACCTACAACTATCCTTGCCTTGCAACATTTCCAGACTTTTTCAGACCGACTAAAAAACTTGCCGGTTACTGTTTCGTATATTAGCCGCCTGAAATCAGCAAAGGAAATCAAGGAAACACTTGCAAACTTGAAATCAGGCAAAATCGACATCATTATCGGAACACATAAACTTGTAGGCAAAAATGTGGACTTCAAGGACCTTGGACTTCTTATTGTTGACGAGGAACAAAAATTCGGAGTTGCAGTTAAAGAAAAAATCAAGCAGATGAAAGTAAACATCGATACGTTGACTTTAACGGCCACACCGATTCCTCGCACACTACAATTTTCGCTAATGGGAGCCCGCGACCTATCAGTAATAAGCACTCCACCGCCAAACCGTCAGCCTGTAACTACTGAACTTCATGCGTTCAACAACGACATCATCCGCGATGCAATTTACTACGAAGTCGGTCGTAACGGACAGGTGTTTTTCGTTCACAACAGGATACAAAACATATACGAGGTCCAAAACCAGATAAACAAGATTTGTCCGGAAGTGAAAACTGTAGTTGCACACGGACAGATGGAAGGCGAACAACTCGAAAAAATAATCCTTGAGTTTATGCGTGGCGACTACGACGTACTTATTTGTACCTCAATTGTTGAAAATGGAGTCGACATACCAAACGCAAATACCATTATTATAAACAACGCCAATAACTTTGGACTTAGCGACTTGCATCAACTGCGCGGCCGTGTTGGCAGAAGCAACAAAAAGGCATTCTGCTATCTTCTTACACCACCGTTGAGTGCACTTACTCCGGATGCACGCCGCAGGTTGAAAGCCATCGAAGAATTCAGCGAACTTGGAAGTGGCATCAACATCGCACTGCAAGACCTTGACATTCGCGGTGCAGGCAACATTCTTGGCGGGGAACAATCGGGATTTATCGCCGATATCGGTTTCGAAACATACAATAAAATACTGAACGAGGCCATAAGCGAACTGAAGGAAACAGAATTCCACGACGTGTTCAAGGACGAAGACGACACGCCAAAACCAGCGGCACACGACTGCCAGATGGAAACAGACCTTTACCTGATAATTCCAGACTATTACATTTCAAGTACAACGGAAAGAATAAAGCTTTACCGCCAAATTGATGAACTTAAGAACGAAGCTGAACTTGAAAAATTCCGCTATATGCTGATTGACCGCTTTGGAAAAATCCCGGATGAAACAGAAGGTATGTTTGCAATGGTTAGATTACGTTGGACAGCAATGCAACTTGGATTCCAAAAGATTGCAATTAAGAACAATGTTTTTCTTGGCTATTTTCCACAGGATCAGAAATCGGAATACTATTCTTCTAAATTATTTATCTCAATATTGCAGTTTGTGCAGGACAATCCTCGGCGACTTACCGTAAAGCAACACGACGACCGCCTGATCCTTCGTCTCGAAGGAATTAGCTCTCTGCCACAGATTGTTGCTTTTATGGAGGGGCTGAGAAATAGTGTTTTGGGGAAATGTTGATTAGCCAGCATCCAGTCCTACGGTTATACACGCTGGCATGATAACTGATTTTATTTTCGCAGCAGCAAGTCCTTTATTGTAGCATCGGGGTGAAGACGATTTTTGTCGATATGCTCGTATACTCCATTTATTCTACCCTTGTCGGAATACTGCCACAGAAGATATTGCTTGCCGCCACGCAATTTGCCGATTTTTGGAGTATATGATGCTATCCATACAGGATATTCCGAAAAGTTCTTATATAGATATGAATTATAGAATATTCGGCTAGTATAGATTATCGGTTTCACACCAAATTCTTTTTCCACAAGATTTAGAAAAGTCTGAAGCTTCTTTGGGCTCCATAGAATCGAAGGGCCAAAAGAATCATCCTCGACATCCACCATAGGAATAAGATCCTGCTTGTCGACATCCACCATAGACATAAAGCTTTCAAACTGCTCCTCCGGACTTATCGTATTAAGATAATAATGGTATGAACCTACGGGAATGTAATGTGATCTGGCAGAATCAATGTTCTGCGAATAATACCTGTCCTTAATCTTATTGCCATATGTCGCCCTTACATACATAAAGCCAAACTTATTATTAAGGACTGCCTTCTGCCAGTTGATTTCACCCTGATATTTTGAAATATCAATGCCCTCGCCTGCCGTATTATTATATATTGTAATACGATGGTCGTTTTTTTTCTTCTCGTACGTATGCAACATGCTGCTTACTCCATTTGACTTTTCATAGGACGTCTGATCATAGTTATACCTTATAAAGAATATAATAGTGGCCAAAACAGCCACAATAGAACCAACGACCAGACATTTGCTTCTATTCATTGTCAGCAGGCAGCAATTAAATTTAATCGTGACTTATCACTAAATAAGCTACAATCGCAATTATGACAATTATTGATATTGCCAGATATATGAAAGCATTGGTACGTGTGCACTTATCGTAAGCGTTCACCTTCTCGCCGTTGAACAGCCGTTTTTTGCCAAGCAATGATGCCGCCAGGAAAACGCCAATAACACCACCAAGCAAAGCAAAGATATAGCCGATAACGATTGTGACATAACCTCCGAACTTAGGTTTTCGAACCTCTTCGAGACGTTTTGTGCGGTAGGCCTCTACGACTTCGTCTGAAACCGACTTTCCTCGCTTGCCGAGCAATGTCTGAGCCAATACGACATCTTCCTCGCTCCATTCATCAGGCTTTTTTATTACATCAAGGAGTTCTTCGTCGGAAAAATCATTGAGCAATGAGTTTTCCTCATTGTCGGCATTGCTGAAATACTCGGCTATATTCTTACGCAATTCAATATGCGCCTTTTCCATATCTTCTTCGGCAACAAAAAGCAGATAGCCGTTCTGCAGAGAATTATTTTCTCCTGCTACCGTTCCGGTGACAGCATCAAAACTGTTTTTTTGTGGATTTTCCAATTTGAAGTCTACATCCGTATCACTTAATATGTCGATGAAAAATTGAGCGTCCTCTTCGTTTCTAAAAACCCTCAACAGGGTGTAATTCTTTTCGTTATCCATAATTTATCTTTTAAATCATTTGTTATCATTCCATATTTTCCATGCCTCATCGGCTTGCTCGCAAAGCATTTCGAAACCATTTGCTATACGAGCACCATGCTCCTCGCATTTTTTAAGGTATTTCGTTTTTTCAGGATTATAAATAAGATCAAAGCAGATGTGCCTTTCCGAAATGCCATCATAAGGAATATCCGGAAAATCCAACACATTGGGAAACATTCCGACTGGCGTAGCATTAACCACCAAAATATATTCCTCCATTTTTTGAACCGTAAGCTGCGAATACGATATCTCGTTAACTGTTTTAGGGGAGCGCGAAACATTTATCGCATTTATTCCCATTTCTTCCAAAACAAATTTGACCGCTTTGGCCGCCCCGCCAGTACCTAGTATAAGAGCATTGATGGCTGATGGCAGGTTCAGGGACCTGAAAGTCCTGCGAAGTCCGCACACATCTGTATTATATCCTTTAAGATATGGACCGGTATCCTTCCGAAAAATCTTGATGACATTTACGGCTCCCAGTTTTTGTGCATCTGCATCGAGTTCATCCAAATAAGGAATAACCGCAACCTTATAAGGCGAAGTTACATTCAGTCCTTCGAGTTCGGGATTATCCGAAATTATTTTGCCTAACTGTGATATTTCAAAAATAGGGAAAAGCGAATACAGGCAGTCGTCAAGTCCTAACTTTGCAAACTTCTCGGAAAAATATTTCTGCGAAAACGAATGCTCAAGCGAACCGCCAACAATTCCAAACAATCTTTTCCTATTGTACATTGCTTTCGTTTTGCCTTTCTTCTTTTTTCTGTGCCAATGTTTCCGTTAGCACAATAATTGCAACACCGACAATTATGAAAACAAGAGCTAAGAAAAATTCTGAATTCATTTCCGGAAGGTTCCAGTTGTATCCTATAACCTTTTCGCTACCATCCTTCATAATTGACGTTATTTGATTTTTCCACGGCCATATTATTGGCATGCTGCCAATAATAAAACCAGTCAGCAGAGAAATGGTCTGATTATGGAACTTTTTGAAAATCCATGCAAGGAAATGGGCAAAAGCAAGTAGACCTATAACAGCACCTATGACGACCGGAACCAAAATACGGCAAGCTTCTAGCGGATTTTTTGTAAGCATATCAACAGCATCAATCATCACGAGCTGGTAGTTGCCCATAAGCACAAGCACATACGAGCCAGATAGTCCGGGCAAAATCATACTGCAAGCTGCCACAACCCCACAAATGAACAGATATAAAATGTTATCGTTCTCATGTGCCGGAGTGCCAAAAGCAATCAGCAACGCTATTCCGGTTCCAAGCAAAATGAAAAGAATGCTCCAGAAGTTCCACCTGTTCACAGTCTTACCGACATAATATATTGAAGCCAGCACAAGACCAAAGAAAAACGCCCAGATGAATACAGGATATTCAGCAAACAAGAACTTGAACAGCTTGGCTACCGTTATTACAGCTATTGCAATACCAAGCAGCACTTCGCATAGGAAAGCGAGGTCCGTATGCTTGGCAAAGTCACGGAACCTACCCTTGAAAAATAATTTTATTGCAGTAAGATTGAATGACTTCAACGAATTGATAAGACGCTCGAAAATACCAACAATAAGAGCAATTGTTCCACCCGAAACGCCAGGGATCACATTGGCGGTTCCCATTGCAAGCCCCTTAAGTGCGGTTGTGAAGAATTTTTTCATACTAATATATTATAAGCTTTTGTATTAATGACTGCCCATCTGCAAATTCAGCCCGAACGAAATAGGTACCTTTTCTAAAAATGCTGACATCAATATTTGCAAGGTTAGAATTTATATTGCTAGAATAAATTTTTTCTCCAAGGATATTAAAAATAGATATCGACCCTACAATAGCTTCCGATGAAACTTCTATAGCGTCAGTCGCCGGATTTGGCATTATCAGGAAACTTGCAATTGAATTATCTTCGGTGAAAGCTTCGTCGGGACCCAGACAATTATCAAAATCACAATGGTCCGACCAAATAGCATCTACAAAATACGGACAATCGATGAAAGGATTGCGGTTGTGCTGAATATTATATATTGCATTGTTGCGGTCGATTTCCTTTTGTGAAACCGGATCGGCATAATGCCACGAAAGCAGCAAATCTACGGCCCAAGGTTTCAACTGGCTCCCGCTGAACATTGCACTACCATCAGATTGTCCAAGGTTTTTGCTTGCATAACAGGTACTCATGTAAAAGTACGAACGGGCAAAGTCGCCCTTGTATTCGTCAACCGGCTCGAATACGGTACCCGAATAACCTGAGAAAGAACATGGTCCAACCTTGCTTCCGTTTCCGGAAGTGTACGTAGGATTGCTCACCTCCCCGAACGGCAAATTACCGCGCTTGTTGTTCACCCATCCGTCGGTCGGATAAACATGGAACAAATCTGTTTTCATCGGCATTGCATCGCCAAACCAGCTTTGCGGCATCGAATGTTCTCGATTGTAGCAACTGCACTCGCGGGTATAATTTCCACACTGGTCGTCGCCAAAGTCGAAATGACAGTTTGAATACATATCCCAGATTTTGCCGTTGTTACGAAGGTCGGTTTGCTCGTACGCGTCCCAAAGTTCATCATATGCCAATGCAGTGTGCGAAGAAATTATAGTACTTAATTTCTGCCTTAGCGCCTCGCCACATAAATTTCGTGTCGAATTATAGTATCCGGCAGGTGCCTGCGCAAATACGCCAACGACACAGAAACAAAACAAAAAAGATATTCGAATCTTATTCATAACAATTCATTAGATTTTTGCTGCTATTTCTCCGATAACTCTTGGATAATGCTTGTATTCGAGTGCATGAACCTTATTGGCAATATCTTCGGGCGAATCTTCGGGCGCTATTGCAACTTTAGCCTGATATACGGTATTTCCCCTGTCGTAATTTCTATCGATTAGGTGAATTGTAATACCTGTTTCCTTTTCCCTGTTTTCCCATACTGCCTGATGCACGTTCATGCCATACATTCCCTTTCCGCCAAACTTAGGAAGCAATGCCGGATGAATATTGACAATGCGATTTGGAAAAGCATCAATAAGATATTCGGGAACAAGCCACAGGAAACCAGCCAGGACAATCATGTCGACATCCATTTTTCTTAGGTATTCCATGATTTTTGCACCGTCCATAAATTCAGTCCTATTAAATATTATGCTGTCGAGACCTAGTTTCCTTGCACGTTCAAGGACAAAAGCATCAGGCTTATTGCACAACACACATACGGGTTTCACCGTTTCACTTCCGCTGAAATACTTTGTGATATTCTCTACGTTAGTACCTGAACCTGAGGCGAATAAAGCAATTCTTATAATCTTTGCCATTGTATAAAGTTTACTCGTTAAATATGTGTGCAAAGTTTATCAAAAAAAATGGCATAGTCAAAAAATGAATAAAAGATTTGACTATCAAAAATGTTTTTAGTTACTTTGCACCGATTTTTTGTAAATGTTTTTTATTAACTAAAAATTTATTTTTATGTCAGACATTGCATCTAGAGTAAAAAGTATTATCGTTGAGAAATTAGGCGTTGACGAAGCAGAAGTAACACCAGAAGCAAGTTTCATTCAGGATTTGGGGGCTGATTCATTGGATACTGTAGAATTGACAATGGAATTCGAAAAAGAATTCGGTGTTGAAATTCCAGATACAGATGCAGAAACACTTACAACAGTAGGTGCTGCTATTCAATACATAGAAGAGCACATCAAGAAATAAGTTTATATGGAACTTAAGAGGGTTGTCGTAACCGGCATGGGTGCCATATCACCCGTAGGTCACACGTACATCGAAACTTGGAAAAATGTTAAGGACGGAGTCAGTGGCTCTGCCCTTATTGATTGTTACGACACCTCGAACGCAAAGACTAAATTTGCTTGCACAGTAAAAAATTTCAATCCTGCTGATTATTTCGACCGCAAGGAACTTCGTAAGCTCGACAGGTTCAACCAGTTTGCACTAATCGCCACCGAAGAAGCAATAAAGAATTCTCAAATAGACTTCAATGCTATTGACAGAACTCGTGCCGGTGTAGTATGGGCATCCGGAATTGGAGGATCGAGCACCCTATTTGGTGAAATATTAGATTATGCAGGAAGTTCGGTTTCCCGTTTCAGTCCATTCTTTATTCCCAAAATAATTGCCGACATAGCCGCCGGAACTATTTCAATAAAATATGGTCTGATGGGGCCAAACTACAATACGGTATCCGCATGTGCCTCATCGGCAAACGCAATTATCGACGCAACAAACCTAATTCGCCTTGGCATGGCCGACATTATTGTTACCGGCGGTTCCGAAGCTTCGGTAAACGAAGTCGGAATGGAAGGTTTCCAGTCAATGATGGCTATATCCAAGAACAACGACGAATATGAATCCGCATCACGTCCATTCTGTGCAACCCGCGACGGATTCGTAATGGGTGAAGGCGGATGTTCGCTAATACTTGAGGAATACGAACACGCAGTAAAACGCGGCGCAAAGATATATGCAGAAGTTGCCGGCGTAGGTCTTTCGGCCGATGCATATCATATTACAGCCCCACACCCCGACGGACTTGGTGGCATTATCGTAATGAATAACGCATTGAAAAATGCAGGTATAGGACCGGAAAAAATCGACTATATCAATGCACACGCCACCTCTACTCCTATCGGCGACATCCCAGAAACTATCGCAATTCAAAAAGTCTTTGGAGAACACGCATACAAGTTGAACATCAGTTCCACCAAGTCGGAAATAGGCCACCTTCTAGGTGCTGCAGGTGCTATCGAATCGATGTTCTGCATTATGGCCATCAATGACGGTGTTGTTCCTCCAACTATAAACCACAAGGAATTCGACGAAAAGATAGATAGAAGACTCAACCTGACACTTCACAAGGCTCAGGTCCGCAACGTTGATTATGCTATGACAAATGCATTCGGCTTCAGCGGCCACAACACTTCAATTATCTTCAAAAAAATAGGAAAATAATGTTTCTATCCTTCCTTTTCAAGAAGAAAAATTCCAAAGACAAGAATCTAGAACAGAAATTAACAGACATTTTGGGCTTCAAGCCCAAAAAGCTCATATACTATAAAATGGCGCTTCGCCATTCTTCGGCAAACAAAAATCAAAAGGAGATAAGCTACAATAACGAACGCCTTGAATTCCTTGGCGACTCCGTCATCAGCACAATTACAAGCGTGATGCTATACGGACGCTTCCCTAAGGCAGACGAAGGCACACTTTCTATTCTGCGTTCCACCCTTGTAAGTCGCAAAAGTCTCAACAGGATTGCAACGGACCTTGGACTAAAAAAACTTATGCAATACAAGGAAAGGAAAAATAACGAAGTGAAAAACATTACCGGAAATTCGTTGGAAGCACTCGTTGGCGCAATATATTTCGACAGGGGATATAAGTGCTGCGAAAAATTTGTAGTGGAACTTTTTGCGCGTTTCTACGACATCGACAATCTAATGAAGCAAAATGACGACTATAAGTCACGCCTGCTACAATATTCGCAAAAGAAGAAATCAGATCTCATAATCGACACATACGAGAACATGGAAACAAATGAAAAACAATATCATTTTGTTACCGAAATATGCATCGACGGAAAATTCATTTCCTCCGGCAAAGGATGGTCAAAAAAAGATGCAGAGCAAATGGCCTCATACAATGCATTAAAAGTTTTAAACAGAGAATATTAATGTTCTTCGTTTTCCAACACTAAAAAGTTTTGTTAATATTAACAAATAAATACTAACTTTGCACGTATATTTTTTCATCACTTGAAATGAAGCAACACACACTGGCTAACATTGTGACCTTAACAGGCAAAGGTTTGCACATTGGACAAATGTCAACATTGACCATAAAACCTGCACAGCCAAACAGTGGGTACACATTTATTCGTACTGATATCGAAGGTTGCCCTCGTGTTCGTGCGATTGCTGATAATGTTCTCGACACATCAAGGGGAACTACAATAGTCGAAAATGGCGTTAGCATAAGCACCATCGAACACCTTATGGCTGCCACCTATGCTTTCGGAATCGACAATGCTGAATTTTGCATTGATGGTCCCGAAGTTCCTATTCTTGACGGAAGTGCACGTTTCTATATGCAAGAATACCTGAAGGCCGGACTAAAGGAACAAGACGCCGAACTAGATATCAAGACATTATCGGAACCTATAAAATACGAAAACGAAAAAGGCAGCAAAATAAGTTTGCTTCCTTCGGAAGATTTCTCCGCAAAAGTACATGTAGACTATGGAACGGCAATGCATGCACAAACCGCAGAACTCACCGACCTTTCGAAATTTACCACGGAGATATCGCAATGCAGGACATTTGTTTTCCTCAGCGAAATAGAAATGCTTCTGAACCTAAACCTGATTAAGGGAGGTGACCTTGATAATGCTATTGTCGTAGTCGACAAAGTACTACCTCAAGCAGAATACGACCGCATTGCCACATTATGTGGAAAAGAAACAATGTCCGCCCAAAAGGATGGAATCTTAAACAACATCAAGCTCCAGTTCGACAATGAGCCGGCTCGTCACAAGCTACTCGACATAATAGGCGACCTCGCATTGTGCGGATTCCGTTTTACAGCAAAAATCGAGGCAATCAAGCCGGGACATTTTGCCAACACACAACTATCAAAAGAATTAAGACATTACTTACAAAACAGATAAATATGAATCAACCACTTGCATTCGTTCATCCATCAGCCAAAATCGCAGCTAACGTAATCATTGAACCGTTTGCATGCATTGATAAGAATGTAGAAATCGGTGAGGGAACTTGGATTGGCCCGCATACAAGTATAATGGAGGGAGCAAAAATAGGCAAAAACTGCAAGATTTTTCCAGGTGCAGTAATAGCTGCCATACCTCAAGACCTAAAATTTAAGGGCGAAGAAACTACAGTCGAAATTGGCGACAATACAATGATACGCGAATGCGTAACTGTCAGCAGGGGCACAGCAGCAAAAGGTAAGACTATAATTGGCTCAAACTGCTTGATAATGGCATATTGCCACATAGCACACGACTGCATAGTTGGCAATAATGTAATTCTTGTCAACGGAGCTACCTTAGCAGGCGAAGTTGTTGTTGACGACTGGGCAATATTAAGCGCAAACACTCTAGTTCACCAGTTCTGCCATATTGGCGCCCACACAATGTTCGCAGGAAATTCATTAATTGGCAAGGATGTTCCTCCATATATCCGTGCCGCAAGAAATCCATTATCTTATTCGGGCGTTAATTCAATAGGACTTCGTCGTCGCGGATTTACTAACGAGATGATTAACAATATACAGGATGTTTACAGAGTTCTATACAACAAGGGACTAAATGTTTCCCAGGCACTTGAATATATTGAAAATGAGCTTCCCGCAACAAAGGAGCGAGACGAAATTGTACTCTTCATACGCAATTCAAACCGCGGTATTATCAAGGGAAACGGCGAAAAAGAATAATATTTATTCTACAATAAATAAAATAGGCGACTAGTTTTTCTAATCGCCTATTTTTTATCTGTCTATTCATTAAAACCTGACTCCAATTCCAGCTTTTATAAATGCATCATAACCTAAATTGGTTTCAACAAGACCATAAACCTTATCATTGCCTACTCTAATTCCTATCGGAACTATATTGAATGCAAATATCGCCTGACAACTTGTATATGGCGTACCATCTTCTTTCTTATCCGGGCATAATATAAATGACGCGCCAAGGTCTACACCAGAATACAACTTCACAAGCTTTTTGTTCAAGTATGAAAACTGTACACTTGGCATTACCGAAACAAATGAAATATTATACTTGTCGACAACAACACCCAACGTATCGTTTACAGTTGTGTTATAGCCTTCGTAAACAGCCTTGCCACCAACTCTAAGCCACGAATTCATCTGGTAATAATAATCTATTCCATATGTTCCAGTATGTTTGGTATGATATTCACTCTTGCCAATTCCTGCTGCAATTCCTTCCCCAATTGCCTTGAACAAACCGACAAATGATCCAAATCCAGTTGGAGTTCCTGCCGATACGGAAATTTCATTATGCGGATAATTTTCCATCTCGCTCTCCTGACTAAATAAAAATTGAGGGAAAATTACCAACGCCATTACGATTATGATAGAAATTCTTGTTTTCATAAAATTTGCTTTTAGAAATTACGCAAACTTATAACTTTAATCATTACGAAAATAAAAAAGCCACAAGAAATTTGGCCTAAGATAATTATGCAGTGTGTTATTTCATATTGTCCCAAAATATGCGAGGCAAGGCAATGTTCTCAACATTTTTTGCTCCTTTAAAGAATCTTGCCATCAGAAATGGAGGAATTCCGGCATTTCCACATCCTATTGGAGTTACGAGAAATCTCATTTCGGCATGTTGTTTAGCAAAATCAATGAAATCATTCACACATTTCTCTATCTGCTTCCCGCTAACATTCGTTGTAGGTATTGCAAAACTATGTCCCTGCATACCAAAATTCTGACCAACAATCGCCCCAAAATTCTGTACTGCGAACATAGCTGCACCTCCGTTATGATTTCCGGTAATGTCACTTCCAAAGACAAAGATTTCATTAGGTTGCAGGCTAGTAATATGTTCCGGAGTGATACGTTCTGCTTTCGGTTCACCATCCTTCTCGTAGTAATCTCTTGCCATAAAGCACATTTCTTGCACGTATTCTTCTTTCGTCCTTTCTGGTCTGGCTCTGCGGTTTTCGTCGATTTTCATGAAATAGTTCATCTTGGCCCTGCGTTCATAATCCCATGAAGAACCCATGCCCTGAGCATCATAACTGAAAGAGTGAACATTTTCAAACGACAATTCATTTGCAACATTCTCAACATTATGATTGGTACCCATATATGCAAATGTCCAACCCAATTGCTTAAGATCCTCAACAAGTGCCTTCACTTGTGGTCCACGATATTCTTTCGATTCATTTTCCAGACCATCGGTAATTACTGTGACGATTGCTGTTGAATTCGGTATGTTTTCAATGTCTTTACGCAATTTTGTTAATGAAATTCCCATTGCATCGTATAGAGGAGTGCAGCAGCATGGACGATAATCACGACTTGTAAGTTCCTTTACTTTTGCGACTGGCACATTGTCGTAGATAAGTCGCTTCTCGCAATCGCAGAAAACCATCAATGAAACAAAATGTTCTTGAGTATCAGCAAATTTCTCCTGTGCTACTCGTATTCCTCCTACTGTTTCGTTGAATCCTGTTATTGCTGCTTGAGCAATTGAACTCATCGATCCACTTTTGTCAAGAATGATTAAATTGAAGATTTTATCCTTATTTACACTTTCATTGTTCTCTGAAGATTGATTCTTAACTTCTTCCTTTTCTTTTTTTCCAAAAATATCCTGAATATTCATAACTGATTGATTTAAAAATTTTCCGATTTACTTTACAACTTTGGCTGAGATGGGAGAAAATTCCATCTCGCAAAGCCGCTTTTTCATTTTTTCATTTTCATCTTTTCGAGACGCACAAGGCAATCTCTATTTCTCATTTTTTTCTTTTTTCCGACTGGTAATCTGGTTTAATACAGTTCAATAAAACTTTTTGGCAACCATACATTTTCAAGGTCAATGGCATTCTTGAATAATGGTGCTATTTCTTCATCCTTGAATCCTGCGATACCACATCCGATGCGTGTTACAAGAAACTTATATTCGGAATGTTGGCGTGCATATTCAATAAATTCATCGACATACGGCTTGATTGTCTCAACACCACCTTGCATTGTAGGAATTGCATAGCATCTACCTTGCATTCCAACGCCTTGTCCCCAAATTGCACCGAACTTGTCCATTGCTGCTCTTGCTGCTCCACCACCATGGTGACCGGCTAGGTTGCTGCCAAAAACAAAAATCTCATTGTCTTTCAAATCTCCGATGTGATTTGGTGTGTAACGTGGCATTTTTCTTTCCTCCAATTTACCTTCCATATATTTTGGTGTATAATTAATGCGTGAGTAAAAAACTTTTAGAACTTTCTTGAAATCATCAGTCAGGCGTTCAACTATGCCATCTATAATCTCTTCCGGTATTTCCTTGTAGAAGGCCTCAGCAATGCCACCTGTTATGCAGGCAAGTGTGTCGCTGTCACCACCGAGAGAAACTCCAAGACGAATTGCACTTTCGTAATCCGCACTTTCTAAAAATGCTATAATAGCTTCAGGTACAGTACCTTGACAAGATTCGTTGAATTTATAAGTTGGTCGTATTTCATCACAAGTGCGATTCAGATTGTAGCCATATTTTGTTGTGATATAATCCTTAATTTCCTGTTTGCTCTTCCCGTTTCGAGCCATGAAAATTGCTGCTGCAGTTGCTTGTGCACCCTTGATTCCTTCTGGGTGATTGTGCGTGATTGCTGCCGAAATTTCAGCTACACGTTCAGTTTCTTCCAATGTGTCGAACATCCAACCAACAGCACTTACGCGCATAGCCGAACCATTTCCCCACGAATTGTACGGCTTACGTTCGCTGTAATCGTTAAGTAACCATTGTAAAAATCTTGCACCATATCCGCCAAGAATGCATTTGTAGCTGTTTGCAAATCCTACCATTGATTTCTCAAGACCTTCGTTTGTGTGCTCATTGTCGGTAAGTAGCCAATAAGCTACGGCCATTGTCATTACAGAATCGTCGGTGTAATTGCTTTCTCGAGAAAAGAACGGAAAGTCGGTTGTCTTAATGTTGTTGAATTCGTATACAGATCCGGCTGCATCCCCGATAATTGCTCCTATCATCTTTTTCAGTTTTTTAATTTTTTTTCTGGTTTATTTACAGGTGTCTAAAATTCCATCTTAATTTTTCCATTTTTTTTCAATTCTTCATATTTCTGCTTGTTGAAACGAAACTTTCTATTTCTGCCTCTTGTTCTTGGCTCAGAAAAGTCATTAAAAGTACGCATCATGAATCCCATCGTATGACTTGGTCTTTCTTCGAAAAGACTGTCAAAATCACGATAACACATTATCGGATCAGAAACTTTAATTTCGTTTCTCGCAACATCATCCTCTGTGTATATCTGATCGAGAATTCCCAGTTGAGTCATCTTTTTTTCAAAGTTGCGACGATCGAACTTTACCTCAAGAATGGCTTCATAAAGGCGTTGCAATTCAGGCATTGAAAATTCTTCGTCCATAAGTTCAAAGCAAATAGGCTCGAAATGTATTTTTTCCTTCAATGTGCGTTGTGCCAAACGAAGAATGTAATCGTGGTCGAAAGCCAATTGAGGAACATCCTTCAAGGCAAACCATTGAGCTTTGGCCGCATCGTCGCCGCCTACAACTTCAGATTGTTTTACAAGTGCAATGAATGCAATTGTAATTACTCTTTCGCGTGGATCGCGGTCAACCTTGCTAAAAGTATGGAATTGCTCGATAACATTAGCTTCAAGACCTGTTTCCTCCTTAAGTTCTCGCCTTGCACATTCTTCGGCAGTTTCGTCAATATTCATGAAACCACCTGGAAATGCCCAGTAGCCTTTGTATGGTTCAAAACCACGTTCAATAAGCAAAATCTTGAGTTCCTTTCCGTCATATCCGAATATCACGCAGTCGGCTGTAACTGCTGGATGCTGATATTTGTATGTGTATGTTTTTTCTTCCATATCTTCTTTTGTGTAATTTCTACGCAAAGATAATGGGAGTTTTCCTACCGACTAAGAAAAATGTGTAAAATTTACGCAAAAATATAGCATACTGATAGTTAGATTTTTATCTTATAATATATCACAATTTTCACCCAAATGTATAGTAAAAATGAAAATATTTTTGCGTTATTTTTACACAAAAACGTCAGATTTTTGAAGCGCAGCCTAATTTTCAGAAAAATCAAATTCATCCAAACTTATAGCCGGCATTATTTATATTATATATTGGTTATATATAATAAGACTGTTATTGAGAAATATAACTATTTAATATACAATAAATTAGTATGCAACAATTACTTTATGATATGGCATCTTGATATATATTACAATCCATCAATATTTTCTTATCTTTGTGCAAACTTTAAAAATATGTTTCAGAAGATAATCAACGGCTGCGTTAAGGTTGTACAGAAACTATTGCCGGAGCCATTCATTTTTGCAGTAATACTTACAGTTGTAGCATTTATAATCGCTATGCCTATTTGCCACCAGACACCTTTGGAAGTTGTGGAGCATTGGGGCGATGGTGTTTGGTCGTTACTGGCATTTGCCATGCAAATGGCCTTGGTGCTGGTTTGTGGTTCGACACTTGCTGCTGCTCCTTTAATAAAAAAAGGAATCAGCTGGCTTGCTTCTTTACCAAAGAAACCGGCCGGAGCAATAGCTCTCGTAACTGGTATTTCGGCTCTCGCATGCTGGCTTAACTGGGGTTTTGGCCTCATCGTCGGAGTAATATTCGCAAAGGAAATAGCTCGTAAGCTTCGTGGCGTGGACTACCGTTTGCTGATTGCTTCGGCATATAGCGGATTTGTTGTTTGGCACGCAGGGCTGTCGGGTTCTATTCCACTTACCATGGCAACTCCCGGAGCAGGATTAAAGGAAGTAACACGCGGTGCTGTAGAAAATCCGGTTCCAATTACCGACACAGTGCTGAACCCATACAACCTTGCAATGGTCGTTCTTATCATAATTGCAATGGTAGCCGTTAATGCACTAATGCATCCAAAAGGCGATAAAATTGTTACTATAAATCCAGATTTACTTGTCGAGGAAGCTCCTGCTAAAGTTGAAAAAGGCAAAACACCAGCAGAAAAGATGGAAAACAGTCGCATCTTGAGCTGGATAATAGCAGTTCTTGGTCTTACATATCTTGTATTGAAGCTATTTTTCCTTGGTGGAGCTTTTGACCTTGGTGCAGTAATTATGCTTTTCCTTTTCCTAGGTATCATTCTACACGGAACTCCTCTTGCATACGTTCACGCATTTACAAAAGCTGCAACCGGTGCCGCAGGTATTCTGCTTCAGTTTCCGTTTTATGCAGGCATAATGGGAATTATTACCGGCGTTGGCGAGTCGGGGATCTGCCTTGGCTCCGTTATCAGCGATGCTTGCATTTCCATTTCAACCCCGCAAACATATCCGCTTCTTACTTTCCTTTGCGCGGCAATACTTAACATGTTTGTTCCTTCTGGCGGTGGCCACTGGGCAATTCAGGCTCCTATTATGTTTACGGCTGGCGCAAACCTTGCGGTTGATCCCGGACTTACAGGCATGGCAATATCGTGGGGCGACGCATGGACAAACCTAATTCAACCTTTCTGGGCAATTCCAGCTTTGGCAATCGCTAAGCTAAACGCAAAGGACATCATGGGATTCTGCATCATCGATTTGGTTGTAAGCGGAGTTATTATTTGTGGTGGATTATTAATTTGGGCAATGTAGCATGAAAAAAATTCTTTTAATAACCACAATTTCTATTCTGACATTTGCAATCATATACTCTTGCTCTAACAGTAACACAGATACTAATGTGAATGAAAAAATAGAATCATCAAACAATGATACTACGCCATTAGGTAGCAATTGTAATTCTCTAAAAAATGAAAAAGAAATAGATTATTTTACCACAGACAACATAAAGTCAATATGCAACTTGTGGAAAAAAAATCTTGGTGCAGAAACTCCATTACCTAATGAAGTCATATTATTTGACATTGACGGCGATGGAATTTCAGAAATTATTGTTCGCAACTACGACGATGAAGTATATGCTGCAGGGATTTTTTCATATAAAGATGAAACTCTTAAATGGCTAGATGGCATATGCGACGATTGTGGAGGTCGCCAATACCTAAGCATTACAGACAAAGGTTTCATTATTATGACTATTGAAGCTAGCATTTCATCTAGTAGTTATTACAGGAAAATTAAAAATAGCGTGGAAGAGGTTTCATATCTACATAATGTCGAATACGACAGGTGGAGCGATGTTGATGAAGAATCATTAGAAGAATCGGATAATGAATCCGATTTGGCATATTACGAAAAGACAATCAATGGAAAAACGACAGCAATAACTGCCAAAGAGTTTAATGCTGCAACAGACGGTATTGGAAAACCGATTGAGCTAATATACTCGAATGATGAAACTTTTACTTGGCAAGAATTTGTCTCCAAGTAAAATAAAAGCATAAAAAAAAGTGGCTAAGCCACTTTTTTTATGTCTATTGGCAAGAATCTTTTGTCTTGTTGGGCGAAACTGTGTACGATGCAGTTTGACCCGAATTTCGTGCTGCATTCACTGTCGCCTGGGCATCCTGTTCGTATCCCCAGAGGTACGTTACGTTTTTGCCTATTGTAATCTTCCAGCAGGCTGCCTCGTTTGTATTGGTATTCGTTGTAGCACAACATGACTTTTCATCATTTGCTGAAGTTTCAACATATCGGCCATTTTGATATCCATCCTCTCTCAACGATACCACTTTGCGCCTTGCAACAGTTTCGGTTGACCATAGATATTGTTCTACAGACTGACCGTTCTTTGTAGCTGTTATCTTCCAGCATTTTTTAGAGTTGTACTTTTCGTTATGTGCATCACAAGTGTTATCGTCCTTGTAAGTAGTGGCAGTGTACTCGTATATCTCATTATGATTGGTGCGCATTTCATTTATCCACTGCTTAACATTTGCCTCGGTATCCCAACGGTATTCTACATCACCATTTTTGCCCGTTATTGTCCAGCATGCCGGCTTGGAGGTATTTTGCTTTGAACTTAATGAACTCTGCTGCGACAATGTAGCCGATTGCTTAACAGGTTTTGTCTGCTTCACTTGACCCGAAACGCTTATTGCAAAAAAAGTAAATGCCACACAAAGTATAACTGTAAATAATCTTCTCATATTTGTTATTATAACTAAAAACAACGTAAAAAATAAATATGAAAAAGGTGGAAGTATGCCTCCACCTTTTATCTAAAAAAAGTTTCTACTATTTTTCTTCGCCAAGGAATGGGTATCCGTACTCTGTTGGAGGACAGAAAGTTTCCTTAATCGAACGAGTGCTGATCCATCTGTAGAGGTTCAGCTCGCTACCTGCCTTGTCGTTTGTTCCAGAAGCTCTAGCACCGCCGAATGGCTGGTTTCCTACAACTGCGCCTGTTGGCTTGTCGTTGATATAGAAGTTACCTGCTGCATGGCGAAGGATATTTTCTGCCTCGAGGATTGCATAACGGCACTTTGCGAAGATTGAACCAGTAAGTGCGTATGGTGAAGTCTCATCACAAAGGTGAAGTGTTTCTGTGTACTTTTCATCTTCGTATACGTAAACTGTGATAACCGGGCCGAACATTTCCTCCTGAATTGCTTCATAATGAGGATCGGTTGTAACGATGATAGTTGGATCGATGAAATAACCTACAGACTTGTCGTATTTGCCACCGAGAGCAATCTTAGCCTCGCGAGACTTCTTTGCACGGTCGATGTAGCCGGCAATCTTATCGAAAGACTCTTCGTCGATAACAGCGTTAACAAAGTTTGTGAAATCGAATACATCACCAACTTTAACAGTCTTCATCATGTCCTTTACGTTAGCCAAAGTTTCGTCCCATATTGACTTTGGAACGTATGCACGAGAAGCTGCTGAACATTTCTGTCCCTGGAATTCGAATGCACCGCGAACGATAGCAACTGCCAATTCTCTTGGATCTGCAGAGCTGTGTGCAAAGATGAAATCCTTACCGCCTGTTTCACCGACAATCTTTGGGTATGTGTTGTACTTGTCGATGTTTTCGCCGATCTGCTTCCAGAATCCCTTGAAAGTAGAAGTACTTCCAGTGAAGTGGATACCTGCAAGATGTGGAGATGCGAAAGCTACGCTGCTGATAACGGAGCCTTTACCCGGCAAGAAGTTGATAACGCCATCCGGCAAACCTGCTTCCTTGAAGATTTTCATCAAGTAGTAGTTTGAAAGGATAGCTGTTGTTGCTGGTTTCCAAATTGTAACATTACCCATCAATACTGGGGAAATGTTCAGATTGCAAGCTATAGATGTGAAGTTGAAAGGAGTGATTGCGTAAACGAAACCTTCCATTGCACGATATTCGTTGCGGTTCAATGTCGAATTGTCTGAGATTGGCTGCTGTGCGTAAATCTTAGAAGCAAAATACGAGTTGAAGCGGAGGAAGTCGATAGTTTCCTGTGCACTGTCGATTTCTGCCTGCATTGGATTCTTTCCTTGTCCCAGCATAGTAGATGCATTGATAACATATCTATATTTCTTTGAAAGAAGTTCTCCTATACGCATCATGATAGAAGCGCGTTCAATCCAAGGAGTGTCTTCCCACTGTCTCTTTGCTGCCAAGGCTGCATCGATTGCCATCTGTACTTCCTTCTTGCCAACCTTGTGGTATCTTGCTAATACATGCTTGTGGTTTGTAGGCATTACAACTTCGCCCATATCACCGGTCTTTACTTCATTACCACCGATAATGCACGGAATTTCAATGCACTGATTAAACTGACGGTTGAGTTCTTCCTTTAAAAGTTGTCTTTCCTTTGTTCCGGGTGCGTATGAGAATCCCGGTTCGTTTTTAGGTTCCCTGAAAGAGAATAATGCGTTGTTCATAATATAATATTGTTAGGTTAAACTTTTTTGATGCGCAAATATACATTTTTATACAGACAATGTAAATTATTTTAATGAAAATTCAACTGAATAAAAACGAATAGCCAAACAAAATTTTTCTTCACAATATCAATAATAAAACATACTTTTGCATGTTTAAATAAAATCACTAAATGAGTAGAACTTACGCTGGAATTCCCGAAGAATATGGCAAGTACGAAACCTCGAAGGTTGTAATTCTGCCTGTTCCATACGACGAAACCTCAACATGGGTGAAAGGTGCAGACCTCGGTCCAGAAGCATTTCTCGAAGCTTCTGAAAACATGGAAATATACGACCTTGAGTCGGATAGCGAAGTATATAAGCATGGCATTTGGCTTGACGACATCATGGACTGCGAGAAAGAACCAGAAAAAATGGTCGCTCAGGTAAAGGAAAAAGCCGACAAATTCTACAACGACGGCAAGCTCTTCACAATGATTGGCGGCGAACATTCGGTTTCAATTGGCGCAATTATGTCAACGGTCGAACACTTCGACAATCTTTCGGTACTACATCTCGATGCACATTCCGACCTGCGCAGCGAATACGAAGGAACACCTTGCAGCCACGCTTGTGCAATGCATTGGGCATCAAAGCATACCAATTTGATTCAAGTGGGAATCCGCAGTATGGACATTTCGGAAAAGCAATATTCGAAACGCGAAAACGTTTTCCGTGCCGAAGATATTGCCGAACGCACCGACGACTGGCAGCAGGAAGTCATCGACAAGCTTACCGACAATGTTTACCTTTCAATCGACCTCGACTATTTCGACCCGTCGTTCGTTCCGTCGACAGGCACACCAGAACCCGGAGGAATGAGCTGGTATCCGACATTGAAGCTTCTCAAGAAATTGGCAAAGCAGAAAAAAATCGTCGGTTTCGACATCGTTGAACTTGCTCCGAATCCTGCCGACAAGGCCTCGGATTTTCTTGCAGCAAAACTGTATTTCAAGATTTTAACTTATATATTCGAAGAACTTTAAAAACACAAAAGAAATGGAAAAAGGACCTATTTCACAATTCATCACACATCACTACCGTCACTTTAACTCGGCAGTTATCGTAGATGCTGCCAAGGCATACGACGAACACATCAACAAGGGTGGAAAAATGATGCTTGCAATGGCAGGTGCAATGTCAACCGCAGAAATCGGACTTTCTTTGGCAGAAATGATCCGTCAGGACAAGATCAGCATCGTTTGCTGCTCGGCTAACAACCTTGAAGAGGATGTCATGAACCTTGTTGCCCACAATCATTATTATCGCGTTCCAAACTACCGCGACTTGACTCCGGAACAGGAACACGAATTGCTCAACAACCACTACAACCGCGTTACCGACACTTGTATTCCTGAAGAAGAAGCATTCCGTCGTCTCGAACACCACTTGGTTGACATCTGGAACGACATGAAGGCTAAGGGCGAAAGACTTTTCCCATGGGAAGTTATATATCGTCTTCTCCGTAGCGGCGTTCTCGAACAATATTACGAAATCGATCCTAAGGACAGCTGGGTACTTGCAGCATGCGAAAAGAATATTCCTATCATCGTTCCTGCATGGGAAGACTGCACAACAGCAAATATCTATACCGCACACTGCATCCGCGGCGAATTCGACGCTTCAAAGTCAATGATTAAGAACGGAATCGAAACTATGATGTTCCTTTGCGACTGGTACAAGAAAAATGGTGGCGGACAAGGTTGCGGTTTCTTCCAGATTGGTGGCGGTACTGCCGGCGACTTCCCTATTTGCTGTGTTCCTATGATGGAGCAAGACCTTGGTTGGACAGGCACTCCGCTTTGGGCATACTTCTGCCAGATTAGCGACTGCACAACATCTTACGGTTCATATTCAGGCGCAGTTCCAAACGAAAAGATTACCTGGGGTAAACTTTCAAAAGATACTCCACGCTTCATCATCGAATCAGATGCAACAATCGTAGCTCCATTGCTTTTCAGCTACGTACTGGGCTGGTAATTTTTTTTAAAATATCAATCCCTATTCCGTCATCCTGAACTTGATTAAAGAAATGGAATAGGGATTTTTTTTGTGTATGGTAAGAATACAAAAAATATTGATAAAATACACAATATCAGATATTTATAAATAATTTCGAATGGTCATTACGAAAGCTACATCAATATTTCACCGCTAGAGCGTTGAAATTTAAAGTAATTTTCGCCGCTGGAAAATTGAAATTGGAATAATTACAAAAAATGTGTATTGTTTGCAATAACAAAAATGATGTTATGATAGAAGATATTTCCGTATTAAGAATGGCTATGCAACACCGTCTGTAGGATACTACATCTAATTTTCACCGCTATTTATATAATCAAATCAATTGGTCAAATAGATTGATTGGAATTAAAGGTTATAGAGGCGTTGGAAAGACTACTATGATGGTGCAATACATCAAGGAGAATTTTTCTGACCTAAATCAAGTTCTGTATGCTAGTCTTGATAATGGATGGTTTCAAACACATTCATTGTACGATTTGGCGCAATACCATTTTATGAAAGGTGGCACTCATCTTTTTTTAGATGAGGTTCATCGTTATGTTTCCTGGCAAGATGTTTTGAAAAATATTTATGACGATTTTCCTTCTTTGCACATCGTTTTTACTAGTAGTATGCTGAAAATTAGCGCTGACGCCAACGACTTAAGCCGACGAATGATGTTATACACTTTACCAGGTTTGTCTTTTAGGGAATATGTTGAGTTGGAAACAGGCATTTCGAATCCATCATTTGCATTGGAAGAAATAATACAGAATCATTTGAATATTGCTGCAAGAATTGTTGGCCAATTGCCAATACAAAAATATTTTGAAGGCTATTTGAGAAATGGTTGTTACCCTTTTTATCTTGAAGATATTGAGGGGTTTAGCTTACGACTTCAAGAAACTCTATGGAAAGTTTTGGAGAGCGATTGGCCATCTGTAGAGGATGTCAATTTCTTGACAATCCAGAAGACGAAGCGACTTTTGATGGTTTTGGCAGAAAGTGTGCCTTTGACACCAAATCTGACTAAACTTTTTGCTGCTGTTGAAACAAACCGGGAAGGTGGCTTGCGTATGATGTATATGCTTGAAAAGGCTGGTGTTTTATCTCTTTGTTCCAGAAAAACAAATCGCTTGCCGCATTACGAAAGCCCGACAAAATATATTTGGGAAATTCAAACCTAATGTATGCAATGTCAGCGCAACCCAATATTGGAACTATTCGTGAAACATTTTTTTACAATCAATTAACCGCTGCCTCATATTCTGTTTCGCTTCCTGCAAAAGGTGATTTTACGGTGGATGACAAATATCTTTTTGAAGTAGGAGGGGCAAATAAGGGATTTAAGCAGATTAGAAATGAACCATACAGCTATTTGGCAATAGATAATCTGGAAATTGGTGACGGCAATCGTATCCTTTTATGGATGTTTGGCTTTTTATATTGATATGCATAAAAAACATCTAGTTCTGCTAATAATATAAAAAAGATATTATTGTTCTGTAAAAAATAAGCAAAATATCCGTAATGTATGTTATATATGGCAATTGCAGATATTTTTTTCATAATATGGCTTACTTTTTTCTACAAGCCATAGTAGGGACGAAGGTTTTGTATGAATGTTCGAGCAAGCCGAATGCAAACATATTTACTTGAATTGCTAAGTCGATGCAAAACATCAATATCAATTAATAAAGTTGACGAAATGTGGCGTTGGCGCGTGTTTTTACAGCATCGCAAAGCAAAAATCCGTGTCAACGCAATGTTTAACGTACAACAATATTTCACTTTAATTCCTGCAAATGTTTCTGTGCGTCAAAATTTTTACAAATACCACTATGCTCACCTTCCTTAATCGCAGCACTTAATTTTTGGACTTTCTTTTCATTTTCTTGCATAATTTACATGATTACGTTACTGCAAACGTTACCAAAAATTGGTAACAACTACTGCTTGTCATAAAATTTTTTTACATCACAAGACCCATAAAGCTCTCACGTAAAATAAATTTAGCATTCATCTCGCTTCTTTTATTAATTTTGCCACAATTTTCTAAAAAAGATGCAGACACGGACAGCAATAGTAATCCTAAATTGGAACGGCGAAAAGTTTCTTCGCCAGTTCTTGCCTATTCTAGTGGAAAACACAAACCCACAGATTGCCCGCATCTGCATAATCGACAATGCATCTACCGACACTTCGCTGCAATTCGTTGCCAATAACTATCCACAGATTCAACTTGTAAGACTTGACAAAAATTATGGTTTTGCCGGTGGCTACAATCGCGGACTGAAGGAAATTGAAGCCGAATATTTCATGCTATTGAACTCCGACGTAGAAGTTCCTAACAACTGGATAGAACCACTTGTCGAACTGATGGATTCGGACAAAACTATTGGCATTTGCGGTCCTAAGCTCATCGACTACAATAATCGCTCAAAATTCGAATACGCAGGCGCCGCCGGAGGCTACATCGACAAATACGGTTACCCATTCTGCCGTGGCAGATTGTTCGAGAGCTTGGAATCCGACAACGGACAGCACGACACTCGCGAAGATTGCCTGTGGATAAGTGGTGCTGCATTGTTTATTCGTTCTGAGATATTTTTCCGCGTTGGAGGTTTCGACGATGACTTTTTTGCACATCAGGAAGAAATTGACCTTTGCTGGCGAGTACAAAATTCCGGATACAGAGTTGTTTGCGAACCAAAATCTAAGATTTTCCATATCGGTGGTGGTGCCTTGCCAAAGTCGAATCCATTCAAGACTTTCCTGAATTTCCGCAACAACCTCTACCTCATCGTCAAGAATATGCCCGACAACGAATGTAGAAAAGTTTTGTTCGTGCGCTTCTTCCTTGATATTGTGGCAGCAGTGAGAATGCTATTTCAAGGTAATTTCGGCGAGTTTAAGGCAGTTTTCCGTGCATATGGTGAATTTATGCACAACAAGAAAATAATGAAGCAAAAACGCACTGAATTCAATCGAAAACCATCAAAGCAAATTACAGGAATGTTCTGCGGAAGCATAGTCATGAAACATTTCTTTGGAAAGAAACAGACATCAAATGAAATATTTAGATAGCTCGCCGTTCAGCCGGGCAACATGTTAGCAGGTCAGCGGATCCGCATTATTCTGTTTTCTCAGCTTTTCTTTTTGCTACGGCTTCCTTCAGCATTACAACAACCGACTTTACATCCAGAACCCTGAAAATCATTGCAATAATCACACAGGCAGCCAATACGCTACAAGCAATTACAAACCAATTGCACTGAAGCATAGTAGAAAAATAAGTCATTGTAACCGAAAGCACTACAAAAATTGCCAACGAGATAGTAAATTTTAAGTTGAAATTAAACTTGAATATCCTAAATGCTATGAAATACTGGCATATTCCTGTAGCGAGCTGTGTAATCATACTCGAAAGCGCAGCACCGACAACGCCTAAATGCGGAATCAAGATGAAATTCAGAATTATATTCAGCACCATTCCGCAGGCAGCCATTATGTTCAGATATTTCAAGCTTCCGTTAGAAGTCAGCAAAGTACCGAAAATGTATGTAATGCAAATGCCGACAAAACCAACCATCAGTATCGAAAGAACTATTGAACTGATTTCAATATGCTCGAAATACATCAAGTCCATAATATCATGCGAAAAGAACAGACACACGCTCATCAGGGCAATTGCCGGAACAAAAATCAACACGAATGAAGTCTTGCAAAGCCCCTCTACATTTTCCTTCTGCTTGATCATCTTTGCAAACATCGGCAGCAATAGCACCGAAAATAGATATGCAAACATCGAAGCGGCTTCCAGAATTCGGAACGCCTGCGCATAAATACCGGCCTGTTCCTTGCCGTCGGGAAGCATTCTCTCAAGCATTACCGAGTCGATACGATTGTAGAACGCCATAAGGAGAATCAACAGCGCATACGGAAAACTTTGCTTCAAAAAGGCAATGAAATATTTCAGCTGAAAGTTCAGGCGGAAATGCTTGGTCTTGCTGAATACAATTAAAAATGCCACAATCGCAGTTATCAGGTACGAAGCCGTCTGCATAAGAACAAACCATTCGATACGAATAGGCGTATCTGTAATATGTCCCCACACGAGTATGCTGCAGAAAATAATCATCAGCATACGGTCGAGCACCGAAAGCATACTGTCGGTCTTGAACATCTGCATGCCACTTACATTTGAACGCAAGTACAATGTCATCGACTGCAGGAACTGGTTGACAACCAATATGCTCAATATTTTTATCTGCCTCCACTCGTAACCGAGACACAAGGCGATTGTCATCGAAATTATCGTATATACCACCGCAAGCACAAGTCGCAACGCAAGCAGATTTGAAAGACTCTTGTCGAGAAGATTACGGTTCTGGGCGATATTACGGTTGTTGAAATTGGTAATGCCCATATCGAGGATAATGTTCAGGAGCAATGAAAAGTTGAGCAGCGAAAAATATATGCCGAATTCCTCGGCACCGACAATATTCTGCACCGAACGCTCAACTCCGAATATCCAGAAAGGTTTTACCAGTATATTCAGGAAGAGAAGAAAGCATAAGTTTATTATAAAGTTCTTCTTCATTTCCGTTGTGGTCGCAAAGGTACAACTTAAAAGTGAAACGAAAAATTGCAGTCAATATTATGTTGAAAATGTTTTGTTTGGTTTAATGAAAAATGAGTACTTTTGCCAAACGGAAATTTTTAATATTATTAATTTTTAAACTTTAAAGAAATGGCTTATAAAATCAGTAATGACTGCGTATCTTGCGGTACTTGCGCAGGCGAATGCCCAGTAGGCGCAATTAAGGAAGGTTCTCCTTATGTAATCGATGCTAACGAATGTGTATCTTGTGGTACTTGCGCTGCTGCATGTCCAACAGGTGCTATCAGCGAAGAATAATCGCAGTTTGCAAAAGAAATTATAGGTTGTCTCAACAGACAACCTTTTTTTATGCGTTTTAATAATCATCCAGCTATGCAAAAAACTTGTCCGGTATGCGGAAAAACTTTCGAATGCTCGCAATCTGAAAATTGCTGGTGCACTCGTTTCACTATTCCAGAAGATGTAGCCAACTATTTAAGAGACAAATACTTCGACTGTCTTTGCGAAGAGTGTATCACCAATATCCTAAAAAACAAGAAAAAAATTTTGGCGGATAAATAAAAAGCAGTATTTTTGCGGACACCTATGGTACCTTGGCCGAGTGGTGAGGCACCAGTCTGCAAAACTGGCCACTGCAGTTCGATTCTGCAAGGTACCTCTCTAAAGATGTTCGGTTACGGACATCTTTTTTTTTGAAAAAATTATGGAAAACTACGAAAGCAAAATTCAAAACCTCATCGACAAGGGATACGACTTCAGCATTGGACAATATGTAAAAGATGGAATCGACCTCTATAAAGCATGTGCTAATGCCATGATTCCATTTTCTTGTATTTATAGTGCTGCAATAATAATATTTTCTCGAATTCCCGGAATTGACATTATAATGGGAATTATGGTTAGCCCATGCATTATGGCCGGGTTCTATATTGTTGCCAATATGGCAGTGCAGGGAATTCAACCTTCTTTCAATGACTGCTGGAAGGGTTTTAATTTATTTACTAATGTAGTGGTTATTAATTTATTAGTAAATATTTTAACTACAATTGGACTCGTATGCCTTATTATACCAGGAATATATCTGATGGTGGCATACACATTTGCAAGCATGTTTGTAATATTCCTTAAGATGGATTATAGAACGGCATTACGACTTAGCCGGAAACTTGTACATTGCAACTGGTGGAAAATGTTCGGACTTGTTATTGTAGCCTCCATTATTGGCGTTTCAGGAACAATATTATGCGGTTTCGGCATAGCTTTCACCTTGCCGATAATGTACTGCATTCTTTATACTGCTTTCGAAGATATTGTTGGAAAGGCAATTAGAGATTAGCCGATATCAAAAAGCATCGTTCTTCACCATAAACTTATGCAATACTATCAGCAACCACAAGCGGTTGTAAAGATAGTCGTGACCGGAACGGAATTTCTTAATGAGCTTTTGAACTTCCGAATATTTGACAAGATTATATCTGTTGATAATCTCTTCGCTTAGATAATCGTCGATGAGATACGACAAATCTGCCTTCAGCCAGCGCTGCAGCGGAATAGAGAATCCGCTCTTCTGCCTGTCAAAAAATTCACGCGGAACATAGTCGTAAAGAATGTCCTTTAGAATAAATTTCTGGATTCCATCCGAAATCTTAAACTTTGGATTTATGTTCAACGCAAGTTCTACAATTCTGTGATCTAAAAGTGGAACTCGTGCCTCGAGAGCATATTTCATTGACGCACGGTCAACTTTTACAAGTAAATCGTCTTTAAGATAGTATTTTAGATCGAATATCGCCTGCGATTCTTCGGGAGTAAGCTTGCGCACAAAATTAGAATAGTCCTGTTCAACGCTGCTCTCCACATAAATGTTATTGCACAATAGCCTCGATATTTCATTCTCGCTAAACAGATATTGCTCCTGCGAAAAAATATGGCTCTTTAAATGTTCCTTGTTCTTATTCTTAAATATATACGATGCCCTTCTGTATCTATTTGACGGCGAAAGACTCAGCAAATCTCCAATTATATCCTTAATTGGTCCGTTACCTATATTCTGCATTCTCTTCGCCCAGATATATGCTCCGTATCCATGGAAAAGTTCATCGCCACCATCCCCCGAAAGCACCATCGAGACATCTTGCTTTGCCAGTTTAGAAACCATCATGGTTGGTATTACCGACGAATCGGCAAATGGCTCGTCGTAGAACTCGAGCATATCATTTATCATTTCGCAGGCATCCTTTTCAGTAACTATATACTGGTGGTGAGATGTGCCGAGGTATTCTGCTATCTTCTTTGCATATTGTGATTCATCCTTATCCTTGTCGGCAAATCCTATCGAAAAGGTATTGAGCTTTTCTCCGCAAACCTTCGAAGCTACCGAAGTAACCAGACTTGAGTCTATGCCACCGCTTAGAAATGTTCCATACGGCACATCGCTGACAAGCTGCATTTTTACAGAAGATTCTATTGTTTCCTTTAAACGATATTTAGCCTCATCGTAGTCATTGATGGTATTGCGGCGCAGAATACCTTCTATGTCCCAATATGTCTCAGTCCTGAATCCTTTTTCAGATATAATTCCAAATTCTCCGCTAGGAAACTTTTTTATGCTCGAATAAATTGTATCTGGTTCTGGAATGAAGCCAAGATTAAGAAATTCGCTTATTGCTATATTGTTCAGCTGACGATTATCGCGAATTTTCTTGACCTTCAACAGCGATTTTATTTCCGATGAAAATACAAAATTTTCACCGTCCCAATAATAGAATAGCGGTTTTACACCAAGACGGTCGCGGAATAAGTACATCACATGCTCCTGCTTGTCGTATATGCATATTGAAAAAATTCCGTTCAGCTTGTTGATAAAGGTGATTCCCCATTCGGCAAAGGCTTCTACTACTACTTCGGTATCGCAATTCGTTTTAAGTTCGATGTCGAGTTCGGAGGCAATATCCATGAAATTGTATATTTCCCCGTTGAACACGCAGATATATCGCATCGAATGCGATTCCATAGGCTGGTTGGCATCGGTTGAAAGATCTATAATGCTTAAACGGCGATGCCCTAAGCCAACATTGCCATTGTAATAATGTCCTTGCGCATCAGGACCACGATGGCCAATACAGTCAGTCATTGATTGCAATTCCGCCTTGGAGACAAAATCAACATCCTTTATAGAATAATATCCGACAATGCCGCACATGAACTAAACCTTTCTGCAAAAGTACCTCAAAAATGAATACACACAAAAGCGATTATACCATTTTGCGCGGATCTACTACCATATCAAAATCTTCGGCAGTAATAAAGCCTGTCCTTAATGCTGCTTCACGCAACGAAATATTCTCCTTATGAGCGGTTTTTGCTATAATTGCCGCTTTTTCGTAACCTATTTTCTCGTTTAATGCTGTTACAAGCATAAGGGACATTTCCATATATTTTGAAACCTTGTCCGTATTTATCCTAATTCCGCTTGCACAGTTGTCGACAAACGAAATGCATGCCTCAGCCAGAAGGTTAGCCGATTCAAGAAAATTCTTTATTATCAACGGCTTATAAACATTCAACTCAAAATGTCCGTTCATTCCGCCTACTGTTATGGCTGTATCATTGCCTATTATCTGTGCGCATACCATAGTAATCGCCTCAATCTGGGTTGGATTTACTTTTCCGGGCATAATTGAGGAACCCGGTTCATTTTCCGGAATTAACAATTCTGCAAATCCGCATCGAGGACCACTAACCATAAATCTCAAGTCATTAGCAATTTTTGAAATGCTAACGGCCAGCTGCTTCAGGGCTGCATGGGTTTCAACTATTGCATCGTGCGAAGCCAAAGATTCAAACTTGTTTGGCGCAGGTACAAAAGTAAGCCCTGTTTCATCAGATATGAACTTGCATACTACCTCATCGAAACCTTTAGGAGCATTCAAGCCTGTTCCTACAGCCGTTCCGCCTATTGCTAGTTCAGACAAATGTGAAACACTGTGCTTCAAAACTTTCAGACCGTGTTCCAACTGCGACACATAACCCGAAAATTCCTGTCCAAAACTTATTGGAGTTGCATCCATGAAATGTGTGCGCCCGGTTTTGATTACATCATAAAATTCATTCGACTTTGCCTGAAGGCAATCACGAAGTTTTTCAACTGCTGGAATTGTCTTGCCTACTATTACACTTACCGCTGCTATATGCATTGCAGTAGGAAATGTATCGTTTGACGACTGGCTTTTGTTAACATCATCGTTAGGATGTAAAATTTTCTTTGCATCTGTTAAATGTCCGCCTGAAATTACATGTGCACGATTTGCAACAACCTCGTTCACATTCATATTTGTCTGCGTGCCAGAACCTGTCTGCCATACAACAAGCGGAAACTGGTCATCAAGAATTCCTTGCTTTATTTCGTCGCAAACCTTTGAAATCAAAGCTGCTTTTTCTGTACTTAGTTTTCCAAGCTGCTCGTTAGCTCGAGCCGTAGATTTTTTCAAAATAGCAAAGGCCCTGATTATTTCAACAGGCATTTTACCGCCAATCTTAAAATTCTGAAATGAACGCTGAGTCTGCGCTCCCCAATACTTATCAGCTGGAACCTTTACAATTCCCATAGTATCTTTTTCTTCGCGATAATCCATAGCAATTTTTTTAGCAATGCGAAGATAACGTAAAATGAAACAAAATGGAATATTATTTTGACAAGAATTTTCTTATCTCGTCAGAAAGAATTTGTGGCTTTTCCAAATGAATTCTATGCGTGCATCCTGAAATCTCAACTATCCCACTATTTGGAAATATATATTCTATTGCCTTGAAATCGGATTTTGGTAAAAATTCAGAATTTTCGGCTTTAATAAACAATACTGGAACATTTATTTTGCTATTGATAAAATCATCAACTTCAAAACCGCCAGTCAACTTGTCAAAATTATTGAAAATAGCGTCTATATTTAGAAACCATGAAAATTTTTGTCCGTCAAAATTTATATTGCCTATTATTGCACGCTTTGTATCGTCATCAAAATCTTTTATTCCGGCAGCAAAATCCGAAAGACAGTGATAATCGGAAAGTGGTAAATTTTTTAAAGCTAATACTTGATTTAAAAGATTGGTAATTATTGCATTATACTCAACCAAAGAATTTCCGCGGCAGGGTGAAATATCAACTGCGACAAACTTTTCGAGCATCTGGGGATATTTTTGTGCAAACCTCATTGCTGTCTTACCGCCTAGCGAATGACCTACAAGGTAGAATTTCCCGATTTTGTTTTCATCGGCATATTTCTTTATGTCATCGGCCATCTCGTCAAACGACATTGATGGATAACGCTTTGCATCGCGGTGGTTGCGGAGGGGAAGGAGATGTACATCGAACCTGTCGGATAGCTGGTCGGCGATGGGTTTCCAGGAAAGGGAGCAATCGAAGAGACCGTGGAGGAGGAAAAGTGGCTTGAAGGCTTGAAGGCTTGAAGGCTCGAAGACTCTTTGTCTTTTAGCCTTTTCTTCTTTTAGCCTTTCAACCCTTGAGATATGATATGAATTTTTGGATTGCATGTAATTGATCTTCAACTAAATTTCGAAGTTCTTCTGCTTCATTTTTATCGCATATTTCTAAATCCTCACAAAGATATAGCATACTTTTGACTTCTGCGCAACTGCCTTTGGCAATATAAAGATAACGGATAAATGCTTTATCGGAACCGCAATCTTTTCCTTCGGCTATGTTGTTCATTATTGATATCGCAGCTCTCTGAATTTGATCTCTAAAACCAAAATCCTTATGCTTTTCCATCATCCTGTATATTTTATTTACGATGACTCTTGCATTATTCCATATAATTAGAGATTCAAAATTACTCATAGTTTATACTTTGTGGCTAAAAGGCTTGAAGGCAAGAAGGCTTGAAGTCCTAACGATTTGAAAATAAGAAGGGCAAAAGACTTTTTTATTGGCTTTTAGCCTTTCAGCCTTTTCTTCTTTTAGCCCAATTAAACATTAGTACGCTGCTACGAACTGCTCTAAGAACCTAATATCATTCTCGAAGAACAATCTCAAATCCTTTACTCCGAAACGCAACATTGCAATACGTTCGATACCCATACCAAAAGCAAAACCTGAATAAACTTCAGGATCTATTCCGGCAGCCTTGAAAACATTAGGATGAACCATTCCGCAGCCAAGAATTTCAAGCCAACCACTGCCCTTGCAAACATTACAGCCCTTGCCTCCGCAAAGCGAACAGCTTACATCAACTTCTGCCGAAGGCTCAGTAAAAGGAAAATACGAAGGACGCATACGAATTTGAGACTTTTCACCAAACATTTCCTTGGCAAAGTAATCAAGTGTCTGCTTAAGGTCAGCAAACGATACATTCTTGTCAACATACAAACCTTCAATCTGATGGAACTGGCAGTGTGCACGTGCCGAAATAGCCTCGTTACGGAAAACTCGTCCCGGTGAAAGGCTGCGGATTGGCGGAGCCATGGTTTCCATTTCGCGCGACTGTCCCGACGAAGTGTGGGTGCGGAGCAGCACATTCATATCCGACGAGATGAAGAAAGTGTCCTGCATGTCGCGTGCCGGATGGTCGGGAGGGAAGTTCATCTTCTCGAAGCAGTGTGCATCATCTTCTATTTCTTGACTTTCGTTCAATGTAAAACCTATTTTGCTGAAAATGTTCACTATTTCGTTACGTACTATTGAAAGCGGATGGCGTGAACCCAAATTAAAAGGATCGCCAGGACGACTTAAATCTAGAACTACTTTGTTATCGGAATTAACAAGCAACGAAGCCTTGAGTTCTTCAAGCTTAGCCAAAGCTGTTTGCTTCAGAACATTAATCTGCTGTCCCACTTCCTTTTTCTGTTCGGCGGGAACATTCCTGAAATCGTCGAACAAAGCAGGTATCAAGCCCTTCTTCGACAAGTATTTAATTCTGAAATCTTCAACTTCTTCAATTGCCTTGGGTGCGAAATTTGCAACCTCCTCGCTTATTTTTCTAATACGGTCTAACATCGATGTAAAATTTTTGCAAAAATAAAACTTATAGCGGAATAATTTAAAATAAATTTTCTTCTCTCAACTTCACACATTCTATATTTTTCCTTACTTTTGCCCCGTTAACCATAAAATTTTACGAAACAGGAAGAAGAACATAACATTTAACATACAGCAAGATAGCGTTTAACTAACTATTTTTCTTGGTAAAACTGGAAATTTTTTAAGAAAAATCAATAGAAGTGAAACGCTCGCGACCTTGTGTCGTGGGCTTTTTATTGATTTTTCGGGTTTTCCAGGCCTTCCAAGAAGATAAAATTTGCTCACGACTTTTTTTATGCAAGAATTTCACATCGGAAATATGATAAGGCAGGAATTGAAACGACAGGGACGGACGGTCACCTGGTTTGCCACCGCCATACATTCCGACCGCAGCAATACCTACAAGATGCTGAAAAAGCCGAGCATCGACCTTGCCTTGCTGATAAAAATCTCAGAACTGCTTGGACACGATTTCTTGAGAGAATGCTCGGAGAAATTGACAATTTCTCTGCAAACCGAAAACAGGACAAAATAAAACTAATGCAAATTAGATGTGGCTATAATCCCATCAATCACAACAAATTGACCATCGATATGGAAGATAATATTCCATTTTCTATTTTTTGTAATCAGGCGTTTTGCTTGTGGATGAAGTTGCTTTGCTGTTTACCACTGCGAAAACTGCATAGCATCAGCAAGCAAAGGATTTGAGAGTTCTCTTATTTCATCAAGCAATTGGTCGGTATATTTCATAGCCAGATTTTCTGAAGCTACCGAAGTTATATATTGGGTGATTTCAGCCAAGTTATTCCAAACATTGTCAGTAACAACGAGCCTATATCTTTTCATAGTGCTGCTTTACTGCATTTTTCAAAGCGACTGCAAAATCTTCGAATGGCCTGCAATTGGCTGGCATGTCAGAGCATTTGTTTGTTCTCCTAGGTTTTATTGCGATGCTATTATTTGTTACTGTTGCAAGCATAAATATTATTCATTTAACAAATCACAAAACATCAGTCTAGTCCGTAATTTTCGTGGGTTATTTTGTCTTTCGGTGCGTTCTTGACCGTCCTTGGGTGGTACAGTATAAAAATCTTCATCGATTTCGCGGGAAAACAAAAACTTGAAACCGTTCCGCTTGTAAAACTCCAATACTCCTGCTTCATTTTTCGCATCGACAATGGCAAATCTGCATCCTGTCTTATTGGCATCATCAAGAAACCACATTCTAATAAAATCCAATACTTCGGAACCAATACCTTTGCCTGAAAAATCAGAAGAAACAGCCAACCGACCGATAAGCACACCCGGATAACGAGTTAACATTTTCTCTCGGTTTGTTATTCCCCACATTGCATTTCGCCTACTGCTTGGCAAATCGTAAATGCGAATGCTGTCGTTTGATACGGTAAAGCAAGCTACAATTGTTTTCAGGTCGTTTTTCATTCTAAAGCAATACGACTTCCCCATGTGGTAATGAATGTAGTCTAGTGCATCTTTTCGGAAAAATTCATCCATATCTTCATCACCACATAGAAATGGGTGAGATTCAGCAAGAATTTCGCTTGAAAGCACATTTATGGCACAATTTTCTTCGAGAAAGACCATTGTTGCTTTCAATAGTTAATGTTCGACTGTGCCAAGATTTTGAGCATGGCAAGATAGCGCGGGTCTTCCTTTATGTTTCGCTTGGGGCGCAAATCATAATCGCGTTCTGCATCGTCTGCCATATCACGGAAACGACGGGCTTCATCGCCATAGAGCGTAGGAATTGCTTTTATTGCCAATGCCATAGTTGTACCTTTTTTTGTTCGAGACAAAGTTACTGCTATTTCGTGAAATAACAATAGCTTTTATGAAAATATTGAAAATCAAATTATACTCAATCGTAAATCCCTTTGCATCTTGTCAGCTCAATCGTCAATCGTAATTCGTAAATCGTAAATCCCCTTGTGGTAAAATTTGCAACAAATTCGGGGTAAAATGTGCAACATGAAAAATGATAGGTTTTACTTCGTATGAATTTATTTTGACAATCAAATTTTTTGTCATAAAAATTTAATACTGCCATACTTTGGCATTTTGAAATGTTTATTTTGCAAAAAAATGTATAACTTATAAACTGAAATAAGGAAATGAGAACTTTTAAATTTTTAGGATTTATTGTGGCATTAGCAGCCATGGGATTAATATGCTTTTCGTGCGGAAATGGTAATAGCAGTAGTATTACAAAGAATGAATCTGTTGGCAAAGCAGGAAATGAACAAGTCGAAGAAATTCCAAATCATGAATATGTTGATTTAGGATTGCCAAGTGGCACTTTATGGGCGACTTGCAATGTAGGAGCAGATTCACCAGAAGACTACGGTAGTTACTTTGCGTGGGGAGAAACCTCTCCTAAGAATACTTATGAATGGAGTAATTATCATTGGAGTAACAGTGATGGTAAACTTACCAAATACTGTGACGACAAATTTTGGGGAGTTAATGAATTTATAGATACCAGAACTGTACTTGAAGCAAATGATGATGCTGCAACTGTGAACTGGGGCAAGAAATGGCGTATGCCTACCGATGCAGAAATGAATGAATTGATAGATGAATGTTCTAACAAATGGACGGAACGGAACGGAATTGAGGGTCTTCTGGTTACAGGTCCAAATGGTAATAGTATTTTTCTTCCTGCTGCAGGAAGTGTTTCCGGTAATAAACATTATTGTGAAGGTTATTGTGGTGAGTACTGGACTAGCTCAATTATATCTGGAGCTTCATATAGTGCATATGTTCATAGAGTATATCAGGAAGGTTTTGACATGGACGAAGGGTATGTTGACGATAATACCCGTGAACGAGGACTAACAGTACGTCCAGTGTATTACTAATAAATAGGAGATATAAAGATGAAAAAAAATATTATTGTGCGTGTTTTAATATGTTTAACGCTTATTCTTTTTAGTGTTAACACATTTGCTCAGGAAGAGGAAAAGACCGCCTATCAGAAAAAGGTTCACGAACTGGCGGAAAAGTACTACTGTATATTAAACCATAATACAGAAAATCCTAAAAATCTCAACTTTACCGACCAATATACTATGGCAATATTCACAGGTAAGGTATATGACGAAGAATCATTTAACAACTTTGCCGGTATGCTTATATTGACCAAGGTAAATGTAATGTCAACAAGTCAGATGGAAAGTTTAAAAAAACGCATGGACAATGACTTGAAAGCGGCTGCGAAACTTAAGACCAGTGTTGATATTCAACGCGAAAAAGAAGAACAGCAAAAGAAAATGGAAAAAGAAAAGCGGTCGAAAGAAATAGGAACGGACAAAGGATACCTATATGCTATTATTACACGTGACTTTAACAAATGGTGCACCAAGGGAGAGTATGAAAAGACTAGCGAACATGATACTCGGCTTCAAACACTATCCGCATATATTTTCGATTCCATTTGCAGGGAAAACATAAGTCTGGTAATTAACAATAAACGAATAAGGATAACCAAAGGCTCTTATGATGCCGAGAACGAGCAGTTCCCTATAAAATATGAATCATGGACAGACAGAAGTGCTGCATATTATAGTGAAACTCAGTTTGATGGCTACATTGGTGGCAGTAAAAAATATTCATATTTGGATTTGAGTTTCAACTTGAAAGTTCCGGTAAGCGAGGCCAAGGTTTTGTCAGACCTAAGTCAGATTCACTATGAGGACAAACTTGGTTTTTACGATAATAGCATTGTATTCAGGAAAGTAAAACTGAAGGATGGTTATAATGGTTTAGTTTATGGACCTATGTTTTTGCCCTTATACAATTGTACCGACCTCATTATTTATGCAGACAGCATGACATTAAACTCGCAATATCTAGATGGGCACTCTTTCAATTTCACAAAATACAAAAAAGGCTATGAATGGGAAAAATGCAGCATATACTTTAAAAGTTATTCCGATTATATTTTTTGCTATAACAAAGGAACACAATTCCTTGTTGATGAAGTAAATAAAAAGAAACAATATGCAATGTATAAGGATTTGAACTACTTTGCAGATTATAATGAATTTTTATCGTTCTACGACCAAGGCTACGAAGTCTTTGATAAAAAAGTAACATATGAAAGCGATAAGAATTTATTCAAAAATTACGAAGAATATTCAATGTATTATGATAAAGGGACAGATGTTTATTTTAAAGAACAAATGAAAAGACAGCATTACGAAATATATAAGGAATACTTTAAAGATTACGATGAATATTCATTGTTCTATGACAAAGAACCTGAAAACTTTTTGAATGAAGTAAATTACCGCAAAAAGTGTATAGAAATAAAGAAAATATTTCCTGCAAATGCAAATTTATATGAGGACTTGTCTCCATATAATAAGGATTGTAAAAAAATTGATGCGGGTGTTGAATATTATAAAGAAGTGAAAGAGAAATACTTAGCAAAAGTATTTGACAATAAAGAAAATGAATTGTATTCTAAATTTTTAAATTATTATGTAAAAGGTGATGGCAAAACTTCGTTTGATACAGAAATAGCTAGGATATCTTGGTATAGAAAATACAAAAATTTATATAGTAGTGAAAGTGAATTCAATATGATATTTAAGTCTGGCAAGACACGCTTTCAAAATGACATAGATGCAAGAATTTATGTGTCAAAATACTCCTACGACATAAGAAAGTTATCGGATAAAGACCGCAAGACATTGGTTACAAATACACTTTATAATTACGAACATGGCATTACCAATACAATGAAAATAGTTATTGACGGTGATGCCAAGATGAAAAAGGAATTTGAAAGCAACGGCTCTTATTTCAGCGACACAAAGGAATTCTTCAATAGCTATATCGGTGAAAACTATAAGTCGGATTTAAAAGCAAAAAAGAAAGCCGCAAAAGATACTTCTAAATAAAAAAGAAACACCTTGCGCAAATCAACAAACCACAAAGGAATACATCAAAAATGGTGTGTTCCTTTTTTCTCCATTTTACTGGAATATATTCCGATAAAATGTCATTCTATGGGAATATAAGAGCGAAAATTTGAGGAGAAAACTATTTTTGTGATTTCACAAAATGTGTTACACAAAATGTGTAATGAGACACAAAAAAAGTTGCAGTCTAACGACTGCAACTAAAATAAACTTTTGTCTAATGTCTTTTCTATAACTTAAAATTGAAAGGCATTACAAAATTTACCCTCACGGGCTTTCCTTTATCACTACCTGGTTTCCACTTAGGCATCGACTTTACCAAGCGTACTGCTTCTGCATCGCATTCCTTATCAAAGCCCCTCAATACTTTGACATCGGTTATAGATCCATTGGCTTCGACGACAAAACCTACAAATACTTTTCCAGTAATTCCTTTTTTCTTTGCGTTTTCTGGATAAACCATATTCTTTTGCAAAAATTCAATCATGGCTGCGTCGCCACCTGGAAATACAGGCATAACTTCGGGATTTTCGTAAATGCTGTCCTTGCTCTGCGGAACATCCTTTATAGCATCCGTTAAAATTTTTGCTTCGGGATTATTCTCAGCGAGCTGTTCCTTGGCTGTCGCATTTGTGTTGGCGACCAGCATCACAGCCAACACAGGTAGCGTGACCAGAAGCCTCCACCAGAGACCTTTGGTCTTTTCACTCATAGTAATCATTTTAATTCTTTTTTTAGTTAATATTAAACTGAAATTATTACTAATTCTGCTAAAATCGACAGCCGTGCACTGCTGCAAAATCAGCATCATATAGTCCCTCTTGTTTACGCCAGCATCTACTACATCGCGATCTGCCTGATACTCATGAACGCATTGCAATTCCCTCTTCAACATATAAATGAATGGATTGAACCATTGCAATACCATCATTACCTCTACAAAAACTATATCCCAAGAATGACGATGTGAGATGTGACTAATTTCGTGTCTAACAATTTCTTTATCTACCAATTGGTCGGGAAAAAATGCATAGTTCAGGAAAGAGAACGAACCTTGCTCTTTGCCTGTAAATACTGCCGTATAACTTCCGTATTTTTCCTTAGGTGATTTGACAATCAATAAAAATATCTTCAATAATTTGAACATCAACAGCAGCAACGATATACCGACACCGATGAAATATACGATTGCAATAAATTGCCAAATATTGTAATTCTGTGTCGCAGTTTCGTGCAAGTTTGCATTAGCATCTTCTGCTAAAATTACCTCATTAAGCGTTATTTCACCAAAAATGTTTTGCTTAAAACTTAACATCTGGGGAGAACCATTACCAATAATTATTCCTAAAAATGGAAGTAAAAAAGCGACTATTATTGATGCCAATATGTAAAATCTGTTAAATTTAATTCGGTTGCTATTTGTGAACAACAAACGATAAACTATCCAGAAAACTGCAATGGCAGCGGCAACTGGCAACAGACGACCTAATATTAATTCCTGTGCATTCATGACTTATTTTTTTTCGTTTTCAATAGCTTCATCTATAACTTTTTTCAGCGACTCCAACTCCTCGATGCTGAAATTATCCTTTTTTGCAAAGGAAGATACCAAATCAAGGTACGAATTGTTGAAATAACGCTCTACAACGCTTCCTAGATACCGCTGCGAATATTCATCCTTGCTGATTATGGCTTTGTAGCGATTGGCCCGACAGAAAGTCTCATGAGCTACAAAACCTTTGTTCTCCAATATCTTTATTACGGTAAGCACTGTGTTGTAAGCCGGCTTTGGTTCGGGAAATGCTGCTATTATCTCATTGGCAAATCCCTGACCGATGCCCCAAATTACCTGCATCACCTGTTCTTCTCCTTTGGTTAACTCTTTCATAACAAAATAATTTTTATTGTTACTAATTTTTTAAATGTCAAATTTTAAATAATCTCGACACTGCAAATATAAAGACTTTTTTAAATATACAACTATTTTTTTAGTTATATTATTATTTTTTTAATGAAACTACATTTATTTTATTGATTGTTAATTAATTATAGTTGTAAAAAAAATATTTGTTTTACCTTATTTTAGGCTATTTTGGGCAAATTTTTGGGGTAAGTCAGATAAATTAAGACATATTTTTTTCCTAAATTCTGCGTGAGTGTAAAATTTTGTGTAAGTTTGCGCGTTATTTCAAACAATGAAAAGGCTTGTATTAATAGTTATCTCTTTAATTATCTGTCTTTCTGTATTTTCGCAGAACGGCGGCGAGAAAACATACAAGTTCCTCAACATACCTACTTCAGCACGCATATCGGCACTCGGTGGCTTCAACGTTTCGCATATCGACGGCGATCTGAGTTTCGTTAATGCAAACCCGGCAATGCTTACTGCCGACATGAACAACCAGTTTGTTCTAAGCTACACAAATTATGTTTCGGACATTAATCTCGGATATGCAATATATGCACGAAATTTTGAAAAAGCAGGAATTTTTTCGGCAGGGATACAATATCTCAACTATGGAAAATTCTACAACACAAACGAATTTGGTGAAGTTCTCGGCAAGTTCAACGCAGCTGACTATGCAATAAACATTTCATACGCATATCCGTTGAAAAAATTCAATTTTGGTGGAACTCTTAAAACTATAGTTTCCGACTACTGGGAGGCCACATCTTTCGGTTTTGCATTGGACCTTGGGGCTACATATAAAGACACAGCATCTTTGTTTTCTGCCGGAATGGTAATAAAAAATCTTGGTTTCCAAGTTAAAAGATACACTAAAGGTGTTCGCGAAGGGCTGCCAGTAGATGTTCAACTCGGAATTACTAAAAAATTCCGCCATGCTCCATTTTCAATTTCACTTACCGCTATAGACCTTGTAAACTGGGGACTGAGATACGACAGTAGATTAAGAAACAATTATGTAACCGACGACAATAAAGAAACTTTCCTTACAAAACTAGGACATGCCGGCGATGAATTGATGCGGCATTTTGTTATTGGTGCCGACATAAACATCGGTAAGGTGTTCTACATTTCATTGGGTTACAATTATCGTCGCCGCTCTGAACTTGCATTAAGCACCAAGGGAAAAATAGTAGGATTTTCGGCAGGATTCGGACTCACTCTTAAGAAATTCAGTATCGAATATTCGTATTCATCCTACCATCTTTCAGGATCTGTAAATTACGTTTCACTGAAAATCAACCTTGATAATATAATGAAAAAGGCATAATTGTTTATGCCTTTTTCAATTCTATATCTTCAATAAACTGATAACTATAAATCAACCAGCATAACTTCCTTTATGTCGCACACGCATATCTGGCCAGAAACCGCCTGTATCACTATTTTTCCATTTGGCTTTACATCAATGATAGAACCTGCAATATCAGCATCAATGCCCTTAAACCTCCACATCAATATCTTGCCAAAGCCATAAAGTTTAAATAGATATTCAAGACGAATTTCAGCAAAATCCTTATCCTTCAACTCGTCAAGTTTCTTTTCAACTGCTTCGGAAATGCCCTTAACAACATCAAATATGCAGTAGTCATTTCCTGTTATATTCTTCAACGAAATTGGATTAGGCAAATTTGCAGGGAAACTCTCCTGATTAAGATTTAGACCTACTCCTATAATTGTATTTTTTACTACATTGCCGTCAAGCTTGTTTTCAATAAGAATTCCGCCTAATTTTTTCTTCTGGTAATAAATATCGTTTGGCCACTTAATGCTCGTAAATATGCCCAAAGAATTCAAATACTCATAAATTGCTATTGATGTTGCAAGACTAACCTTGAAAATTTCGTCGGCTTTAACCTGTGTTGAGAGTATAATGCTAAATAGTGCATTCCTATCGTCATCGCTTTCCCATTTGTTGCTGCCCATCCCACGACCTTTTTTCTGTGATCGTGCATATACAACTGTATTTTCAGTTATTTCGCCTTTTGAATACATATCTGAAAGATATGTATTTGTCGAATTAACTTCTTCAAGTTCAATGTATTTCATTTCTTTAAATTTATTTATTAAAAGCAATGCAAATATAACTTTTCTGAAAACTGGATGAATGAATTTTTCTCAGTCGTTCATTCAAGAATAATAATAAGAATATAATTTATAAATAAAAAATTAAATGATTATTATTTATGTTTGTTAATAGGTTGATAAGTTGATGAATTTTTTTCTTGCAAATAATTTTAATAAGCTTTTTATGATGTTCAATATTTAACAACTTGTTTGTTTATCAATATTTTTGCCTAGTTGAAAATTCTATTTTTTCTGCTCTCATTGATAAGTTTATTTTTCTGCGAAGCTGTTAATAGAACATCATTTTTCTGTTGAAAATAAAGAATTAAAAAATCACAAAAATTTCTTGTAAAAAATGAACTTTCATATAGTCGAGAACGTTACAATTATGCAAGAAAAAAATAATAATTTTTATTCACAGAAATCACCATATAAAACTGTCAGCTGTTAATTTCACTTTATTTTATCATTCAGCAACTTAAGAAAAAGTTCTTTTTTCAATGCTATTTGTTTCAGCAAGTTAACCGATGATATTTTAAAAGTTAATAAAAACTACTTGTTAATTTCAAAGAACGTGAGACTTAATTTATTAAGTGAATTTTATCTCTGTTTATAATTTTGATATAATGAATTATCGCAATTAAAGACTAATGCGATAATTCATTTATAATCTGTTAGTTAAAGAATTTTTTAACTTCATTGGCGAAATTTTTCTCAACTTCCTTTCCGTCGCGAGTTTTAGCGAGTCCTGCCTTTCCTGTTTCCTTATAGTCTACATTCAGCCGGTCGCCAACTTCACGCATAGTTAGTACCACTTCGTCAGGCGATACGAATGATTTTACTCCGCTTAGCGCCATAAGAGCTGCGCTAATAGCGTGTGAAGAATAGATTCCGTTACGTTTTACGCAAGGTACTTCTACAAGTCCTGCAATTGGATCGCAGATAAGTCCAAGAGCGTTCTTTATTGCTATTGTGAAACCTTCAATCATTTGTTCTACGTCGCCGCCTTCTAGATATACGAGTGCCGATGCTGCCATTGCTGCGGCCGAACCAATTTCTGCCTGGCATCCATAATCTGCTCCTGCTGTCGAAACATCACCAAACAATATCATTCCGAAGAATCCGGCAATCATCAGTGATTCCAATATTTTGTCTTCTTCTGGCTGGTGAATTTCATTGTATGCTTTCAGTACCCCTGGTAGAATACCGCATGAACCAGCTGTTGGGCAGGCTATAATTACACCCGACTTAGCATTTATTTCATTTACTGCTACTGCATATGCAACAGCCTTTCCATAGATATTGTCGAACATCTTGTTGCTAAGTCGGTATTTGTTAATATTTCCTGAGTCCTTTCCGGTTAGTTTGAGCAACGAAAGTTCATTGCTCCTGATACCGTTATCAACCGATTGCTGCATGATGTTCCAATAGCTACGCATCTTGTCATAAACTTGTTTTTTATCGGTGTTCTGAAGCTTTCTTTCAATATCGAGAATCAAATCTATTATGTTAATCTTTTCCTCATTGACATATTCTATAAGTTCCTCGAATGTATGGAAAGGCATCATAGGAAGTTCGGAAGTTGAATTTTCGTTGTATATTTTTGCAATCTTAGGAAAGTTTACATTCTTATCGTTACACTTTTCAATTTTGCCGTTATTAAGAACAGTATCAATCTTTCCGTCGAGAGCAAAGTCAAGCATTCCGTCGTAGAATCTTATTTCAACATTACCAGCACCTATAGAGAAACCAGTTACGCAATGAGTGCCTTTATCGGTTTTGAAAATAACTTCTGCAATGTTTGCATTTTTTTGGTCTGCATATTTAGCATCGTCTTCCGCAGAACCTTTCTTATAACCATTGAATTTAGCTGTGCTGTTGATGAATTTAATTCCGTTCTTGCATAATGATTCAGGATTTCCGGCTTCAATCATTCTTGGATCATCGGTAACGTAACCACAAAGTCCACCGCCAAGAGCAGAAGGTGTTTTATGTCCTACACCTGTATCGCGGAATGAACCAATAAGTTTAACTTCTACTGTTTCTATTTTTTCGCCCGACTGTTCTACAGCACAAATTATATTTCTTGCAATTTGTCCTATCCTATTTGCGCCTGCGGTATGCGAACTCGACGGTCCAACCATTGCCGGACCAACAAGATCGAATATGCTCATTGGCTTTATGTAGCATTGAATGTAGCGTTCGAAGTCGTCCTTAAGTGAAAGTATTTCTTCCTCCGGTAGGATTGAATTTACTTCAATTGAAATTTCATAATAAACGTCTATTTTCTTGTCTGATTTCTTAACCTGCCATAATTCTATATAGTCGGTGTTAAGTTCATGACGTTCAATGGTTTCAAAGATATTTGAAATTAGTGTATTATGCGATATATTGACACATTTAAGCAATATGGTTGTATTTTTTCTGCTCTGGTTGAATTCATATTTAACATCAACGTTCTTTACAATCTTATTGTTCTTGTCGATAAATATTTTTATAAAATCTTCATTTGCTGGAATATTGAATTCGTTTTTTCTCGAGCTGTGTTCCAGATCCTCGTAGAACGACACTAGGATAAAGTCTTGAACTTTACTAGGAAAAATTCTGTACATCAGCACATTATTTTTTGTGCCAGTAACCACTTTCAAAATTTTATTTTTTAGTCTTTTCAGGTCAAAATTGTAGAAAATAAATTCTTCAATATCACCTTTTTGCTTGAATATTTTAGTGTGATTTTTAGGATCGATAATTTTATTTAGATAAGTTTCGTGTTCTGCGAAATCTTCCTTGTCCATTACCTCGAAATATATCAGAGGCATTAATTCTTTTATGCTTTTCATATTAGTACATTATTTTTATGCAAATCTAATTACGAGATTGATATTATGTAGTATTTGAACAATTTATTTTTCAACTTTAAACTAACCGTTTGCCATATATTTTCAAAAACCTTATCTTTACCTGTGTTAGTCATTTAAAATTTATGAATATGAAAAATTTTTGTAGCAATTTTGGCATCAATAATTGCTTTATTATTCATTACAACTTCTTGTGAATGTTGTAGTTCTTCTAATTGTAACAATCCGAAAATTGCAAAAAGGATAATTCAATGCCTAAATGACTGTTGTCGATTTTGTAAACACGGTTTCGCAACGTATTAAAACGCCTGTTTTTTTTGATGGAGATATTGCCGATGAAGTCATAAATATTAGTTCTGATGATATTCTGTCGAAAGATATAGAAAAGTTAGCGGAATTACTGAAAAATGAAAGTAATATTCAGCTTTACACTGCCGGCAGTATTAAAGGAACAAAGATAATTTATAAAAATGATTAGGTTCTTTTACTCTGCCTAGTTATAACTAAACAAGAGTGTACAATTTTTTGGTAGCTTTTTTTTCGTTACAAACTTTACTTAAAGTTTTTTATAAGCCATCTATTATTCTTAACTTTGCAAATCAAAAATTTATTTTTATGGAATTTGAAGAAAGATCAAGAATTATTGCTCTTATCAAAAAAGAAGTAGTTCCAGCAGTTGGATGTACTGAACCGGTTGCAGTAGCATTGGCAGTAGCAAAGTCGAAGGAAACTTTGGGTGTCGTTCCTGAACGAATTGAAATTTTGCTGAGTGCAAATATCTTAAAGAATGCTATGGGTGTAGGTATTCCAGGCACAGGAATGATAGGTCTTCCTATTGCGATTGCTTTGGGTGCTTTGATTGGTAAATCGGAATACAATCTTGAAGTTCTCAAGGATGTTAATGCTGATAGTATTTCTGCTGGCAAGAAGATGATAGAAAATAAGTGTATTTCTATTTCGCGAAAGCTTAATATAACTGAAAAGTTGTATATCGAGGCCATAACATATTCTGGAAATGATTCGGCTAAGGCTATTATTTCCGGCGGTCATACCAATTTTATTTTCATATCGCGTAATAATGATGTTATTCTAGATAAGAAAATTGATTCACAATCTGATTTATCTTCTAGTTCTTCAAGCTTGACCATGCGCAAGGTTTATGATTTTGCAACTACAGCTCCGTTGGATGAAATTTCCTTCATCAAGGAAGCAGGCAACATGAATTTGTCTATTGCAAATGAGTCGTTTGAAAAAAATTATGGTCATGCATTGGGCAAGATTTTGCACACTCATACTCATGATGATATGTTTGGCAATGGTATTCTAAAGGATATCATTTCATTTACTTCTGCAGCTTGTGATGCCCGAATGGCTGGTTGTACAAGTCCGGTAATGAGTAATTCTGGCAGTGGAAACCAAGGTATTGCTACAACAGTTCCTGTTTGCATATATGCACGCGACACTCAACAATCGGAAGAAAAACTTATTCGTGCATTGATTTTAAGTAATTTGACTTCTATTTACATTAAGCAGAGTCTTGGACGTTTATCTGCATTGTGTGGATGTGTAGTTGCTTCTACCGGTTCAAGTTGTGGCATTACATATTTGATGGGTGGAACATACGAGCAGATTTGTTATTCTGTAAAGAACATGATAGCAAACATTACCGGAATGATTTGCGACGGTGCTAAGCCAAGTTGTTCGTTGAAGATAGCAACAGGAATTACATCTGCTGCATTTTCTTCAATGCTAGCAATGGAAAACCATTGTGTATCGTGTGTTGAAGGAATTATTGACGACGATGTTGATATATGCATTAAGAATCTAACAGTAATAGGCACATCTGGAATGAACGAAACAGACCATTATGTTCTTGATATAATGACATCTAAGAAGTAATTTATAATAAAAAAAATGCTCCCATTTTCGTCATTCTGAACTTGATTCAGAATCTGTAAAAATGGGAGCATTTTTTATTTACTAATTTGTGTTACATTCTATTTTTTGAATCAATAATTATTGTAACAGGTCCATCGTTCAATAGTTCTATTTTCATATCGGCTCCGAATATTCCAGTTGCAGATGTTTTGCCTGTAAGTAGATTTGTAGCTTTAATGAAATTTTGGTATAGAGGTTCTGAAATTTCTGGTTTTGCTGCGTCAACATACGATGGACGATTACCCTTTTTTGTCCTTGCATGTAATGTAAATTGGCTGATAATCATTATTTCACCATCAATTTCAAGGACAGATTTATTCATTACTTCATCTTCATCGTTGAAAATTCTAAGATTAACCATTTTGTTTGTGAGCCATTCTATATCATTGTCTGTGTCTCCTTCTGTTATTCCAACGAATACTAATATTCCTTGCCCTATTTTTGATATTTCTTTTCCATCGACGGTGCATTTCGAATGTTTTACCCGTTGAATTAAAATTTTCATTATTTTTATAATTTAAAATTTTGATTTATAAATAGTTATATAATGTTTCATGTGAAACAATGATGATTATAAGATTAGATTATTAATTAATATTATCTAATCTGTATTTGTAGTAAGTTTTAAATCAATAATTTATGTATTGTTTCACGTGAAACAATAACTGTTATGCAAATAGATCAGTCATACTGAACTTTGTTACGTCAAATAATCCTTTGTCTCCTAACTTTAAACTTGGAATAACTAAAAGCGACATAAATGAAAGTGTCATGAATGGAGCTTTTAAACAACAGCCGTTACTCTTGACGGCATGATTTATCTGCTTGTAAATATTGCCAACTGTTTCACAATTCTGCTGAGTCATTAACCCACCGAATTCAAGTGGCAAGGTATAATAGTCCAAACCTTTTACATAGCACATTCCACCTTTATTATCTACAACTTCGTTAATGGCATTTACTATATCATTGTCCGTTGCACCAACAGCTATTACATTGTGACTGTCGTGTGCTATCGATGTTGCAATTGCTCCTTCCTTAATACCAAAACCCTTTATGAATCCAACTTGTGGTTTTGCGTGCTCTTCATATCTGTTCAAAACTACTATCTTTAAAATATCACGGCTAGTGTCAGATATAATATTATTATCAACAATATTTGCCTTCTCGACCAGACTGTTTGTGATGAGTTCGTTTTCTACTATTTCAATCACTTTTATCTTATTTGATTTTGGTAGAAGCTTAATATCTGAAGTTGAAATTTTCTCTGCCTTAAAGTTATTTATTGGATTTACCTTTTTGCTTTCAAAAAGAATTCTTCCGTCGGAGTATACTGTATTTCCATTGATAATAGTTTCAAGAATATTGAATGATTTTAAATCATCAACAATAATCATATCTGCAAAATCTTTTTCCCTGAGAAGTCCAACTGGCAAGTCGTAATGCAAAACAGGATTTAAGCAGGCAGCAGTAAGAAGATTAAAAATGTCAATGTTCTGCTTAATACCCATTTTTAATATTTTGTTTATATGTCCGAATTTTGATAAATCATCGGGATGTGAATCATCCGTTGAAAGCATTACTGATTTATTGAATTTAGAAATTAGTGGGTATAAAGCTTCAAAATTTTGTGCCGCCGAACCTTCACGGATGAGAATCTTCATTCCAAGATTTATTTTTTCGATTGCTTCATCAATATTCGTGCATTCGTGATCGGTGCTAATTCCTGCATCATGATATTTCTTTAGATTCTCACCGGTAACTTGTGGTGCATGCCCGTCAATAACAGCGCCATATTTCTTTGCAACTTCAATTTTCTTTATTACTTCTTCATCATTGAAGATAACACCTGGATAGTTCATCATTTCTCCTAACACTTTCAGACCATGTTTTGAAAAAATATGGTCAATTTTTTCAGCATCCAGAGTCGCGCCTGATGTTTCAAAACTAGTAGCTGGAACACATGAAGGAACACAATAAAAAGCTTTTAAAGGTGTTGATTCAGAGTTCTTTATCATGAAATCTATGCCTTTTTCTCCTAGTACATTTGCAATTTCATGTGGGTCGGTTACTACACCAATGGTACCATTTTTTACAGCTACTTTTGCGAATTCGCTTGGAATCATCATGGTACTTTCAATATGTATGTGTGAATCTATAAGTCCTGGAAGTATGTATACTTCACTTTTTGTTTCTTTTGGAGTAATGCTAATAATTCTTTCTCCATCGATAGTAATTTCACCTTTAAAAATTTTTCTTTCGAAAAGGTCTACGATTTTGCCTTCTATCTTTCTCATTATCTTGATGTTGTTTATTGTTTCATGTGAAACATTATTGTTAATTTTTGCACCCTGAGCGGAGTCGAAGGGTAGCTTAATTGTTAAAAATGTTCTGGCTTCGTCAACCGCTCAGCCAGCAAATCTTTTATCTTCCCATTAATACTAATAAAACACTTATGTCGGATGGTGAAACACCGCTTATTCGCGATGCTTGACCTATAGTATGCGGGTTGATCTTTATAAGTTTCTGTCGTGCTTCTGTCGAAAGAGAATTAACTTCCGCATAATTAATCTTGCCTTCTATCACGATATTCTCAAGACGCTTTAGTTTGTCTGCAATTAGCTTTTCGCGTTCAATATAACCTGAATATTTGATAAGTATTTCTGCAGCATCAACTATCTCCTCTTTCTTTTCGCCAAAACTAAAAACTAGTTCATCCAGATTCTTGTCATACTTGCATAAATCATTTATTTTTACTTGTGGACGAGTAATGATATTATTCATCTTTATGCTTTGTTTTAGTTCTGAACTTCCTAATTCAGAAAGCATTACGTTGATATTTTCGGGCTTGCAGCTCTGATTGTTGCAGAATTCAATCAGTTGGTCGCGTTTAGCAATCTTACCTTCAAAAACTTTTAATCTTTCGTCTGTTGCAAGACCTATGTTGTGTGAAAGTTCTGTCAAACGAACATCGCTGTTATCCTGACGCAACAAAATTCTGAATTCGGCGCGTGATGTAAACATTCTGTATGGTTCATCAACTCCCTTTGTGATAAGATCATCGATTAAAACTCCTATGTAAGCCTGGTCACGGTTAAGGGTAAATTCAGGTTTTTCGTTGATTTTCAAATGTGCATTTATGCCGGCAATTATGCCTTGTCCTGCAGCTTCCTCGTAACCTGTAGTACCATTAATTTGTCCTGCAAAGTACAGATTTTCAACTAGTTTAGTCTCTAAAGTAGCTTTTAATTGAGTAGGATGGAAAAAGTCGTACTCTATTGCATATCCAGGACGGAAAATCTTTGCATTTTCAAGTCCTTTTATTTTCCTAAGCGCATCATACTGCACATCTATTGGCAGCGATGATGAAAAGCCGTTCAGGTAAAATTCAACTGAGGTCTCCCCTTCTGGTTCAAGGAAAAGCTGGTGCATATCCTTGTCGGGGAAAGTCATTAGTTTAGTTTCGATGCTTGGACAATATCGCGGACCTATACTCTTTATTGTTCCATCGTACAAAGGTGAGTCCTTTAGCCCTGTACGAAGAGTTTCATGTACCTCCTCGCTAGTGTAAGTTATATAGCAACTACGCTGATTCAGAAAGCGTTGGTTGTAGTTGTGCAGGTAAGAAAATGGAATAATCACATCATCACCCTTTTGCTCCTGCAGTTCCGAGAAGTTAATTGTCCTTCCGTCGATTCTAACAGGAGTTCCAGTTTTCATGCGGTCGTAAGTGAAGCCATATTCTGCAAGATTTTGTGTTAATCCTACAGCCGCAGGTTCCGAAATTCTTCCACCTTCGAAGTGACTGTGGCCGATGTGCATAAGGCCGTTCAAGAAAGTGCCTGTTGTAAGGATAACAGCTTTAGTATAAACTTTAATTCCAAGATATGTTTCAATACCGCAGACACGATTATTTTCTATAATTACTTTATTTACAGTATCTTGTAAGAATGAAACATTATTTATAGCTTCCAGTTGGCGGCGCCATTCGGCACTGAAAACCATGCGGTCGCATTGGGCACGTGGGCTCCACATTGCCGGACCTTTCGACATATTTAGCATCCGGAACTGAATCATTGCCTTGTCTGTAACAATTCCAGACAGTCCGCCAAGGGCGTCAATCTCTCTAACTATCTGACCTTTTGCCACACCTCCCATAGCTGGATTGCATGACATCTGTGCAATTTTGTTCATGTCGATAGTTACCAGAAGCACCTTGCTGCCCATATTAGCGGCAGCAGCAGCGGCTTCACAGCCGGCGTGCCCCGCTCCTACTACGATAACATCGTAATTTTCAATCATTTATCTTAAAAATTTTGTAGTAATTTTCAAAATTTCAAAGGTAAGAAAATATGTGTATTGTTGATTATTAAGTTTTTAACGCGTGAATGTTGATATAAGAATTTTAATCTTCCTTTTCTTTTTCTTCTTTTCTCTTTGCCCTCTTTTCCTTTACCTTGTACATTGCCGAGGCCATAAGGATAATGACAACAGCGATGGTGCTTACTGCTGCTACAAGGTACATACCTACACCGACGGCAATTCCGATTGCTGCCGAAACAAATATGCATGCGGCTGTTGTAAGTCCAGAAATTCCGTCTCCATGTTTTATGATAAGTCCTGCACCAATGAAACCTATGCCTGTAAGTATCTGAGCGGCAATACGTCCGGGATCGCCATTGATTAAATCTGTGTGTGTCTGGCAGATGTATATCGAGGCAAGTGTAGCCAATGTGGAGCCGAAGCAAATAAGTGTGAATGTACGCAGTCCGGCCGGATGCTTGTGAATTTGCCTTTCAATTCCTATGCATAAGCCGAGAACTATACTTATTCCAAGCCTGCTGAGAGCTACGATTTCGGTAATTTCGTTTTCCATAATTTATTCGTTGTCAATTGTTATACGTGAAACATTCGAGTAGTTGATGTGCTGCTTGTGCGACAGGTATTCTATCATTATCTCGTTCGACGACATAGGAAGTTCCTTGCCGGTATGCGTCTTGTCGATATCATAGACACTTGCCATGTAGTTGTTTAGCACAATTGTATATTTAGCATTCATTTTCAGGGGCTTGCCATTTGAAAGTTTAACTGTTATATCTTCCATTTGGTCATATTCGTTCATTTTCACTGTGTATCTGCACCCTGAACAATACATTGGGCAATCGCCAGTTTTAGTGTAAGCTTTCTTTATCATTTCTACTATTTCAGTGCCTGCCAGTGTGAATTTTACTATGCGGTTGTCGAATGGATCGAGCTGGTATACCTGTTTGAGGCATATTGGCCCCATAGGCATCTGTTTTAGTCTAACGCCGCCCGGATTCTGAAAAGCCATGTCGGTTTTTCCGGCATCACGAATAACATCGGCCATAAGGCAACCTAATGATTCCTTTTCTGTTATGTCGGCATCGTTGTTTCCTACAATCTTGCTGAAAATTTCAAGCTGGTCGAATTCGTTAACAATTTTTCGTACTGCAGAATCTTCCTGTTCAAAATCCTTTATGGAGAATACTTGCTGGGCCTTGTAGTCTATTTTGCCGTTTACAAAGTAAAATACGCTAATAGTAAGGTAGTTAAGATTTTTCCCAGCTTGTGTAATCATCGTGTTTCCGATGAGTTTTGTACGTTCTATCTTCTTGTGTGTATGCCCGCCGAAAATTGCATCGAATTGCTGGAAATGTTTTGCAATTTCGATGTCGTATTCGAGTCCGCAATGTGAAAGCAGAAATAATGCATCGCAACTATCGCGGAGAAACATATAATTAGGTAGAATTTCAATCAATGGCTTGAATGTTACACCTTTTGCAAAACGCGGATGAAAGTCTGGAATGCCTTTGTCGCCTACTTGTATTCCACCGATAAACCCAAGTTTCAGCCCTTTGAATTCAATAATCTTATATGGCTGTACATTTACCTTTAAACTGTCTTCGAATCTGGCATTAGCGCAAACGTAGTCGAAGTTTGACCAACCGATAACATTTTTCAGGCCCTCAATCCCGGCATCGAATTCATGGTTTCCAAGAGTTGACAAGTCAAAGTGAACGTGGTTCATGAGAGCTGTCATCGGATATGATATTTTTGGATATCTGTCGTTTACCGGATGTCCTGTGCGATTGTCGCCGGCAGATACGAGTATGATTTCCGGATACTGTTTGCGCAAAGAGTCGAGCAATGCCGAAAAGCGCGGATAATTGTCGATGTTGCCATGCTGGTCGTTCACCGATACGATGTACAGAACTTTTTCTTCCTGGGCGTTGCCGGCATAAGGATGCAATAGTATTGCAATTACTATTGCAAGCAATAGAATAATTCTGTTACTCATAAATCCCATTTTAGATAATTTGGCATCCGTTGCAAAATTAGAGAAGATTTGTAAGATTTGAAAATTTATTCGCAATCGCTTATTTAGCTACCTTGATGGTTAAGTCGTTACAAGATAAAATACGTAAACTTATTTCAATTGGTAAAGTTTGTATAATATGTTGATTTATGGTAAAAAAATAGTTTTCGGATAATTTATATTATTTATTTTTGCCGCTATTGTAAATAATAATTACATGAAAAATAATTTTTATTGCCTAGTGCTTTTTATTTCATTTACGTTGTCATGCGTGATGTCATTTGGAAAACCAATTTGTGAATCATCAGCTATTTTGGTTGCAAAGAATTTCTATTCGGTTGAAAGTCACAGATCCAAAGATAATCTTAATGCAACAATTGCCTATAAGGCTGAAAATAATGCATATTATGTTGTGAATATTGACAATGAAGGTTTCGTAATTGTTGCTGGCGACGATATAGTTCGACCAATTCTTGCCTATTCTACAGAAGGTGCATTTGTAACAGAAAATATTCCGGAGCACATCAGATTTTTTCTCAGCGGTTATGCAGAGGAGATAGGTTTTATGATTGATAATAATATTAAGGCCGAATCCGAAGTTTGCATACAATGGTCAAACTTATTGTCAGAAGAGGCAATTGCCACTAGGGAAGGAAATGTAGTTATAGAGCCGTTGCTAGGAAACAACAAATGGAACCAGACCAAATATTACAATAATTTATGTCCGGCCGATGCTAGTGGAAATTCTGCATACGGCGGGCATGCAGCTGTAGGTTGCGGTGCCTTGGTTATGGGACAGGTTATGCGTTACTGGCAATATCCGACAATAGGTACTGGAAGTCATTCGTATACTTGCAATTATGCATCCTACGGATATGGAAATTATGGAACATTGTCGGCAAATTTTGGTGCGACAACCTACGATTTTCCAAATATGCCCGAAAGGCTTATCAGCACTTCTTCGGCAGAAGAAATTGAAGCAGTTGCAACTTTGCTTTATCATTGCGGAGTGTCGGTAGATATGACATACGGTCCGTCGGCTAGTACTGTCAATTCCAATAAGATAGTGTCGTCATTGTCAACGTATTTTAATTATCCAGCAACTATTGAATATCATGAGCGTGGTAGCATATCGGCCGATTCGTGGATAAGCCACCTAAAGGAGGAACTTGACGAAAGAGCGCCATTCATGTATGGAGGAAGCGGTAATTACGGAGGTCATGTGTGGATTTGCGATGGTTATCGCGACGACAACTTTTTCCATTTCAACTGGGGATGGGGCGGCCAGCAGAATGGCTACTATACAATAGCTAATTGCAGTTCATACGGTTTCAATAGCAATCATGCTGTAATTGTTGGAATCAGGGGCCCGTTGATGCCATATTCGATAACGACAAAGATTTTACCAGCAAATACAGGTTCGGCAACGGGCGCTGGAAGCTATCTTGAAACTCATACGGCCACTCTATATGCAGAGGGCAAAAGGGGAAATCATTTTGTTAGCTGGACAGAAAACGGCGAAGTGGTTTCTACAGATTCTACTTATTCATTCATAGTTGAAAGAGCAAGAAATCTTGTGGCAAACTTTGAACCTAATACCACAAATTCAGAAGTATTTTCCGAAACAAAGATTTCTATTTATCCAAATCCTACAACCGATTATGTAAATATGCAATGTTCGCTAATTGATGCAAGTCAGGTTAAGATTTACGATGTTTACGGTAAATTAATTGATAATCAGGATATATCTGGAAGCACTTTTGCAATTGACTTTTCACAGTACCCTGCAGCTACATATTTTATGCATATTGTAGGTGATTCTGGAATGGAGACAATAAAGGTGGTTAAATTGTAATTTTATGAAAAAGTTTTTTCTTTCAGTTGTAGCAAATTTCCTTTTCATAATTTCATGGGCGGCAACAGTTGATGTTGAAACGGCAAAATTAGTAGCGGTTAATTTCTGGAACCAGGGTAATTGTGTGGAGAAAATAGATGCGGACAGCTTTAATAATGTAACTGAGCAAACAAACTTTTCACATATCTATATTTTCACTAATGCGGAAGGATTTGTGATTGTGTCGGGTGATGATTGCGCAAGGCCAGTATTGGCATATTCATATAGTACGCCGTTTGATGTTGCATACATTCCTGAAAGTGTTCGTGAGTTGTTGCTTTCTTATGACAATCAGATAGAAAAGGCAATAGATATGAAATGCAAGCCGTATGAAGAAGTGGCTTCAGAATGGTCGGATCTGTATGCCGGACGTTTTATGCAGCGTGATTTGCGTTCTGTTGAGCCGCTTGTGACGGCAAAATGGGGGCAGGGAACCCCTTACAATGCAATGTGTCCACCTAATACTCTTGTGGGTTGTGTTGCTGTGGCAATGGGACAGCTTATGAAATATTGGCAGTATCCTGTTCATGGCATAGGTTCGCATTCGTACGTATTTGAAAACATCTCTATTTCCGCCGATTTTGAAAACACTACATATAATTGGGCCGCGATGCCAAATTCCTGTAATTCAAGCAATGTTTCTGCAACCGCAACTTTGCTATTTCATTGTGGAGTGGCAGTTGAAATGGAATATAGAAATAATGTTTCTACAGCGTATGTGCTTGATTCTTACAATCATCCATATAATTGTGAGAGCGCAATGAAAAATTTCTTTGGATATAGTTCTTCGGCGCATGGCGAGTATCGTCTCGATTACGATAAAAGCACATGGACCGCTATGCTGAAAGAAGAACTAGATGCGGGGCATCCGCTAATATACAACGGCTACAATTCTTCAAATTCCGGTGGACATTGCTTTATTTGTGATGGATACGACCAGCGCGATTATTTTCATTTCAACTGGGGCCAAAAGGGTGCATACGACGGTTATTTTGAGATAGATGCAATGACTCCGATATCATCGCAGGATTTTTCTTACAATCAAGGTGCAATATTCGGACTTGTTCCTGCCGTTGAAACATATTTGAATGATGAAATGTCTTCATCGTTAGCTGTTTATCCTAATCCTGCAACCGGTTATGTTCGGCTTGCTGTTGATAGTTACGATGGATATTCGTATGATATCTACGATAGTTCGAGCAGGTTGGTGTCGAGCAAAACAATTACATCAAAAAACCAGTTGATAGACCTTGCAGGTTTTTCAACTGGCATTTATATTATCAATGTTGTTAGCGAAGGTAATGTTGTAGCTTCGCAGAAGATTGTCGTTAACTAATCTTTTCCTTAAGCAATTCAACATCGATGGGCACAACACCAATTTTTTCGCAGACGATTCCGCCGGCGAAGTTGGCTATGCGTGCAATTTCGCGGACACTTTCTGTGGTTGTGAGTAGTAGGCTTGCAACACTGATGACAGTGTCGCCGGCACCGGAAACATCAACAATGTCGCGAATTTCGGCAGGAATATGTACATAGTCCTTGCGAGTGCATATCAGGATTCCGTTTTCCGACAGTGTAATCATCAGGATGTCAATGTTGTTCTTGTGGATAAAGTCTTTTGCGTATGGCTTTAGAAATTCCACATTGTTGTTTTTTTCAATCTTGCATCCTTCGCAGAATTCCTTAAGGTTTGGTTTGAACAATGTAATATCCCTGTAAGCGTCGAAATTTCTTTTTTTAGGATCGACTGTCGTCTTGATTTTATTCTGGCGGCAAAGAGCTGTAATCTTATGTATAAGTTCAGGTGAAAGCACCCCCTTGTCGTAGTCCTCGAAGATAAGAATGTCGATTTCTTCGTTGTCGATAATCTGTGATATTCTTGAAAGAATGATATCCTTCAAATCGTCGGAAATAGGGGAGTCATCTTCATCGTCGATACGTAATAAGTGCTGTCCACCGCTAATGATGCGGGTCTTTGTTGTAGTCTTGCGGTTTTCGCTGCTTATGATTCCGTTGTCGGGAAGGTTGTTTTCCTTTAGTAGCGAACGGAAAATCTTGCCTTTTTCATCGTTGCCGATAATTGAGCACAAGTAAACCCTAGTACCGAATGCGGCCACATTGAGAGCAACATTGGCAGCACCGCCGAGACGATATTTACGTTCGTCGATTGAAACGACAGGGACAGGAGCTTCGGGCGATATGCGGTTAACACTACCTATCATGTATGAGTCAATCATCACATCACCAACTACGAGAACCTTTTTCCTCGATAGATTTTCGAAAAACTCGTTGTAATCAGTCATTGTTACTCAATAAGTCCCTTGTTGTCAATCCATTTTATAGCTTCCTGCTTCGACTTTTTGTCAAGAACAGAGCTATTTTGTATTACAAAGTTTAGTACCCAGTTGTGATCTGTCTTAGAATAGTCTCTAAGTGCAGCACCGATAGCGCGGTTTATAATTTCGTTATTGGTTCTAGTGCTGTTAAGGATAAATTTCTCTAGAAGTGCAACATCGGTTTTATCTTTGAATTGTCTTTGGAACATTATCGCAGCAGCTTTTAGCCACGGATTTCTGCCTTCGCTCCATGAGTTAAGGAATTCCATAGCAATTTTAGGATATTTTTCTGCATATACGGAAACAAGTTCGCATGCAATATCTTCTGTAGTATCCCAACCAGGTTGCGTAAGTATAAGACTTTCAATAAAAACGATGTCTGTTTTTTCCCATAGTTTTCTGCGTTTTGCAAAAAGTCTGGTTGCAAAATAAAGATATTCGCGTTCTTCAAGTGTAAAGAATTCACGTACTATAATTTTAGCGTCGTCATGTTTTGGTAAAGGAAAGTTAAGGAATATTGTCTTATACAGTTCCTTAAGTTCGATTGTACGTATTCCTAAGAATTTTAATTTATGCTTTGCCACTCTTGACATTGCTGCTGCAGTGCGCTCATCGCCATGCCTTTCTAAAAAGGCCTTTACTCGTTTAGTATACTCTCTCATAAGTAGTTAAGATATTAATTTTAAAATTTTTGCAAAGTTATAAAAAAACATATAGTTGTTAAAGAAAAAATATACTAAATTTGTGTTTTATCATAAAACAATATGAAAAGGTTATTATTTTTAACGGTATTTATTATGTCGGTCGCGATGTCTTTTGCTGATTCGCCATTGACGTCGACACGCTTCTGCCAGCATTATGAAAATTATTGGGCTGTAATAGAAGCTCAGGAAAAAGGAGAGATGACTCCTGAACTGATAAGCTTTCTGCTTGATAACAAAAATCCGGTTGAGGTTAGGATTGCTGTAATAAATGCTCTAGGATGGAATGTCGATGGGACGCAGAATTATAATATTCTGGCTGCTTTTGCCATTATTACAGGTGGCTATAGTTCTGAAAAGCAGTTCGTGAAAAAAATGGACGGAGGAACATTGATTGTAATGGCATACTGCAAGGCCATGTCGGATTATTTTGATGTAGACAAGGCGGTAAAAATGTCGAAGGTGGCACAAAGGAAGGACAAGAAAAGCTTATGTGTCAATTTTATTGCCGCATTGATCCAATCTCAGAAAATGATGCATGATGGCAAATATTCACAAATATCTGCGGTTGTCAATGATGTGCTTGGGAATCCGAAATATGATAGGGATATGCAGTCGGATGCAATAAAAAGCGTGATGGAATACATATCGTTATATTAATTTTGTCATGAAAATAAAAAGCATTATCTTCACGAAATAATTTTTGATGTAATGAACAATCGTAAACCTGGGGTTTGGAAATTTCTGCTTCTGTGGCCTATGTCGTTGATATATAAGCTATTCACCGACATTAGGAACTTTATGTACGAAAATGGAATACTCAAATCCAAGGAATACGATCTTCCAATTATTTCCGTCGGCAATATCAGCATAGGAGGAACAGGCAAGACTCCGCATGTGGAATATGTGATAAGGATGCTTAAGTCGGATTTCAAAACTGCGGTACTTAGCCGTGGATACAAAAGAAAAACACGTGGTTTCCGTATTGTGGAAGCTACCGACGACTATACATTGTGCGGCGACGAGCCATTGCAGATAAAACGTAAGTTTGAAGATGTGGTGGTCGCAGTATGTGAAAATCGCGTGAAGGGGGTGGAGGAGCTTAGGAGATTGTTCCCCGACATCAACCTGATAATACTTGACGATGCGTTTCAGCATCGAAGGATAAATCCTGGACTGCATATTCTCCTTAATAATTACAACTTCCCGATTTCCGACGACTATATATTGCCTTTGGGAAGATTGCGCGAGTCGAAGCACAATGTACATAGGGCGCATATGCTGATTTATACAAACTGCCCTTCAAATTTAACGCCTATTGAGCGTAGAATTCTGAACAAGGAAATGAATGTGCTACCGTATCAGTATCTTTTCTTCAGTAGGGTGATTTATGATGATCCAAAGCCAGTTTTCAACGCAAGAAAACTTGACTACGAAAAGATGAAAACCTATAATATCCTGGCAGTCACAGGTATTGCACATTCGAATAGTTTCATTGATATGATGAAAGAAAAGTCGAAGGGACTTGTGCACATTTCATTTATGGACCATCATAATTTCAGCCAGTCGGATATACAACGCATACAGAAAACCTATAGCGAAATTAGCGGCCCCAAGGCAATAGTGGTTACTGAAAAGGATGCAGTAAGACTAATCTCAAACAAGTTCCTAAGCGATGAACTTAAGTCGTGCATATATTATATTCCAATAGAAGTGAGTCTGCTATGCAGCGAAGAAGAACAGCAACAATTTAATAATCAAATAATAAGTTATGTCAGAAACAACAAACGCTACAATAAACTTTATAAAAGCTCGTTTTAAGGTTACACCTGAAGTGGGCATTATATTGGGAACAGGACTAGGCGGTCTTGCAAAGGTAATTGATGTAATGGAAGTTATTCCATACGAGGAAATTCCAGGATTTCCAGTTTCAACAGTTGAAGGTCATAGCGGAAAGCTTATACTAGGAAAACTTGGTGGCAAGACTGTTGTCGCCATGCAGGGACGTTTCCACTATTACGAAGGGTATACAATGGAAAAACTGGTGTCGGCCATTCGTACGCTGATACGTTTAGGAATTAAATATCTTTTCGTGTCGAATGCAAGCGGTGGCGTAAATCCTGATTTCGAGATAGGGGATCTTATGATTATAAGCGATCATATCTGCCTATTGCCAAATCCGCTCATCGGCAAGCATAATCCTGAAGATGGAGACCGTTTCCCTGATATGAGCTGCGTATATGACAAGTCGCTGATAGCAAGTGCAGAGAATATCGCCGGCGAACTTGGCTACAAACTTCAGAAAGGAGTTTACCTGGCTACTACAGGACCGACATTTGAAACTCCGGCCGAATACAGGTTCTTCCGTACTATCGGTGCCGATGCTGTTGGAATGTCGACTGTTCCGGAAGCAATTGTAGCTCGCCAGATGAGAATACCATGTTTCGCAATGTCGATTATTACAGACTTGGGTGTTCCAAACAAGATTGTTGAGGTTTCACACGAAGAGGTTCAGAAGGTTGCTTCTGCTGCCGAATCGAAGATGACCGAAATTTTCACAAAAATGATTGAAAGACTCTAAGTTGATTGCCATGGATTCAAAAAGACAGACTCAGGTAGCTGGTATAGTACAAAAGGAACTTGCAGGAATATTGCAATTTAAGTTCAACGGACTTGTTCCAGGCAGATTGCTTACCATTACTGGCGTTCGCATGTCGCCAGACTTGGGATTGGCAAAGATATATCTTAGCATTTTCCCATCTACCGACGGACAGGCAATAATAAAGGAAATAAATACTAATGTATCGAAGATTCGTTACGAGTTAGGAAATAAGATACGCAACGATGTCCGTCGTATTCCCGAACTCATCTTTTATCTCGACGATAGTTTCGATGAGGTAGAAAGAATAGAGAAGGCCTTGAAGTCGTAGCTCAAACACAACTGGAGCAAAGGATGCTGCGATGAAATTTCCACTCTACATAGCTTCACGTTATCTGGTATCGAAAAAGTCGCGTAATGCAATCAACATTATTTCTGCCATTTCGATTGCCGGTGTTGCTGTTGGAACCGCTGCACTAATAATTGTCCTTTCTGTATTCAATGGTTTCGAGGACCTGCTTACAAAACTGAACAATTCGTTTGATCCTGACATTAAGATTTCGCCTGTATATGGCAAGTCGTTTGTCCCAGATGAAACATTTGAGAAGATTTTGACTGATGCCGAATGTATTTCGTCGGTTTCGTACACATTGGAAGAAAGCGCTTTGTTGCAGTATGGCGACAAGCAGCTTATTGCAACTGTAAAGGGTGTGGACGACAATTATCTGGCTACAACTTCTATTGATACAATGATAGTTCGTGGAACGCCATTGCTCTATAATGAGGGAATTCCGTGTGCAATTGTTGGTGCCGGCATTTCATATACTATGGGAGTCCAGTGCGACTATCTCACTCCGCTTGTAATCAACATACCAAGCAGAACAAAGGAACTGCATGGTAATTTCAGCGATGCAGCTTCCGATATTATAAATTCCACTACGACATTTGTTTCCGGAATCTTTTCTATACAGCAGGATTTCGACATGAAATATGTGATTTTACCACTTAAGGAGGTGCGTAAAATACTGGAATTATATGATGGAGTGGGGGCTGTGGAGATTAGGCTGACACCAACTGCTAGCAGCGATGAGGCTGTGAAGTATTTTTCCGAACGACTCGGCGATGAATTTTCAGTTCTCGACCATAATATGCAGCACGAATATTCGTACAAGATTATGCAGTCGGAAAAATGGGCTATATTTATGATTTTGATTTTCATACTGTTAATTGCATCGTTCAATATTATTGCTTCCATTACAATGCTTATTATTGACAAACGAAATGATATTTCTATTCTTGGTAGCATGGGAGCCGACAGTTCGACAGTAAGAAAAATATTTTTTGCCGAGGGAATTGGCATAAGCATCATGGGTGCTGTAATAGGACTTATAATTGGTGGTGTTGTCTGCTGGTTGCAGATGAAGTTTGGATTGATAAAGCTAGGCGGCGGAAGCGGATCGTTTATCATTGATGCATATCCGGTGGTGATTAATTGGCTGGATGTTTTGCTTTCGTTAGCAGCTGTATTATTTATAGGAATAATTGCCGCATGGATACCAGTGAGATATGTAACAGGAAAATTATCAAGAAATAATAATTAGTAATATGGAAACTGATAATAATTTTAAGATAGCATTGCTTATTGATGCTGAAAATGTTTCTAACAAATATGCCGACGGAATTTTGAGCAGCTTGACAAAATATGGTCGTGTGATAGTGAAGAATGCGTACGTTTCGGTTGACGACAAGGGTGCCGTTACTCCGAATGCATGGATTCAAACCTGCAAGAACAAGGGAATGCACTTGGTAACTCAGACACGTAATGCATCTGGAAAGAATTGTGTCGACTCTAAGCTTATCATTGATGCTATGGATATTCTTCATTTGAATAATGATGTGGATTGTTTCTGTCTTGCGTCGAGCGACAGCGACTTTACTACCTTGGCATCGCGACTTCGCGAGACTGGCAAGTATCTGATAGGAATGGGCGAGAAGAAGACAATAGTTACATTGCGTAAGGCCTGCGACGAATTTATTGAGCTTGAGCGACTTGCAACCGAAGATTCTCTCGACAAGTTCCGCAAGGTTGTGGCCGAGGGTGAAGATGTGCCACCGGTATCGCCAGAATTTATTGCAAATGCCGTTCGCAAGATGATAGCCGACAATATGGCAAGCGACAAGCAGACAAACTTGAGCGAAATAGGTTCGCGATTGAAGAAGATGTATCCCGACTTTGACTCTCGAAACTATGGTTTCTCGCAGTTGGGCAAATTCCTGAATTCGCTCGACGGGCTTAATGTTATTGGTTCGGAGGTTGAGATGGTCTCGAAAGGTCAGAATAAGCCTGTACAAAGGGGGAAATAAATTTTTAGTGGCAATCGCAATAAAATATAATACATTTGCATTGCCTAAAGGGGAATTAGCTCATCTGGTAGAGCGTCAGGTTCGCAATCTGAAGGTGGTCGGGTTCGAGTCCGATATTCTCCACCAAGTGATAAATATATTACTTGAAATAATTATAAACTAACTGGAAAATAGGCGAACGTATTGTGTTGCAAGAGTAGAAAGTGAGCAATACGTGACAATGCAATATTTAGCGGACACCAATAAAAAAATCCCACTTTTGTCATCCTGAACTTGATTCAGAAACGCAGTTCACGAAGCTTGCGAGTAATCTGGAAAAGTGGGATTTTTGTTGAAAATCTCTTCGTTATTTCACGATAGGGTAAGTTTATTTTACAATCTCAATCTTCTTGTTTGTCAAGTTGCCGTTGCAATCAATGATTCGGGCCACGTAGTTTCCTTGTGGCAGAATGCTTGCATTGATTTCTGCATTGTCGCCGTTGATTTCCTGTTCGATGAGGCAGCGTCCGGTAATGTCGTAGATTGAAACTTGCGACAGATTATTACCTATTATATGAATAATGGAATTTGCAGGATTAGGATAAATGCTGACATCGTCGATTGAATGAATTTCGGTTGCAGTTTCTCCTATGCTGTAAACAAGCTTGAATCCCTGTCCACGTACCGAGCTGTTGGTCTTGAACAATATTGTGGCATTGTCGGCGTCGAAATGTATTGGACCCGGAAGTGTATCGCCTGAAAATTCCATGTATGAAGTACCATTTCGCAGAATGCTGACAAAATCCTGTCCGTATTCGGTGTCAAGTTCAAGGAATTCAATGGTAATTCCGGATGTTTGCGAAGGTCTTATTTTCCAGCGGCATTCGGTATCGTTAAGATATTCCCATCTGTCGCTTCCGTCGGTAATTGTGTCGGTTGTGGCAGTTAATGTTTCCAAAGTTTTGCAGTATTTTGGCTTGTTTGCCTTGTACGACAGAAGCCAGCCGTCGCCGCTTACATTCTCGTCGGATACAAACTTGACAAGAACCGATAAGGCAGTCGTCGTGTAGCTTGCCTCCGGCTCTTCGTCGCCATATATGCTGGCCAGTATCGGGGCGTCTTCGCTGTCACCGTCATATATGATTATGTAGTCGCTTTCGTCGATGTCAAACTTTTTAAATTCCAAAGTATATCCCTTTATCGAGTCCTGGGCGTATATCAGCCACGAGCAGTCGCTGCCAGCAGCATATTCGTGCAGTGGACCGCTACCATCTTCCAAAGTTCCTTCCAATGAATTTATTGTCTTGAGTCCGTCGCAAGATATATTTTCGTTTTCTGGTACTGCGTTGATTATCACTTCGTGAGCAAGACGGAAGTTTGATCCGCCTGGCGAAAGGTTGCTGATGGTGAAGAATCCGTCGTAGCTGCCTCCCCAGCCCCAGTTTATGTGGTAGTGGGTTGAATCGTTGTATCCATCAAAGACGAAAGCATGTCCGCTTTGATATTCATAGTCGCCCCAACCTGCATAGTACAATGGAATATTTCTGTTGAGATGGTCGACAAGAATTCCGTTCCAAATCGAATCGGGTATTACGGTGTCGTTTTCTACGCTTTCGGGAATAATTGTCGGCAGCGAGTCCTTGAAAATATAATGTGCCTGGTCGCTGTAGCCAAAATATGTGTACATGGTGTAGGCGCCTTTGTGGTTTGTCATGCCGCTTCCACCAGGGTTGTACTCCATGTCAACCGACACACCTATGTTATATATAAGCCGCGCCATATTGTCGTTGTATTCTGTAGGCTTAACAGGCATATAGTCATAATCGTATGTCTGTTCTGCAAAGTTTACTTCCAGATGTCCGTAGTCTGCATGGTCGTATCCGTAGCTTCCGCTTCCTTGTGACGGATAGCGGAAATAATTGAAAATTTGAGCTAAAGCTGTGGCTACACAGCCGACAACAACATGTCCGTCGGGTCCGTGGCTATCTTCAGGGCACATAGTGTTGAAATATTTTCCTTGGTTCCATTTGGTTATTAGCAATGGTGCTACAGTTTGCACTTCTCTGGCATCAAAATCGTTTTGTGTGTAGTGTTGCCATTCGGCGCTTGTATGCGATGAAGCAGAAATGTTATTTTTGACAGCGTATGCAATTTGGGCAGAATAAGACTTTAGAACAGCGTCCACGGCAGGATGCCTGTCGGTTGTGCCACATGAACTTTCATACGAGAATGCCAATATTGGTTCTATCGATTTGCTAGCCGAGATGATTATAAACCCTTCGGGCGAAAGGTTGTAAACGTGAAACACTTCTATTCCCTCGAATGTTTCGGTATATGAGCTTGAAATCTTGTAGTTGTCGGGATTCTTGTCCATTGATGCGAAACGTTCGCTGATGATGTTTCGGGCAACTTTAATGCCTTCGCTGCGGCTTATGTTTTGCGATAGGGCTGTGGTTACCGTCATAATGATGCATAATGCAATGATGGATAGCTTTTTCATTTATTTGATGTTTTGTTGTCGCAAAGATAAGAAAGTTGTTTGAATTGGTTGGGATTTGTTGCATATTGTTTGAAAGTTCATTGGCGTTTGGATTTTTTACAGTCTTCTTCTGGCTTTCAATATAGGTAATGTCGGGTGCAACTGTATTCTTTAGAATTGTCTGTGTGAAAGCGAGCATCACTATAAGTTAATAAATTTTCTAGTTTCCTAATTCTTCCATACTTTTGTAAAAAAATCCAGGACTTGAAAGCAGAAAGTATCATAGACGTTACAATTCCCGGTGTTACAAAAGCATACACGTGTAATCGCGTGCTTTCACTGATGGAAACATTTAAGATTTCGCATCTGCCGGTACTCGACGGTGATGTGTATTTGGGGCTTGTCTCCGAAGATGAAATTTATGACCGCGAGATGTTTTCCGAACCTGTCGAAAGTGTCGGTACTCTCAAGTGTCCATGTGTGCTCGAAAACCAGCATGTTTTTGATGTGCTTGCAGTTATGACGAAATTTTCAATTCCTGTGGTTCCCGTTGTTTCGTCCGAAAGAAAATATATAGGTGCAGTTTCGATGAAAAACTTGCTTGATGCAATATCGAAAATAGTGAATGTTGAAGCCATGGGCGCAATTCTGGTGCTTGAAATGGGTGTTCACGACTATTCAATGTCGCAGATAGCGCAGATTGTCGAGTCGGAAAATGCAAGGATTCTTTCTTTGCATGTTGCTGCTATTGAAGATTCTTCGCGGATAAATGTTACATTGGTTATAAACAAGGTCGAAATGACGCCTGTTGTCAGGTCGCTCGAACGTTATGGCTATAGAGTTGACACTTTTTTCTGCGAGAACAATATGATAGATGATTTCTATCGCAACCGATACGAATTCCTTATGAATTATATGAAAATATGATGAAGGCTTTTGTATCGGCATTGGTTCTGTTGTGTTCGTTGTGCACGTTTGCACAGCACTACTATCGTATAGCCGATATAGCCATTGAAGGGAATGAGAAGACAAAACCGCAGACTATACTTCGCGAGTTCCGTTATTCTGTCGGAGATACTATTCCGGCCGATGAGGTGGAAGCCGAGCTGTCGGTTTTTGTAGATAACCTCAGGCGTCTAATGCTCTTCAACGATATCACGGTGTCGTATTCACTCGCCGGCACTTCTGACATTGTGGTGGAAGTTAGTCTTGTGGAGCGTTGGTATTATTGGGTGTATCCTATCCTTGAAATCGCCGACCGTAATCTGACATCATATTTTTATTATCGCGATTTCCGCAGGTTGAATTATGGAGCAGCCTTCGACTGGCTTAATTTCCGCGGTCGTAATGAAATGCTAAATTTCAAAGTGAGATTTGGATTCCGTGAGCATTATGCCGTTTCGTATCAAAAGCCTAATATTGGTCGTAGCAGGTCGCATGGAATTTGGGTGAAGGCTGAATATTTCAGACAGAAAAAGGATATCGCATATATCTCTGATAACAAGCCGGTTTATGTTGAAAATATTGACGGTTATATTCGTAATTCTTTTGATGCAGGAGTTGGGTATGTTTTCCGTCCGCAAACAAACTATGATTTTTCGTTGTCGTTCACGTATCAGAATATAGTCAGCAAGGACTCTATGTTGTTCGAGCAGATGCCATACCGGCAGAATTTCTTTATACCGGCTTTCGATTTCGACTACGATACCCGCGACAGCAAGGTCTGTCCAAAAAAAGGCTTTCATGCCGATTTTGGCGCAAAGGTGTTTGTCGATCTTGAGTCAAATGTTTTTGCCTTTACAAATGTCGACTTCGAATATAATTGCAATGTGTACAAGGACCGCCTGTATTATCACGGAGCAATTGCGTGCCGTCATTTTTTCGGCGACGAGGATATTGTGCCGGACAACAAGCGCATCGAGTTGTGCCGCGATTATCTAGTCAGAGGTTTTGATTATTACTATATTACTGGCAGAAATTTTACGAGCATGCAGAATACGTTTAGTGTCAAGCTGTTGAACAGGCGAGATTTTTCATTGCCACGATGGATACCAAAGAAATTCAGGCAGCCGTATATCCAGATTTTCATGGATATTTTTGCCGATGTCGCATATAGTAGTAATTTTGCCGATGTTTTTGAAACAGGTAATACATTGTCGCAGGTACCTATATGGTCGGCCGGTGCCGGGTTAAGCTTTGAAACTTATTACGACCGTGTGCTAAATGTTTACGTGGCTTATAATGGTAACTTTAATAATATTGGGGTGTTTGTAAATTACATAACACCGATTTATAAGAAATTTTAGGATGAACATTGCAATTCATGGACGAAATTTTGGAAGTAATTTCAGTGGGATGCTGATTCAACTTTTTGAGCAGTTGAAAAAGAATAATGTTGATTTGTATGTAAACGAGAACTTTTACAACTTTATGGTTGAAAAGACGATGTTTAAGCCTGAAGTTAAAGGTTTATATACCGACAGATTGCCAGAAAATATAATTTTTGATTTTATGCTAAGCATCGGAGGTGATGGAACCTTTCTTGAATCGGCAACATATGTGGGGTCGTCTGGAATTCCAATGTTAGGAATCAACACTGGTCGTTTGGGATTTCTTTCGTATGTAAATTCACAGAATATCATACAGGCAGTGAAACAGCTTGTAAATCATGAATATACAATAGAAAAAAGAATGCTGTTGGAAGTGTCGGCCGAAACGCCGTTCTACGGTAACATTAATTTCTGTCTAAATGATTTTTCCATCCTGAAAAAGTCAAGGTTGAGCATGATAAAAATAAAAGTTTCTGCAGACGACAACTACATTAACACATACTGGTCCGACGGCCTAATAATTTCTACGCCCACAGGCTCAACAGCATATTCGCTAAGTTGTGGTGGACCGATAGTTACATCACAGTCGAACGTGATGCTAATAACACCAATAGCAAATCATAACCTTACTGTTCGTCCGCTTGTGATTTCTGCCGATTCGGAGATTAAAATTTCTGTGGATTCCGTAGAGGGAAGCGTGCTTGCTTCTCTCGATTACAAATCATATAGTATTAGGAACCTAAAACAAATTTCAATTAGGAAAGCAAATTTTTACATAAATTTTGTGAATTTATTTAAAAATACATATTTTTGCACCCTAAGAGAAAAACTCATGTGGGGCGTTGATTTAAGAAATTAGCTCTGCATAAGTTATTGATATTGTTGTACTTAAAAAAAGATATCATATATGAAGAGATTTGCAATCTTGTCGATTCTTATGCTTTTTTTGGCATTTTCTGGCTTTTCGCAGTCAAGGGATTGGCGTAGATTCAGACATGAATTAGTTTTTGGAGCCGGTACGGCCGAATTTATGGGAGACCTTGGCGGGGGTAAAGGTGTGGGAACACATTTTGTCAGGGATTTTGATATTCAGGCTGGTCGTTGGGCGTTTATGGCGGGCTATGGTTATAAATTTGCCGAGAGATGGGCTTTGCGTACTGGTGTGTATTATGGTCGTGTGTTTGGTAGTGATAAATTTACACCTGAAAATGCTCGTAATGGACGTAACCTTACTTTCCGTTCTCCAATTATTGAGTTGAGTGAAGTAGTAGAATTTTCACTTGTACGTGAAAATTATGTTCAGAGATATAATTTCAAGCACTCAAAAGGTGCAAGAAAAACGCAACCTAACTTATATATATTTGCTGGTGTCGGAGGATTCTTTTTCAATCCTAGAGCACAATATCTGCCAACAGTACAGGATGAATATGGAAATGTAGTTCTCGATGCAGAAGGTAATGCAGTGCAGAATACAGAAAATGAACATTATGGCGACTGGTATTCTTTGCAAACTCTTGGAACAGAAGGACAGGGAATTATTCCTACACGTGAAAAATATCATAGAGTACAGGTTTCGTTCCCAATTGGTGTCGGAATGAATTACCCGCTGAACAGAAGCTGGGGTATCGGTTTCGATTTCGGTTTCAGATATACTATTACCGACTATATAGACGATGTTAGCAATACTTATGTTTCTCCAGATATCTACGATGACGACATAGCTAGGTATTTCAGTAATCCAGGAAGCAAGTATTCTGTTGGTTGTGGCGAGCAACGTGGCGACAATGCATGGAACGATGCATATATGTTCTTAACTATAAAGGCAACTTATAAGATCGGTTCTCCACGTAGAGGTAGATCAAAATTCTAGGATTTCAGGAAAATAAATTTTACTATTTTCCGTTTATCCAGTATGCGTAGAAAGTACAATTTGTCATATAAGATAATTAAACAAATGACGGTAACTTCGTTACTGTCGTTTGTTTTTTTGTTTACAGCAGTAAAAGCAAATGCACAATACGGATTGGAAATCGGTGTAAATGCAGGAGTTTCTTATTATATGGGCGACATAAACTACTCTCGACAGTTCTATAAGCCCAAGTTTAATGTAGGTGCAACACTAAAGTTCCATTTTAGCAATCGTATGGCTCTCCGCCTTGGATATATGAATACGGGACTTGCCGGTTGCGATGCCGATTTCGACAATACTTTCCAGCAGGTAAGAAACCGTTCGTTCAATGTTTCCCTTAATGAAATATCTGCACAGGCAGAAATTAATTTCCTTCCATATCTTTATGGCGATGTTGCACGAAATAGCTTCACACCATACATGCAGGTGGGAATCGCTGGCACATGGATTGGCAAAACTAATAACGACGAGGATTTCTTTACCATGGCAGTACCATTCGGTTTCGGATTTAAGAAGAACATCTTGCCTCGGCTGGTTGTCAGTATCGAATGGGCATTCCGATGGACAATAAGCGATATGATAGATGGAATTTCTAACGAAAGCATAAAGGAAGATTATGAACTGGCATACGGTTTGCCGGTAACTAGTGATATCAACATGAAGCAGCTCGGATTCAGGTATACTAACGACTGGTATTCTGTTGCTGTGATTGGTGTGTCGTATACGTTTAAGATTGGAGGACTTGGTTGTCCGGCATATTATAAGAAACATAAGTAAAATGAGTTTGATTGAACAGATAGATATGACTAAGCTTCCCCAACATGTTGCATTCATAATGGATGGAAACGGACGTTGGGCGAAAAGTCGTGGACAGATGCGTCTATTCGGTCATAGGAAGGGTGTTAGGACGGTTAAGGAAATACTTAATGCAGCTGGAAATCTTGGGATTAAATACGTCACCGTGTATGCATTTTCTACCGAAAACTGGAACCGTCCAGCCGATGAGGTAAGTGGTATAATGGGCTTGCTTTCGAGTGCTATCGACGACGAGATTGAATCCATGATGAAAAATGGTGTTAAGGTCACGATGGTAGGACAGAAGGAACGTCTTCCAAAATACTTGCAGGAAAAAGTTGACTATGTCGTAGAAAAAACCAAGGACAACACAAAGTTGAACTTTATAGTGGCGCTTAGTTATAGCGGTCGCTGGGAAATAGTTGAGGCGGCAAGAAAGATTGCCCGTGATTGTGTTGACGGCAGAATTTCTCCAGATGACATAAATTATGAAATGTTCCCCAATTACCTTGCAATGTCAAATGTGCCAGATCCGGAACTTATGATTCGCACTAGCGGAGAATCTAGAATTAGCAATTTCTTGTTGTATCAGCTTGCGTATAGCGAATTGTACTTTACCGATGTGCTTTGGCCCGATTTCTCAAAGGAGGAATTGTACAAGGCCTTGATAAGTTATCAGGGAAGAGAGCGTAGATTTGGAAAAACTAGTGATCAGGTGAAAAAATAATTCAGATGAAGAGACTGGCTTTAATATTGTTGTTTTGTGCTGTTGTCGTAGTTCCGGCACTGACTCAGAATACGATTCATTATAGCGATGAAAAAGTAAATTATTTGAATCCTAAGGAGTACGAGATTGGTGGCGTTACAATTTCTGGCGTTCAATATCTCGACCATAATGTGCTGTTGTACCTTACTGGACTCGAAATTGGGAAGCGAATATCGGTTCCTGGTCAGGAAATCGCCGATGCAATAAAGAAACTTTGGGAACAAGGCCTTTTCTCCGATGTGAAGATTTCGGTTACAAGTACTATTGGCGATAAGATTTTCCTCGATATTTATCTCGAGGAGCGTCCACGTCTCTCCAAATTCTCTTTTAAAGGCATCAAGAAGGGTGAAGCAGATGATATCCGCGAGGAAATCAAGCTTACCAAAGGCTCACAGATTACCGACAACATGAAGATTTCCTCCGAAAAATTTATTAAGGACTACTTTATCGACAAGGGCTTTTTTAACGTTGATGTAAATATTACCGAGGAACCCGATACTACTGTTGCTAATAGTGTAATTCTTGTTTTCGATATCAACAAGAATGAAAGGATAAAGATTAACCAGATTATTTTCGAAGGCAACAATTCAATCAAGGAGTCGAAGCTTCGCCACAAGATGAAGGAGACCAAGCAAAAGACATGGTACAATATCTTCAAGGCATCAAAGTATATTCCTTCTAATTTTGCCGAGGACAAGAAGAAGATTATTGAAAAATATAACGAGCTAGGATTTCGCGATGCCATCATAACCTACGATTCCATTTCGCGTTACGACGACAAGACTATCAACCTTTACATAGGTATCGAGGAAGGTCATAAGTTTTATTTCCGCAACATTACATGGTTGGGCAATACAATGTATTCGTCCGAAAGTCTTTCGCAGGTACTAGGCATAAAGAAAGGTGACGTTTACAACAGCAAGGTACTCGACGAAAAGCTGATGTACGACCCGGCGGGAGTTATGGCATTGTATCAGGACAACGGATATCTGTTCTCGAATGTTCAGCCTGTCGAAGTTCTTGTCGAAAACGACTCGATTGATATGCAAATGCGAATATACGAAGGAAAGCAGGCAACAATAAATAGAGTTACACTTGTAGGAAATACTCGTACCAACGATCATGTGATTATGCGCGAGGTTCGTACTTCTCCCGGAAGCTTATACAACCGTTCTGAAGTACAGCGTACAATTCGCGAATTGGCACAACTGGGTTATTTCGATCCCGAAAAACTTAATGTTGATTTCCAACCGGATCCAGTGTCGGGTACCGTAGACCTAGAATATACTGTAGAGGAAAAACCTTCCGATCAAATTCAGATTTCCGGCGGTTATGGCTCAAAGATGTTTGTCGGTACTCTCGGTGTGACATTCAATAATTTTTCATTGAGAAATATTTTCAATTTCAAGACATACAGGCCATTGCCTACAGGCGATGGACAACGTCTGTCAATACAGGCTTCGGCTAGTGGTCTGTATTATCAGAACTATAGTTTCTCCTTCATCGATCCATGGTTTGGAGGCAAGAAACCTAATTCTTTCTCCCTGTCGGTATATCATTCTAATGTTAGATATTATAGCTCGTCGGACGAAAGCGATGACGACAAGCAGACTTTCAAGGTTACCGGTGCTTCTATTGGCCTCGGACAGCGACTTCAGGTTCCTGACGATTATTTCTCATTGTATTTGGAACTCGCTTATAAATTGTACGATTTGCATAATTATACATCAAGCGCAATGTTCTTTACAACCGGCCGGTCGAACAATTTGGCTTTCAGGGCAGTGTTAAGCCGTTCGTCTTCAGGTCCTAACCCGATATACCCGACAACCGGTTCAGAATTCTCCGCTTCAGTTGAATTGACGCCGCCATTTTCATATATGAACGGAAAGGACTATACTAATCCGGATATGACTTTGCAGGAACGCTACAACTGGATTGAATATCATAAGTATAAGTTCTCGGCAAAATGGTACAATACGCTGTTTGGTTCGAAGGATGGAAGTTCCCGTGCTCTTGTACTTATGGCAAAGGCCGAGTTCGGTCTGCTTGGCATGTACAACAAGAATGTTGGAAAGTGCCCGTTCGAATATTTCCAGCTTGGTGGCGACGGATTGTACGGATATAATTTGTATGGAGCCGAAAATATTGGCTTGCGCGGATACTCAAACCAGTCGCTAACTCCGGCTTCAAACGGATATGTATATAATAAGTATAGTGTTGAACTGCGTTACCCGATGTCTTTGAATCCTAATGCAACCTTCTATGCAATAGCATTTGTGGAAGCCGGTAACTGTTGGCATTCTATAGAAAACTTCAGACCGTTTGATGTGAAGCGTTCTGCAGGTGTCGGCGTTAGGGTTTATATGTCTATGATTGGTCTTATCGGTGTCGACTGGGGCTATGGATTCGATGAGGTGCCAGGTGCGCCTGACGCAAACGGAAGCCAGTTCCATTTTGTTATTGGACAGAATTTCTAATATTTGAAATATTTCATTTATTTTTGCAGATGTGTTTTAATTAAAACTTACAACTATGAAGAGAATAATATTATTGATTGCAGCCGTCTTGTTTACAATGGCAGGATTTGCACAAAAGTATGCGTATGTTGACACCGAATACATATTGAATAATATCCCAGTATACGAATCGGCAAAGACGCAGCTCGAAGATCTTACTAAGGAATGGAAGAAGGAAATCGATGCGAAAAAAGCTTCTATTGACCAGATGTACAATAATTATCAGTCGGAACGTATCCTTTTGACAGAAGAGTTGCGCGCAAAACGTGAGGACGAAATCATGAAGAAGGAACAGGAACTCCAGCAGCTTCAACAGAAATATTTTGGCGAAGACGGATTGCTTTACAAGAAGCGTGAAGAATTGATAAAGCCGATTCAGGATGATATATACAATGCAATTAAGGAGATAGCTACCGAAGGAAGTTATGCTGTGATTTTTGACACTGCAAATAACCTCAATATGCTATACACCGATCCGCGTCATGATAAGAGTGACGATGTATTGAGAAAGCTAGGATACAAAAATTAAAGTTTATAGAATAGTTAGGTGAAGGCAGAATAAGCTTTTGTTGTTCTGATCTTCAAATTGGTAATTTAAAATTTTTAATAGATGAAAAGGATAATTTTAGTGTTGTCAGCAATCTGCTTATGCAGCTTTGCAAGTTTTGCGCAGAAGACTTTTAAGGTGGCTCATGTCGATATTCAAGCAATATTTGCCGAAATGCCAGAAAAAGCAGAAGCAACCAAGGAAGTAGAGGATTATGCAAAGACTCTTGAAGACCAGATGCAAGTTATGTACAAGGAATATGAAACTAAAATGAACGAGTACAAGGAAAACCAGAATACCTGGTCTGCTCTTATCAAGCAGGACAAGGAAGAGGCAATCATGTCGCTTCAGCAGCGTATCCAGAATTTCCAGCAGCAGGCAGAAGCCGATCTTGCTAACCGTGAGTCCGCATTGCTTGAACCAATTACCAATAAAATAAAGGAAGCAATAAAGAATGTGGCTGCCGAACAAGGATACACATATGTGTTCGACATTACAACTTTATTATATACAGCTCCGGATGCTGTTGATATTACAGCTGACGTAAAAGCAAAACTTGGAATAAAGTAGGTTTACAACTATAACAAAGGCATTCCCTTGATTTCAAGCTTTGTTGATTTCATGGAAATGCCTTTGCATTTATTTAAATGGAAAATAATCCTATTGGCATATTCGACAGTGGAATAGGCGGTCTAACGGTACTTAAGGAACTTGTGACTGAACTTCCTGAGGAAGATTTTGTTTATTTCGCAGATAGTAAAAATGCTCCTTATGGACCTCGTCCTGTTGAGGAAATAATTGATTTGTCCAGAAAAATCATAAAATTTCTGCTTTCAAACGACTGCAAGATCATTATTATTGCTTGCAATACAGCAACGGCGGCAGCAGTTTGGCAGATGCGCAAGGAGTTTAAAGTGCCGATAATAGGGTTGGAACCTGCTGTAAAGCCGGCATGCCTAAAGACTAAAACCAAAAGTGTTGGAGTTTTGGCTACTGAGGGTACTTTCCGCGGTGCTCATTTTAAGAACACTAGCGAGAAATACAAAAAATATGTTTCTCTTCACTTGGAGATTGCTAAAGAACTTGTTGAACTTGCAGAAAAAGGAATTTTCTCTGGAGAACATGTCGATGCAGTTGTGGAAAAATATATCACACCGTTGAAAGACAATAATGTCGACCAGATTGTACTTGGTTGTACTCATTATCCATTTTTCCGTGACACAATTGAGAGGTTGGCCGGCAATGAAATACGTATTGTTGATTCTTCGGAAGCGGTAGCGCGCAGAGCAAAAGATATCCTTATGACAATGCAAATTATGCGCTTGGAAAACAAGCAGCGTAAAATCAGAATTTTTTCTTCGGCAGCTCCGGAGATGATTGCTGGTATAGCCGAAAAATATATCGGTACCGGAATTAGTGTTACAGGAAACATAATCCTTTGAATAGAAAATATTAATGAAATGAAAGAAAATATTGTAATCATTCCGACATACAATGAAATAGAAAACATTGAGGCAATTATTCGCTTTGTTTTTGGCTTAGAAGTCAGATTCGATATACTTATTGTTGACGATGGTTCTCCTGATGGAACGGCAGATGTTGTAAAAAAACTAATGCAGGAATTTCCTGAACGGCTATTTATTATTGAACGTTCGGGCAAACTAGGTCTGGGAACGGCGTATATTACAGGTTTCAAGTGGTGCCTTAATGCAGGATATGATTATATTTATGAGATGGATGCCGATTTTTCGCACAATCCTGTAGACTTGCAGAATCTTTATAAGGCATGCAAGGAAGGCGCCGATGTGGCCGTAGGTTCACGATACAAGACTGGGGTAAATGTTGTGAACTGGCCAATGAAGCGAATCCTTCTTTCGTATTTTGCGTCCAAGTATGTCCGTTTTGTTACGCGAATGAAAATTAACGATACGACAGCTGGTTTTGTTTGCTATAGTAGGAAAGTCCTCGAGAAAATTAATCTTGATAGGATACAGATGATTGGATATGGTTTCCAGATTGAGATGAAGTTTAAGTCGTGGCTGCATGGCTTTAAGGTCGAAGAAGTGTCGATAATATTCACCGATCGCCAGAAGGGAACTTCTAAAATGAGTGGAGGTATTATTGGTGAAGCTCTTTTCGGAGTTATCAAGATGAAACTTCAGAGTGTTTTTAGAAAGAAGAAATATTTAGCATAGTTAATCATACGAAAAGAAAAATGAAAAGTCCCATAAGGGACTTTTTTTTACATAAAGTGCCATTGTGTCCGTTCTTTTGATTGTAATCAGTCAATTTGGCTTATATAACTGACTGATTGTCATTGTTATAATCTTAAAAACCTTTTGGTAGGCAAATTGTTATATAAGCAATCGTTCCGTAATCGGGACGACGGAAAATGAAAAATTAACAATTTAAAATTAGGAGGATTAATTATGTTACCAGTAATTAGAAATTCAAGAAGAAACCAGAATCTGAACTCATGGCTTCCGTCAATCTTTGAAGATTTCTTTAAGGATGATTTTTTAGGGGTTCCTGTAAGCAGACAGTTTGCTACGCCAGCAGTAAATATTATGGAAAGCGAAAAGGATTATTCCATAGAAATAGCTGCGCCAGGTATGACCAAGGAGGATTTCCATTTAAGTGTAAACGAAAACAACGAGCTTGTTATTGCGCTTGAAAAGAGTAACAATAATGAAGAAAAAGATGAGAATAAAGGAACATGGCTTCGTCGAGAATTTTCGTATGCATCATATTCGCAAAGTTTTGTGATGCCGGATGATGTGGAAGTCGAGAAGATAGCAGCGAAGATGGTAAACGGAGTTTTAACGATAGACTTGCCAAAGAAGGAAATTGTTAATACAGCACCAGCTACACGTGTTATTGAGATTGTTTAATTAGAGTTTAACTGAATTAAAAAGTAATGACAAAAAAAGGAGGTGGCGGTTGGCCAAGTAAAACAGGAAATCCAAGTGGTGGTGGTAGAGATAACAATCCACCTAAAAGAAAACCCAAAGGATAAGCTAAAGGAAGTTCAGAAATGAACTTCCTTTTTTGTGCAACATCGGGCTTATATATATAGGTATATGAAATAAGATTAAAAAATACTGATTAAAAATTTGCTCTTGTGTAGAGAAAACAAGCGCTTTTGAAACTCTTCAATTGGAGTATATTGCTCAACTTTTAAGCGGTAGGAATTCAAAAATGACGTTTTGGGGTAGCATGAGGGTCCTGGAATAGGTTCAAAACGGGTGTTTTTTTGTAGTTTTCAACAGTTTTTTGAGCAGGAATGGTCTTTGTAACATAATGATATACAGCACATTAAAAAATATTTTAAAAATTTATCAAAAAAAAGTGCGAAAAAGTTTGGAGGGAATGAAAAAGTAGCTACTTTTGCAATCCCAAACGACAAGGAACGGTGGTCAACACCGGGAGAGGCCGGAAGGGGAAAAGTTCTTTGAAAGATTGACAAGTAGCAAAAAGATAAAGACAGGTTAACAACTTGAAGATTCTAATAGAGTTTAATCAGGGATAGAGACGGGACGACTTGAGTTAAACGGCCGCGAGGCCGAAAAGATTTTAAATACAACGAAGAGTTTGATCCTGGCTCAGGATGAACGCTAGCGGGAGGCTTAACACATGCAAGTCGAGGGGCAGCGAGGCGTAGCAATACGCTGTCGGCGACCGGCGGACGGGTGAGTAACACGTATGCAACCTGCCCTACACTGGGGAATAGCCCGGAGAAATTCGGATTAATGCCCCATGGTTCCGCGGGGCCGCATGGCCTGGCGGGTAAAGACGAGTCGGTGTAGGATGGGCATGCGTTCCATTAGCTAGTTGGCGGGGTAACGGCCCACCAAGGCGACGATGGATATGGGGTCTAAAAGGATGGTCCCACACATTGGCACTGAGATACGGGCCAAACTCCTACGGGAGGCAGCAGTGAGGAATATTGGTCAATGGGCGAGAGCCTGAACCAGCCATCCCGCGTGCAGGAAGACGGTCTTACAGATTGTAAACTGCTTTTGCCGGGGGCGAATAATGGTCACGTGTGGCCAGATGACGGTACTCGGTGAATAAGCATCGGCTAACTCCGTGCCAGCAGCCGCGGTAATACGGAGGATGCGAGCGTTATCCGGATTTATTAGGTTTAAAGGGTGCGTAGGCGGGAGCTTAAGTCAGCGGTAAAATCATATAGCTTAACTATATCAAGCCATTGATACTGGGTTTCTTGAGTACGGTTGAGGTTGGCGGAATGTGTTGTGTAGCGGTGAAATGCTTAGATATGACACAGAACACCGATTGCGAAAGCAGCTAACTAAGCCGGCACTGACGCTGATGCACGAAAGCGTGGGGATCAAACAGGATTAGATACCCTGGTAGTCCACGCTGTAAACGATGATAACTCGTTGTTGGCGATATACAGTCAGCGACTGAGCGAAAGCATTAAGTTATCCACCTGGGGAGTACGTCGGCAACGATGAAACTCAAAGGAATTGACGGGGGCCCGCACAAGCGGAGGAACATGTGGTTTAA
>CALDKB010000041.1 GCA_937899245.1 uncultured Bacteroidales bacterium | reverse complement strand
ATTACCTGACCAGGAGCAAATTCTGCATAGGTAAAGCAGCTAAGCTGTTCCTCGTCAATATGGTCATCATCAAAGCAGTGCTGTTCGTAGTTTACTTCCTGGATTGTCATCTGCCACTCTGGCGGCGGGTTAACTACACCTGTCAATTCGGCCACATCATTAGGACATATTTCAGGAGTAACTGTTGTTCCAGTAAAAGTTGGGGGAACAGAAATATAAACTGTTACAGTATTAGATACAATCTGGCATCTGTTAGCATCCGTAGTTGTCAATGTGAAGAAATAAGCACCCGGAGCAAGAGCTTCTTCAAAATCATTCATGCCCATGCCTTCAAATACCTGAGTACCGTTGTTATTAAGAACCGACCAAGAAAAGTTAGTATTTTCAATAGTCTGATCATAATTCTGGTGATTATTAGGGAAATTTACAACAGCAGTTACCGTACCGCCAGAACATCCCAGATAAGCGCCTTCTTCTGCGTCATAAGTAGCCTCAGGAGTAATGTTTACTGTATAATCCTGACAAGGGAAACCACATCTGATATTCAATTGGAAACCATCTCTAACCACACTACCATCTGTATGCCAAACTATGGTAATACAGTTTCCGCTAGCTTCATACTCTCTTTGAGCAGGCAAAGTTGTTCCACCAAGAGTGGCCATCAATGTACCGCCAGCAGTTGGTCCATCGTAGAACTTTAAGTAGTCGTATGAAACACTTTCTGTATTCAAATTTACTACTTCAACTATTATCGGTGCGTTTGCTGTTCCGCAGAATGTGATAGAATAGTTTTCGCTGCTCTGGTACTGACCGTTAGGTCCACCTGAGTCGTACAAGGTTGCATTACAAGTTGTAACAGTACTTCCGCTTGCACTAGCGTTAAGATTTATTGTCTGCGAAAAAGCAGTAACACTAAAAAAGAGCAGAAGAATCGAAATATATATTGACCTGCTATTCATCTCTCAAAAATTTATTGTACATTTCCACTAATTTGCTTGCCGAATATACGTTTACGACATATCCGGTATTTCCAATCCTATATGTATTTGTTTTATCTGGTAGGATTTCGAAATCATAAGCCATGATATTGAAATTATCTTCTAGGTAAGACACTTCCTCTTCTGCTGCAAGCTTTGTATCCTTGTCAAAGAATCGCAATGCTGGATATTTTGCAGTATAAGACGGATTGCCTCGCTTAACGATAAAGCCGTTTTCAACGAACCAATTCCAATAAGCGATATCCTGCGGTGCAAATGTCCTCAAGTTCTCAATTTCGGACGACTGATACCTGGAGTACAATCTGTCATCTGGCAATACGTCTGTCTGCTGGGCGAATGCGCAGTTAACAGCAACCAGCAGAAGTACAATTATCAATATCTTTTTCTTCATAACGAAAAATATTAAATTCTAAAATACTAACGAAAAATATAACATTCCGTTGCCTGCAAATTGCAAAAAAATTTTTATGCATATAAGCACAATTTGCAATGTCACAATTTGCAAAGATACAATAAACTTATTTTTATGCAAAAAAAAAGGGACTGAAAATCAGTCCCTTTTTAACTTTAAAAAAGAAGTGTTTTTTTACATCTCCATTCTTGCCGAATAGTTGATTTTCAAGGCACTAGCCTTTCTAAGTTCCTGCTTAATATCAGTTACGATACCCATTTTTGTATCCTTATGAACTTTTAAAGAAGTAGTCATGAAAGGAACTTCTGCCTCGTCTCTTTCTGCACGCTCGGCTAAAATATATTCATAAATGTCGGAAAGTTCTGCAAAAGAAGAGTTCAACTGAATTCTTGGCTCGGTACCATAAGTTTTCTGATACTGCTGCAAAGGCTTACCAACATAGATATAGCTTACCAAAGATTTTTTCTCCAACTTTTTGATTTCTGTTGCTGTAGGCATGTCAGAACCCTTAAGTTCGATCATAAGTTCAACTTCACGCATAGTAGTTGAAACCATGAAGAAGAAAAGAATCATAAAAACGATATCGGGAAGAGATGCTGTTGAGATTGCTCCCAAAGTCTTCTTTTTCTTTTTACCCATTACTGCCATTAGTTTTTCCCTCCATAATTTTTAGGTTCTGCCTCAGAAATACGCTGCGGATAAATCTTACGAATTGCTTCCTGCTGATCTTCGTTTAGGTCATCATAACCCTTTCCGAAATACTTTTTAGAAGCTTCGTTTCTGATTTCATTATACGCAGCAACCAATTCGTTCTGGACTTCTATATATCTTCCGTAAGTTGTACCGCGGTCGTTCTGCAACGAGATAATGCCCTTTGAAGTCATGACCTTGCCCTTGATACCATCGACCTCTATTTCTTCCATTTCTGGGAGTGTTGGATCGTCGGCTCTATCGCAATTGATAAACTTCTTTGCATCCTCACGAAGATCGGAGATGTCCATCCACTTTTGGTTTACAGATATATTACCCCTTGAATTTACAAGTACCAAATATACGTTACGCTTATTGACTTCGACATCAGTTTTCTGGTCCTTATTCTCCGGAATAGGTGGCAACTGGCGCTGGATACCTGTATCGACATCCATTGTAGTTGTTACCAGGAAGAATATCAGCAACAAGAAAGCGATATCAGCCATGGAACTTGCGTTAATCTCAGGGACTGCTCTTTTTGCCATAATAAAATTCCCTTTAAAAAATTAACTACTTTCTAATAATCGAAATAACAGGACCTGCAATTAAAGCAAGAACTGCTGCACCGCCTGCAAAATAAGTCATCCACAAGCCAGCTTCTGCCAATTTGATATCAGAGTAAACCATCTCCGGGTCTGAGTATCCGGCCTTCTGTATACCTATGGTTTGCGGAGCAAGACCATTAGCAATAGACCAAGAAACAACAACCAAGATTGCAATAACAACTATAACAATGCAAGGCTTAATCAAAGACTTAGGAGAATCGATACCATTTGAAATTATACCCCACAATTCGAACAATACGAACAATGCGGCACAAATAATTGTCATTACTTCTACAGCGTACATAATGAAACCGCCCCAATTTGAAGCTGCCTCATTAACACCAGCAATCTTTACATCACCAGTGGAGCCATCCAAGGCGTCCATGGCAGCCTGCAAAGCTGGCGACTCGCTAGGCAATAGGAAGAACAGCACAGAAATAACTGCAGACAGTCCTAATACAGCCCAACCTAATATTTTTGAAATTTTTTCAACCATTTCTGTAATTTTTTATAACCAACAATTAATTAGATTTCTTCTTGTAATCTACAAGGATATCGATAAGAGATATTGATGCATCTTCCATCTGGTTTACCATACCATCGATCTTACCAAGGATGTAGTTGTAGAATACCTGAAGAATCATAGCACCGATCAAACCACCTACGGTAGTGATAAGAGCGACCTTGATACCACCAGCAACAACTGCAGGGTTGATATCACCAGCTGCCTCGATAGCATCGAATGCGCCGATCATACCGATAACTGTACCCATGAATCCCAACATAGGAAGAAGTGCGATGAACAAAGAAATCCATGTCAAACCGTTTTCCATCTTACCCATCTGTACAGAACCGTAAGATACAACTGCCTTTTCAACCATATCAACACCATCAGAATATCTTGAAAGACCCTGATAGAAGATGCTTGCCACTGGACCACGAGTGTTACGACAAATATCCATTGCAGCCTCAACACCACCTTCGTTCAAAGCGGTTTCAATCTTAGACAATAATTTCTTTGTATTAACAGTTGCAAGATTCAAATAAATAATTCTTTCGAAAGCGATTGCCAAACCAAGAATCAAAGCTACTAACAAGAAGCCCATGAAAATAGGACCACCTTCGATGATTTTAATCTTTAATGCCTGATGGAATGGCTGTTCTTCTGTAGCTTCTGGAGCAACTTCGTCAGCTGCAGCTTCTGCAACCTGCTCGGTCTGAGCCTGTGACTGTTCGTCTGTTGTTTCGTCTTGTGCAAATGTTGCAGTTGCGAAAGTTAGCAAACCTGCCAATGTAAGTAACGAGATTAACTTTTTCATGATTTTGTGTTTAAAAAATTTACTATTCTTATTATACCTATTTTAATTAATTACAAATCCATTCTCTTTTCTGCGGAGAGAGTGGGATTCGAACCCACGATACGGCTTCACGCCGCATACACACTTTCCAGGCGTGCGCCTTCAACCGCTCGGCCATCTCTCCTTTTCGCAAAAAAAAGTCTTGCAAAGTAATGAATTATTTAAATGAAATAAAAAAAAATTGACAACTTTTTTTATCGGCAATGATAAAACACATGTTTTATCTGTGCCAACAATTTGAAAAACAAACATATATTCTAAATGGAGAATAATGTTTTTGCATTCTCAGATGTCTGTGCACACACTTTCTCATAGTCGCAATTTAACAATAAGGCAAGTTTTTCTGCCACACATGCGACATAAGCAGACTCGTTTCTTTTCCCCCGATGTGGAACCGGAGCCAAATACGGAGAATCTGTCTCGAGCAAAATGCGACTTAGCGGAACTTTAGCCACGACATCCGGAAGCGACGACTTCTTATATGTCAGCACGCCTCCAACGCCTATATGGAAGTTCAAATCGAGTACCTTTCTCGCTGCTTCGTAATCTTCAGAAAAGCAATGGAAAACACCTTTCAACCCCGCCGACCTATGGCATTCGAGCACGTCAATTATCTCCGCAAACGCCTTTCTGCAATGTATTATTACAGGCAAATTCATTGATTCGGCAAGAGCGAGCTGACTGTCGAGCGCCTCCTTTTGTTCCGAAACATACGTTTCGTCCCAATACAAGTCCATGCCTATTTCGCCTATCGCCACCATATTTGCAAAACGGTCCATTGTCGCCGGTGAAAATATTTCATCAAGAGATTTGCGATAATCATAGTTAACGGATGTCGGATGCAAGCCGTTGGCGACATAAAACATTTCCGAATCCGAGTCGGCAAGACAAGCCATCCTGTCTATAGTAGTGCAGTCGACATTGGGAAGTACAACCTTTGAAACGCCACACTCCCTCGCCCTTGCTATTACATCAGCGCGGTCATCGTCGAACTCCTCGAGGTAAATATGCGAATGCGTATCTATGAGCATTATTATCTTCTTACTGAAAAAATCTTACCGGGAAGCGAAACTATTGCGCCCTTCAACTCCAACTGCAACAAGCACAAGCTCAATTCGTTAGGAGAAAGTTCCGACTGCCGGCGCAAATTATCTATATCGAGGAACTCGTACTTGCCAAGAACGTCGACGACCTTTTTCTCGTCTGGTGTCAAGTTAAAGTCGAACTCAAACTTAAGCGGTTTGGCTTGCACCTTAGGTGCCCAGTTCATTATATATTCAAAGTCTTCGAACGACTCACACAAATTCGCCCTGTTCGTCTTTATCAATTTGTTGCAGCCCTTGCTATAGTTAGAAGTTATATTTCCAGGCAAGGCGAAAACGTCCTTGTTGTAGTTGTTTGCGATGTTTGCAGTTATAATCGAACCGCCCTTTTCGCCAGACTCGACAACAATCAAAGCATTGCACAATCCGGCAACAATTCTGTTCCTCTTCACGAAATTTGACGGTTCAATCCTTTCGCCGTGGTGGAAATCGGAAATCAGGGCGCCATTAGTATCCAGCATTTTATCGGCCACCTTCTTATGCACAGCAGGATATATAGTCTCAAGACTATGTCCGAGCACCGCCCATGTTGCAAGACCATTCTCCATTGCGGCCTTATGAGCGACAACGTCGATTCCATACGCCAAACCGCTGACGACAATAGCATCGGGATATTTATGCGCAAGATCTTCCACAAACTTGTTGCAAAACTCTACGCCATATTTTGTTGCATTACGTGTTCCGACAATGCTAACAATATGCTGGGAAGAAAAATCCGGTGTACCTTTATAATATAGTATCATTGGAGAATCGGCACACTCGCGAAGCTGCTCCGGATATGCGTCGTCGGCGAAAGAAATGAAATTCACGTCGTTAGCATAAATATAACGCAGTTCGTCCTCGGCCGAATTCAAAGCCGACTCGAAACTGCCATACAGACGCGAAGCTATGACCTCGCCTACGCCCGGTGCCGATTTCAAATCCTTGTACGAAGAGGAAAACAAATCCTTTGCCGTACCGAAATACGACAAAAGTTTCTTGGCATTTATATCGCCAATTCCATGAAGAAACGTAATGGCGACATCATAAATCCTGTCGTCAACTGGCATAATTAACTCTTAAAGCCATTTAAGTCCTCAATCATGTCGTTGAGTTCCTTGGAGGACAATATGGAAACGCTTATCGGCTTGAACTTTGCAATGCCTTGTGGCGACTTAACATAAATAAGTATCATCTTACGAAGGCCAAGGCACGACTTCTTAACCTCTACATCAACGAAATCCTTCTTTGGTATTTCGAGCCTGTAGTTTCCCGACGACAGCATTCCTAACGATGTGTATTTCAAGATTATCTTAAAGCCATCCGAATTATATAAAATGTAATTGAACTTGCGAATAATAAGGTATGCTTCCATAAGCACAAAAAGAATCAGGCAAACATATTCCAATATGTGCTTGGGCAACCATGTAAAAATCAAATCGAGCACAACGACAATGGCAAACACTAGCACGGCCAGCATCGAACCTAATTTCACTCTTGATGATATTTCCTTCGTATCAATAACCATATTATATTTATTTTGAACAACAAAAGTAGTGTATTTTTTTTATACCGAGCGGCATTTAGGCACAAAAATGAAAGTCAAATTACGAGTGAAAAAATAAAGAAAATATTTTGTTGATAAAAATATTTGTACTTATTTTGCCGTCCTTAAATGTATATTTTGAAGTCGATATAATTATTTATTATGAATGCAAAGAAATTTTTGAGTATCGTACTCATTTGCTTGTTGGCTTTGCCAATGGTTTTTACAGGATGTAAAAAGGGAGACGAAGATCCATTCTTAACATTCCGCAGCAGAAAAGCAAGAGTAGAAGGCACTTGGACCGTTTCAAAACTTACTTCTGATGTTGAAAGAAAAGAAAACAATGTAAACACTAAGACCGTAACAACTGTTGATGGTGATTCATGGAAACAGGTTATCACAATCGTTGGAACTGATAGCGTACGTACATTGAACGGTAAAATCACAAAGGAACCTAACCAGCAGGAAGGTACATACTACTTCAAGTTCTACAAGCACGGCCGTGCTGAAATGAAATACAAATATGAATATTCAGAAGACCTTTCTGGTGAAGACGATGATGTTGCAACTGTTATCTTGACTAAGGTTACAGAAGAAATGACTGGTAGTTGGAATTTCTTGGCAGGCATCGACGACTACAAGAACAAGGAAAGACTTGCTTTCGTTATTGAAGACAAGAAAACTACTACTTACACATATAAGTCAATCACTAGCGATGACGACGAAGGTGGTGTTTCTGTTCCTCAGTTGCTCAGCAAGGACGTTGTTAACGACAAGTTCGCTAATGGTGTTGTAAGTACTATCTACGCAATAGTAGAACTTAGGAACAAGGAAATGAAGCTTTACCAAAAGATTGACTCTTTCTTCTTGCAGGAACAGCTTGAAGGAAGCTCTAGCACTGGTGCTTCTTACCAGGACAACGGATACGAAGAGTTAGTTTTAACCCCAAGAAAGTAATCAAAACAATAAACATAGCAAAAAGGCTCGGATTTTTTCCGAGCCTTTTTGCTTTTGTGAGGCTCTTTAATTTTCCAACAGGATATTCAGATTACAAGTATTTTCGCAATCCCACTCATGCTTGTAAATAATTTCCGAGAAAACAATATCGGCAAGCTGCTTCTGCTGAAAAGCAGGAAAGTCAAATTCGCGACTGAAACGCATAGCCAGATATTCCTGTTCGGGCTGGCGTGGTGTAGGGATAAGCACAGCTCGACGATTCAATGCAGCCAAATCGCAAAGAGTACTATAACCACTACGACAAAAAACTTTATTCGAAGAAAGAATCAACTCAGCAATCTTGCTATCTGGCGGATTGTTCTCGTATGTGATATTTGCCGGCACAACCAAATCTTTATCAGTTTCGACAAGGCCCCGAACAATAACGAGTTCTCGATCCTGCATTGCCGAATATTTGTCAATAAATATCTTTTCCAAGATGCTACGCTGTGGTTCAATGCCAGACAAGATAAGTAAATCAGCCTCACCGCTAACCGGAGCTGACCTGCCACACCGTTCCCCAAGCTCACTGGGCGACTTGTCCTGAGCGACTTGTAGTGAGCATAGTCGAAGTAAGTCGAAGTAAGTCGAAGTGGCGATTGCACAAGGCCCAAACTGTTCATTAAATCTCGACAAAGGACCCAAATGCATAACTTTCAAATCGGTTTCGGACAAAATTCCCGACAAAGACTTTTCGCCAGCAACATCAGACACACAGCACAAATCATACTTATTGATATAATGGCGATGCAATTTCTTCATAATATTGGCTGAAATTTTATTCAAGAAGCCATTGTCGAAATTGAACTGATGGGTCATATAATAAGTCGTTGCAGATTTTGTGTACAAGCCCAGACGATTGTCGGAAAATACATAATCTATTGCATATTCTCGCACTATTTTTTCCAATGCACGATGCTCTTTTCTAATATTACAAGCGAACTTGCACATAGACAAAAAAAACGGCATAGAAACCATGCCCTTTTTGCCATAATTCAATTTTGCAGAAGGCAATTCTACATACGTTAACTTTGGAAAGCGTTGTTTCAGATATTCAAGTGAACTGCCACTGCCACCAATAATTACATTAACTTTCTGCTCAAGCAAAAAATTGATTATTGGCACACAACGCGATGCGTGACCAAGACCCCAGTCAAGAGGCGCAACTAATATTTTGTCACCTGCCTTCAAATTACGGAGTTACAAGTGTATTGAAACCTAAGGCGCGGATGCTCTCCCCTATTTTCTCGAGTTCCTCGGGAGCAACCTTCTGCAAACCAGACAACGGAGTTTCGCGTGCTATAGAATAAATCATCACCTGCGACGGCGACAAGCGTTCCAAGGTCTCGAAATAAATCTGCAAGGAGTCTTCTGTAGTATTATCGAAGAAATTTCCGTTGATATCGCCACGCATAAACATTGTCTGTATAATCGGATGTGCAAAATTGTCGGCGATATTGTCAACTATAGAAGCAATCGACATCTTGGAAGTTGGCTGATTGATAAGTTCAAAATCCGACTGAATGAAAGTGTCAATCTTCAATATCGGTTCGTCAATCTTTTTCAATGCATCTACAACTCTTGGCTTATCCAAGTTTGTTGCATTAGTAAGGACCGAAATTTTGACATTTGGCAAATATTTATCACGAAGACGAACTGTTTCGTCAACAATTTCCGGGAAATCGGGGTTTATTGTCGGTTCGCCATTACCAGCGAAGGTAATTACATCAAGGTCGTTGGTGTTTTCGGCGAAATATTTCTCCATTATCGGCACTATGTCGGCAAGTCGTGGAAGTTCAATTTTCACATCTTTATTCCAACCGCATTCGCAATATACGCAGTTGAAAGTGCAGAATTTTGCATTTATCGGCAAAAGGTTTATGCCTAACGAGTTGCCCAGTCGGCGCGAACGCACCGGACCAAAAACTATGTTATCGAAAAGAAAGGTGGACATAAGGAATGAAAAGTTTAAAGGTTGAAAGGTTTAATATCTAAAAGGTTTAATGGTTTCTAAGTTTATGTGGCTAACGCCGTTTCTGTGTTGTTTTTCGCACCCTGAGCGTTAGCCGAAGGGTCGTTTGCATAATGACTTCGACTGCCGACCAGTATGCGAATTATTGTACTTTTATAACGCTAGCACAAAGGTAAACATATTTTTATAAAAAGGACTTGCGATATGGGCATAAAAAAAAATCCCGCATCAGCGAGATTTCTGTCGGTCCGAACAAAATCTCAGGCACCACATTTCTCCATAAATTAATGCTAATTAACAGATATCTTTTCACAAACTCAATGTTACACCATACTCATGCAACCAATCTTCACATTCCTTGTAATTAGGCATAACGCTAAATACTGCATCCCAAAATTGCTGTGTATGCTGAGGATACTTGAGATGCGTTAACTCGTGAACGACCAAATAGTCAATAATAATAGGTTTTGCCATAATGCATTTCCAATGGAAGTTTAAATATTTTTGTGGTGTACATGAGGCCCAATGCGCTCCAAGCTCCATTATTTTAACTGAAGAAGGTTCGCGTCCAACCATCTTGGAAAAGTGAGCAACACGTTCTTGTATGTATGGTAATCCCTGCTTTTTATAAAATCTAACAAATGTTTCTCGCGCCTTGGGTAGAAATTTTTCGGCTAAAACAATCTTGTCATCAACTATTTCAATAGATTTTTTCGCAGTTGTGGATATTTGCAAGTTATATGATTGCCCCATATATAAAAAAGATTGTCCATTCACGAAGGTCCTTTTAATATATGCTTTACACACGGCTTTTCTATTGGCAACGTGCTTGCAAATAATATATTCTCGTGCAAGCAACTCCTTGTATATAACTTCATCGGAGCAACCAATAGGTGCTACTGCATTTACACTTCCATCGCGTTCTATGTTAACTGTAATGGTCTTTTTCCGCGCAGAACGTTTTATCTCTATATCAAGACTACCTACTTTCATTGTTTAAACACCTTCTTAGAACACTTTCATTGTTCTTTGCAAGATTTATTATATCGGAGACAATTGTATCACTATTAGCTTTTAATTCAGGTATTCCAGAAAATCTTAATGCCGTGCCAATATTTCCTCTAAGTTTTTCAACATCTGTTGGCTTTGTCCAGATATTAGGAATTTGCATTGATGCTAGAATTATATTCAGCACCCTATCTGTAACAACTATGATATTATCGTGCTTCTCCTCAAAGTCAACATTTGCCCACTGGCACAACTTATCATAGAACGGCACTTTTTCTTCAGAAACAACAGGCGACTTTGGATTAGACATTTCTTCACGTAACTGTTCAAGTTCTGTAATCATTGCCTCCCAATTTTCTGCGTACGTGCTCAAGATATTATCCATTCTATCCTTGAATTTCTGGTATAATGCAGTGTTTTTGCCCTCACCCAACTTAATGATAATCCTGTCGCGGATTTGGTGTTCCATTATAGATGCCTTTGTCTGTGGTTTCTTGTACATCTTATTTACTACCTTCGGAAAATCATTTGAGAAGATGCTAACATCTGGAACAGTTTCACGAACTCCATCAGACTGCAGATACTTATCAAGCAACCTCCGTACCTTTTCACTTGCCCACTTTAAATCAAGTGTTGGGTCCTTGTAGTGCCAACGAATAAGTGCCAATATATATGCCATACGTTTTGCAGGAACATAATAGTTGCTACGCGTTCCTGGTGCGTTGAACAACAGGTCAAAAATATCAAAGAACAAACGCAACAGGGCATCAAATTCAGAACGGAACTTTACACTTTCAGCTACATTGATGATCCTTTCACAAATATCCTTTTCTTGTTCTGGTCCCAGCCTCTGCTCAAGAAAATCTTTAATGTCGGTAATGCCTTGATTGGTAAAATGCTGTATGATTTTATTGTAGCGCATTTCCAATTCAGGAATTTCTTTTTCAATTGCCTTGAAATATGTTTCGAATTCCTTCAGGTCAAGCTCGGCCTCTTTTTCTTCATCTGAATTGTAAATTCCAAGTGCCTTATGAAGATTTTTGGTAATACCATAATAATCGACTACCAAACCGTGCGTCTTGTTCTTCTTTGGACGATTTACACGCGTAATAGCCTGCATAAGATTGTGTTCCGACAGATTCTTGTCAAGATACATAACCTGCTCGATTGGGGCATCAAAGCCGGTGAGAAGTCTGTCGCAGACACAAAGTATTCCAATACCAGTAAGTTCTTCTTCCGGATTAAACTTCTTCTTGAAATTTACTATGGCATCATCGGTTACAGCTTGAGTTCTTGCATCGCGGATAATGGCAGCTTCATTATTTCCACAACTTGAAACAACAGCACGTACCTTAAGCATTTTCAAACGTTGCAACGTAACTTCATCACGTTCTTCATCCGATTTGCTTTCCTCCGCCTTGATAAATTCGGGAATCATACGTTCCAATGCAATCTTATATCTCACAGCACCCAATATAGATGATGCAACAACCTGAGCCTTAAATCCATTAGGAAGTATTTCGGTCACATAATGGGAAAGCATATCACGTGCGTTTTTCTTTACACGTTCCGTACTTTCAAGATAGGCAATCATCGTACCGTACCTTTTCTGAATCTCAATACGTTCTTCAGATGTGCGATTGCTGAAAATATTTTCAAACGCATCATCAAATTCATCCTTGTTTGGAATTTTGTCATCGCTTTTGCGTCCTATGTACTTGATGTCGACGGTTGCCCTGTCCCTTACCGAATCATTCATTTTGTACGTATCGATAAACTCTCCAGCCTCCTGTCCAAAACGTTCGCATGTAGTTGCCTTATGCCTCGGCGTTATAAGTGGTGTTCCGGTAAAACCGATACGTGCTGCATTGGGAAATGCCTGGAACAAATTGTCGCACATTTCTCCGCCTTGCGAACGGTGAGCCTCATCTATTAGTATGAGAATATGTTCTCTGTCGTTTATGACAGGGAATGATTCGTATTTTGGCACAATACCAGACTTGACAAGCGACTCGAGAGTGTACTCGTGATTTTCGCCAAACTTGTGAATCATAACAAGGTTTAGGTCGGCAGTTTCTCCTTCAAGTTTGTTAAGCGCCGTACGGTCCTCAACTATATTCTGTATCTTGTTATTTTTAGGATTGTGGCGTAATTCACCAGTATATTCGGCAGTTTCGGCAAGCTGCGTTTCAAGGTCCTGACGGTCAACTACCATAAGCACCCGATAATCCTTCAAACCTTCTATATGGCGCATCTTACGGACCAGGAACACCATTGTGAATGATTTGCCACTTCCCTGTGTATGCCATATTACACCGCTGCGTGATTTCCAATCCTTTCCGCCAAGCAGTTTCTCAATCATCTTACCTACAGCACGATACTGCTGATAACGACAGATAATCTTTATTATTTCATCGTCTTTCTTTGTGAAGATTGTGAAATTGCGAAGTATGTCGATCAGAATTTCGTGATTGAACATACCTTTTATCATTACCTCCTGCCTTTCACTAGGCTCAATGTTGATGCCTTCGGCATATTCTTCCGGGAAAATATCCCTCCAGTCAAGATAAAATTCAAAATCGGCCGATATTGTACCACAACGTGCCCCAACACCGTGAGTTATGACACTGAACAAATTGGTGTGGAACAGCCGTTCACTACCTTCGGCAGAACCTTCCGAAAAATAATCATCATCTACACGTTGATTTGCATACCGTTTAATCTGGTCGTAGGCCTCGCTTAACGGCTCCGAAACATCTTCATCCTTGCATTCGATTACAATAAGAGGCAATCCGTTTACAAAACAAACAATGTCAGGAATGATGTATGGCTTAGTATTGTAGGTATTAACACGGAACTGATTCATTGCAATAAATGAATTCTTGTCGTAGTGGTCGAAGTTTATGATTTTTGCTGTTGGATTATCATCGCCAGACACCTCATTCTTGCCGGGCAACGGAATACCCTTATATAGCAAATTGTGAACCTTTTCGTTCACATCAATAAGACAGCCATTGTTATTGGCAATTTTATCGTAGCAATAGTCCTTCTGTGCGTCTGTAATCCATGGATTCAGTTCGCCGAGCATACGATAGAATTCATCTTTCAATATCACCTCGTCGAAAGAAGTGCGCAAAGTTTCGGCTGGGTCCTGCGGAATTCCTCCGTCACCCTTATCTATTACATTCCACCCGATCTCGCGGAGTTTGTCGAGGAACGGGCGCTCTACGTTGGTGTATTCGGACATAATCTTATTTTTAATTGATAATGGACAATTGATAATTATTCGTGACTTTCTGCATTACTTGGGTAATCAAATCTTTCCTTGGCGGCTTCTAACGATTTTTGGATTTGGCGCATCAGCACTTCGCGAGGCGGCAGTTCCGTCATATATTGGGCAACCTTGATGCCCGCCTTGTCAAGTTGCAGAAGTTCAATCTGTTCATCTCCGCCTTCGGTGCAAAGCAACAGACCGAGAGGCGTTTCCTCGCTGGGTTCCATCTCGTTTTGTTCCAACCAGCGCAGGTAAAGCTCCATCTGCCCCTTATATTGTGCCTTGAAACTGCCAAGTTTCAAATCTATGGCGATAAGGCGGTGCAGGCGGCGATGATAAAACAGCAAATCAAGATAAAAATCCTCACCATCAATAATCATACGTTTCTGGCGTGCCACAAAGCTGAAGCCGTTGCCCAATTCTATGATGAACTGTTCCAAATGCGCCAACAGACTGTCTTCCAAACTTTTCTCGCTATACATTCCTTTCAGTCCAGTAAATTCCAAGAAATAAGGACTTTTGAACACCAAATCGGGTGAAAGCACATTATCATTGCGCAGTTGCGAAAGCTCCTGTTTTATCAATGCATCGGGTTTGGAGGCGATGGCTGTGCGCTCGTAAAGCATTCCGTCGATTTTATTTTGTAATGTCCGCTTGCTCCACTGTTCTGTTGCGGCCATTGTAAGATAAAACTCCCGTTGAATTTCATCTTTCAAAGTCATAACTATCACAAAATGAGACCATGACAATTTTGTCACCAGTGGTGTCAAAATTCGGATGTCAGGAAACATGGCGGCAAATTGCATCATTCGGCGGATAGTGCGTTCTTCAAATCCTTTGGCTCCATATTCGGCTTGTAATTGTCGCGACACTGTTGAGACAATTTGCTTTCCATATTCGGCACGCTGATTATCAAGCACTTCGCGGTTGATGCGTTCGCCGATGTGCCAATACATCATCGTAAGCTCGCTGTTGACCGTGACAGCCACACGCCCGCGCGCCTGTTCGATAATCTGCCGCAAATCCGTAACCAAAGATTTTGACACCACTGGTGCGACAATTTGATTGCTTTGTTCTATCTCGTTCATTTTCAATTCGATTTAGTGTTTTATTCGATCTCGCGGAGTTTATCAAGAAATGGGCGTTCAACGTTGGTGGATGAGGACATAATTCAATCAAATTTTGGTTTCTTGCCTAAAGTAGGTTTTACTATTTTAGGCTCATTATATAAATCTCTCAACAAATCATTAAAAACGGTATCAAAATCATCTTCGTCTCGCATAAAATATCCAATTCTTTTCTTCAGCAGTATTGGTGTGGATTGTTGTTCGTCGCCGTTACGCAATATTGGAATGAATTTCGTTGTTTTTAAATCTTCGGCTATCTCGGATGATAAAATGGAATATTCAAATCCAACACCACCTTCTAATTTATCTGTTTTCAATTTGTAATTAGGCGTCATAATACACAATACTCTCTCTGAAGATGATACAGAATTAATCATAAAATTTGGGATAGGGCTTCCGCCCCTGTTTGAGATTTCCCATTGGTCAAGTATCACATCAATACCATTTTCGCAAAGTTTTGTAGCTAAATCTAACACCCATTTTTTATGTTCTTCGCTATCCCATGAATAGGAAATGAAAACTTTTGGATGATGCTCTTCGGGCTTCTCTTCTTGTATAATAGTTGGTTGTTCAAAATTAGCGAATGAATCATCCAAAATGCTCAATGAATCATTATTGGTGGCTGATAGCACTTGCGACTCCCAATAGTTTTGAATATTTACATATAATTCAAAACGTTTTTCTTCATCAAGATGGTTTATTAAATCTTGGTAATAATCCACTCTGCTTGTTGACAATCCCTTATTTTGTCTTTCCCCAATATAATTACTATATGAGCAACTAACGTCATCACACAAATCACTAACAAATTCCAAGAACTTTGGTCCACCGATATAATACGGAACATTTTGCGGTCCAATTGTTCTCCATAATTTGTTATATGCAGAATTCCAATTTGTATTTTCATATTCAGGAATCACCCATGGAACAGCTTGCATTTTTGCAACTAACTCATCGTCATATATGTAATCGAACCCTTTTTGTGTTAAACGGATAAAGTGTCCATCGTTATCAACAGAGATATATTGTAATGCTTGTAACCCAATGTATACAATATTGAATATTTCTTGCTCTTTAGGATTGAGTTTCCATACTACTTGATTGTTCAAAACATTTATCATAAATCCCTGATTTGACTTACAATTACTGTTTCTAAACAATTGAAATATTTGTTCTGCTATTTCTCGCTCTGTTTTCATTTTCTCAATTATTTAGTTAAAGAGCTCATATCTATATCTAAATCATTTTGCCATAAACCCATACTGTGTGCAGCTACAGAATAGGGACATAATGCCTGTTTTTCTCCTTTTATGACCATCCATGGTGCTGTTTTACAATCATATTTTTTATCGGATGAATATTTTGACATATACATGCAATCACCTTCATTATACATTGGGCAGCAGGAATTTTTATTGATAGAATCAACAGATGTTGCACTAAGTAAATCGTATATTCTTCGATGGGACCAAATAACCATAGCATTATCAAAATCGTGTTTTGCAGAATTCGTCAAATCGTTATTACCAACAATGCTTTGCCCATAAAGTTCTTCTCCTTTTTTTATTATCGGAGTGGGAAATAATCCATATAATTTTTGTAATGATGGAAGAGAATCACTAAGAAAACCTTCAAAAAAATCGGCACCAAGGTCGCTTTTGGCTCTATCAGCTAAACCGATTGTAGTTAGATACCAAGATAATGATTCCCTCAACATTACATGACTATTGTCTCTTAACCAATTGTTGTAATCTTTCCACCATTCATTAATCGCGCATGAATTTGGGTATGAATGTTTTGAAGAAACTTCGTCAACAGCTTTTAATATGAATATTTTATCTTTTGGATATTGCAGAGATTTGCCTTCCAATTTTTTCAGTAGGTAAAGAAAAACCGCAGGCGCTTGAAGCGAATCAAGGACTCTAGTTGTAATAATAAAGCGAGTTCTCAAATCACAACTAATTTTATAATAATCAAATAGCAAATCCCCCATTTTATATGGGAAATATGGAAGTTTATCCGTTGGAGTATTAAAAGTAACATTAGGTACGTATTCTTCTGCTATTTTTTGCGCATAGAAAGCATTTATTTCTTGAAGTGCTATTAAACCGAAATAATAATTTTCATTATTCACTTCTATTCCACATTTTGCAAAAGTGTGTTGCTCTCCATCAAAACTTATTCCATTCGGTATAACTGTAGGCTCTTTCGTTATTTTGGGATGCTCAAAATCCTTTTCTGTTTTTTCCCCGCAAAAGATATTGTAAAGTCTTCTATATTTACTATACACTTCATCAAAAGCATCTCGAGATAAAGGTATTGTTATTTTTTTGTTATTCCCACAACAAGTCACTTGTGTCATTCGAACAATATCTCTTAACCATAAATAAAAGCCATTTTGCCCTGTAATGGTCGAAATATCCTGAATGTAATGCCACCATTCATGAATTAAAGCTGGAAAATCTTCTTTGACAATCATCCCATTTTGGTCAAATTCTAAATTAGTTGCATTAATAGCAAAAGAACTAGGTTCGTATGAAGCAAAATTTTCTTTATCCATATTTATTCTTTTTCGTTATTCTCTTCCCATCATCTCTTCCATCAGCCCCTTCTTCACGCCCTTGTATTTCTCCACTATCTTTTCCTCCGCCGCAATCTTCGCATCCACACTCGACAATATCTCCGCTATGCGACGCTGCTCGGTGAGGTCGGGGATAAAGACAGGAATAGCTCTAAATGAAGTTTGATTAAGATGTTTTATTGTCAATCCTTTACCGTATTGTTCTATTAAATTCAAGTCGTTATAATATCCTAACAAATACATGAAAAACATTGCATCATATTCTTCTTTAAATCGAACCCTATGTAAAGCATTTTGATAGTATATTTCTTCGTCAGAATTCCAGATAGCACATCGTCCAATTTCTCCACCTTCACATACCAATAAATCTCCACGTTTAACTAAATATCGTTCTTTTTCAGATTCTTCAATACGCATTTGTTTTATTGTAGATAAATCGATTTTCCCCCACAACACATTCAATGCACATAAATAAGGCCTGTATTTTCCAGTATTTCTTCCGCTATCTAAAGTTTTACCAAGTTCGGTTTCGCAGCATTCCCCCAGCTTCACCTTCTTCCATCCCTCTTTGGGTTGCAGCAGGGTGGCGAGGAGGCCGCGCTTGATGTTGCGGTACTTCTCTATCAGCGCCTCCGATGCCGCTATCGCCCCGTCTGCACTGCTCAATATCCCCGCAATACGACGCTGCTCGGCGAGGGATTCGGGATAAGTGATAGGCATTTCAGTTAATGTACCCATTTTAATAAATGGTATGCTGCCAGCATTCATTTCTTTCTTTATTCTATCTCTTAAAAAGTAATTGAGGTAGCATTGAAGAAAATGTATGTCAATGGAGAAATTTCGCAAAACATATGTTCTTTGATAAGCATTGAATTTTCCTTTGTAATAATGTACGTAGCCAACATATTCACCATTGCCAGAAATCAATAATGCTTCATCATCAAAAGCATATTCATCAATGAATGAATAATTTTTAGCACAAGTATAAAATCTATATGCACCGCCTTCAACCATTGCATTGGCATCTAGCTTGCCAGTACAAATGCTTTTCACTAAGCCTTCTCCCAACTTTTTAGTAACCCATTTCGTCATTGCGCTTTCTTTATTGTTCATTATTAGCCGATTTCTCAATATCTTCAATGCTTGGCAGCGAAGACTTGTATTTTTCCGGAATCAATTTTGAAAGTTCATATCCCGAAATGCCAATAGGCTGACTCGATGATTCAAGCGCATATTGTGCCTCAACCTTATCCATATCTTTGCAGACCAGAATGCCGATTGTCGGTGTATCGTTTTCTCCCTTCAGCTGGTGATTGACAGCCACCACGTATGTGCCCAATTGTCCCGCATACGAAGCATCGAAAGGCGTTACCTTTACCTCAAGCACCACATAACAGTGAAGCTTAATGTTGTAAAACAACATATCCAAAAATTTCTCCTTTTCTCCCACCATCAGACGAACTTCACGACCTACAAAAGCAAATCCGCTACCCAATTCGAGCAGGAATCTTGAAATATTGTCCATCAGGGCATCTTTAAGCTCCTTCTCATCGTAACGTTCGTGCAATGTCAGAAAATCAAAATTATAGGGATCTTTGGTTATTTCTTGCGCCAATTCACCTTGTATGGCAGGTAGATTTTCTTTGAAATTGGTAATGGCCTTGCCTTGGCGTCCAAATAAATCGGCTGACAGATAATTCAAGAGAACCGCTCTCGACCAATTGTTTTCTACCGTTTTGTTGATATAAAACAATGCCTTGTCAGGCTGGTTTTTGCATTTGTCGATAATCAATTTATGATGCCCCCAAGGAACTTCAAACAAGGCCGCCAATTGCCCCCCAACCTGGGGAGTATTTGAAATTGCATCTTCTTCAGATTGCTCCCCAACTTGGGGAGTGGTTTCAACAAGCTGATTGTAAAGAAGATAAAAATTCTTCATATACAACAAATTGGTAACAGAAAATGACTTTACATCTGGTAAACTTTTCTGCAAATCCGTACTGATTTGTTGCAAAATCTTATCACCATACGCAGATTTCTCCGACAAGGTTAGAATATCCTTTCCCAAAAGCCAATAGAACTTGAGCATTTCGGTATTGACCTTTACGGCAGCCTTTACCTGACACCTACGAAATTGTGCGGCGACTTGTGAAATCCATTCTTTATAATCTTTTTCCATGTTCAATTTTGTTTGCGAAAATCAAAACGCAAAGGTACGGTTTTTCTTACTTTGAAACATACCCCAGTTCCTTCAGATACGCGTCCAATTGCTCGGTGGCGCGCTGGCGTTCGGCAATCAATGCGGTGAGCGTCACGGTGTATTTGTCGTGGAGTAGTTCCACGCGTTGCTGCAAGGTGCGGGCATGTGCTTCGAGATAGACGGCTATGGTGTTGTGCAAGGTGCTCAACCAACGGGCGGTAATGAGACGGCGGGCATCGTCGTCGGAGATTTGCTCGCGGGCTTTGTCGGCAAGTGCTTCCTTGCTTTGCTCTATTTCTCGTATCTTTTTACGGCAGTCCTTCAACTCGTTTTCGAGAGCAACATGCTTTGCTATTCCTTGTTCTTTATCAGATATCTGTGTATCAAGTTCTGCAATATCTGTTTTGCACTTTTGCAAATCGGTTGCAACATTCACACCTGATTTTTGTTGTTTTTCAAGTGCCTTTTGCTGTTTTGCCAATTCTTTGCGCTGTGCCTTTAATTCTTTTATTTCGTTCTTTATCTCTGTAATTACAGTCTTTGGCATAACTTCGTATTGCTCGGCATCCCATTCCTCTGCTTCCAACTCGGCTATTTCTGCAAATTTTGCATCCAATTCGTCTCGTCGATTTTCATATTTGTGCAAATCGGCAAGAACTTCGGGAAATTCATTGGCAATCAATTCATCGTCGGGAATCAACTCAGCGGTCCAGCCACTCGACTGCACGCTGCGGAAATCGCTGCGCAAGGTAGAAACGAAGTGAGCAAACGAGCCACGCACTTGGTTGGCATCAAGTACATTCAGTGGCTCCAACTGCGTCACGAATTTCTCTGTAAGGCTGTTGTTGAAATCGAACAAGCTACCTTGATGCAAGATGTCGCGGTCGTTGGAAGAGGCCGTCCAGAAATCATCGATGGCGCGACCGTAGGCCGCCACCACCTGTTGCTTGCCATTGCTCGCGGCTATCAACTGCTTGATGTCGCCCTTTTCAGTAACAGCATCGGCAAATTGGGCATAGCCATCAACGGCTTGGGTAAAGAGCTGTTGCTGCAAGCCTTCGTAGCAGTCGAACTGTGCTTTCAGCCCATCGATTTCGCTTTGCGGAATACCACCGTTTATATGCGCCCTAACGTCTTGTGGAGTCGGAACCTCGGAGTTGTCCACATATCGGCGAATGTTGCAGTTGAAATCTTCATCTTCAAGTTCTGCCTTCGAAACTAAACGGCTGTAACCGTCAATCTGAATCTTATTGTGATAAACATAACTTATCTTTTCTATATCTTCGGGACGCAATGTATTCTGATTCTTACCTTCCTTATATTCGCGGTCTGCATTGATAAAGAACACACCTTCACGGCTACTAGCATTATCCTTATTAATGATAAGTAGAGATGCTGGGATTCCTGTGCCATAGAACAAACTTTGTGGCAAACCGATAACACATTCGAGTATGCACGATGGATTTGTAGTATCTCCCATAATCAGTCTTTTGCGCATTTTTTGTTCTTCGCCGCCACGGAACAGCACTCCGTGAGGCATAACAACAGCCATACGGCCATTGTTTTTCAATACGGCAATCATATGCTGCACAAACATAAAATCAGCTTGTTTCTTCTTGCTCATCCAATTATGGAATCGCTCAGTGTATTGCATATTTGCAGTTGTGTAGTTCTGCGAGAACGGAGGATTTGCCACAACAATATCGTACTGGTTTAGAGAACCGCCTGTAACTAATTTAGGAGTAAGAAGTGTATCACCCTGCTCGATACGGGCATTCCTGATATTGTGGAAAATCATATTCATCTTACACATCTGATAAGGGGTGTCAAATTTCTCCTGTCCGTGAAGTGTAAGTTTTTCTGCACTTCCATAACGGTTCTCGACATAGTTATGCATTGTAATCAACAAACCCCCAGAACCAACAGTAGGGTCACATATTTCATCGGCTTCCTGCGGTTGCAGTATTTGCCCCATTAAATACACGACTTCAGAAGGCGTATAGAATTCACCTGCTTTCTTGCCAGCACTTTCTGCAAAGAATTTTATCAGATATTCGTATGCGGCGCCTAACAAATCAGGAAATTCAAAATTCTTGTCCTGCAATTTCGGGAAGCTATCAAAATCCCTTAGGATGTCACGTATTGTTTCTTCATCAAGAACTCGTTCCCCCTTGGTGTTTAACTCATTAAACTTTGTTTTGCTCAACACACCAGCCAACAATGCCTTATTTGCATTTTCAACTTCCTTTAGGGCCGTAGTTACAGCATCACCAAGACTTATTTCCTCATTGTTACTATCAACAGGGTGAAGTAAAAATTGCCATAAAGCCATAGATGGCACATAGCAATTATACTTTTCCGGACGGTTCAATTCTTCTTCAATATCAGCATCAGATGCTTCTGGATATTTTTTCTTCAAATCAGTTCCCAGTTTCTCGCGTTCAATTTCAAATTGGTCGTTTATACGCTTCAAAAACAACAATGCAATAATGTAGTTTTTGTATTCCGCCGCATCCATACTTGTACGCAAACGGTCACATTGTGATTTTAAAAACGACTCTAGGCGAGAAAGAGAAATCTTTGTTTTGTTAGCCATATAATATTGTAGTTAGTAGTTATGCAATTCGTGTCTTAATGACACTCATTACATTTATGTACAAACTGACAAAGTTACTATTAAACTTTAGAAGATTTTGAAAATTAGCAGATGAAATTATCAACAAATGATAAAAAGAAGCAATATGTCGAGAACAAGGTCGTATTCAATGCCAAATCCAAGTCATAAAAGTATCATATTGAAGCCATAACACACCCATCTAGATTAAAATCAATTGCACATACAACTGATTGGAACATAGAATTTTGAACAAAAAATAATGTTGCACTGAAATTGCACTGAACTAAAATTGATTTTCCAAAATTACACAAGTCTTTGATAAGTGTAAAATTATAAAAAAATCTTCCTAATTCATCAAAACCACATTTTACAAAATACTGAAAATCACGATTATCACTTTCAGATTGGACATAAAAAAAGCCCATTGGATTGGGCGAGATTTCTGTCGGTCCGGAGGGGCTCGAACCCTCGACACCCTGATTAAGAGTCAGGTGCTCTACCAGCTGAGCTACGGACCGGTGCAAAAGCGAGTGCAAAGGTAGGCATTTTTTATTAAGTGACAAATCTTTTTTCAATTATTTTGAAAAAGAAATAAAATGCAACGTTATTACCTTAATTAACAAAGATTTATAAGAAGCATAAATAATACAAATCGCTTGTTAGGATTGATTTCAACAACGTGGCTTCGACTAACTCATTTCGACTGACGCTCAATGCAGGCAGCCAGCTAAGAGAGATCTTCCTTGTTTATTTGGGTTAGCCGCCCCTCCCAAAATCCCAACAAATAGTGATTGCTCGCCTTGTCTCTCCATAATATTTTTGCATCGTGAAATAATATATTGCAATGAAACTATCGGAACTTAGGAACGGAGAGTCGGCGGTCATCATAAAGGTGTCGGGACACGGCGGATTCAGGAAAAGGATAATGGAAATGGGATTTGTCCGCGGTCAAAAGGTTGTCTCGATAATCGACGCCCCGATGAACGACCCGATAAAGTACACCATCATGGGCTATGATGTTTCGTTGCGACGCAGCGAAGCCGAAATGATTGAAGTGCTTTCGGAAGAGGAGGCCGACGCCGTTCTTTCGGCCGAAGACGCAAAAGCGCCCAACTATTTTGCATGTGGCGACTGCGGGGCCTGCAATTCTGGATGTTTTACAAATCTGCACAAGACAACCCAACGCAACATAATAAATATTGCATTTGTCGGCAACCCGAACAGCGGCAAAACATCGCTTTTCAACGCTCTTTCGGGCGGAAACGAGCATGTGGGCAACTACAGCGGTGTAACCGTCGACGTGAAAACCGGACATTTCAACTACAAGGGCTACCATTTCAATGTAACCGACCTGCCCGGAACCTACTCTCTTTCAGCTTATTCGCCCGAAGAAGTCTATGTGCGACGACATTTGCTGAAATCGATGCCAGACGTCATCGTGAATTCAGTTGTAGCTTCAAATCTTGAAAGAAATCTTTATCTGACGACAGAACTTATCGACCTGAGCCAGCGCGTTGCGGTTGCATTAAACATGTACGATGAACTTTCGGCAAGCGGTGCAAAACTAGACTATGAACAACTAGGCTCAATGATGGGCGTACCTATGGTTCCGACCGTTGCAAAAAATGGTCAAGGACTCGACAAACTGCTCGACACCATCATCGAACTTTTTGAAGGACGAAACAAGGAAGCAAGGCATGTTCATATTAATTATGGCAATATTATAGAACCTGAAATAGAATCCATAACTGCGATTTTGCACAAAAACGACGATTTTCCACAGCAATTTCCAGCTCGCTACTGGGCGCTAAAATTAATCGAAGGCGACAAGGAAGTACACAACATCCTAAGAAATAGCAAAGACTACGAAGAACTAGCAAAACAAGCCGAATCATCAGCGAAAATCATACAAAAGGAACTAAAAAAGGATGCCGAAATGGCTTTCAGCGATGCAAAATACGGATTTATCACCGGTGCATTGCACGAAACATACGTGGAGGGCAAGAACGATATCAACCGCAAAACACGTCGCATCGACAAGCTTGTAGCCAACAAATGGTTGGGATTTCCGCTTTTCATTCTAATTATGTGGCTTATGTTCTTCGTAACATTTAAGCTTGGGGCTTTCCCGCAAGAATGGATTGACATGGGATTTTCCTCGCTCGGCGGTTGGCTAAACTCCATAATGCCCAACAATGCATGGCGCTCGCTACTTGTCGACGGAGTAATAGCCGGCATTGGTGCTGTTTGCTCGTTCGTGCCAAACATTCTAATTCTATACCTTTTTATCTCGCTGATGGAAGATTCGGGCTACATGTCGCGCGCAGCTTTCATCATGGACAATGTAATGCACAAAATGGGACTTCACGGCAAATCGTTCATTCCAATGCTTATGGGATTTGGATGCAACACACCTGCTATAATGGCGACAAGGGCCATAGAAAGCCGTAGCAGCCGACTGATAACCATACTGGTGGTTCCGTTTATGTCGTGCAGTGCGCGCCTACCTATTTATGTATTGTTTGCCGGGGCTTTTTTTCCAAATCATGCTGCAACTGTAATGATTTTGCTATATGTCCTTGGAATTCTGGCGGCAGTATTAAGTGCAAAACTGCTAAGGATAGTAAAATTCGGCAAGGACGAAACTCCGTTTGTAATGGAACTTCCACCCTACCGCATGCCAACCCCCATTGCCGTACTGAAGCACATGTGGGACAAGTGCGTACAATATATCAAGAAGATTGGGACTATAATTCTCAGCGCATCTATTGTCATCTGGCTGTTGACATATTTTCCACGCCCCGTTCACGAAGACATTGACGCAAGCGGAAACATTGTGAAAACAGAAACTTCGGCTAGCGAAATAGACTGCGAGAACTCGTATCTTGGAAAGATTGGCAAGTTCTTTGAGCCGGCAATGCGTCCGCTCGGGCTCGGCTGGAAAGCATGCATAGCCGTAGTTGCAAGTCTGCCCGCAAAGGAAATAGCTGTTAGCACTTTAGGTGTGCTTTATGCCGATGAAAACGAAATGGAACTTGGCGAATCGCTTGTGAAAAGTGGAGACTTCGACAATGCCTCCGCCCTTGCGATGATGATTTTCATGCTTCTGTGTTTTCCATGTATGGCGACCATTGCGGCAATATTCAGCGAAACCAAAAAAGTTGGCTGGGCGGCGTTTACGGTCGTTTACAACACTGCAGTGGCATGGATTGTGGCATGGGGTGCATACTTGTTGGGGAGTGTTTGGTTTTAGGGTTCTGGAGTTGTAGATTTCTAAGTTAGCAGAGCCACATACAACGTTACGGATAAACCAAGAAACGCGTAAGCGAAAAACGGCGTAGCCGTCAAACTACTTCAAACAGCGAAGCGTCAAACGGCGTCAGCCATCTTTATTTGCACTTTCGAAGATTGATTTTTTAAGAATTTTAAATCTTCAAAGATTGTTTTTTTATAAATTTTAGACTTTGAAAGATTTATTTTATTACCTTTGGTTAATACAATACAGACGCTCTGTTTAAATTAAAAATTGGATACATAACAAAGTTTTTCCTATTTTTGACATCATAAAAATATCTCTTATGGCTCACAGCACAATATTTTCTTCACGGATGAAAATCGCCGACATAATTACAGATTCGGCTGTACTTTCCGTAATCGAACGCCTTGACATTAACTTCGGTTTCGGAGAAGCTACTATCGACGAAATCTGCAAGCAATACGGACTCTCAACCGACCTTTTCATTATGATTTGCAGGGTTTATTCGTCCGATACATTTGTCCCGAGAACCGAAAATCTTAAAAAATCAGACATCCCAAAAATCATAGGATATTTGCAACGTACACATAAGTATTGGCTCGAAAACTGTCTGCCGCACCTGCACACCAACATACATGCAATGCTCGAAAACTGCGAGGACACCAGCAAACGAATACTCAACAAGTTTTACGACGACTACGACGAAGAGATTCACAAGCATCTTGAATATGAAGAAAATACGGTTTTTCCATACGTGCTTTCGCTTGTCAAGGAGCCACATAACGAAGACAAGAAATTCCGCATCAGCAACTTTGAGGAAAACCATAGCGATATCGACGAAAAACTTCTCGACCTGAAGAACATAGTGCTGAAGTACCTGCCCGAAAACGAAAATCGACAGGCCCGGATAGATGTGCTGAACGACATATTCAAAACTGGCGACGACATACGCCGTCATTCGCTCATCGAAAACAAAATACTTATTCCTCTGGTATCAAAATTTGAAATACAATGACACACGCCAAATACAAGATAACAATTATAGAACCATCTCCAATTGTCGCTACCGGACTATCGAAGATGATTGGCGACTGTGCCGACTTCACCATAGCAAATTTTTTCACAAACTTGCAGACATACAACGACTTCCAGAACGGGAACACCGACATTATAATCGTAAACCCTGCAGTCGCAACCATAAACGGGCACTCGGATCCAAAAGCGATGATTCCAGCACACGAAGGGACTGTGTTTGTAGCAATTAGCTATGGACCATACGACGAGGAAACATTCCGACACTACGACGGCTACATAAGCATTTACTTCACGCAAGCACAAATTGAAAAAAGACTGTTGTCGGCAATACGTAATTCGTCGGAAAAGGAGCAAACCGACAATAGCAACGAACTGTCATCCCGCGAACGCGAAATACTTACTGCCGTTGCCAAAGGCAAGACAAACAAGGAGATTGCCGACGAATTCAACCTATCGGTACACACGGTAATTTCACATCGCAAAAACATTTCACACAAGCTTGGCATCAACAGTATTTCCGGACTAACAATCTATGCAGTGATGAACAAACTAGTAGACATTGAAGATTTTTAACAATATGAACATGAAAAAGGCACTCTTTATTGCAGCTATTACCGTTGTCGCCATTTCTCAAGCATTTTCGCAAGAGCAATGTCGTTTCACAAGCCGATATTTTGATGAAATAAACACTCAAACAGAAATTTTATACGCATCGCCACTTCCCGACGGAGGCGACACACCCAAGAACTTATATTTCGATTTTTACGAACCTGCTAACGATACCATGCAGTATAGACCACTGGTAATAACGGTTTTTGGTGGTGCCTTTGTTGCCGGCGACAGGACTTGGGTCGATATGGTTTCGTATGGCGATTCGCTGGCGCACTACGGATATGCAGTCGCTTCTATCGACTACCGACTTATAACATTATCACTATCAAACATTTCGAAAACAAAAGTAATACGCGAAATGTATGCTGCCGCACAAGATGTCAACTCTGCAATTCGTTATTTCAAAGGTAACTATGAAACATACAGAATAGACACCACACAGATTTTCCTAATTGGCAGTTCGTCGGGAACAATCTCGTGCCTGCACTCCCTTTATATGGACGACGACGAAAGGCCTGAAGAAACATACGCATCGGAAGGCGGGCTGTTCGGCATAGGTAGCCGCGACGACATGGGGGCTCTTAACTCAACCGGCGACCAACAGTACCTAAACCACACTTCAGACGTTGCCGGCATTGTGGCTGAATGGGGAGCCGTTATCGACAAGAACTACATCGACGAAGACGAACGGACACCAATCTGCATGATACACGGAACAGCCGACCAGACTGTTGTAATTGGTCACGGAACACCGTACGGCGACAAATGGGGCGGAATCAGCACTAACATTGCGCCAGAAATGGACGGTTCCGCAATTATCGACTCGGTGCTTACCAGCTACAACATCCAACACGAATTCCATGTGTTTGAAGACGAAGAGCACGTCTTTTATCTTGGCAGCAACCTCATCAGCATTATACCGGAGAAGTTCGACACCTGCCTGCATATTACTTTGGATTTCCTTGCTCAATACAACACTCATCTCGACGACTGTACGGGCATCACAACGGCAAACGAAATATCAAATGACAACACGAGCATATTTCCAAATCCGGCATCAAATATAGTAAACATTGCTACCGACAAAGACTTTGCATTCACAATCTACAACACAAACGGAATCATTGTAAAACAAGGCGAGAACAACAAAACCATAGACATCAGCGACCTTAACGACGGCATATATTTCATTAGTATTTACGGAAACGACACCAGCATAACAGAAAAAATTGTTGTGATAAGGTAAACGCTGCGAATGGCTACGCAGTTACAAGTAGTTTGAACGTTGCACGCTTGACGCTGCGCGGTTTGAAAATTCTAGTCGCATTCAAAGTTCATATATTCTTGTTTATAAAAACATTATAATTTTTTGCAGAAAATAAGCCGCATATTTTGTGGCCAACTAACCGCAAAATATCTTTCTTTGCAATCAATCGAAAAAAGCACTAATTTCGCACCGTTACAAATGTTTTTCATGGAAAAGCCATCCAAAGACAGAAAATTACTAAAAATAATTATCGCCATAGCGGTGCTTGGCTTTGTGCTATACGGATTTTCAATTTCAAACGGCTACAACATTGACGACGACTACGTCTGCGAAAACCACCAGCTTGTAAAACAAGGCATTAAAGGAATTCCCGAAATTTTTGCGTCGCGGTACAATAACAGCGGTGGTGTATTGTTCGGCTACCGACCTGTTACAATAGCAATCTTTGCAATCGAATACCAAATTTTTGGCGAATCGGCATCTATAGGACACTTTTTCAACATTGTCTACTACATTCTAGTATGCATTTTGCTATTTTTCTTCCTGCGAAACCTATTGCAGACAAAGTTTGCATCCTCATGCTATGCCATCGCAACCATAACTACGGTAATCTTCATGGCACACGCAATTCACACAGAAGTAGTGCTGAGCTTGAAAAACCGCGAGGAAATACTCTGCCTTGCTTTCTGCCTGTCGTCGGCAATACTGGCACTGAGATTCGTCGACAAGAAGAAGATAATCGACATAATTGCAGCAATGCTCCTGCTCGGAATTGGCTTTTTAACCAAGGAATCGGCAATTGTATGGCTTGCAATAACACCATTGTCAATCTTATTTTTCCGCAGCGACTTCATACTGAAAGTCCCATTCGTCAAAAAATTAAAATTCATTTCCGACACCTACGACCAAAAACATATACTTCTGATTATAGCCGCGATAAACATCATTTTCGATGCAATACTATTCGCTTTAAGGATAAAATACGATATTCCGAATTACATTAAGCAGATAAGGTACGTCCTATTCATCGTTTTTTTGGCAACATACATTTTATTCCTTTCAAAAAGGAAGGACATTTCTCAAAAATCGGCACGAAATTTCATCATTTGGGCATTATCGCTTGTACTTGTCGTACTTCACAAAGACATTTTCCTGTTAGGAGCAACGGTTCTCCTGGTAATCACATTATTTCCAACAGAACATAAAAGCGATATTAACTGGAACAAAGCCAAAATTATTATCATTTCCGCAATAATACTGCTTGGTTCGGGTGCAATCATCGCCGTAGCCCACTATCTGCCCGAAAGCTTGCTACCAAAAAGCAATGCTGTAATGGCAAAATGGCAAAATCCAATTTTTGCAACAGGCTCATTATCAAATAAATACACAATAGGTTTCTATGGACTAGCATTTTATCTGAAACTGCTTTTTATCCCATACCCGTTACGCTACTACTACGGCTTCCAGATTATACCCGACGCAAATTTTAGCGACCCTATTGTAATTGTTTCCATAATTATTCATATCGCACTAGTAATAATTGCAATAGCATTATTCAACAGACGCAATATCGCATCATTTGGAATTTTGTTCTATCTTATTGCCATTTTCCCGTTCGCAAACTTCTTCTTTCCCTTTACAGGTGTCATTGGAGAACGTATGCTATTTATGCCAAGCATAGGTTTTGCATTAGCAATCGGCTATTTAATCTACAATATTACGAAAGGAAAAAAAGTTACCACCTATCTACTAGTAGCAGCAATTGCATTTCCCAACCTGGCAATAACAATTAGCCGCAACAAGGATTGGAAAGACAGAGAAACTCTTTTCTCTCACGACATGAAATACCTGCATGAAAGTGCAAAAGCCAATGTAATATATGCCAACTTACTGTCTGACAAGCTATTCGAAAAGGCAAACAGAAATAACGACGGCACACCACCTGCAAAAAAATACGCAAACGACATAAAATATATTGAAAGTTTGTACAGTCAAGCACTATCAATTGACTCTACATACGGGAATGCATGGTACAACTACGGATACCTGAGACAGATGTTTTTCGAGGACTACAAAAAATCCGAGATGATGTTCAGGAAAGCGATTGAATGCGACACAAGTCTCTGCAATTCTTACTATTTCCTTGGCCTTTCGCTTTTCATGAACCATAATTATGGCGAATCCATAGAGAATATGCAAAGCTACATCTCGTCAAACACCTATAATGCAAAGACCTACGACCTGGCATATTTTTTCATCGCACAATCGTACGCACAAGAAAGCCAGAACGATAGTGCTTCCGCATATTATAGACTCTGCATCGACAAGCTAACAAGCAACAATTTCGCGACGGTTGTCCCCGAAGTCCAAAAATACGTCAGCCAAACAAACGACTTTGGGACCGGAATCCTGCTCGGACAGAAAGAAGTGGCGACATTTCCCGACAAGGACCTTCCCTATGTTGACCTAGGCAACTACTACATCCAGGCCGGCGATACAACAAATGCCATTTCGAACTGGGAAATTGCCTACGAAAAATTCCACGGCAATAAAAATATCGCGGAGACCCTATACCGATATTTTAAAGCCAACGGCAATAACACTAAAGCAGAATACTACAAGAATCAAATTTCAATTGATAATTAGCGATGTAGCGTAAAATAGCTGTCGGTTTTTTAGGCCTGACGAGCAATAAAATAGTGAAAAAAGTCGCAAATGTTTATGACAAGTGTATTGCGTGCCGAATTACATCTTCGAATCCTTCATCCAGCGGCAGAAGTCAAAGCAAGACATAGCTAAACATTCATCCTCTGCAGCACGCATCGCCTTCTCTTCTTCTTCTGATTTGTCGTTAAGACCAAGCAGGTGAAGTATTGCATGAATTATCACCCTGAATATTTCTGTGCCTTCCGTATGATATGCCTTTGCATTTTCGGCTACGCGCTCCACGCTAATATATATATCGCCAGACACAATATTATCCTCACAATTGTCGAAAGTTATAACATCGGTATAATAATCGTGGTTAAGATACTGCTTATTTATATCCAGCAAATATTCATCCGAACAAAATATATAGTTAATCTTGCCAACGGTCTTACCGCGCAATTCAACTACGTCTTTAATCCATTTTCTTAGTGCTACATACTTTACCCTTGGTTTCTCCACATCTTCACAGAAAAATTCTATTGCCATATTTTTTAATTGTCATTTAGGTTCTTTAAATATTCCTTGTATTTTGCCTTATAATAGTCTGTCAATTTCAAATTTGAGTACTGAAGCAACTCGTTGAATCTGATTTCGGTTTCCTTTTGCTCAAACGCCTTGTCGGGATTGCTAAGCTTATATTCCTTTGCTTCGGTTGACTGACGTTTCTGTTCCGTATCTCGTTCATTCTGACTATTTTCAGCTTGTAGCAAACGTGTTATTATCTGATCCTGACGATTAACAGTCTGCTGGGTTATGTTTTTGTTCACCAAATCCTTAATGTTCTGTTCTATCATCTGGTTGGCTTCTTTCATATATTTTGCGGCATCTGGGCTCAGTTCTCCATTCATCATATCGTTGAGCATCTTCTGCATCATTTCCTGCTGCATGAGCATTTTGGCCAGCTGTTCTCCGCTCTGTCCTTGCTGTCCATTTTTTTTCATCTGATCTAGCATCTGCTGCATCTGGTTTTTCATCTGCTGCTGCATATCGCGCATCTGTCCCATCTGCTTTTTCGGCTGACCTTGACCTTGGTTCTTACATTTGTTGCAACTTGAACTGCTACTATTCTGCGACATCTGCTGCTCCTGCATCTGGTCAAGGACCTCAGTCAGAAGCAAAGCAAGATTATTTGCCGAAGTCAACACCGTCTGCTGCGACTTCTGGACGTAATATCTACTGCTACTGCCATAATAATCCAAAATGACACCCAATTCCTTTCTAATTGTCATAACATCAGACGCAACCACAGATGCCAAGCCAGGAACACGGCCAGACAAAGCGTTCAAAGAATCGCGAATAATATTGAAATTGTCGGAAATGCTCTTCTGGCGAACAATATATTCCTTGTACAATGGCGACTTTGTTGCAAGACTCCTTTGTCCCTGCATAACGTCCTCCTGATCGAACGAGAACGTCAGCACATTTTCGAGAATCTGACGTATACCCTCCATGTTTTCCTCGTTGCTTTCCATCGACATCTCCGACATCATCTTCTCCATTTTCTGTGCAAGATCCTGCATCTTCTGTGCTCCACTATTCTGCTTGTCGGAGGCCTTGCCGTTCTTATTGTTGTCGAGGTCGTCGCCGGCATCCTGCATATCTTTCGATATATCATTCATCTCCTGCTTGAAATCCTGCAGGGACATAGGTTCTTTCAATTCATTATTTTTCTCAAGAGTCTTTTCGTATTCTTCCTTCAACTTATCGAATTCCTCCTTTATCTTATCCTGTTCCTTGGATAGCTCTTCCTGAGACTTGCTCTTTTCCTTGGTCTTTTCGGCAAGCTGCTTTTCTTTTTCAGCAAGTTTCTCCATCTGGTCTGCAATATCCTTGACACGCTCCTCAACCTCCGAATGCTTTAGCATCTCAAGCGTATTATCCATATTGTTTTCCATCTCCTCAACCGACATCTTGAATTCCTCCGACTTCTTAAAGAATTCGTCCTTATTGAAATTCTCCATCAGTTTTTTCATCTCCTCAATCATCTCACGCATCTCATCAGTCATAAGACTTTCCATGAGGGCATTTATTTCCGCCTGCTTCTTGAGGAGATCTTCGCTCTTAGAGAACTGCTCCTTATACTGCTGAAGCTGATTCTGCTCCTGCTTTATTTGTTCCATCAAGTTTTCAAGCTGGTCTTCCTTGTCGATTATCTCCTGCATCAACTGCGAGCGGTCGTATGCCGAAAGATTTTCGTTTACAAGCTTCTTTTTCAGCTCATCAATACTTTTCTTGATATCATCACTAATCTTTTTCGCCTCAACTACTTTTTCTTCGGTATCATCGTTGGCCTGGTCGCTCATATCTCTCAAATCCTGCGACGACGGAATATTAAATTCCATAGTTTTTGTGCGTGCCGTCTTTGGACCGTTAAACCCATCATTATCGGCAACTTCCAAATAATATGTCAAGCGGTTCCCTTCTGTTTCAACCGAAGAAAAATCAAATGCATAATAAAAGTCCTGCGAGTTTAAGCGCGGCGTAAACTGAATAGGATTTGACACAAGTTGCTTATCGCCATCGAAGCACCGGAAAGTCAAACGAGAGAAGCCATAATCATCATCAATGGAACCCTTGAAATAGATTATTGCAAGATTTGCGCTGTCGCGAACCTCGCTAACCGATATTGCCGGATACAAGTCTGGAACAACACGTATATGGTACTTAATGTCAACTAGTTCCTTGAAATATTCGTTTGCGACAAAAAGTTCATAATCGCCACCAGCAGTTATACGTCGTTTTACCGTATATTCTTCATGCGACTTTTCGGTAGGTAGCACAACGCTATCAAGGACAATGGCAAGCGAATCAAGATTTGCTGTTCCGAAAGTCCATGTAACATCCGAACCTACAGGCACTTCTATATCGCCGGAATTCTTAACCTCGACAGCACTAAGCCCTGTATAAGCCATTGGCTTTATGTCGATCTTGAAATTAAGAATCAATGGTGCCGGCAGGACACTGACCTCATAATCGTTTGAAACGACATCCTGTGCCGTAAAATAAAACTTGAAGGAATTGTTCAAAGTCTTAAAATCGTATTTGAAGGAAGAAGCATTCTCCCTTTCCATATAAAACGAATTACCGCCAAAATTAATCATCACCTGATCGGGTACATATTTGCCCTTAACAGTAAGATTAACAGTGAAATCATCACCCTGTTTTACAACAAGAGAATCGTTTTCCAGTATAAAAGAAAATGGTGCTGGCGTTTCAAAATGCTGGTCGTAGTTAACAATTCTTTCCGTTCCTTCGGTAACAATTGCCGGCTTAAACGACAAAATAACAACAAACACAAGCAATACTGGCGCAAGATATTTAAGATGCCGAACATTTTTCTTTATCTTGATTGCGGAAAGGAATGGAACAGGCGACAACTTTTCAAGGCGCTGTGCAATACTTGCCTTTATAAGGTCCTCTGCTTCCGGATTTTCCTCTAGCAAACGATTAAGTTCAAGTGTATTCTGCAACTTGTCGGCAACCTCGGGGAAATGTGCTCCCAAAATCTTGCTGGCTTCTGTATATGATATTCGTTTGCCAATCTTCATTAATTTCAATATTGGCCACAGAATCATAGTTACAAAAACAATGGCGTACAACGAAATCGACGACACAAACAAGGTCATTCGCAAGGCCGACGAGAAGCGTCCGTAATATTCGGCGATAACAACAATTAGATACCACAGGCCAGAAATAGCCAAAGCCAATATAAGTCCGCGCACCATCTTGTTAAGATAGTACTTCCTGATAAATCTTTCAAGACTATCAATCAACGACTTATAACTTTCTATCATATCTTGTTTTCAAAACATGCAAAAATATGAAAAAAACAAAAGCCATTGGCAAAAACCAATGGCTTTGCATTTTTATTAAGGAACTTTTAAGATTTACTTTCTGATATCCATTTCCCTGATAAGATTTTGAGCATTAGCATACTTGTCGATAACAAACAAAGCATACCTAACATCGAGACTTATACATCTCTGAAGATTTTCCTCAAAATCGATATCTCCAGACATTGCTTCGCTATTTCCATCAAAAGCAAGACCGATAAGTTCTCCATTGCCATTGATGACCGGACTACCAGAATTACCGCCTGTAATATCATTGTTGGTAATGAAACATGTTGGCAAATCACCATCCTTATTTGCGTATGGACCAAAATCCTTTGCCTTATAAAGTTCCTTCAATTTTTCAGGAACGATAAATTCTGAACTTTCAGGATTTTCCTTTTCCATAACACCCTTCAATGTTGTATAGTAGTCGTAGAACACACCATCGCGAGGTTCGTAGCTCTTAACATTTCCGTATGTTAGTCTTATAGTTGAGTTTGCATCCGGAGCAAATGTCTTGTCTGCATTCATTTCCAGGATACCGCCAATGAAAGTCCTAATATTTTTTTCAAGGTTTACAGACAAATCGTTGTATGCATTATAAACAGCCCTGTAAACGTCGATGATGTCGTTTGCCATAACCATCATAGGATCCTTGATGAAAGTTGAATGCGACGGCTTGTCGAGGAATGAATTAAGTTTTGCTTCTGTTGCAAATATTGACTTTGCAAAGGCGTCGTTTATGTATTTTTCCACATTGCCCTTAAACTTTGTCTGGATAGTCTTGAAAAATTCCGGATAATAAGCTTGATCCAGGTTATCATAAACCTTTCTGAACAAAGCCTTCATAAGGTCGCGTTCAGTTTCCATATCGTAATCCTTGTAGAATGCGGCAATCGGCTCCCTCAAGTCGCTAACGGCCGAATTGATTTCTGCCATTTCGCCTGTAGCTAGTGCCATGCTCAAACTTCTGCACGAATATGCGAAGTATGGTAGATCGGAGCCCAACAAGCCCTCGTTGATATACATTTTTGCTTCGGCCTGCTGTCTTCTCGACTGATATATCTTCTGCAAGTTATCCAATGCCTCCTTATATTTCTTTTCGCCCTTGCTGTCGGCCCACTTAAGCATTGCACTTTCAATATTTTTCTTTACCTGCATAGTGTTTAGCCTTGTCAAGGCCTTGTTCTGCTCGTTGGAATATTTCCAATAGTTTGAACAAGAAGCATATTTGGAAGCATACTGAATCTTTACCTTTTGGCTTGCAGCCATCTTTGCGCGAAGAACATTAACCTTAACATCCCTGATTTCATATCTTAGCTTGTTGGTTACCTGCATAACCTCCTCAAGGCCATAGGAAGTGACGTATCTGTTTGTTGTTCCCGGGAAACCCATAATCATTGCGAAATCGCCATCTTCAACGCCCTTTGCGCTTACTGGCAAATAGTGTTTCGGCTTTAAAGGGACATTGTTCTTCGAATACTTAGCCGGCGAACCATCAGGAGCTGTGTAGATTCTGAACATAGAGAAATCGGCTGTATGACGCGGCCACATCCAGTTGTCGGTATCACCGCCGAACTTACCCATAGATGAAGGAGGTGCACCTACCAGACGAACATCCTGATAAGTAACATACACCAAAAGGAAATACTGGTTGCCACCAAACATATCCTTAACCTGTGCCTTATAGTTTGTTCCTGCAACCGCCTTGTCGACGATAGTCTTTGAAACTTTCTTCAACGCTATTCCGCGCTCTCTTTCCGTCATATCCTTCTTGAAACTTGCAGTCACTTCGCTGGTAACATCCTCTATTTTCACAAGTATCGAAGCTGTTATGCCAGGATTTGAAAGTTCCTCATTCTTTGAATATGCCCAGAATCCATCCTTAAGGTAGTCATGTTCTACTGTAGAATGTGCTTGGATCATAGAATATCCACAATGGTGATTTGTGAACATCAAGCCCTCGTCCGACACGATTTCACCAGTACAGAAATGCCAGAAAGGAGATTCTTCCTTGCCCAAACCAACGACTGCATCCTTGATACAACCCTGGTTAACATTATAAATGTCCTCTGGAGTCAACTTGAAACCCTGCTTCTTCATGTCATCGTAGTTCTTATTCAACATGGACAGAAGCCACATACCTTCATCAGCCCGTGCTGTAAAAGCAAAAGCCAATATGAAAACCATTAAAATTGCTGTAAATCTTCTCATATATCTAATTTTAAATTTATTTGAAAAGCAGTAATTAATAAAGTATTAAATCCTTGCATACATTCCAAAACAAAATCTCGTCATCAATCTTTTCTCCTTTTCTAATTTTGGCTTCATAACATTCGCTCACCGATTTTGGTTTTTGTAGACAAACCTATCATTTATCACTTTTTATATTTTTCCAATCCTTCGTTAAGGAATTCCATAAATTCCTCGGCATTTGTGTTATAAGTCATTGGTTCTGTGAGCACCTTGCCATCAGGACTTACCACTACATAGTACGGCTGTGTGTTGCACTGGAAGTTTACAATCTGAATGTCGGCATTTACCTCGCCCAACGTCTTCTTAACCTTGCCATCGTTAGATGATACGAACTGTTCATTCTCAGGAACTTCAACTGACTTTTCGTCAACATACAAAGCTGCAAGCACAAATTCATTGTTGAATTTTTCTGCGATTGACTTATTGCCCCATATTTCCGCCTGCATCTTTTTGCAGTTAGCACAAGAGTGGCCTGTGAAATACAGAATTACCGGCTTATCCTGCGACTTTGCGCATTCAAATGCCTGCTTGTAGTCGAAATACCCTTCCACTCCGTAAGCCAAATGCATGGACTCAGAATACTTAGGTGTTCCGCAAAGATTTGCACCTCCCGCAACACCGCCATCATCGTTCAGGTTGAACTGCTGAGTTGACATAGGTGGCAACAGACCGGATACCGATGACAAGTTAGCACCGAACATTCCAGGGAACAAGTACAATGCGAAAACAAAGAATACCGATGCAATAATCATTCTGAAGAATCCGATGTTCTTAACCTCGCTGTCGAGTTTAAAGCGAATCTTGCCAAGCAAATAAAGGCCACAAAGAACACAAAGTACAATCCATATTGCAATGTAAAGTTCGCGGCTCATAATTCCGAGGTGATAGTTCTGGTCGATATTTGAGAAATACTTCAACGAGAACCCCAAGAGGCAGAAGCCCATTACAACCTTAACGGCATTCATCCATCCACCAGATTTAGGCAATTTTTTCAACCAGTTTGGTGCTATGGCAAGAATAGTAAAAGGCAATGCGAAGCCAAGTCCGAAACCAAGCATTCCGATGGTAGGCTCAAGAACATTACCGCTAGCTGCCTTTACCAACAAAGCGCCTACAATTGGTCCTGTACAGCTGAAGCTGACAATTACAGTAGTAAGTGCAAGGAAGAAAGATGCAAAAATACCGCCTTTATCAACCTGCTGGTCGCTCTTGTTTGCCAATGACGTAGGAAGAATAATTTCGAACAAGCCAAACAACGAAGCAGCAAACACAACAAACAACAAGAAGAAAATCAAGTTAGGAATCCAGTGTGTACTCAATACCGTTGTCAAGCCTGCACCTGCGTTTGTCAACGAAACAATTACACCGATTATAGTATAAAGCAATGTTATTGACACACCGAAAATCAGCGCCTTCAATATTGAATTGAACTTATTGGAATTGCCCTGCATAAAGAAGCTTACGGTCATTGGAATCATTGGGAAAACACAAGGTGTAAGGATTCCTAGAATACCGAAAAGCAGAGACAAGAAGAAGAACGACCATAAAGAACCGTCTTCGGCCTCTTCGGGAACGAAATCATTGCTCGTTATAATTCGTGGTGTTCCAGAATTATCCGACTTCACTGCCGGAGTTTCTTCTACGGCAGAATCTTCAGCTGCTGCCTCTTCTATTTTCTCGTCTTCTGTAACAGGACTTTCCGCAGTTGCCTGATCTTCAGTCTGACTTACGGTTTCGCTTTCAGCTGTCTTCGGAACATCAATCTGGAATTTCAAATCGGCAGCAACCGGAAGACAAGCTCCGTCCTCGTAGCAAGCCTGACCAGCCAATTCGCCCTTAACAGCAAATGGAGCGTTTGCCAAAACTTCTATCTTCTGCTTAAATGTAGCTTTCTTTGTGAAGAACTTCACATTTACCATAAACACGTCGTCGTATTCGGCTGTTGGTGCTGGCGATTCGGAAACACCACCAACAAGTTTATACTTATCCGACTTGATAAACTTTATTTCCAATGGCATAGGACCTCCAGCATCGAAATGCTGCGAATATAGATGCCACTTGTCATCAATAGACGCCGTCATCACCAAGTTGTATTCCTTTTCAGAAACCTTTTCTGTGGAGTATTTCCACTTTACAGGTTCTGCTATCTGTGCAGATGCCACAAAAAACATCAACACCGACGCAAGTGTAAAAAACAATTTCTTAATTATATTCATAATTTTTAATTTATTACTTTGCAAAAATAGAAAGAAATATTGAATACCAAAACAAAAAAAGCCACCATCGGTGGCTTCTTATTTTAGTTTTTTTTCTATATCAACTCCTCGTCAAGTTCATTGAAAAAATGGTACTCCATATAAGTGTAAGCTTGCATAGGTAGCACCTCGAGCTTGCAGTTATGCATTTTCTGCCACTGTTTTCTTAAGGAGGAAAAGAATCCCTTGTTGATATATGCCTCGACAAAAGGATGTGTCTTGATAATAACCTTGTTGTCCTTACTCTTTTTCAATATATATTTCAACTGATTTTCAATCTCATCAGTCAAATTGAGACTTGCCTGTATTTTTCCCGAACCGTTGCAACACGGACAAGTTTCAGCAGTTTTCTTGTCGGTTTCCGGACGTACACGCTGACGCGTAATTTCCATTAGGCAGAAGCGGCTCAATGGTGTAAGATGGAATTTTGCCCTATCGTTTTCCATACATGTCTTCATCTTCTCGTATATCGCCTTTTTGCTTTTTTCGTCGTGAACGTCAATAAAGTCAATAACAATAATTCCACCCATATCTCGCAATCTGAGTTGGCGTGCTATTTCTTCTGCGGCGATAAGGTTCACATCAAGGGCGTTTGTCTCCTGATCCTGCTGCGAGTTGGTCCTATTTCCCGAATTAACATCAATGACATGACCAGCTTCGGTATGGTCGATTACAAGATAAGCACCAGTTCGCATCGGCACTGTCCTACCGAAAGCTGTCTTAATCTGCTTTTCGATTCCATAGCTATCAAAAATTGGAATCCTGTCATTGTATAGTTTTACGATTTTGCTTTTTTCCGGAGCAATTTCCTGAATAAACTTCTTGACTTCGTCGTACATGTCCTCATCGTTAACAACAATCTGAGAAAACGAAGAGTTAAGCATGTCGCGGAGGAAAACAGAAGTTCTATTTATTTCGCCAAGCACAACTTTTGGCGGTGTAACAACCGATAGCTGGGAATATAAATTCTTCCACTTGTCGACAAGTACGGTAAGCTCCTTGTCAAGTTCGGCAAGACTTTTTTCCTGGGCTGCAGTACGAACAATTACGCCAAAATTCTTTGGCACAATACTTTCGATCCACGTACGCAGACGCTTGCGCGACTCGCTGGATTTAATTTTCTGACTTACAGAAATTCTATTGTTGAAAGGCAGAAGCACAAGGTTTCGCCCTGCTATTGATATTTCGCAGGTTAGGCGCGGGCCCTTCGACGAAATCGGCTCCTTGGCAATCTGTACCAGAACATATTGACCGACTTTCAACAAGTCAGAAATCTTTCCGCGCTTGTCAATATCCGGCTCCAACTTGATATTGTCAACACCATTTGGATCCTTGGACATTCCCATGCGGACAAACTTATTAAGGGTTTGGAATCCTGCCCCCAAATCAAGGTAATGCAGGAAAGCATCTTTTCTATATCCAACGTCAATAAACGCGGCATTCAAGCCCGGCATAAGCTTGTTTACCCTACCTAGATAAATATCCCCCACCAAGAAATCAACATTGCTATATTCTGTGCTTAGCTCAACAAGCCGCTTGTTGTTCAGAAGGGCTATATTTATCTCCGAACTTCTGACATCAAGGAATAGCTCGCTGCAAATTTCCGGTTTCTCTGTCTCCACGTTCTAATCTCCTACTAGGTATTTGTTTAAATAAATCAAACCTCCAGGAATGGTCCCCGAAGGTTTGACTTTAAGTTTTAATTCAAAAAAAAGAAAATACTATTTTTTCTTTTTATGTCTGTTCTTACGAAGACGTTTTTTTCTCTTGTGAGTAGACATTTTATGTCTTTTTCTCTTCTTTCCGCTTGGCATAACTAAAATTATTTAACTTTATTATTAAACTTAACTTCTGCTACAAACGATTTAGCCGGCTTGAATGCTGGAATATTGTGTGCTGGGATAGTAATAGTTGTATTCTTAGCCATATCTCTTGCAGTCTTTTCTGCTCTGGTCTTAACAACAAAACTTCCAAATCCTCTTAAAAATACATCTTCACCATTGATCAATGAACCCTTTACAGATTCCATGAAAGCTTCAACAGTCTTTTGAACAACCATTTTTTCAATTCCTGTGTTTTCGGAAATTGCATTTACGATGTCTGCCTTAGTCATTTTTGTAATACTTAATTGTTTATAAATAATTTATCTCTTAAAGTTTCCCTTGTTTTTTGGGAGTGCAAATTTAATAAGATTTTCTAACGAGACAAAAAAAAAATATTTTTTTTATTGATTGAAAAGAGATTATCACAATCCCTTGCCCAGAAAAACGACCTTGACTGTATAGATAAGAATCTTCACATCCATAAGCAACGAACGGTTTTCAATATATAATATATCGTACTTCAACCTTTCCACCATCTGGTCGACATTCTCGGCATAACCATACTTTACCTGTCCTAACGAAGTAATTCCAGGACGCACGGACAGCAAATGCAGGTAATGCGGTGCCTTCTGAACAATTTGCTGTATGTAGAATTCCCTTTCGGGACGAGGACCGACAAGACTCATATCGCCCTTGAGCACATTGTAGAATTGCGGTATTTCATCCATACGTGTTTTCCTCATAACCTTTCCTACTCGGGTAATACGCGGATCATCTTTCTTGCTCAAGGCAGGTCCGTTCTGCTCCGAATCCACATACATGGTGCGGAACTTATATATTTTAAACGGCTTATGATTGCGTCCTATGCGTTCATGGCTGTAAAAAACCGGACCCGGGGAACTAATCTTCACAGCTATTGCCAACGCCAGATACAACGGCGACAGGATTATCATCGCCAGCACACTGAAAACAATATCGCTCGCACGCTTGACAAACAACTGCCATACTGTCATAATGTTCTGATTGATTTCGATAAGCGGCATACCGATAATAGATGTTATGCGCACCTTTCCTATTAGCATGTCGTACATATCTGGAATTACCTTTACTGTTACTTTTACACCATAGAGACGATTGATTATTCCGGCTATCTTGCAATGCTCGCGCGATTCTATCGCAATGACAATCTCCTCAATCTTATGTTGTGTGATTATTTCTCGAATATTGTCGACACAACCAAAATTTGGCACGTATTGTTCCATCTGGTAATTGTCCTGCTTGTCGACATATGCGAAGCCAATGAAATTTAATCCCGTTGAGAATGGCTGGGATTCCAACTGCCTATACAGCTCTACTGCCTTGTCGTTACTACCGACCATCAGCGTATTGAACTTCAGCTTGCGGTTGTGCACCCTTTTATTCGTCACAGTGGTCAATATCACACGCGGAACGTAGGTAAAGACAAACTGCATTAGCAGAAGCAAGCCGAACATCTTGTAGTACTGTGTATAGTTGCCGACCCAATCGTCGAGAATCAAGGCAAAAAACACGACAACCACGCCAAAGACTGTTACCATGGCGGTAGTCTTGAGCTCGTTTAGCCGAGATTTGCGGAAAGGTGTCCTATAGTATCCACTTAACAGGTGCAATAAAATCCAAAACGCCGGAATAGCCACCAATGAAACATAGAATTTCCAATCGAATTCAACGGGGATCTCATACCCAAGCCTTACTGGCTCAATCTCCAACTTTCTATAGCAGAAGAACAGCACCCATGTCAATGTGGCTGCCAGATAGTCGAAAATAATATATATAGAATTGTGTCTTGCCTTTTGCATCAGTTCGCTTCAGTATCCATGTGTAACAATTTGATATTATCGATAAAAATTTCCGAATTTTCACCGACATGGCTCAAAGTATCTACCCTTATGGCCGTATAGAACGGTTGAAATTTGCCGTCTGTGGAAGCACTTTTCGAGATGGCTTCCCTTAAACTCAGATATACATGTTTCCAGTTGCCGTTAGTCGGATACAATGTCAATATATTCTCCCTCACGCCTTGAACGCTGGTAACCGACTCCACAAGGCCGAACATTCCGAAATTGAAACAGTCATTACACTTATAGCTCATCTCAAGATATGTAATGCCATTGTTCTGCAATGAATATACGTCGGTAGTCTTGCATTCAAAATGCCCTGTATAATCAGACTTAGGCAAAACAACATGCATAGAATTGCCCTCCAAAGCTCCTTCCTGCGTAACAGTAAAGTCGTATGTGCTAGAATCGTCAGTTTCAAACTTATATCCTATCTGGTCGAAAGACTCCTCCAACAAAAACTGTACGCCCTGACGATAAGAATAGTGCGGAGTGAGCTTTGTAGTCTGACCTGCCTGCAAAACAGTATCGACATAATAGTTGGTCAGCATCGAATAAACCTCACGCATTGCATCTCTTCCAGACGAATGAATTCCCGGTTCTATCTCTATGTGTACTTCCCCGCTGGCCAGCACAGGTACCTCGAACGGAATCTCAAACACTCCTATCATATCGCCATTGACATATAGCCAGCAATCGGATATATTGTGGCTTGCAGATCCTTGTGTTACATCTGTGATATCGAGAATTGCCTCGTCGACACGTATATATGATGGGATTTCCTCTGATGGATTTATAATTTCGCAGGATTGCAAAACAAATGTAAAAACCAGAATCGACAGCAAAACCTTCTTCATGCAACAAATAATTATAGGTGGACAAAGGTAAGAAAAATACATTTACCACTACAAGATAATTTTCAAAATCATACCTACACCATATTTGTAGACATAACGTGGGGAAGCATTTTTTATTTTATGCTTCCCCACCATATTTTATATTCTACCTCTTCCAGACGATTATTTTGTCTGCATAATAAGGAATCTACTTGTATTATGAACTATCACTTCCGCCTCTTCTGCACACCCAGGTTTCAACAGCTTAATACATGGTTTCGTCGTATTATATTCGTCGTATTCGGGGTCTGTTTTGGGACGCGGTTCGGAACCGACATACAAAAGAGAACCGTTGTCGCACCAGCAAATCGACGATGTTATCGTTACATCCGTATCTACAAGTGCCTGCTGACAGCTACCATCAACGCTAGCAACGCAATATGGTCCGTGGGGATAATCGCCCCAGGAAAGAACTGCATAGTATAGGACGTATTTTTTGTCCGGCGACAAGCTGCAAACCTCTAATTCCTCTGGATATGTCTGTTCCTCGCTTATCGAAAAGAAATCTATCTTGTCGGATATGCAAGTTTGCTCCTTCGTTTTCTCATTCATGCAATACAAATTCAAGACATGGTCTTCACCCACATCATATTCTTCATCTGCATCGACATCACCCGGTCGCGATGAAAACGAGTACTTGCCAAAGTCAGATTCTCCATTATCGTCCGAATATAACATGCCCCAGTCCAAATCATTCTTGAACTTACCTGTTTCTGGCACATAAACCTTTTCCCTGCAGAAACCATAACTTTCCCAGCTGAAATCATACATTACAACTATCATTGATGCATCCTTATTGACATATACCGGGCTATAGCCATCATAGGTTTCGCTGATACATTTGTTATAATTCAATCCAAAATCAACGACAAACTCAGGTTCGGGATTTTCCTTGGAAAAATCAATCTTCTTCACTGCCACAGTGCTATCTTCGGTACACACACTATAATATAATACAAGCGTGTTCGCCTGAAATGTATAATTCATTATTAGTGCGTCTTCGCCTTCATATACTGCTGATACGCTATCCGACATCCTATAGAAATTGAATTTCCCATCAGCGAAATACATAAAATCATAATCGGACACATCGAAAACTGATTCTATTACACTATCAGCTACAGCAATCTCGGAATTTGCTTCTGCTACATCTTTTTTCTCCTTTCCTCCTTCACCACACGAAGAGATAAATAGCATTGCTCCCACCAACAAGGAAGAAAGCAATATTTTTATAGCATTTTGATTCATATATTAGAATTCGTTTGTGATTTAACGTTTTGAATCCATAAGGATGAATTTGTCTGTACCATGGATTATCACTTCCGGTTCAGCCGTACTTCCCTGCTTTAGAAGTTTTACACATGGTTTAGTCGAATTATACTCATTATATTCCGGATCGGACACTGGACGCGGTTCGGAACCGACATATAGAAGAAAACCTTTATCACTCCAACAAATCGAAGAAGTAATTGTGACATCGGTATCGTCAAGCACACGCTGGTAGCGTCCGTCAAGACTTGCAACGCAATATGGACCATGAGGATAATCGCCCCACGAAAGAATTGCACCATAAAGCAAATACTTGCCATCCGAAGAATATGCATACGTGTTAAAGTCCTCGGGATTGGTTTCAAACGGTTTCAATGACACAAAGTCAATCTTGTCGGAAAGGCAAGTTCTGGGGTCATTCTTCACATAATAAATCTTATAGGATCTAAGATCCGAATCATTATCCTTAACGATTTCATAATCTTCGTAATCGACACTGCTATTTCCGTCCCAAAAAATCTCCCAATCGCCATCATTCTCAAACCTGCCAGACTCCGGGTAATATATCTTCACATTGGAAAAGCCATAGCCGTCCCAACTGAAATTATGCTGCATTCCGATAGCCGAACCATCTTTGCTGACAAGCAATTCGCCATATCCGCCATAAGTTTCATAAACACAATCTTCACACGAAAGGTTGAAATCGACAACAGTTACCGGCTGGGGATTGACCTTACCAAAATCAATACTCTTTAGGATAACTTTTTGGTTTTCACATACGGTATAATAAAGAAGCAGTGTTTTCGGCTTGAAGCTGAAGTTCATTATTTCTCCTGTTTCGCCCTCATAAACTACCGAAGAACTGTCGGAAAGTCTGTAAAAGCAAAACTTACCATCTGCAATATAAGCGACATCATAGTCGGTGACATCGAAAACGGCTTTTCCATCATCATTATTTTCTGCAGTTTGCTTTACACCATTTTCATCTTTCTTTTCACTGCCTCCACACGATAGCAAACATGAAGTTGCACATAAAGCAAGTGCCACAACGATAAATCTTGAAAATTTCATATTACAAACTATTTAATTTAAACAATTACAAATTTAGATAAAAATTTACTCCATAATACAGAAGTTGCCGACATCATGAACCAACACTTGCGGCTTCATGCTTCCGGGGTGCAAAATCCAAATGCATGGACGCATAGTATTGTCTTCGGAATATTCTGGGTCGGTTTCAGGACGAGATTCCTCGCCGGAATAAACCAAAGAGCCGTCAGCAAGCCATTCAATCGCCTTGCATTCAACCATATCAGTATTACTAAGGGCCAACTGGTATTTACCATCAAGACTTGCAACGCAATACTGACCATTAAAAGTTTCACCAAGAAGCACACCAGCGCTATATAGCACCTTCTTGCTGTCTGGCGACAACGAACAAGCCGCATATTCAATATAATTTTCGTCGCCCTCGGCAAAAGACATGTCTATTTTATCGGAAACGCAAACTTTTGCTCCATTTTTCACATAATAGAATTTAGGGATGCCATCTGTTTCGGTGTCAAACGCCTCCCTGTCAACTTTGGGTGCTTGGTCAAAAACCTCCTGCCATTCGTCCATATCCTTCAGTTTGCCTGTTGCAGGATAATATACCTTGCACTTGCAGAACCCGAAGCAATCCATGCTAGAACCATATCTTACTCCCAGAACAGAAGCATCGTCGTTAACCAAAAGCGAAGAATTGCAACCCCAAATACCGTCGAAGCAATCTTCACACGTCAGGCCAAAATCGACGACCTTAACTGGCGAAGGATTGTCATCGGCGAAATCTACACTTTTCAAAACAGCATTGCCATTGTCGCACACATAATAATACAAAAGCGAAGATTGTGGTTTTAGCGCATAGTCAAGCAAATCAACACCGCCAAAGTCGTACTCCTTCGTGGTTCCATCCGAAACGCCATAGACGACGAACTTTCCATCCAAAAAATACAAAATATTATTGCCGAATTTTCCAGAAACTTCTTCCACCAACACATCCACGTCAGAAAGCGTATCAGCAGCATTGTCAACCGACTCAAAATCACTTGAATCCTTTTTTTCGCCTTTACACGAAAACATAGTCAACAAGACACTTGCGACAAGCACAGAAAGCATGCATCTATTGATATCAGGAGTCCTTATCACTTTATAAAAAATTCATTTATCGCAACAAAGATAAAAAGAATCGACGAACCGCCAAAATTTTAGGCTAGAAACTTAACGTTATCTTTTCCTTAATTTTCTTAACGACATCGTAGGTCTTGAGTATGGTGTCGACGTTGACTTCTGGCGACTTGTTATAAAGGATAGACTTTGCGAACGAAGAAAACTCGTCAAAATAAACATTGTTAGGCTTTACCATAATCGGCTCGACAGACAAGTCGCCCACCGCAGTCTGGAAGAAAGTCGTCTCTTCGCCTTCGGCACGTTTCTTTATCAAGTTGGCCTTATTGTTAAGCATATCTATATTGGTGTAGCTATCTCGGCAATAGAATGTCATGTTGTGAGAGTCCTCAACAGCAATTCTGCCAGCGGTAAAATGAGCCACGCAACCATTATAAAATTCGATGCGCGCATTGATGATATCTGGCGTGCGGGACTTTATCGACGAAGCGTTTGCATAAATGTTCTTGACATTCGACTTGACAACGCTAAGCACAATGTCGACATCGTTTATCAGCATGTCCATCAAAACTGAGCAGAACTCGCTCTTGACATCATAGCGCTTGAAATTCATCGACTGTATGAACCGCGGGGAAACGATGAACGGTTTTGCCGACAGAAAAGTATTGTTGAAACGATGATGGAATCCGGCCTGCACTTTCACGTTTGCCTCGTCGACAATGCTTGAAAGCTTCGAGACATCATTGCTGCAATACGAAGATGTCGGCTCGAAAAAAACGTGCTTCGACGACTTGACAAGAGTTTTTATGTCGTCCAAATTTGCAATTGGCGACACAGCAATGACAGCATCAACATTTTTCAGGAAAGTGCTCTCTTCATCAAATTCCGGCAGATTCAGCCTCGACGGCACTTTATTTTCGTGCGCTGGCGAATAAGTTCCAACTACATCGAGTTCGGCGACATCGAGAATGTTCTCAACTATGCCGTCGGTGTATGGGTTGATATTGCCGTAAACGCCTGTTCTTATCATTTGATGAATTTTATCGTTACAAAATTATTTCGCTTTCAAAGCGAAAAATAAATTATGTGTCAGTTTTTTCAACTGCTTAATGTTAAACGGAAAAACGGCTTGTCAACAGTTGGTCATTCTGCCGGTTTGGTGGTCTACTGGTCGACCGATTAATAGACCGGCCAATATTTTTTTTCAAAAAAATTTGCGCCTTCGACAAAATAGTTATACTTTTGCAGTCCGAAAAATGATGGTCCAGTAGCTCAGCTGGATAGAGCAACGGCCTTCTAAGCCGTAGGCCATGGGTTCGAATCCCGTCTGGATCACTGAAAGCACTGGTTTCCAGTGCTTTTTTCGTTTAGAAACAAAATACGCGAAATGAAAGGTTTGCCAGACTTCAACAATATTGCCAAGCACGCGGGAATAGACATTGCCGAGTTTGAAAGACGACTCGACGATATGGTTTGCTCCGACAGCAGCAAATTCGGCAGCCTCATGAAATATGTTTTCGACGCAAAAGGCAAACGAATAAGACCATTGCTCGTATATCTGTCGGCAAAAATGTTTGGTGAAATAACACAGAGAACACACGATGCCGCCGTAATCGTCGAAACTCTACACAACGCCACCCTAGCCCACGACGACGTAGTTGACGAAGCCGAAATACGCCGCAACAAACCATCGCTCAACATGGCCGAAGGCAACAAGACTGCAGTCCTAACCGGCGACTATCTTTTTGCAAAAGCGCTAAAACTCGCAACCGACCGCAAGGAATACAAAATCCTTGAAATGATGATTCCGGTAATCTGCGACATGAGCGAAGGAGAACTTCAGCAACTTAACGAAACGAATTTCCAAGCGGACGAAGAAAAATACTACAATATAATTTTCAAGAAAACAGCATCGCTGATTTCCGCCTGCCTTAAAATTGGTGCTGTTACAGCCAATGCCAGCATAGAGCAAATTGACACAATAGGCAGCATAGGAGAAAAAATCGGTTATATTTTCCAGATTAAGGACGACATTCTCGATTATACAAGCCACTCAACAGGCAAAGACTCGGGGAACGACATAAAGGAAAACAAAATCACACAGCCCCTAATCTGCGCATTGAAAAACATGTCGGACAGCAACAGACAAAAGTTGACAGAACTTTGGAAGGCAGAACGCACAATGGAGAATATCGAGGAAATTAGAGATCTTGTTGTTTCACACAAAGGAATTTCCGACAGCGAAAAAATTATCAGGCAAATGAAAGATGAAGTCGCAAAAGAAATCAGCGAGCTTGAAAACTGCAAATACAAGGACCTTCTAATGCAACTCACCAATTATATTATAGCACGCGAAAACTAAAAGATATGCAGCAAGTAGAAATAACAAATGCCAAAAACGGCTTCGGGAAAGCTCTCTCCGACGTAGCAAACACCGACAAGCGCATAGTTTGTCTCGGACTCGACATTACAAATTCAGTCGGCATGAACTTTTTCAAGGAAAACCACCCAGACAGATTCTTCTCGATGGGAATTGCAGAACAAAATGCAGCCGCAACTGCCGCCGGACTTGCACTTGCGGGAAAAGTTCCAGCATTCTCAACCTACGCCGTTTTTTCAGCGCTTAGGTGCATCGACCAAATTAGAGTTTCCATTTGCTACAACAATTTGCATGTCATAATCGGTGGCGCACACGCTGGCATTTCCGTTGGTCCCGACGGTGCAACACACCAAGCGCTCGAGGACCTCGCCATTATGCGGGCAATGCCAAACATGACCGTAATAAGCCCATGCGACGAAAACCAGACATATCTTGCAACTATTGCCGCCATAAACGACCTAAATTCACCATGCTACATCCGTTACGGACGAGAACCAGTTCCGAACTTCTCGAGCAAGGACGACAAGTTTGAAATTGGAAAGGCACAATGGCTGAAGCACGGCAAAGACATAGGCATCATTGCGACAGGATCGATGGTATGGACAGCCCTAGAAACCGCAGAACGACTTGAATCACAAGGAATTTCGGCTTCTGTAATGAATATTCATACAATAAAGCCAATTGACAAGAAAGCCATAGTTGACATTGCTAACGAAACTGGCAGAATCATTACCATTGAAGAACACCAAATTACAGGCGGACTTGGAGGTGCTGTTGCTGAAGTTTTAGGAGAGAACCGCCCTACTCCACTAAAAATAATAGGAATACCCGACTGCTTTGGTGAATCTGGCTCTCCGAAGGAACTACTGCACAAGTTCGGACTTGACGCAGAAGCAATCACAGTAAAGGCAATCGAATTTATAAGACGATAATAATACGACCATGTGCGAAATTATTGTAAAAAACCTTGATGAACTTCGTCCAGCCGCCAAGAAATTCCTCGAATACGTCGGCGACGAAAAAATTTTCGCCTTTTACGGTGAAATGGGCGTTGGTAAAACGACTTTTCTAAAGGAACTTTGCCGCGAAATGGAAGTCGAGGACGAAATCACCAGCCCAACCTTTGCCATCGTAAACGAATACTACTCAAAGAAATACGGACAGATTTTCCATTTCGACTTCTACCGCATCGACGATCTTCGCGAAGTTTACGACATGGGCTTCGAGGAATACCTTGAAAGCGGAGCCTACATCTTCATGGAATGGTCGGAAAAAATCGACCACATCCTGCCCGACGGAATAACCAAAGTGTTTATCACACAAGACGATAAGCAAATTAGGACGATAGAGGTGCGGAAGACATAGTGATTCGCGCTATTGCAAAATCCACAAACATCCTATAGTTTCACTATTTTCACAGTGTTAGTCCATACATTAGTACGAAGCTGGCACAAATAGATTCCTGGTGGGAGTCCTGATAAATCCATTTCCTCATAGTGGGCACAAGTCTGTCCAAAAATTTTATGCTGAAGCAAAACATGTCCGGTCATATCGGTAATAGTAAGGACAGCCGTTGAGTTCTCTGGTATAGGACACCATACCATAGCCCTGTCGCTGACAGGATTCGGAGAAATCGACATCTGATTTTCTGTCTGATGTGTCTCTACACCTAACGCATCATCCAAACCCGCATATTCGTTCAACATCGCTAAATTATAACGTGCGACATCTGCTAAATAGGCATAATTATTTGAATCGGCTACATCGTAGTCCTTGTGATATGACAATGAAATTGTGTACTCCATTGCAAATACAGCTTTGAATCCCGAATGGTAGTATGCATAACTGTCACTGTTTTGTGCATTAATATTTTCCGAAACGGACGGCACTACGGGCGTGATGTTTGTAAATTGTGTACATATATCAGCGGCGTGGTTGGCAATATCTTGCGCATTTGGATACCAATGCAACATCATACGCCAATTGTCGTCCGGCTGGTAGCTTACCATATCGTTGTTCAACATTAGTGCAATCTTATCACCTTCATCGTAACGTTTTTGTGCATCGTAACAGCTGCCAAACAACCCCAATTCTTCACCATCAAAAGCCATAAAGTGCACATCGCGATGAAAGCAAAGTCCGTTCTCATGACAAATTCGTGCAATCTCAATCATCACCGCCACCCCCGAAGCGTTATCATCTGCACCAGGAGCGTTTTCTAGTGGTTCTGGATATACATCTATGACATACGAAATGGCATCTAAATGGGCTCCTATCAACACTAGCGAGTCGTCTATGGCATTCACTGCAGGTAACACACCCTTGACATTGTAGAAGGGCTGATCGTATGCGCCCGTCAGCCAGAAATCCCCTGACTTATGAAAGATGTCAACCTCTGTTGTAATGCCGTAATTTTGAAGACGCCGTACCAAATATTCAGATACTTGTTGGCTGCCTCCGTCGCGCAAAGCATAACGACTGCCAAAATTCTGCAAGTCGGTGACTGTACGAAGCAAACTATCAGCATTTATCTGAGATAGTAAAGATTCTAAATTAATATCATTTTGCGCATGAAGAAAGCCTTCTCCGATGCCACAGATTATATACAATACGAATATTGATCGTTTTATAATATCTTTTAGGTTGTTCATGGTTTGAAGATTTTATTAGAGCAAAAATACTATTTTTTTATTCTTGAGCTATTTTAAAGGGAAAAAACTTTAATGTTGTGTCGTATTTACTGCTTTGGCGACGAGCTAAATGTTGTTCCTAAGCAGTGAGCTGAAGGTTACAAATCCAGACAACATCGCATTGCCCCCCCCCTATTTCGAATACATATTGTCGAAAATCAAACAATAAAATCATCGCATTGAAATATTTTTTCTAATTTTGGCGATGTAAAATAAATTTGGACACTACACGGCTATAATGGTAGAAACAAACCGCATAGAATTTAAAAGCCAATTGACTGATGACCTTGATATTGAGAAGGAAGTCATTTCTTTTCTTAATTATCGGGAAGGCGGTATCATATATATCGGTATCGAAAAGGACGGTCATCCTATTGGCGTGGACAACATTGACGCTGCCGTTCTGAAGATTAAGGACAGGATTCGCCTGAATGTCAAGCCGTCGCCTATGGGTTTGTTTGATGTTCTGGTCGAGAATATTGATGGTGTCGATGTGATTAAAATTTTTTTGGCGTCGGGAACGGAAAAGCCATACTACAAAACAAAGTATGGCATGAGTACGCGTGGTTGCTACATTCGCGTTGGAACCGCTTCGGAACCAATGCCGACGGCTATGATTGAAGACCTTTTCTCTCATAGGGTACGCAATTCGTTGAGAAATATTCCGTCACCACGGCAAAAACTGACATTCCGCCAGCTTCATATCTATTATGATTCGAAGGGTTTAGTGCTGAACAATGCATTTGAACAGACATTGGACCTTCTTACCGATGATGGTAGATACAATTATGTAGCGTTTCTTTTGGCCGACGAAAACAATGTTTCGATAAAAGTTGCCAAATATTCGGGAACCGAGCGTTTTGATTTGATTTCGAACAACGAATACGGGTATTGCAGTTTGCTCAAGGCTACCGATTTGGTTCTAGATAAATTAAATACCGAAAACTACATATTCACCCGGAAGACAGAAAAATTTAGGGAAGACACCCCGATGTGGGACAAGCTGGCTGTTCGTGAGGCCGTGATAAACGCCATTGTACACAACGACTACACTAACGAGGTTGCTCCCAAGTTTGAGATTTTTTCCGATCGGCTTGAGATAACCTCATACGGAACAATTCCTATTGGCTTGACTAAAGATGAATTTTTTAGTGGGGTAAGCATTCCACGCAACAAGGAACTGATGCGAGTTTTCCGTGATGTTGAAATGGTAGAGGCGTTGGGTTCGGGCATGCCGGTTATACTGCGAAAGTATGGCCGTGAAGCATACGAATTTTCGGAACATTTCATTCATTTGGTAATGCCAGCGAATGAAAATGTCCCTAAAAATGAGCCTAAAAATGAGCCTAAAAATGAGCCTAAAAATGAGCCTAAAAATGATACCAAAAATGATACCAAAAATGATACCAAAAATGATACCAAAAAACGGCGCGAACTCATTGTAAATCTGATAAAAGCAGATAATAAGATACCATTGACTGCGATTGCAAAAAAAATGGGACTTGGACGGGAAACCATAAAGCGTGAACTTGCCGAGATGCGCCACATAGTTCAGCATGTTGGACCAACCCGAGGCGGACATTGGGAATTTTTGTAACAATAAATAATAAACTGAATAATAAGGATAACAAAAAACAAATGATATAACTCAACTTAAAATATTAACATTCTGAGCTTTACGCTCTTATTCCGCTTGTCGAAACACCCCAAAGTAAACAATGTGTCGGAATAGGTTGCGGAAGTTTACGCTTAGGCGTGAACTATTCGTGCTTATTAGACACAAAGGTAGGGGTACCGCGACAAGCTAGTAAGCGACAAAACGAACGGTTCCGCCTTTTTCTTTTGTGCTTATGCGAGGTGAGGGCAAAAGCGACTAAAAATACGAAAGGACAATGCCCACACTAAACTGGATAGGAAAAGAAGCGGTGATAAACCACCACAACGATGTGCCGTTCCGCACACTCGACAAGAAATACAACTTTGGCAACGATGCCAGCGACAACAAGATAATCCACGGCGACAACCTCGAAGCCCTCAAAGCCCTTCTGCCCGAATACGAAGGACGCATAAAGTGCATATACATTGACCCACCGTACAACACGGGCAACGAGAACTGGGTGTATAACGACAATGTGAACTCGCCACGCATACGCAAATGGCTCGGACAGGTGGTGGGCAAGGAAGCCGAAGACCTCACGCGCCACGACAAATGGCTCTGTATGATGTACCCGCGCCTGAAACTGCTTCACCAACTGCTTTCCGACGACGGCGCAATTTTCATTTCCATCGACGACAACGAACAGGCAAATTTGAAACTGATTTGCGACGAGATTTTCGGAAGCGGGAATTTATTGCTTTCTATTATAGTTAACAGAACATCAGAAGTCGCAACCGCATATACGATTCAAAAGCATGAATATTGCTTGTGCTATACAAAAAACATAGAAAAAATTAGTATTTGTGGGAATGGCAAATATACAATATCTAGGGGAACAGTTGGAAACGAAAATCAAACTATGCCCAAAATAACATTTCCTAAAGGTTTGAAATGTTATAGTATTCCAGATGGAACATATGATGATACAAGAAAAATCGCAGGAAGCAATGAAAATATAGAAACTTTTACTCCAATAATTGTAAAAGACGGGATTCTTCAAAATGATATAGTTTTAAAAGCAAGATGGCGTAGTTCAAACGATATGCGAAACTTTTTTGCTAATAATTGCCAATTAACAAAGGCTAAAATCAACGGTTATATTGAAGAAATTTATTTTAATAGCGATAGATTTAATCCTCAAATTAAAAAATTGACTACAGAAAAACTGAGTTCAATATACGATGAGAATAAGAGAGGAAGTGATGTGTTGAAACAAATAGATATCTTAGGATTTGATTATCCAAAATTTCCTGGTTTCATTGAAAATTTGATAAAACTATTTACTACTTCATCCTCCATCATTCTCGATTCCTTTGCCGGTAGTGGCACTACAGCCCACGCAGTCCTAAACTTGAACAAGCAGGACGGTGGCAACCGCAAATTCATTTTGGTGGAAATGGAAGATTATGCCGAAAACATCACCGCCGAGAGGGTGCGCAGGGTGATAAATGGCTACGGCGATGGCAAAAATGCGGTTGAAGGCACTGGCGGTTCGTTCTCGTTCTACGAATTGGGCGAGCCGGTTTTCAATGCCGATGGCTACCTAAACGAAAACATTGGCACCGAAAAACTTCGCGAATACATCTGGTATTCGGAAACACGCACACCGTACGCCACAACGGATAACGCACATCCCTATTTTATGGGCAACCACAATGGTACGGCATATTATTTCTACTACGAAAAAGAACGCATAACCACGCTCGACAAGGCATTCCTTAATACAATAACCAGCAAGGCGGAGCAATATGTAGTATATGCCGACAACTGCCTGCTCACACCCGAATTTATGAATCATAATCACATTGTTTTCAAGAAGATACCACGCGATATTAAAAAGATATAATCATGGAACTGAAACCATATCAGCAACAGATATTAGCCGACCTGCAACGCTTTATGCACTATGTGCAGGAAACGAAAAATTCATCGAATGCGTTTAATGCGTTCTGGGTCAATCATCCGCGCACACCGCTGACACCATTTCCCGGCGAAGCAGTAGAACCATACAAGAATAATGTAGGTAACGCACCGCATGTCTGCGTAAAAGTGCCTACTGGCGGTGGCAAGACTTTCATTGCTTCGGCTGCGCTTGGCACTATTTTCCGAGAATTCGACGAAAGCCGTTTCCGCACAGTTGTCTGGCTTGTGCCCTCAATTACAATTCTTGAACAGACATTGCGCAACCTTCGCAATCCTGAACATCCGTATCGCCAGCGCATAAGTACCGACTTTTCAAATCGTGTGGAAATTTTCAGCAAGGAACAGGCATTGCAGGGTGCTGGTTTTTCCTTGCCTGTCGTCAGGGAAAACCTATGCATACTGGTAATGAGTTTCGACAGCCTTCGCGCAAGAAAAAAGGAAGACCGCAAAGTGTATCAGGAAAATGGCAACTTGCAGTCGTTCGAGCCGATTGTTGGCAAGGATGTAAATGGCGACCCCGATTTGCAGCTGATGCGCGTACTGCAAGCCCTAAATCCTATGGTTGTCGTCGATGAGAGTCACAATGCCGAGAGCGATTTGAGCGTTGAAATGTTGCAGAACCTTAATCCGAGTTTCATTCTCGACCTTACAGCCACACCGCGCAAAAACAGCAATATTATCAGTTTTACCGATGCCTACGAGCTGAAAAAGGAAAATATGGTAAAATTGCCAGTTATCGTTTACAACCATCAGAGCCGAAACGATGTGATTTCGTCGGCACTTGAACTGCAACGGAGGCTCGAAAATGAAGCGAAGAAAGCCGAACAAAATGGCGGAAGCTATATCCGTCCTATTGTTTTGTTTCAGGCACAACCACGCACCGGCGAGGAAAATATCACATACGAAAAAATCAAAAAGACACTGCTCGATTTGAAGATTCCAGAAAATCAAATCCGTATAAAGACAGCAGATTGCAACGAGATAAAGGACGAGGATTTGCTTTCTCCTGATTGCGAGGTGCGTTATATCATAACTGTAAATGCCTTGAAGGAAGGCTGGGATTGTCCTTTCGCCTATATTTTGGCTTCGTTGGCCGACAAAAGTTCATCGGTCGATGTCGAGCAGATTTTAGGACGAGTACTTCGCCTGCCATGGGTGCGGAAAAACCAAAATGCAATGCTCAACATGAGTTATGTGCTGACTGCTTCGGCTAAATTTCTGGACACTTTGGACAATATTGTAAAAGGTCTGAACCATGCAGGTTTCAGCGACAAGGACTACAAGGTAGCCGAGCCAGAAAAACCGAAAGTTCCAAAAGAAGAAGAAAATGTAGAACAGACAGACTTGTTTGCGCCTATAATCAACAAGCAACCACAGCAAACAGATGAAGATGAAATAAATGTTTCGAAAATCAATTATAATCCGCAACCTTCCGTCCATGCCGTTGACACAAAGCCCGATTCAAAAGAAGAGGAAACGGAGAAAAATGATGTCAGTGAAATATTGGAAAAGGTAAAGGAAGAAGCACAAAAGGAAATCGAATCGGAAACAGAAACAGCTCAGACAGGAAAAACAAATGTGCCAAACGAATTGGATAAGCAAGTGAAAAGATACAAAATGAAAGAGGTGTTCAGCGAGTCAGCCCAGTCACTGAAACTACCGCAGTTTATGAGCGACGACAAAAGTCAGGAATTGACGAATGAATTATTTGTAGAATTGCATCAGAAAGCATTATTCGAAGGCGAATCGCTTTTGAGCGACTTCAAGCTGGGCAACGAGGATTCCAATATCAATTTCGAAGATGTTGATGCATCAATGTATCGCGTCGATTTGGACGAAACAAACAATAACAAACCGACCTATCTTAAAATTGAAGGGAGTGCTCACGAATCCATTGTAGCCTATATTTTTGATCCGAAACAAAAAAGAGACCGAGTAAAGAATTGCTCATATCGTTTGAAAAATATAATCGGCAAAATGTACCCTATTCCCGACAAGGAAATTGAATTGTATATTTCGCATGTGCTGGAACGCTTTACCGACGAGCAATTCAACGACCTGATGTCACAGGAATATACATACGCCGAAAAGATAAAAAACAAAATCAGGCAGTTGGGCGACAATTTCAAGGAAAAACAATTTTACAATATGGTTGACAAGGATATGATATTCACTGAAGAATCATATCAGTTGCCATTGGAGATTATTCCATCAAAATCCATATCCGGACTGCCCAAGACTCTTTATGAACGCGAAGGTGAAATTGACGGGTTTGAAAAGGAGGTAATAAATGATGTCGCAAATCTTGAGAATGTGGAATTTTGGACTCGTAACCTTGAGCGAGGAAAAGGTTTTTGCATAAACGGATTTATCAACCATTATCCGGATTTCATAATCAAGACGAAAAAGGGAAAAGTTGTTTTGCTTGAAACCAAAGGCGACCATCTTGATGCCGAAAAGAAGATTAGACTTGGTAATCTATGGGCAAGTAAAGCCGGTAACAAATACAAATATTGTCTTGTTTATAGAAATAGAGATGTAGATGGCGCATATACTAAAAATGAATTTCTGGATATATTGAAAGAACTATAACATGTTGTGCCGGATTTATAATCCGACACGATTGAATATCAGCATTTGCAATGCGGATTATAAATCCTTATATTCATATAGTCTGGATTACAAATCCAGACAACATTGTGACAACATTGATTTGTTCTTCTAAACAATATTAGTCGGAATCGCATAAAAATATTGAGATTCCGACTATTATCGTTTGCAACTATGCTGATTTTATGATACCTCATATTTCACCTATGTTTTGAAACAAAACAATCCAAGTTTTACCTATGTTTTGAAACAAATTCAATCAAATTTTACCTATGTTTTGAAACAAATTGTTATCTTTGCAACGTGATTTAAAATTGATGTTCAGATGTTTAGACGAAAGATAACAGAATCTCTAGAAAAATGGGCAAACAAGGAAGACCGCAAGCCCCTTGTGCTAAGAGGTGCTCGACAGGTTGGAAAGACCACTGCCGTAAACGAATTCGGCAAACAGTTCGACAACTACCTATATGTAAATATGGAGCGTGATGCCAACCTGAAGTTATTCGAGGAAACCGACGATGTACACGTTCTGCTCGAAATGTTATTCCTAAGTTGCAATGTGAAAAAGAAAAACGGACGGACTCTGCTTTTTATCGACGAGATACAAAATTCGCCAAAGGCAGTTGCCAAACTGCGCTATTTCTACGAGGACAGCCCCGAGATATTCGTCATAGCCGCAGGCTCGCTGCTGGAGACAATGCTCGACAGGCACATATCGTTTCCTGTGGGCAGGGTGGAATATATGGCAATGCACCCTTGCTCGTTTCACGAATACTTGTGGGCAATAGGCGAAGAACGCTTTGCCGACCCAATAATGGACGCATCGCTGCCTTCAGCATTCCACGACACCATGAACGGACTTTTCAATACATACGCACTTATAGGCGGAATGCCAGAAGTAGTAAAGACATACGCAGCAAAAAGAGATGTGTTGTCGCTGTCGGAAAAATACAGCCAGCTAATAACTTCGTACAAGGACGATGTAGAAAAGTACGCACAGCGCTCGTCGCAGATAAATGTGATAAGATACATACTCGAAAACGGCTGGGCCTTCGCAGGAGAGGCAATAACTCTCGGAAACTTTGCCGAATCTTCGTACAAGGCACGCGAAACTGGCGATGCTTTCAGGACTATGGAAAAAGCTATGCTGCTAGAACTTGTTTATCCGATAACCAATGAAAATATTCCTATAGTTCCAGATTTAAAAAGGTCGCCAAAACTTATATGGCTCGACATAGGACTGGTAAACTATGCATCGCGCATACAGAAGGAATACCTGTATAGCAACGACCTTCTGGACACATGGAAAGGAAAGTCGGCAGAACAGGTTGCAGCCCAGGAACTAGCAACACTTACCGATGATTTCGGACAGAAACGCAACTTCTGGGTCAGGGCTCAGAAAGGCGCAACTTCGGAAATAGATTTGGTTTATCCTTACGAAAACAACATAATACCGATAGAAATAAAAAGCGGTCACAATGCGCATCTAAAGTCGTTGCACCAATATATGATAAAAGCGCAGCATCGACTTGCAATAAGGATATGGTCGGGCAAATTTTCTGTCGATACCGTAAACGATGCCAGTGGCAAACCATTCAAATTGGTGAACCTGCCATTCTATTTTATGTCGGCAATTCCAAAAATAGTAGAGCGGGAAATATGATTCATTTTTGCATTCTTCATATTATGTAACTATTTGATAATAAACATAAAACATATATTACATACCCTATCCATATTCCCCATAGAAAAAAAAAACGCCAATATTGAATTTCCTATCGAAAAAAGTTATATCTTTGCACCGCAATTCGCGGATGTGGCGTAATTGGTAGCCGCGCTAGACTTAGGATCTAGTGCCGAAAGGCGTGGGGGTTCGAGTCCCTTCATCCGCACGACAAACCGCATTTTGAAAGAATGCGGTTTTTTAGATTATAAATATTTGTAATTTTTTAGTAATTATTTCAAAAAGACGACCTAATGGAAGTTGTAAAGAATCAAATTGACGAGTTAAATCTTACGTTGAACATCAACATAAGTAAAGACGACATTACCGAAAACGTAGAAAAAACATTGAAAGACTACCGTCGCAGAGCTGAAATCCGCGGATTCAGACCAGGTAATGCTCCTATGGGATTGGTAAGAAAAATGTACGGACAGGCAGTTATCGCTGACGAATTAAACAAATTCGTTGGAAAAACTCTCAGCGAATACATTGAAAACGAAAAGCTTAACATTCTTGGCGAACCTCTTCCAAACGAAGCAACCAAGACTATCGACCTTGAAAAGGACGAAAAATTCGAATTCGTTTTCGACCTCGGCCTTGCTCCAGAATTTGAAATTAAACTTTCTAAGAGAGACAAAATCAACCAGTACATCATCAAGGCTGGTGATGAAGACGTTGCAAAGTACATCGCCAACTACAGAAGCCAGTACGGAAAATACGAAGATCAGGAAAAGGCAACAGAAAAATCTTTGCTTAACGGTGAACTCGTTCAGATTACTCCCGACGGCACAAAGGAACTCGAAGATGGTAAAAAGAACGACAATGCTAACATTGCAATCGAATTTATAAAGGACGAAGATATAAAGAAGAACTTCATCGGTGCTACTGCCGACACAATCATCGACTTCGACATAAAGAAGGCATTTGAAGAAGAAGGTAAGATTGCAATCATGCTTAAGTGCAAGAAGGAAGAAGTTGCTGCTCTTGCTCCAAACTTCCGCTTTGTCGTTAAGACCATAAAGGACTACAAGCAGGCTGAAATGAACCAGGATTTGTTCGACAAGTGCTTCGGCAAGGACACCATTAAAACTGAAGAAGAATTCAAGGCTCGCATTGCAGAAGATATCACAGCTTCATTCAAGCGCGAATGCAAGTACAAGATGATGCTCGACCTCAAGGAAAAGCTCATCAAGAAATTAGACCTCAAGCTTCCGGAAGAATTCCTGAAACGTTGGGTTAAGGCCACAAACGACAAGCTGACCGACGAACAGATTGAAAACGAATTCCCGATGTTCCTCGAAGACCTCAAGTGGACTCTTATCAAAACTAAGGCTGCCAAGGATGGCGACATAAAGGTTGAGAAGGAAGAACTTGAAAAGGCTGCCAAGGAAATGGTTGTTGCTCAGTTCGCACAATACGGAATGGCATACGTTCCTGATGAATATGCAGAAAAGTACGCAAAGGAATTGATGCAGAAGGAAGATCAGGTTCGTAGCATCTACGAACACGAATTGGAAGACAAGGTTGTTGACTATCTTGCAGAACAGGTAAAACTCGAAGAAAGTGAAACCACAATCGAAGAATTCACCAAGATGCTTCAGAAATAACAAGACAAACCGAAATAGAAAAGGCTCGGAAAATTCCGAGCCTTTTTTTATTGTATGGTCTTAATGTCGGATAAACACAGTGGCTCTACATCTTCACAAACTTTTCCATCAAACTCATACCTTTAGTAAACAAACGGACAAAATACGTTCCATGTTCAAAGGAAGAAACATCAACAGGCATTACAGGCCTTTTTACGTCCAAAAGCAAGCGCCCTGCCATATCAAATATCTGCATTCCGTCAACATTCGCAGCATTGCTAACAAATAGGATGTCAGACACTGGGTTTGGATAAATTCCAACCTGTCCATCCGCCAGCTCACCGACATATTCAGGATCGTAGCCAGCCACAAGCTGAACGTCAAGCCATGTCGTATCATTATCGGAAATTTCTACTGTAAAAGTTTTGTGGACATAGCCCTCGGCATAGAATGAAACATCATAGGTTCCAGCTTTAAGGTAACGGTAGTATTCGCCAGTTGGCAGAAAAGAATACACCTGCGAATTGAAATAGTCATGATCTTTTACCCAAACCATGGATTTCAAAGGTTCGCCAGAAACAGAGTCGGTGACGAAACCGCGAAGTCCATACGTTGCACGCTTCATATACGACAAAATTGCCGGCTCATTGTACATCAGATAGTCAGGCAAAACCGATGACGGCAACATCTTTACATTACAAAGCTCCAAAGTTACCTCCCGACAATGGTGAAAATAGTTCATATAGTCCTGACGGCTGCCTGTAATCGAGTACCACGCATAACCATTTATGTAACCATTCGCAAAGCCAGCACCATCAAAATAGCTGTTGCCGCTCTGCTCATGAACAATGCCGACATACTCGTCGCTCACAAGTTTCCACCAATCGTTATCGGCCGGAACTGCCGAATATGTGTCGTATGGATAATTGACAACTTCCGCCCCACTATGAATATTCGCCGACATTACAAAATTATGCTTGTCTGCATACCGCATGAAAGCATCGGTCTCAATTGCATACCTATTCCCATCAGGATGGGCTCCTACTATTGCATCCGGAAAATTCCTGTTGATATCATAATAATGGCTACTGCCGGTTCCATCGCGTGTGTAACGGATAGCATTACTAACATCATCACCACCAAGAGGATAGGTTCCTTCAGGATTCGACAGCGGATTGATGAAGATTTCCATATTGTCGACAAGATTTGTAATTTCAGGATTCGTTCCGTATTCGCGCAAGAGCTTATCAATAACCTTCAGGCATAGCATTCCACCTATTAGTTCATCGCCATGAATCTGACCGCCAAGAAAAAATTCAGGCTCCGCCTCATCGTCGGCAACATTATCGGAAATCTTAACAGACAAAAGATGGTAGCCCGAATATGTTACACCGATTGTATCCAGTTTACAAATCTGCGGATACGCTCCGGCAAAATATTTCATAATCATGACATATATATTGTAAGTCGGGTAGCAATTCCACATGAACATATCCGACAAACTGGAAGCCATAGTAAGTTCAACATCACGCTGATAATAATCGAGTACAGGTTCGCTCTCATATCCCAATTCATTGAACTTTTCGAATTCTCTTGCATTGGCATACGCATAGCAATAACCGTCGCGATAACCGTCGACGGAAATTATTTTCGACACATCGTTCAGATTTTCGTGCGGAATCTTGAATTTGAAATACAATTCGCCACGGTCCTCAAGAATTTCATTTGGCGACATCTGAGCTAAAGCAAAAAAAGACGCCGACAATGCAATTAAAAGAATAAATACGCGCTTCATATTAGTTTGAAATTACGCACAAATTTAAGAAAATATCGTTTTGATTTATTGTATTTTTTGTCAGTACCACTTCCTTGATCCACACTTCAAATTAATCTGATTACAAACTTCAAATCATTTTTATTTATTTGAACGGAATATTTCATCAAATAAACAAGAACACAAAAGGCTGCGGCATTGCAACAAAAAAAGGGGAAGCAATGCTCCCCCTTTCGATTTGTATGAAAAAGTAATTTTTATTCTTCTTCCTGCTTGTTTGCTTCGTATTCCTTAAGCAATGCATCCTGTACATCAGGTGGAACCTGCTGGTATTCAGCAAATTTCATTGAATACATTGCACGACCGCCTGTATTAGCGCGGAGTGAAGTTGAGAATGTAGAAGTTTCAGCCAATGGAATACGTGCGCTAATCTTCTGGAAGCCCTTTTCACTTGACATACCAAGAACGATAGCACGACGACCATTCAAGTCGCTGATTACATCACCCATTCTGTCGCCCGGAACCAAAACTTCGAGGTCATAAACTGGCTCCATAATCTTAGGACCAGCAACCTTGAATGCCTGGCTGAATGCGTTACGAGCAGCAATGATGAATGCGATTTCCTTTGAATCAACTGGGTGCATCTTACCATCGTATACGAATACTCTGATGTCGCGAGCATAAGAACCAGTCAAAGGACCTTCTTCCATCTTCTGCATCAAACCCTTCTTAATAGCAGGCATGAAGCTTGCATCAATAGCACCACCGACAACGCAGTTGTAGAATTCCAACTTACCGCCCCACTTCAAAGGCATTTCTTCCTTTGCCTTGATTGTCATAACCTGTTCCTTACCGTCGATCTTGAACTTACCTGTAGTTTCAACACCTTCAACGATAGGTTCAATCAACAAGGCAACTTCACCAAACTGACCAGCGCCACCAGACTGTTTCTTGTGACGGTAAGTAGCTGTAGCAACCTTAGTGATAGTTTCACGGTATTCGATTCTTGGCTTGTCGAACTGAGCTGCAATCTTGTAAACATTGTCCAAGTGCCACTTCATGATGTTGATGTGGTATTCGCCCTGACCCATAACGATCAACTGACGCAATTCGACATTGTTTTCAGAAAGTAATGTAGGATCTTCGTCCTTCATTGCATTGATAGCAGCGATAAGTTTTTCAGATTCGCTTTCGTTAACAGCCTTTACTGCAACTCTGTACTTGTAAGCAGGGTAAACGATCTGAGGAATTTCGTTATCTTCGCCTGGAGCAACAAGAGTATGTCCATACTTTGTTCCTTTCAACTTAACAGTTGCACCGATATCACCAGCTACAAGTTGGTCAACTTTGTTCTTAGTTTTACCTGCGCAAGCATAAATTGCAGAAAGTCTTTCCTTTGTATTGTTCTTTGGGTTGTAAAGGTCGATACCTTCGGTAATAGTACCGCTGAGAACCTTGAAATAGCAAATTTCACCGATATGTTCTTCGGTTGAAGTCTTGAATACGAACAAAACTGGTTTGCCGCTAGCGTCGCACTTAATTTCGCGACCTTCGGTATCAACTACATGTTCCATTTGGTCTGGAGACGGAACAACATCAGCGATGAATTCAAGAAGTCTCTTAACGCCGAGATCTGTACGAGCGTTAACGCAGAAGATTGGGAAAATACCTCTTGCTGGAAGACCCTTAACAATACCGCGCATCATTTCCTCTTCGGTAAGAGTATCGTTAGCGAAGAAAGTTTCCATCAATTCTTCGTCAGCTTCAGCAGCCTTTTCGATAATCTGGCTCTTGTATTCCTGTGCCTTGTCTTCGTATTCTGCCGGGATATCCTTAACTTCGATGTTGTTGCCATTGCAAACATACATCTTGTGAGTGATAACATCGATGAAAGAAGTGCAGCCTACGCCAGGATTAACTGGGAACTGAGCAACTACTGCATTCGGGAAAGTTTCCTTAATAGTTTCGATAGTATGATCGAAGTTAGTCTTTTCGTGATCCAACTGGTTCAAGGCGAAAATCATTGGCTTGTTTGCCTGTTCCACATATCTGCCGTGGATTTCGGTACCAACTTCAACACCATTCTGTGCATTGACAACCATCAATGCGATATCTGTTGCAAACAAAGAAGAAACAACACCGCCAATAAAATCGTCCATACCAGGACAATCCAGAATATTGAACTTAGTATTGCCAAGTTCGGCATACATTACTGTTGAATAAAGAGAGTTTCCGTTTTCCTGCTCGATAAGTTTGTAGTCGGAAACAGTGTTTTTGCTGGCGATGTCGCCCTTACGGGTAATCACCCCGCCGATTTGCAACATGCTTTCGGCCAAGGAGGTTTTGCCCGCACCCGGGTTACCAACTAGCGAAATGTTTCTAATTTGCTGTGTTTGATAATTTTTCATACAAATTTTTACTTTTTATTAATGAATATATTTTCTAAAATTTAAGCATGCAAAATTAACTATAAATAATTTATTTTACAAATCATTTGTGAAATAAAAAAGGGTCGTAACATAAAGTCACGACCCTATCCAAAATATCGAAAATCATTTAGAACTTATAAGTCAAGCCAAGACCAACCAATTCCTTGAACTGCAGTCTTTTTCCTAGGCCTTCGCATACTCCGTCGCCATCACGGTCAACAGGCACGTCAACATCATCGTCGTATGCCATTGTGATGTTAATGTTAGCTGACAACCAGTTGCTGAACTTTATTGTAAGTAGGTTGTCCCATGTAAAGTCTATATTTTGTGCCTTTACAATGTAATTGGAGAACATATCCAACTTAGTGCTATAAGTAAACACCTTCAGGAAATCGATTTTAAATTCTGCCTTTACGTATCCACCGAATTCAGGACGGAACTTCTTGCCCGGGTCAACACCGTAAGCTCCGGCAGCCGACAAAGCCGAATCGCAAACAAATGTCATACGGCCAGACAATGGTGCGATGAATAAGGAGAACGTGATGTTGCTGTGCTTCTCAAATGTTGGCTTGAAGTCCATACCAAGAGAGATATTCAAGTAGCCTGGCGACATCCACGATGATATTCTTGTAGAATCTGTTACCGACTTGTAACCATCTGTAAACTGGGTCTTGAAACCAACAAGTCCTGAATAATACCAATACTTGAAAGCATAACGACCGTATTTCGATGCAAAGTCAATCTTATCGTCGGTCTTATAAAATCTAACATCAGTCTTTTTGGTTCCCTGACGCATCATACCATAACCCAAATCCAACGTATTATCCCAAGTGGTCTTGTCCTTTGCGTAGTTGGCATATGCATTGAAAAATGCATTTCCCGAAATCGATGGCTCACCACCACCTGCCCAGTTGTTGAATGATACCTGAGAAAAATTCAGCGACATGGCGCCACCGAGCTTCCAATTTTCATTTTTCTTTTTTGTGGAATCAGATGCTTCTGTTGCGAAAACTATTGTTCCACACAATGCAAACAATAATACTAATAAAACTTTTTTCATGACAATATATTTACTCGTTATTTTCTTTTTTTACATGTACATCCATCTGCGGGAACGGGAATTCGATTCCAACTTCGTTGAACTTTACATATACATTATTATAAAAGTCAAAGAATACGCCCCAGTAATCTTCCGATTTAACCCATGCCCTTACGACAATATTAACCGAAGAATCTGCAAGTTCGATAATAGAAACGAAAGCCTTGGGATCCTTCAATACTCTGGCATCGGCGCCAAGCATATCCATTATGGTCTTGCTTGCGAAATTATAATCAGTTCCGTATGCAACACCGACTGTCCAGTCGACACGGCGTGTCTCCTGCCTAGAATAGTTGGTCAGCGTACAAGTTGACAACGAACCGTTAGGAACGATAATAGTCTTATTATCTACAGTAGTAATAATGGTATTGAAAATCTGTATTTCCTTAACGACGCCCTCGACGCCCTGTGCAGAAATATAATCATCAACACGATATGGTCTAAATATCAATATCATTACGCCACTGGCAAAATTTGAAAGAGTTCCCTGCAAGGCCAAACCGATAGCAACGCCGGCGGCACCGAGTACTGCAATAAACGACGTCATCTCTATGCCGACCATGCCGAGCACGCTGATTATAATCATAATCTTCAAAGCTATGCTTGCCAAGCTTGTAGTAAACGAAATCAACCCAGGATCTGCATTCTTTCGAACCATCAGTTTGCGCAATGCCTTAACGACCAGCTTCGCAACCCAAAAGCCGATTCCTAAAAACAATAAAGCACCTATGAATGAAACGCAGAACGACAAACCATTTGTTGACACCCAGTTGACTGCTGTGTCAAACCACGAGAAGCCATTTTCAACCATTTCAATAGCTGTTTCCTTTGCACCTTCTACTCCTGCCGGAGAAGAATTCAGGGCAGAATCAACTGAATTTAACAACGAATCAACGTGTGCCGAATCTGCCTGTACCAACATAACATCGCTTTGAATCATAATAATTTTGCTCTAAAAAAATTGGGGTGCAAAGGTAAAACATATTTAGAAATTAGCAAATTATGTTATGCTTTTTTTACTTCTTCAGCAAGAATACACGCAAATAGGCAACAAACGACAGCAAAAAATTAGACGGCATATCTTCAAACTCTGCTACCAAACATTTTTATTCTTTTTTTTGTATCATAAATATGCTTATCTTTGTGGAATTGAATTTTATTAGAATTAATTAAGTAAAAAACAATAAAATTATTATGGTAAGTTACAAAGAATTAGGTCTTGTCAACACCGTTGAGATGTTCAAGAAAGCAGTAGCTGGCGGTTATGCAATCCCGGCATTCAACTTTAACAACATGGAACAGATGCAGGCTATTATTCAAGCTTGTGCAGAAACAAAGTCTCCGGTCATCCTTCAGGTTTCGAGCGGTGCCCGCAAGTATGCAAACCAGACCCTTTTGAGATACATGGCTCAGGGCGCTGTTGAATATGCTAAGGAACTCGGTTGGGAACACCCACAAATCTGCTTGCACCTCGATCACGGTGATACATTCGAACTATGCAAGAGCTGCGTAGACATGGGCTTCTCTTCTGTTATGATTGATGCTTCTTCTAAACCATTCGAAGAAAACATCGCCTTGACAAAGCAGGTTGTTGAATACGCTCACAAATACGACGTAACTGTTGAAGCTGAACTTGGTGTTCTTGCTGGCGTTGAAGACGAAGTTTCTGCCGAAGAATCCCACTACACAAAGCCAGAAGAAGTTATCGAATTTGCAACTCGCAGCGGATGCGACTCTTTGGCAATTTCAATCGGTACTTCTCACGGTGCATACAAGTTCAAACCAGAACAGTGCAAGGTAGACCCGGCTACTGGCCGCTTGGTTCCGCCTCCATTAGCATTCAACGTTTTGCACGAAGTTGAAAAGAAGCTCCCAGGATTCCCAATCGTTCTCCACGGATCATCTTCGGTTCCACAGGAAGAAGTTGACACTATCAACAAGTTCGGTGGCGCTTTGAAGGCTGCTGTTGGTATTCCTGAAGAACAGCTCCGCGAAGCTGCTAAGTCTGCAGTTTGCAAGATCAACATCGACTCCGATAGCCGTCTTGCTATGACTGCTGCTGTTCGTAAAGTTTTCGCAGAAAAGCCTGCAGAATTCGACCCCCGCAAGTATTTGGGTCCTGCTCGCGACAGCATGAAGAAACTTTACATGCACAAGATCATCAACGTTCTTGGCAGTGCAAACAAGGCAGAATAATTTAAGCCGAAACAAAATAGAAAAACCGCAGCGAACAACTGCGGTTTTTTTATTGGTTTGATCTATGATTGATTTTAAATGCTTCAATCAGACTAAGAATTTTGCATTTATTTTCAACGCATTGAAGATTCTAAATTTCTCGCACAGCAACAAAAACAGAGTTTCAGCCCCTAACACACATTATAATTATAGTATTACAGCCACATAAAGCATGCAAAAATCGGCAGAATGAAAATCCACACTCCACTAAAATAAATCTTTAAGTCAGGTGGACTCATTGTGGCATGATTTACAAGCGATAAAAACAGGTACCACAGGAGCACATTTACCCACCATGCGTGGCCACCTACCAAAATGTAATCCAAAAGACATACGCTTGCAAAAAAGCCAAACACGGCAGGCGCACACGACGTCAAGGCATTCTGTATATGATGCAAAATTGCAGGTCCCCTATTAATATATGAAACATGGCCGAGCGTATTCCCCGAAACTTCAAGCAACTTAACCTCGACAACTTTCGCTCCTGTCAGTACAGCCATAAGCAAATGCGACAATTCATGGAAAATGGTTCCGGGAAATGTCACGAAATTCACAAAGACAAAAGCCAGATTTGTGCTAATTACAGAAAGCAGTTTTTTCTGAATCTGTTCTAACAAGCTCATAAAAAGGCCAAAAGCAACAGGCAACAGCAATACGATGATGGCGAGACCAAGGCATACAAAAATTCTATGCCATGCTGAAGCATCCCAGCCTGTCATATCCATTACTTGCTCTACAGATGGAATTTTCGACATAATCAAATCATGCAAGTCTCCGAATTTCCATTCCGACGACACCGAGAACGAGCCGAATCCCGAATTTTCAAACATGATGTTATCCAAGCACATTACTGTTGCAAAAATACGAATAATAAGTAAGCTGACAATCTTGACTAGCACAAAAAAAATCCGAACAAAACGACTTCTGTCCGGACAATATATATTTTATTATTAACTCGTCATTTCAATAGGTACCCGGGGCCGGGGTCGAACCGGCACGATCGCGATGATCACTGGATTTTAAGTCCAGCGCGTCTACCTATTCCGCCACCTGGGCACTGAATTTTTCCTACTTCAAAAGAGCGTAAAAAAAAAGAGCGAGAAACGAGACTCGAACTCGCGACCCCGACCTTGGCAAGGTCGTGCTCTACCAACTGAGCTATTCTCGCTAAAAGCGATGCAAAGATAAGACTATTTTTCCGTCTCTTCCAAATATTTTTTTCATTATTTTTAAAATTCGTTTCATCAGCACTGATTTTCAACATATTGCAAAGCGAGAAAAGTCCTGCAGAAACCTGTTTTTCTTGCTATTTTTAACCATTTACACCACCTCCGAAAATCACAAATCGTCAAATTTCAAAGCAGCTCCCGGAAAAACCGCTCGACTTTATGCCGCAAAATCAAACTCACAAATAATACAACTATGCACTTGAGCAATCAAAAAATAGCCTTATCTTTGTCTGTAGAACTATTAGGCTCCATTTGCAAATGAAAAAAATAGTCATAATAATCTCAGTTCTCCTATACGGCATATATGCTTTTGCGCAAGCCGACATAAAATTTTCAACTTCCAATTTCCCCGGAAGGGCTACCGATGTAAATGCAGCCAAATCACAAATCAAATCTGGCGACGACTATTTTTATAATGGAAGCTTTTCCTCCGCACTCAACTTCTACCAAAAGGCGCAGGAATTCAACCCCAACAATTCCGACCTTAACTTCAAGATTGGCTACTGCTATTTCAATTCAACACAAAAATTCAAATGCCTCGAATATTTTGAAAAGGCATACAAGCTAAACAAGACTGTTGACAAGAAAATTCTTTTTTACCTCGGTTGCGGCTATCACTGGAACTACAAGTTTGAAGATGCCCGCAAATGCTATTCCGACTACCTAAGAACTGTCAGGGACAAAAAGGAAGAAGCCGAGGTGCGCCGCCTCTTGCTGCAATGCAAAAGCGGAATCGAAATAATCAAGGACACCGTCGATGTTGAAATCATAAATCTAGGAGAAAACATCAATACCCAATACCGCGAATACGGACCGCTGGTAACATCCGACGGCTCGAAGCTGTATTTTACATCCCGCCGCGAGGGCTCAACAGGAAAGATGCTCGCCGAAGACGGCATGTACTACGAGGACATTTACGTAAGCTCGAATACATCGTCTGGCTGGTCGAAGGCCCGCAGTATTGGCGCGCCACTGAACACAAAGCTGCATGACGCAATCGTAGGACTTTCTGCCGACGGACAGACAATGTACGTCTATGTTGACGAAAACGGTGGCGACATTTACGTTTCTACGCTTAAAGGCGTCAAATGGCAAAAGCCAAAAAACATCTCGGAAAACATAAACCAGACATCACACGAATCGCGAGCCTGCCTTTCGTCCGACAACAGAACACTGTACTTTATTTCCGGCAACAACAGCAAATCGATTGGTGGCCGCGACATCTTCTATTCTACCATCGACAGGTACGGCAACTGGTCGAAGCCAATAAACATTGGCAAACCCGTGAACTCCGAATACGACGAATGCGACGTCTTCATCCATCCCGACGGACGTACACTGTATTTCAGTTCAAACGGACACAACACTATGGGCGGCTACGACATCTTTAAAACCGAAAAGGACGAAAACGGAAACTGGACGGAACCTCAGAATCTAGGATACCCGATCAACACGCCACTCGACGACGTTTTCTTCTCAATAACTGCCAGCGGCAGAAACGCATACTACACTTCGGTACGCAACGAAGGCTTCGGCTTGCACGACATATATGAACTACGTTTCCCGACTAAGGAAAAGAAAAACGACATGCAAAAAGTCCTCGTAACTCTTGTCAAGGGCTCAGTTTCAGACGCCGACAACGGCTCGCCGTTGGAAGCAAATATTGAAATTACCGACAACAGCAGGAACGAAATAATATCAACATTCAAATCGAACAGCCAGTCAGGAGCATATATTGTGAACTTGCCATCGGGAAAAAACTATGGTCTTAGCGTAAGCAAGGACGGTTATCTTTTCCACAGCGAAAACTTCAATTTGCCCGATACTGCCGACTTCCAAGAATTCGAACTAGACGTCATGCTGAAAAAAATTCAGGTGGGCACTACAATCATTCTGAAAAACATTTTCTTCGATTACAACAAATCAACGCTTCAGCCCGAATCATTCGCCGAACTCGACAGGATAGCTGAAATTCTCAACAAGCAGACTAACCTGAAAATTGAAATTTCGGGGCACACCGACAACCAGGGCAGCCTTCAATACAACACCGACCTATCGGAAAGCAGAGCGAAAACCGTAGTTGAATACCTCATCGACAAAGGAATAGCCGGAAGCCGCCTGACATACAAGGGTTATGCTTACGAAAAGCCAATAGCCGACAACGATACCGAAGACGGACGAAGCAGAAATCGCCGCGTAGAATTCAAAATTCTGGAAACAAAATAAACGGGCTTCCTATTTAGATTGTCGATTGGACAACATGCAGCTCACTACCTTGGTGAATATTCCGACAAATTAAGGATCTTTTGATAATCGGTCTCCGACACCAAATCTTGCAGCGCCACTTCATTATTCTTAACGTATGACTTTACTATCTGAAGTCCAAGCCAGTTTACAGCTCGAGGAGGACAATCGGAGCCAAATGGAGACGTAAAAGGAGCATTTTCGGTAAACTTCTTTATTGTAAAGCCATCTGTCGAGAACAAATAACCATTTTCAATAAGACTTGTCCACATTTCCGACTCATAATACTTGCAATAATCGAGTTCGTCGTCGGTATAGGTAAGTCTATCTGTTTCGGGCATATCGGGAAACATTGCCTCCACAAAATATAAAAGCATGCCGTTGTAAATCATAATGTTTGCCAGATTCTCAACTTCTGGTGCATACGGATATCTATCACGGAACCATTCAGACATCACATCAACAGGAATTCGCTTTCTCTGCATCTCCTTTTTGGCAAAGCCGGGAACCTGCATCATATCATAAAGAGGACAATCGGCGCCCAGATACTTGTCGAGGCCAACACCCACGTAGCCGTCCATCAAAACTACCGACTGGTTAAAACCAGCAATAAACGACAGGGCTCGAGGCAAGGGCTCATCAGGGTAATAATATGACAAATGACGGAATCCATCATTAAGAGCCGACTGCACATCGTCACAATTTGCAAATTCCTTTTGCACAGCATTATACGCCTCGACAACAGAATAGTCGGAAAAGAAAACCTTCAAGCAATCGTAATACGCCAGGTCGCTATACGAACCGCAAGAAATAATGTAAGCATTGTATGTCTCAAAGAAGTCGGGATACTTTTCGGCAAGCATAGTCACAACCGGATATGGAGCATCGGAAGAACACCCATAGAAATCGACATCAAAACGCTCCAGCTGTACATTGCATTCTACATCAGACACATCAACATCCAAAGGATTTGGATTGCACGACACGCACAAAATTGCCAATGCTACTATCGCCAACAAAAAATTTCTCATTCAACTTAAATTACGACACGCAAAATTAAAAATAGAATCACTATTAAGAAAAAAAAAACATTGGCATTCGCAAATTATATATAATTTTGTCAATTAAATAATTAGTCATCATAACAATGAAAAAGTTTTTCGTATTAATAATCATACTACTAACAATCAGCACTGCATTTGCACAGCCCAAAAACAGAATATCCGGAGGTCTTTACGCCAAGATAGGAACATCGTGGCTAATGTCGGACAGCAAAACATACTTCTCAAACGAAAAGGCAAAAATATCCTATGGATTCGGAGCTACCATGGATGTAAACTTTGCCAACAACTTTTCATTCAACGTATCGGCAGGATTCTGCAACTTGGGCGGCATCGCCAAGTTCAAGTATGGAACCGAAACCTTTCAGGAAGTTGACGGAAACTATATCGGAGGAAAAGATGTACAAAGTTTCAAGTACTCTACATCATACATCGAAGTTCCTATCGGCATCAGAGGATGTACGAACGAAATCGGCTACCTAACCTATTTCCTGAAGATTGGTGCTGATCCGATGGTACGCATCAAGGCAAAAATCTCTCCTGGACTCGAATCATACGTTTCAAACAAAACCGCCAACCTGTTCAATATTGGATGGTTTGTCGGTGGCGGCTTCGAATGGGCCATGGTTGGCAACACACGCCTGCTAGTAGAGATTGACTACCTTAATACATTTATCGACCTTGACAAGATTAAAGCATACAAAGACGAAACAGGTACCAGCAGCGCTAATCCTAGCATTAAGCTCAACGACATTAGCCTAAAAGTCGGAGTTCTTTTCTAATGAAAAAAACAAGCAACATAATTAATCCGATAAGCAAAGACTTATTGCTCAGCGAACTGACAAAAGACCGGATGCTGAGAAAGACTAATTATGGCTCGAACGAAATTTATCTTTTCACCAACCACGATTGTCCAAATTTAATAAAGGAACTTGGACGCCTGCGCGAAATTACGTTCAGGAATGCGGGCGGTGGCACGGGAAAAGCAATCGACATTGACGAATTCGACACGTCGGAAGAGAACCCATACTGCCAAATTATCGTATGGGACCCTTCGCATAGGCAAATCATCGGTGGCTACCGTTTTATCCTTGGCGAATATGCACTCGGAAATCCAAACAAAAAGCTTGCAACCGGGCATCTGTTCGACTATTCCGAAAAATTTGTAACCGAGTACCTGCCCTACACAATCGAACTTGGACGTTCGTTCATTCAACCAGAATACCAGCTTCTAAAAAATTTCAGAAGAGGACTTTTCGCTCTCGACAACCTCTGGGATGGAATTGTCGCTGTAACTCACGAATACAAGCATATTAAATACCTGTTCGGGAAATTTACCATGTATAAGCACTACAACCAACAGGCACGCAACATCTTACTTTCATTTCTCCATCTGTACTTCCCCGACAACGACAAGCTTGTCGTTCCAAAAAGTCCAATAGACTTCGATTTCCAAACATACAAATCACTGTTCGCCGGCAACAACTTCCAGCTCGACTATAAGAAGCTAAAGTCGTCTGTCAAGGAATTAGGCATGAAAGTTCCTCCGCTTGTAAATGCTTATATGAATCTTTCGAGCACAATGAAAACGTTCGGAACTGCCGATAACATCAATTTTGGAAATGTTGAAGAAACCGGAATCCTGATAACAATCGATGATATTCGTCAGGAACAAAAAGAACGACACCTGAAAAACTACAGCACAATTATCGACGTCAACTCAATCTATCCTAGCAAAATAAGATAATTATGTGGCATAAAATCATAATTATATTGCTTTGTTGGCTCGGAATTTCTAATTCCTTTCAAACCTATTCGCAAAATCTTGTCAAAAACCATAGCTTCGAAAACGCATGGTCGTGTCCAGAAGACTATGTCGGATATGCAGTTAAGTTCCCTTTCCCCGACTGGATAAATCCAAACTACGGCACGCCGGACCTCATGCACTCGTGCAGTGCCTTGCGGGCTGGTGTTCCGGAAAATTTTGCTGGATTCATGTATCCGTACGATGGTTCCGCTTATGCAGGCATTATCTTGCGCGAGAAATTCGACGATTCCTTAAAAGTGTACAGAGGTGTTTCGCGCGAATATCTCCAGACAAAACTGATAGAACCTCTGCAAAAAGACAAACTTTACTGCGTTAAATTTTACTACGCAAACGCAAAGAAATCAATGTATTCCGTGGATGCTCTCGGAATAACTCTCACCGTTGACAAAATAAGCGCAAAAAATGCCGACCGAATAATCCAAAGGCCACAAATAACAAATCGTCCCGGACACATAATGGACGACTCTGACCAATGGACAGAATTCTGCGGATACTACCGTGCTCACGGTAACGAACAATACCTTACAATAGGCAACTTTCTCGACAACAGCTCAACTAAATATGTACTCCGCGAAAACGAATATTCAGACTCGTCGTTTTTCTATGCTTACTATTTAATTGACGACATATATGTCTTCGAAATCGAATCGGAATTTGAATGCGGATGCCAAAACGACCTTGCATGGAGTTCCGACTGGAAGTCAGACTCTTTCGACCCTGCAACCGGATACAACACACGAAAAGTTAGCGACAACGATTTTGCCGGCAACCTTTCGGATGGCAATAATTCAAACGACAACAGTCAAGGCTTCAATTCCGATGGAAAAGACGGGAACAATGGCTCCGACAATGCTGGCAACAACAAGAGCAATCCCAACGAAACAGACGAAACCGGACTAAAGACACAGATAACAAGAGCCGCCTTCGACAATGCAGAAATCGGAGACAGGTTCCGCCTAAACCAAATTTATTTCGAGTTCAACTCATCGGAACTGCTTGCTATCTCTTATATACAGCTCGACTCGCTATATCAGATTCTAAGCGAAAAGGAATCTATCCGAATTGAAATTCGCGGACATACGGACAATATCGGTAGCGACAATTATAACAAAAAGCTATCGGTCGAACGTGCGGCCTCTGTATATAACTACCTGATAGAACGAGGAATTCCAAAAACAAGAATGAAATACAGAGGTTTTGGCCCTATGGTTCCAGTAGCCGACAACAGCACCGACAGAGGTCGTGAACTAAACCGCCGAGTTGAAATTTTGATTGTGAACTTGTAATAAGTCATCCTTATTTATTACCTTTGAAACAAAAAAATTCACGATGAAAAACACATTAATATTAATCTCAATTTTATTGATTTCCACATTTGCTACAGCACAAAGCTTTGATATTGAAACTGTTCTTGTCAAAGGTGGAAAATTCAATACTGGCAGCAACGAAATGAAATCGTCGAACCAGATAACAATCGACGACTTCTACATGGGCAAATACGAAATCACACAGGCACAATGGCGCGAAGTGATGGGAAACAACCCGAGTTACTTCAAGGATTGCGATTCTTGTCCTGTTGAAAGGGTCAGCGCCGAGGACGTGAACAAATTCATAGAAACACTTTGTAAGAAAACTGGCAAGAAGTATCGTCTTCCATCCGAAGCCGAATGGGAATATGCGGCCCGCGGTGGCGTTCTTAAACCACAGAAAAGCACAAAATATGCTGGAAGCAATGATATCGATGATGTTGCTTGGTACGACAGCAACAGCGGCGGCAAAACTCACCAAGTTGGCACTAAAAAGCCAAACGAACTTGGCATCTACGACATGAGCGGTAACGTTTACGAATGGTGCCGTAACGAAATCAAGAACCAGCAGGGCGAAACTATCGGATACAGTAGTGTTCTTCGCGGAGGTAGCTGCGCCGTAAACTCCAATTTCTGCAAAATTTCGTTTAGAAGCGATTTCTCACTGGGAATAAAATACTTCAACTACGGATTTAGAATTGTACTGGAAAAATAAATCAAAGACAAATGACAAGACCTACCTTAATAATTGCAATTTGCGCTCTTGCTTTTTGCTTGTTTTCGTGCAACAGCAACGAAAACAGTCAAGGTGCAAACCACGAAATGAATATATGCGACAACGAATTGGTATTTGTTGAGGGCGGAACCTTTACAATGGGATGCACCGAAGAGCAAAGCACCGACTGCTACAACGACGAAAAGCCAGCTCACCAAGAAAGCGTTCAGGACTTTTATATTGGCAAATACGAAGTTACAGTAGGACAATTCGCTGAATTTATAAATGATGCCAAATACACAACCGACGCCGAAAAATCAGACTCAAGTCTTGTCTGCATCGACGGAACAAGAAAATACATGAAAGGCATTAACTGGCGCTTCAACCACGAAGGCGAACTATACGACAAATCAGAATACAACCATCCTGTTGCCCACATTAGCTGGAACGATGCCAAAGCATATTGCAATTGGCTTAGCGAAAAAAGCGGTGAAGATGTTCGCCTGCCATCAGAAACCGAGTGGGAATATGCCGCACGCGGTGGAAATCTTTCGCGCGGAACCAAATATTCTGGAAGCAACATTATCACCGAGGTAGCTTGGTACGACGCTAACAGCAAATTGGCAACACAAGCCGTAGGTCAGAAAAAAGCCAACGAACTTGGCATATACGACATGAGCGGTAACGTTTATGAATGGTGCAGCACATGGTACAGCAACTTCGGAAGCGAAACCACCGACGTAAGCGAAATGGAAAGCAAATACATTGTTGTTCGTGGCGGAAGCTCTTTCCTCAACGAAAAGTTCAGCCGCGTATCGTACAGATATTCCAGAACACCTAGCACCTGTGGCGCTCCATACGGTTTCAGAATTGCAATAAGTACAAAATAACTGAGATGTCTTTAAAATAAGAAACTCAGAATCCAAGAAAAATAGGAAGCTTCATGACCAACACACCAATAATCTTCATGGGAACGCCCGAATTTGCGGTAACCTCCCTAAAACGACTTCTTGACAGAGGTTATAACATAAAGGCCGTTGTAACGACCCCCGACAAACCGGCAGGACGCGGCAAACAGATCCAGTTCTCCGACGTAAAGAAATTTGCTCTGGAAAACAATCTTCCCATTTTACAGCCGGAAAAATTAAGGTCTAGCGAATTTCTGTCGCAACTGAAGGAAATAAATGCCGATTTGTTTGTTGTTGTTGCATTCAGAATGCTACCGAAAGACGTTTGGTCAATGCCGAGACTTGGCACAATAAATCTTCATGCCGCACTCCTACCCGACTACCGCGGAGCTGCACCTATCAATCATGCAATAATCAACGGCGAAACCGAAACCGGAATCACAACTTTCTACATCGACGAGGAAATCGATACCGGCATGATAATCATGCAGGAAAAATGCCCAATCTTGCCAGAAGACAACATAGGAACTCTTTACGACAAGCTTATGGAAATCGGTGCAGAGGCAGTTTGCAAGACTGTTGACATCATTGCCGAAGGAAACGTTAAAGCCATCGAACAGGACTCTATCAGGACTGACGGATTGCATCCTGCGCCAAAAATCACAAAGGAATTCTGCCAGATAAACTGGAACAACAAGGCAGTTGACATCCACAATCTAATCAGAGGGCTATCGCCATATCCTGCTGCATGGTGCTACATAAAGGAAAATGTATCTATTAAGATTTTCAAATCATCGTTCACAATTGAAAATCACGAGATTGCTCCAGGAACATTCATTTCCGACAACAAAACTTTCATAAAGGTTGCCACTCCCGACGGATTCCTTTTCATTCACGACTTGCAGATGCAAGGCAAGAAGCGAATGCTCGTCAAGGATTTCCTGAACGGATACAAAATTGTTTGATGGCTACACCGTTAATGCTGCGCCGTTTCTAAGTTTCTCGCTGGGCAGTTTTAAGGTTGTTTTGTACAAACGATTTCAAACAAACTCAAACAACATCAAATCTTCAGATTATCAATGTCGGTGCAAATCGAAGGCAATTAAACTTGTTTGAATTGCTGAGATACCGCCCAATGTTCGTGCAAACTGAACACAATCAAACTTGTTTGAATTGTTGAGGAGCTGCCGAACATCACTACGAAGTTAAAGTAACATCATTAACGCAGTTAATAAATATTCAAATCCCAAAATCTTTATTACCTTTGCAACCGTTATGGGACGCTATATAGCATTGGACATAGGACGCAAAAAAACGGGAATCGCCGTTACCGACACCAGCAGAATTATTGCCAGCGCCCTCGAGACCGTACCGTCTGGCGAACTTGAAAAATTCCTAGTTGACTACATCTCAAAAAATGAAGTCGAGAAAATAATCTACGGTCTGCCAACGCAGATGAACAACCAGCCGTCCGAATCAATGCAATACATACAGCCAATATTGAACCGACTGAAAAAAGTTTTTCCTAACATACCGTTTTTCCCTGTTGACGAACGCTTTACATCAAAGCTAGCATTTCAGACGATGATTGACGGCGGTGTAAAGAAAAACCAGCGTCGCGACAAAATGATGGTCGACAAGATAAGCGCGACCATAATTCTGCAGTCATTTATGGAACAAGAAAAATTTTCAAAAATATGATACTACCTATTTACCTTTACGGAAGTCCTATACTTAGGAAAAAATCGGAAGATATCGATGCTAGCTATCCTGACATCAAGCAACTTATCGAAAATATGTTCGAGACCATGTACCATTCTAACGGTGTCGGACTTGCAGCCCCGCAGATTGGTCTTAACATAAATTTGCTAGTTATTGATGCGGCACCTTTTGCTGAGGACGATCCTGCCTGCAAGGATTTCAAACGCGTGATGATTAATCCAAAAGTTACATTCGAAGGAACTAAGAAGATTGTTTTCCAGGAAGGTTGTCTCAGTGTTCCCGACATTCACGAGGATGTTACACGCTACCACGACATCACAGTCACATACCTTAACGAAAACTTCGAGGAAGTTACCGAAAAAGTTTCGGGTTATGGAGCTGTTGTTGTTCAGCACGAATTCGACCACCTGCAAGGCATTGTCTTCTGCGACAAAATCAATATGATACGCAAACGCTTCCTGCAGAAACGACTTGCCGACATCTCAAGAGGAAAGGTAAAGACAAACTACAGAGTGAAACTGAACTAAAAACGTACTATACAAAAAACGGCTACCGAATAATCGATAGCCGTTTTTCGTTATTTTAAGATAAACAATATAAGCGTTATCCCAATAGTTCTTCAAACGCCTTTACCCTCTCAAAAAATTCCACACCCTTTTCCCTATCGTATTGTCCCATAACAAGGTCGATTCCATTGGTTACAAGAAAATACGGAGCCATTATTTCAAGGTTGTAGTGCCAAATCTGGTCGAAAACCTTTTGCGTAAGCTTTACTGTCGGTGCCTTACATTCAATTATCATCAGCGGCTTTATCTCGCGATTGTAAACTAAAGCATCGAAACGAAGATTGCGTTCGGCTACAACAACCTGTTTTTCCAAAGCGACCAAAGCCTGCGGATATACGCAATCCTGCACAAGAAAACGCACAAGATTCTGACGCACCCATTCTTCTGGCGTACAGGTAACCCACTTGCGGCGAATTTCATCAAAAATACATGGCTTTCCTCCTTCCGTCTTCAGTCGGAATTCATATCCAGGGAAACATAGCTGAGGAAACTTTTCCATTACCTTATCCTATACATTGTGATTTCAGAACACACTTCCTTGTCGTCGGCCACTTCGAGCCAAGCAGAAGCCACACCGTCGCCAAAATTTCTATAATAAACTGCCGTTGGAGAAACAATAGACTTGTTTTCAAACACCCATACATCTTCGCCAAGCATCTTGCACAAAAAATCGGCAACGAACCGAACGCCATCTTTCTCAACCGACATTTTCAGTATGACATTAGAATTTTCAGCAACAATCATAATCCTGTCGAAAACCACTGTATCGGCATCAAACATCCTGTAGATTTTGCCTTCCATAGTCGAAGGTGCAACCATCGACCATTCCTCGTATGAACTGCCTGCGCCCTCGAAAGCTGGCGGAATTTCCCAACAGCCAAGCAGCCACGACGGCAATGACTGCCCATACATTAAAGCATAGGCAAACGTCAATATCATTATGGAAAATATCTTTTTCACGATGACAAAAATAAAAAAAGCATCTCAATATTGAGATGCTTTCGTAAATATATTTCCAAATACTAATCTTCCTTAATCTTGAAAGTATATTCGTAGGTGCTCATCTTGTCATCCTGCTTCTTTGCGCTTACTGTTGATGCTCCACGAGTATTTACACCCGAATTGCCGATACCAAGTGCGCTTTCGAAGATGTTAGAAGAATCACCTCTTGAAGAACTTCCGTGCTGCATGATAGTTGCAGAAAGGTTGAATGCCTTGTTGGTTGCAATTACTTTGAATACTTCGTTTCCGTATGGAGGGCCAAACATTACGATAGTGTTCTTAAGGATTGCAGATTCGCCTGGTTCAAGGTAATATTCACGACCATCAGAATCATTAACGGTAGGAATAATCGGGTTAATGAAACCATCTGGCTGGATGTCGATGATATTGAAGAATGCCTTCTTTGTACCATTGTTTGTAACCTTGATTACAGCCATATTTTCAACTCCGAAACCAGGAACTTCGTTCTGGATGAAATCTTCCTTATCGAGATATTCCGTAATTTCAAAAGTTCCATCGTCATAAATGTCCGCTTCAACAGGAAGAAGTTCCATGACAATGTTATAACGCTCATCTGTAAAATCCAAGTCCTTGATAATCTTGCCCTGTGCAAAGTTATTCAATGTTGACATAACATCAGATTCGAGAGCTGTTTCGTCAACATTAGAAATCTTATGAAGCTCTTGATTGTACATCGCATTGTTTATTGAAATAACCTTTGCGCCACGTGTACGTCCATAGTTCAATGTGATTTCTGGAGCATCGGTAGTAAGTTCTGCAAAACTTGAATTTGTGATTTCCTTGTTCAAGGCAGACTTAAGTGCAGGATCCATATCTGGGTCGATGCTGACCTTAACCTTCTGGTCGGTGAAAGTTCTTGCCTTAACGAACACCCAAGCTTCCTGATTGTTCTTGAATTTCTTCTTAGTATCAAGAGCCACCTTAGAATCAAAGTTTGTAGCACTTACAACATGACCGGTAGTGATAACTTCGGTGCTTTCCTCGAGATGAGAAGTACCAGGAGCAACGAATGCTACTGTAGTACCAGGGTTAACACCAACCAAACGACCAGCATTGATAGTGATGATGGAATCGTTTTTAACGTTTGTCATATTGAAGTATTCGGCCTGAGTTGTGAAATCGCCACCGAAAACCGTATAGTCTACATCGCCTTCGATAGCTGGATTCTGGAACGGAGCCTTTGAAGCCATTTCGGCCATAATTCTTGCAAATACCTGACGGTAAGTGTCGCCTTCCTTCATCTGCGAGAACGACTTGTAAATGCAGTATGACAGAGAACCGACCGAAGTACCTTCATCGTCGAAGGTTTCGTAGTTTAGTTCGTTTGCACTTGCACCAGAGAATACAACGTACTTAGCGAGGTTGTTTGCATCCACAGCACCTCTAGAAGATGTTGCACCCATGCCCATACCAACTTTTCCGTCAACCTTTGGAGCGCCACTTGGAGCATGCCATCCTTCAGGAACCAATGCTGGAGCACCGCCACGAACCTTGGCAGCACCACGTGTACCTGTGCCGGAGTGACAAGAATCCAAGAAAAGCAACAAATGGCCATCCTTGCCTAACTTTGTACGGAATTTTTCAACCACAACGCCAAGCTCATCATCTCTGAAATGCTTTTCACCCTTGTAGCCGTCGTACATTTTCATTGGAGCATCGTAGCAAACAAGACATTCGTCCAAGCCATCAATTTCGTCACCGTTATCATCAAAAATCTGATGTCCGTGACCGCTATAATGAATAACAACTTCATCACCTTCGCCAACCTTTGCCAAAAGGTCGTTGAACGCATTCATCATACCTTGCTTTGTTGCCTGATCATCCTTTAAATAGGTAATGTCCTCTTCATTGAATCCCAAGCCAACAAGAGTCTTCTGGATTAATGGAACATCATGGTCGGCACTAATTGGATACCAGCCCGTCAATTCCTGGTTGTAATTGCCAACTGCAATTATAAGCGCGTACTTGTGAGCACTTGCAATCGTTGCTGTCAACAAAAAGGCAACTATTAATAAAGCTATTTTTCTCATTTCCTTTTACACTTAAAAAAATGATGGACCTATGTAGCCCATCATTTTATGTTCAACAAATACTATTCGTCTTCTTCTGGAACCTGCAGAACAAACTGTTCGTTGCATTCGCCACCCGATTGCCACTGGTAGCTTTCACCCATAGTACGGCAGTAAACTTCATTAAAGCCTTCCGGAAGGATAAGTTGTGAGTTTTCCCAAGGATTCAATCTTCCCTTATAAGACTTGTCTACCCAAATGTCAACATAGTAACCTGTCCAGTTGTCCAACTTTACAACACAACCGCCTCTAGACAATACTGGTCTTTCAATTGCGTTGTCGCCTTGTGGAACAACATATTCAGACTGTGCACCTCTTGACTTTACAACTCTTGTTGCTGTTAAAATTTCTTGTGCAGATACTTGGCTAGCAAAGAAGAATGCTACCATAACCATCAATAATGTAACTTTTGTTTTCATGACTTTAAATTTTTAGTTATTTAACATTTATTTTATTTTCTTTCACGTTTCTTTATGAATTCAAAATTTGTGCCAAAAACCCTCCGGCGATAAAAAAATTTTATCACCGCCATAAAATTAAACAAAGTCCGTGCCAAAATCTTTACCAGGATTTTTTTCCGTGAAAAAAAGCATGTCCACAAACTGAAAATGGAAAAAGCAGAAGCGGCTCAGGAGACAAAATGCACGTACAATCTAACAATGCAATACAAGGCCGCAATGAAAATTGCCAGATAAATATATGGTTTCAGGATTTCAACTCTTATTTTTTCAGCTGGAATAGAAATTTTATCTGCAATTTCGCTCTCCAACTTATCGAAATAGCCATCCGGGACAAGGAAACAATCTTCGCAGGGCGCTTCCCCCTCGACTTTTTCAGTAGCCGCCATAAACAAAGTTTCCAAAACATCGGAGCCGGCCTCCAGCACGCGCGACATCTCCACAAAATCCATCCCGTCAAAATGCTTCAGGACAAAGACTACACGTTGCTTTACCGGCATGGCAGCAATATGCATCTGCAATTTTTGCTGTCTCTCATCGCCTCTAAAAAGTTCGTCGGAGGAAAGTTTTTCGGCAGTCTCCTCTTCATACGAAGCTACAGCAAACGAATATGTCTGATTGCGTTTGCCAACGTAAGACATCGTTTGTCCGACAGCAATCTTGCAAAGCCAATCGAACAGCGGAAGTTTGCCATTATACTGCGAAAGAGAGCCAAGAGCTTGAAGAAAAGTTTCGTGCAATATTTCGTTGGCATCAGAATGAACAAAAACCAACCGCCTTACAATAAAGTAAAGACGGTTGGAATATTTTAAATATATGTATCGGAATGCAGTCTCCTGCGACTGCCTTGCGATTTCGTTTTCGTTCAGAAAGTCGTCCATTAACTACTTGCGGGCAATGACCTTCTTTACAGCCTTGACGATGTTCTCTGAGTCGAGTCCGTACTTTTTCATAAGTTCGGCAGGAGTACCGCTTTCGCCAAAGGTATCACGTACGGCTACAGCTTCCATCGGAACAGGATTGTTCATTGCCATTACCTGTGCTACTGTATCGAACAAACCGCCGTTGAGTTCGTGTTCTTCTGCAGTTACTATGCACTTGGTCTTTGCTACAGACTTCAAAACCGCATCTGCGTCAAAAGGCTTAATAGTGTGGATATTGTAAACATCAGCCTTTATGCCTTCTTCGAGAAGAGCTTCTGCTGCAGTGATAGCTTCCCATACAAGATGTCCGCATGCAAGGATTGTAACATCCGAACCTTCGTACAACTGCTGTGCCTTACCTATTTCGAAAATCTGATTAGGATCTGTGAAGTTTGGTACCGAAGGACGACCGAAACGCAAGTAAACAGGGCCGTCATACTTAGCTGCTGCAATAGTCGCCGCCTTAGTCTGGTTATAGTCGCAAGGACAAATAACAGTCATATTTGGAAGCATTTTCATCAACCCTATATCCTCGAGAATCTGGTGAGTAGCGCCATCCTCTCCAAGTGTAATACCAGCGTGCGAAGCAGCAATCTTTACGTTTTTATTTGAATATGCGACACTCTGGCGAATTTGGTCATAAACACGACCGGTTGCGAATCCGGCAAATGTTCCGCAGAATGGAATCATTCCGCCAATTGTCAAACCTGCCGACACGCCAATCATATTAGCCTCTGCGATACCAGCCTGAAAAAAACGATTGGGGAATTCTTTCTGAAAATCACCCATTTTCAATGAACCCATCAGGTCGGCACACAATGCAACAACCTTATCGTTCTGACGTCCAGCCTCCAACAAGCCAGCTCCGAAACCCGAACGTGTATCTTTCTTCTCTGTGTATGAATACTTTGCCATTTCTAATTTATGTTTTTTTTGCTGCACAAAGTTACATTAAATCTTTAAAACAGCCCCATGATTTACAAAAAATAACAGCATACTCTTCAACACCCAATGTTTCTAAACATTATTGCTATGCATTAAATATTTTTATCTAATTTTGCAGAAATTATAACCAAATTAAAAAAGCAAATGAAAAACGCACTCAAAATTTTAGCTGCTGTAATATTAGCAACGACAATGATTTCATGCCAGCCTGATCCAAAGGACTTTGACGCAAGGGAGGCAAAACTTTCAAAAAGACTCGACAAGATTGACATCATGTCAACATACAGAGACATCATGATGCTATATTTCGACATCATCGAAGACGTATATAACGAGGGCAAGGAGTCGGGAGAATTCGACATGAGCAGAATAGAATCCTTTGAAAACGGAATACTAAAGGACTTTGAAGAAAAGATAAACTTTAACGACGAAGCTTTCTGGAAAGAAGTTGACGACCAGTACGGCACATCGTTATTTGAAAGGGTGGACAGCATCCGTCCGATGTTAGACGAGCTAATGGGCGACCAGTACAACTATGATGACGGCGAAATGCCTGAATTTCTTGAAGACGGCTCCATGCTTTTGGGAAACGACACCGTAAAGGATATCAACGACAGCATGGTATTGCTCAATGGCGACACAATAACACTCGCGGAATTCTACGAATACCTTGGCGAAGGCGAAAATGAAGAGTAGGCTTCTACCATATATTATTATCTGCCTGTCGGCAATTGCCGCTATCGCATCATCGTGTGAAAAAAACGACAATGCCAAACGTACAATCAATCTCAAGGACTACGACCCCGACTATGCTGAACTGATAGAAAAATACGACACCATGTATTTCAGTTCGTGCGAAGATGCCATTGCCGCAGGAGACGAAATTGCAAGCGTATTTTACAATACTGCCGACAAGGCATTTAACGAAAACGACGCCAAGGCGAAGTCGGACCTCTGGGAATTTGATGAACTTTTCAACATGTACGACTCCGTAATCAATGCAATGTACTCCACTTGTCCCGAAATGTTTGACAAATGGGAAAAGGACAACAGGGCTAAGATAAACGCCATAAAGCACAAGGCATACAATATCGACAACACAATGGAAGACACCATCTGGTCTGAAGATGTTTCGGAGGAGATTAACGCTGTGAACGAACAGGTTGAAAAGCTGATGAACGACATACAGAAATTCACCGAAGAGGATGACAACACTAACTAGCAATGCTAAGCATCTGCATTCCAACATATAACCAAAATGTAGAAAAACTTGTTGCCGACTTGTCGCGCCAATGCGACGAATCGGCAATAAATTTTGAAATACTTGTACTCGAAGACGGCTCTGCCAAAGAATTTGTCGACGAAAATAACACCATCGAAAGCATAAAAGGCGTGAAACATATTGTCAACGAGCAAAACCGTGGACGAAGCGTAACTCGCAACTCGCTTGCCGACATGGCTCAATATGAAAAGCTGATATTCATCGACTGCGATTCGGCTATTCCTGACAATAATTTCATTAAAAGATACCTTGACAACTACGCAATCGATGTTGTTTGTGGAGGAACAACGTACAATGAAATACAATATTCACCAGAAATATCGCTACGATATACTTTCGGCATAAAAGTAGAAAAATCGTCTGCCGAGAAACGCAACAAAGCCCCCTACTCCGCCTTTACAACCAACAACATGATGGTGTCGAGGAAGATTTTCGAGAAGATACGTTTCTGCGAACTGCTAAAAAAATACGGACACGAAGATAGTCTTTTCGGCTTCAACCTACAGCTCAATGACATTACAATCAAACACATTGACAATCCGGTGATACACACAGGTATAGAATCAAACAAGATATTCCTCGAAAAGACAAAAAACGGAATCGAAAATCTTCTAGCTATTAGAAATATCGAAGGGATAAGTCCAGATTTCTTCAACCATATTCGCCTTTGCCGGCACTACAACAAGATGAAAAGAATGCATCTGCTTTGGACGATAAGACTGGCATACAAAATGTTTGGCAAAGGACTTGAAAGACATCTGCTTACGGCAAAACATCCGAAATTAATGTTTTTCAACCTATATAAAATCGGATATTTGTGCAAAGTTACAGGTTTGTAACAACCTTATCCGTATCGGACGTTCGGATTCCTCGTTCTTCTAGGGTTGCAACGATACAGGCATTACAAATGCTCATACTCAACTCAGGCAGATTACAAATCCGCCCGAACAATATGTCCTTCGGGATTTGCACTCACGAAGGCTCGAATATTAGGATTTGAAATCCGTAATAAAGCACCAATAGTATAATAGCCTAATTATCAATAATTTAACATTTTGATATAATTTTACATCATATAATTTTATGATATAATTTTATTACATTTGCAAAAAATTTTAAGTATATAAATTAATTCAACATATAAAAAATGAAAAATTATTTATTATTAACCATTGCATTGTTAACCGTTTCTTTTTCCTATTCGCAAACCATAGATACTCTGCTGAAAAATAGCGGCGATGTTTACAGAATCAAAATCACAAATAAATACATTACAGGTATCCGTGTCCAACAAAACAAAAAAGAAAAAGCATACAATTTCTTCTTAAATTCAGTGCTACCTTGTTTTGATTCACAAAAAGAACAGAAAGGAAAATATTTTATTGTGGACCTATTTTGGGCAAAAACAGATGAAATCGGTAATGATTTAGATGAAGTTCTTGAAATTTTTAGCGCAAGTAAATTAAGCGGAGGACAAAAATTCTCTTTGGCTACAGGGAACAGGGAAATTGACTGGGACGAGGTTAATATGGGAAACGATTATATGTTTAAAGCAGTTCCAAATGATAATGTCTTAAAAATCGGTTTTGAAACTGTGAGAAAAAGCGGTTGTGAAGAGTGTACTACCCATCCAGTTTGGCTTACATTCACAAAGAATCAAATGTTACAATTCATTGATATGCTAAAATAACCATAGAAACCAAGCCAAGCTGACGGCAAGCCTTTCCACGTCCTTCGGGATTTATAATCTTTAGCTTGCTGCCTACAATTTTTTGCTATATTTCTTTACCAGATCTTTCGCATCCTGTAAGAGCCGTTTACGCAACCAGTCCGGACTTACAATCTCCACTTCCGTTTCCATAGCACGCACGGCATTGATGAAATCGTCGGTTGGAACCAAATGCAATTCAAATAGGTTGGAGGCAATCTCTTTCTGGGAACGGTGCAGAGGCAGCGAACGCAAATACTTGGCGCGTGTTTCGGAGGTTTTTAATTGTATGTTTTCCGCTTTGCCATCCGTCACTATCACGCCAAAATAACGAGAAAAATAATCGTCCGCTGAAAAATCTTCTGGCAGTTTGAACAGTTTGTCGCTAATTTTCACATCCTTCATGCGGTCAAGTGCGTAAAGGCGCAGTGAATTATGAAAGTCGGTGTGAGCCAGCACATACCAACGCCGACCAAAGTAGCGCAAGGCGTAAGGTTCAATCTCAAACTCGCGTGCTGTAAGCATTTCATGGCTTTGGTATGTAATTGACAGCCGACGGTTTTCTCGCATTGCAGTGGTGATTTCTGGAAGAAAAATGTTGCTGCCAGCCGGCGTATCTTCAAGAAGTATGCGGTCTGCCAAGTCGCGGTTTTCGCTAACCATCTGGTTCACAGCAAATGCCGAAAGCAGAAATTGGGTGTTTTTGTTACACTCCGAGATGTCGTTCTCAATATAGTATTTTTTCTCTTTTCGGTCATATCTGATTTGAATGTCGAACAAACTTAATATGTTATCTTTCATTCGGATGAAAGTACGGCGCGGGATTGTCGTCTCTCCGTCATCATTGATGACGGAGTTTGCCCAACGGCTGTCAATTTCATTCTTTGACAGTCCGTTGCTGTACGACAATAGTTCTATAAGCCAGAGGTAACGGGCAAAAAGGGAAGTTGGTGTCATTAGGAATTCCAGTAGCGAGTTTCGAGATAATTAATTAAGTCTTTGTATTTTTCGTTTTCGCGCAATGGGGAAAGAAATTCTTGTGGGTCGATTTCAATGATCTTTTCCGAATGTTTCACGGAATCTTTAAAGCATTGAATATCATCTATAATTTCCTTATTCTCATTTGGTCTAACAATTATATGGATGTAATCATCTGCCTTTACAGGAAAAGCACCGCACTTTGGCTTTTCATGAATAATTCGCTCCATTAACAATGTTTGACGAGCAAATTCATACAGAGGATTCCAATAATATTCATCTTTCCATCCATTTAAGTTGGAATTGTCTCTTCTTGCCAAATCTTTATATCTGGTGTTCACAACATAATCTTTAGCCTTGTATTTATCTTCTTTTTCATAACTTTCAGTATATTTCCATTCAATAAGTATCAAAATGTATTTACCATTCACATCTTCAGCATAAACAAAAGCATCAATAGATGTACAATCCTTGCCACGTTTACAAGTTCTTTCTTTCAGTAAATCAACATTATTATATGTAAATTCGAAAGAGATATAACTGTTAATCTTTTTTGTTTGATTATTTTCAAATACATATTCATGCCAGTCAATAGGTGACGGCAGAACTTTAACAATATCCTTACATTGAGCTTTAATGATACTTAAAACGGCTTTGGGGTCTTTCCTTATTCTAAAAAGATGATTTAGGCAATGAATTTGAGAAGATAAGAGGTTGCCTGTCGGGAAATACCTGTCATCATCCTCACGCCACCAAGCAATATCATATTCTTTAAAATATGACATTACTTCTTGTCGGATATGAGGAAATAGATTTTTTAGACTTTCCTGATGTTGAAGAATATGAGGATAGGCTTCCCACAATTTCTCTTTAGTATTCCACCACACGCCACCACCTTTGGCGTCATCAAAAAAATTAGAGTTTAATAAATTAATGTGTTTTATAAATTCTTTTTTTTCAAATTCAGTTTTCATTATATTTTAAATTTCATCGATAATAATATAATCAATCTTTTCTCTTTTTAACTTTTCCTCCATACGCTGACGATGATTATCTCGTTTGCTATGTGGTTTTTCCCATCGGTTAAAAATTATCAATAATGGTTCTACACATATTGAAACAGGTTTTTGTGCTGGCAAAGGCAACTTTAATGATTGTTTAATCTCATAAATCTTATTGTAATATTTCAAAATATCCTCTCTATTTTTGATAGCGAACTGTTTGTAGTTCTTCATTTGCGTAATAACTTCAGGATTGTCATCCGTTTTTTTCAACATTCTATCATCATCCAATCTTTTTAATTCCACAAAACGAATCTCTCCATTAACGCATTCTATCAAATCAATACGAATATCAGTTTCTTCATTTTTGTAAGCAAATTCGGAATCAATATATTTTGTACGTCCGTTTTCAATTAGGCGACCTTGAATATATTTTTCACTCCATTTTTCTTTATTAACACCATTCTTCTCTGAATATATTCCTTTAATTCTTGATACAATATTGTCTATTTCTGCATCTAAAATATCAATACAATTTAGGTATTTATTCTTCAATTCTTCGCGCCCTAAATATTTGCAATGAGTAAATGCTTGTAATACATTCCTTTTAGAGCAATAATGTAATCTAACAACATTACCGCCTTCATGATATACATTAATTTGATTGTCTTTGCGGACTTCAATATAAAAACTTGATTCCGATTTAAATCGTTCCCACCACGCAAAATTGTTGTTGTTCAACACTTCAAAAATTTTTGAAGAAGGATTAAGAGTTTCAAATGTGACTTTTTTCATGACTTTATATTTTAAATAATTAATACGCCACAAATATATACACAATGTAGATATACACAATATCATTTTTGCCTATTTATAACCACAATCGCCTTTTCCACATCCCCCTCCGTAATCCCCACAATCGGGTCGATGCGGACGAAATGGTCCTGCAGTTCGGGTAGCACATCTTTCAAGTCGTCGAAAATGACGAATCGGCGTGAATTGCTGTTGGCATCAAGCACTTCGTCGAAATACCACTTTATTTCGTTGCCTCGGCACAAGCTTAGAATATCAACTTGGGTTAAGTCGGTGTCGCGCAGTTTGTCGTCCAGCAGGTGCAAAGGCGTAATATCTACAATTCTACCAGGCAAATCGCGGTCGTACCACATCCTCTGCAAGACATTCAGCCCCATATAGCGCCACGACGAACTGACAACAATACGCGCACCAGTGGCATCAATAATTTTCCGCAGATTCGCCACAGCCTCGGGGTCGAACAACTGACCATATTTGTCATCGCTGGGCAGACCCTTGCTTTTCAATTCGCAATAATATTTCTCGGTGTTCAGAACGCCATCGAAATCGAGAAAAATAATCGGACAATCCTTCTCATTATCTTGTGCTGCAATCTCTTGCTCTTTTTCAAAGCAGACATCAGCTGTCGTTCTGAATACTTTCTGTTCGTTGTGCTTGCCTGTTGTCTGCCAATCTAGCAGCAACGGGCGTTCCTTTTCGACAAGGTAATCCGAACACTCCAGCAAGGTGTCCTCGTCGGTGTCGAAAAAAATGTCTTCCGTAGCCTTTGGCAACCGCCTGAAAAGTTCGCGACTTCCAATGAAGAGTTCCTTGTTTTCCAGAAAATTATTCAAAGTTCCCATAATGGTGAACTTGTTTTCCTCAATGTGGTGTAATACGGCTTCCTTTATAAATTCATCAAGCACATCTTTAAGTATGCTTCCGTCATAATTTGCACCGCTAGCCTTCAAATAAGCCTCCAGATGTGGCATGTCATAGTAAAGTTCAATTCTTCCTTTCATTTTTATAAGCTTTTATTTTGCGACAAAATTATGTGCCTAATGTGCCACTATGCGGCGCAGTGCAAAAATAATTACATTTTCTCGTTCCCACCCAAAAAACACCGTTGAAAAAAAACACAAACAGATCTGAATTGCGTATCACGTCCTTCGGGATTTGTACTCCCGAAGGCTCGAACAGCGGATTTATAATCCGTACCATCAATTTACAACTGCATTCAAAAAAATAAAAATTTCTACGTATTCCAAAAAAAAATATATATTTGCACCATTAACACAAAACAAAAAGCTATGAAGAGAACTTTGATTATATCACTACTCGTTGCAGCAATGGGTATGATTATGCTGAGCGGATGCCAGAAAAAATCCTCATGTGAAGGTTGTGAAGGAGGAATATCTGGATATTTGCAAGTCCTTGACAAACCGTATAAAACAGACTCGCATTTTTTTAAAGAAAATGTAAAAATAACAGCCCATTTTTATCAAAATAAGAATCTAGAAGGACACTGTTATTGTATAACAGGAAAAGTTCCACATAATATATCTTCTGACGAATTTATTTCTGTTAAAATACAGCAAGTTTATCCTGATCCCGAATCTGTTGAATTACATGTTAATTTGATCCCTATTTATAAATTGAATTGCTTTTATAATTGGAACGAATAAAATCCAGTGTCCTTCGGAATTTGCAACCTTTAGCTCGTTGCCAAAGGCAGTAATCCGCAATAAACACCCATAATGGCAGACGCTTTTGTCCTGCCATTTTTTTGTCACATATCGGAAAATTAAAAAAGTTGCATAAATATTTACAAAATATATACACCGTATTTAATATTGCATTATATTTGCAGTACAAATAACAATAAAAAAAATAGAATTATGTCACAATCAACAATGTCAATAAGGGTTGACAGCAACCTGAAGCGAAATTTCGATGCGCTATGCGATGATTTTGGACTAAGCAACACTGCCGCGCTGATTATCTTTATGAAGGCCGTTGTACGCGAACGAAAGATTCCATTTGAGATAAGGGCGGAATCTATTGAAGATAGTGAAAAGAAAGCCTTGCTTGCTTTCGACAAAATGAGGAAGGACGCGGCAGACGCTGGAGTACAAGACCTTTCACTTGATGAAATTAATGAAATAATCAGAGAGGTAAGGAATGGAGAATAATAATATTTATGCTGTAATTGATACGAATATTATTGTACGCGTTGGAGCCGACAAAAACGGACATTGGAAAGTGATTGAGTGATTTATTTGTTCGTCAATCCCCTATCATTAAAATTTTTTTTTAAAAATTTATGGTTTATATTATAAACTTGTTTATATTTGCAAAAGTCATGACAAAACAATTTTTATGTTAAACTTTAAATTCTAATTTACTATGAGTCAACAAGAAAACGGAATGACTCCCGAACAGAGTCTTGAATTAATTCGCCACACGATTGAACAAAATCGTCGAAATATGGAGCGTAATGCAGGTGTACCTATGATTTTTTGGGGTGCATTAACAGCAATATTTGCAACCGCAATAGCTTTTCTATGGGAATACTGCGGTGGACCTATCTGGAATCTGTTATGGTTCCTTATGACAGCCATAGGTTTCATCATTGCACGCACAACATTTAAGAAAGGTGAAAAGAAATCCCAAAGCCTCCTCGGTTTTGTCATAAACAAAATATGGATAACCTTTGCAATCTTTGCTTTGAGCATGCCTGTTATCCTTTTTTTATTAAACCTTATAATAAAAGGAACAGCAACAGGAAATACAACAACAATAGTTTTTCCAATTACTGCAGTAACAATAATCATGCTCGGCATGGCGGCTACAGCAACCGGTCTTGTCCTTAAAAACCGCCTGATAACAATCGCAAGCATCATCAGCAGCTTGCTTGGTTTCGCTATTGCCTTGTTATTGGTTTCATCGGCTTTTCAAATGTTCATCTTTACAGGAATGGCCATTCTGGTACTGATTACTCCTGGCATCATTATGAATAGGAACAGCAGAAAGTCCCAACAATTATAATAATAAAGTTATGTTTAAGCCGTTAAATCCGATATTGCACAGCGAACTGCGACTTGCGATTATGTCGTTGCTACTTGAGGCCGAAAATGCCGACTTTGTCTATATAAAAAATCAGACAGGAGCCACAGCTGGCAACCTTAGCGTACAAATCGACAAACTGTCAGCAGCAGGATATATCACTGTAAGCAAAGACTTTAAAGGGAAAAAGCCGTGTACTACATGTAGAATCACCGAACAAGGCGTTGAAGCCTTCAAAGAATATGTAGTTGCACTTAAAGATTATCTGCACGATAAAAAGTAGCCACAAAAGCGAAATACCCACACAAAAAAACGTTGGTTTTGACCTTGTAATGTCGTAGCACGCTACAGGGTCAAAAACAACGTTCCTATGTGTTTTTGCTGCAACGCAATGCAAAAATCCGTGACAACGAGTTTGCGGACGCCAATAATTTTTCATTGAAAAATTTCCACAACAAAGTGGAATTACGAAAGCAAAAATTTATAATTTTACACGCAATTTTTTAACGCAAACACTAATTAAAAACATAAACAATGATTAGAGAAGATTTCTACACCCGCCACGTGGGTCCGCGTGAAAGCGAATACGCTGAAATGCTGAAGAAAGTCGGAGCTAAATCGCTCGACAAATTCATCGACCAGGTTATACCAAAGCAAATTAGACTTAAGGAAAACCTTAACCTCGACGCTCCTCTTACCGAGGATGAATTCCTTGTAAAACTCAAGGCAATGGCATCGAAGAACAAGATCTACCGCTCGCTTATCGGTATGGGCTACTACGGAACAGCTGTTCCTTCGGTAATCCTCCGCAATGTTTTCGAAAATCCGAGCTGGTACACATCATACACTCCATATCAGGCAGAAATTTCACAGGGCCGTCTCGAAGCTCTCTTGAACTTCCAGACTGTAATTACCGAACTTACCGGAATGGAACTTGCAAACTGCTCACTTCTCGACGAAGGTACTGCAGCAGCTGAAGCAGCAAGAATGATGTTCGAATGCCGTTCTCGTCAGGCAGCTAAGGAAGGAAGAAACATCGTTTTCGTCGACAAGGACATCTTCCCACAGACTTTGGACGTTATCCTAATGAGAACCGAACCATTGGGAATCGTTGTTGAAGTTGGCGACTTCAAGAAAGTAAAACTTTCTAACAAATATATCGGTGCAATAGTTCAGTACCCGACAGCTAGCGGCGAAATCAGAGACTATGCAAAATTCACAGAAGAAGCACACGCAAACGAAATGCTCGTAACAGCAGTTGTTGACACAATGTCTCTTGTACTTTTGAAGTCACCGGCTTCTTGGGGTGCCGACATCGCAGTTGGTAACACTCAGCGTTTCGGCCTTCCAATGGGATTCGGCGGTCCTCACGCAGCATTTATGGCTACTTCGGACAAGTACAAACGTAAAATGCCGGGTAGAATTATCGGCGTTAGCGTTGACAAATTCGGAAAGAAGGCTTTGCGTCTTGCTCTTCAGACTCGTGAACAGCACATCAAACGCGAAGATGCAACTTCGAACATCTGTACAGCACAGGCACTTCTTGCTATGATGGCAGGTTTCTACGCTGTATATCACGGACCAGAAGGAATGAAGAGAATTGCAACAAACATCTACTCTTCTGCTAAATTCCTCGCTGCCGAAATCAAGAAGTTAGGTTACAAGATTGCTTGCACAAACATTTTCGATACTGTTATCGTTAACGGTGCCGACAGCAAGGCAATTGAAAAGCTCGCTTTGCAGCGCAAGATCAACCTTCACTACATCGACGAAAAGACCGTTGGTTTCAGCACAGACGAATTGATGTCGATCGACGACGTAAACAACATTCTTGAAATCTTTGCTATCGCAAACGGCAAGGAAGCAAAGAAGGTTACCGAAGTTCCGATGATTGCAATGGACGCTAAGTTCGCAAGAACCGACGCTATCCTCACCCAGAAGGTATTCAACAGCTACCACAGCGAAACAGAAATGATGCGTTACATCAAGAAACTTGAAAGACGCGACATTTCTTTGACTCAGTCAATGATTTCACTTGGTTCGTGCACAATGAAGCTCAACCCTGCAACATCTATGTTGCCATTGAGCTGGCCGGAATTCGCAAATATCCACCCATTCGTTCCAAAGAACCAGGCATTAGGTTACTACGAACTTATCAACGATATTTCCAAGGACCTTTCGACAATCACTGGATTTGCAGCAACAACATTGCAGCCAAATTCTGGTGCAACTGGCGAACACACAGGTTTGATGATTATCCGTGCTTACCACATTGCTAACAAGCAGGCACACAGAAATATCTGTATCATCCCGACATCTGCACACGGAACAAACCCAGCAAGTATGGCAATGGCAGGTTTCAAGCTTGTTCTTGTAAACTGCGACGAACACGGTAACATCGACGTTAAGGACTTGAAGGCAAAGGCAGAAGCAAACAAGGACAACCTTGCTGCAATGATGATCACCTACCCTTCAACTCACGGCGTATTCGAAAACAAGATTTTGGACATCGTTAAGATAATCCACGACAATGGCGGTTTGGTTTATATGGACGGTGCAAATATGAACGCACAGGTAGCTCTTACAAATCCTGGAACTATCGGAGCAGACGTTTGCCACTTGAACCTCCACAAGACATTTGCAAGCCCTCACGGCGGTGGCGGTCCTGGTATCGGAACTGTTTCTGTATGCAAGAAGCTTGTTGACTTCCTTCCAACTCACACAGTTGTTAAGACTGGCGGCAAGAAGGGCATCAGAGCTATCACATCTGCACCTTTCGGCAGTGCAATGATTCTTCCTATCACCTACGCTTACATCAAGATGATGGGCGAAAGAGGTTTGAGAGAAGCAACAAAGCTGGCTATCTTGAACGCTAACTACATTGCAAGCGAATTGAAGGACACATTCCAGGTTCTTTACACTGGTGAAACTGGACGTTGCGCACACGAAATGATCCTTAACGTACAGAGTTTCCGCGCTGAATACGGCGTTGAAGCTGCTGATATCGCACACAGACTTATGGACTTCGGTTTCCACGCACCAACATTGTCGTTCCCAGTACACGAGACCTTGATGGTTGAACCTACCGAAAGCGAAAGCAAGCAGGAACTCGACCGCTTCATCGACACAATGAAGGTTATCAAGCAGGAATGCGAAGACATTAAGGCAGGCAAGTACACACGCGAGGACAACCCATTGGTAAATGCGCCTCACACTCAGATTGAATGTACTGCAAGCGAATGGAACCACTGCTATCCACGTGAAAAGGCAGCCTTCCCGTTGCCATGGATCAAGGAAAACAAGTTCTGGCCTTACGTTGCAAAGATTGACAACGCTTACGGCGACCGCAACCTCGACTGCAAGTGCAACCAGCTTGAAGAAGAATAATCTTTTTTGATTAAATAATATTCCCTCCATTCCATATCCTGTCCCGTATCGTAGTACGGGATGACAGTTCAGGATGACGAATGGAGGGTTTTTATATTGCCGACTTCACTAGTTCATTTATTCATCAATCCACAAACATATTATTCCCAAAACCTCAAAAATCGGAACAATATAATTATATTTGCAACTGATTTAAAGAAAAATAGGAACGATATGAAATACATTAAAGTTTCAGAAGCGGCAACATTGTGGGGAATATCCTCGCGAAGAGTTCGTTTACTATGCGAACAAGGTCGCATTGCTGGAGTAATAAGGCAAGGCAATTTGTACCTAATTCCCGATGATGCACCAAAACCAACCGATGCCAGAACATATTCTAAAAGTAAACCAACGAAAAAATACACCCCTATTCTAGAGCAAATAAATAATCTAAAAAAAGAACTTGACAATTGCAGACCTTTAACTCCCGCAGAAATAGAAGCAATAAGAGAGATATTTATAGTTGAACACACATATAATAGCAATGCAATTGAAGGCAACACATTAACAATGCACGAAACTGCATTAGTTCTGCAAGGAATCACTATTGACCAGAAACCACTTAAAGACCATCTTGAAGCTGTTGGTTATAAAGAAGCTTTTAAATACATAGAAGACCTTGCCCATTCCGAAGCCAATCTTACAGCTTTTGAAATCAAAAGAATTCACTCATTGGTTTTGGCCGACCGCCCAGAAGACCGTGGCACTTTCAGACGCGTAAATGTTCGTATCGCAGGAGCTTCAACAGAACCAGTTGCACCATACTTAATAGAGCAGAAAATAGAAGAACTTATTTACGATTATAATAAATGGGAAAATTCGTTGCATATTATTGAACAAGTAGCTCTTTTCCACCTACGATTTGAAAGTATCCACCCATTTATTGATGGGAACGGCAGAACTGGCCGATTATTGATGAATTTGCAACTAATAAAAGGCGGATTACCACCTGTAACCATAAAATTTTCAGATCGCAAACGGTATTATGACGCTTTCGACCAATACACAAACAATAACTCGCCTGATGATATGATACAAATTATTGGAGAAGTTGTCGTATCAAGGCTCAGAGAAATTATTGGAAGCATCTCATAAAGCAAAGTAATCCAATCTATAGGTCATCTCACAACCACTATCCCACTCGACGTAGGCTCTGCCATGCTGAGCCTGTCGAAGCACAGCCTACGACGCAGTATTCTCAAGGCTCCTGCCTTGAAAAAAAATCCATCCCTTTTCGTCATGCTGAACTTGGTTCAGAATCTGGGAAAGGGGTGGATTTTTGATTTATTTTTCGTGTTTGTTCTTTTTTCGCATTTCCTCTTCGGGGGGGAGATTTACTCGCAAGCTTCGTGAACTTCGTTTCGGACTGCTTAATTTGTAACGGCTCCACATTCCGTATCGCCGACAAATTATAGCTTCCGTAACGACCGTTGCGGGGAGTGCGCGTCTTCGGGGAGACTTTTGCATAGTGCTGTCATTCCGGAAAACTGAACGAACAGCAAAAGGAACGTTGCTTGTGAGTTCGTTTGTCCGGAATCTCCTTTTTACAACGTAATGTATCAAGGTATCGCCAAAGGCGATGGTTTGATTACATGGCTAAAGCCATGGACACGGGATAAATATGTAAGTGCTTTTTGTTCGGTTTTCTTTGTCGTTTAGGTTTGTTTAAATGGTTCGATGACTGTCCATTCTCATCTCACAACAACTATCTTTTTCGTTACAACTTTTCCGTCTTCCATTGTAATCCTTACAAAATAGCTGCCTGCGCCCATGCCATCCATGGAGATTACATTGCTGCCGTTGCATTGCTGCGTTTCGTAAACCACACTGCCGAGCAGGTTGCATATTTGTATGCCTGCTATATTTTCGCCGTCCACCATGATGTTTTCCCGTGCCGGATTGGGGTATACCGACAATACAACATTTTCATTATCATCAACTTCAACCTCGTGGCAGGCATTTACATAGATGTCCTTGTAGATGGTCTTGGTATTGCCGTAATAGTCCGTGAGCGTTATTGCCAGCTGCTGCTCGCCGGGGAGCGTGGGGGTGGCGATGTTGTAGTGGCGGGCAATGATGTTCTCGGCGGTGTCCTTTATGGTGGCCTCGGCCACATTTTCCGTGTAGTTATACATGAGGTCTCCGCTAAGCACCGTGTCTATACCTATTTCGCTCGGCACGAATATATCGGGGTAGTAGATGCTGTCGATTACCTGTCCCGTACCGAACTCCAGCGTGTATGGAGCCGATGGGCCGCTGATGTTTACTACGCAGTCTATTGTATCCATGTTGCAGACAGTATCGGGAATGAAAACATCAAGGGTAAGTTCGGGCAGTTCCGTATAGCATAGGCCGTCCAGGCCATCGTGGTCGGTCTTTACGAGCCAGGGCTGCTGGTAGTAGTCCCCGAAATCCTCGGCCGTATAATAGTCATCGTATGTGTAGCCGCCCATTATGAAGCCGCCGTCTGGTGTTGGCTTTATGCTGGTTAGAAAAATATCCGGCCCGTTTTGCGAACCATCTGGCGTATAGAATCTACGGTACATAATATTGCCGCGAGGGGATAGTTTTGTTAGAAACCCTGCCTGACCTACAGAAGAATTTGCACCGTTCCCTACTACATATATGCAACTTTCGTCATCCACATACACATCGAATGTTTTCTCCATTGCAAACATTCCTGGTCCGTTGTAGTAATTTGAATAATAGTTTTTTATCACCTTTTCCCACAGCAGGTTGCCGCTGTCGTCTATCTTGCGAACGCACTGCGCAGAGTTGCCGCTGCACACCGGATACATCCCGCTCATGACGTAACTGCTGTCGGGGGAGGGATAAAGAAAAGTCTTGGTACCGTTGTTCCAGCCGCTACGACCAAATGTGCGTTGCCAGATTATGTTTAAGGATGTGTCAAGCTTCATTAGATGCCAAAGCATTTTGCCATTTGACAGCATAGTACCTGTAACAAATATATTGTTATCTTGCATCAGCATCTGGCCAAAACCATTCTGCTCGGAATAGGTTTCTTCAAATCCAAGGTTTGAAACAATATTTCCGTCTGAGTCATATTTTTCTATATACCCATGATATCCTTCGCTGTTATGATATTGACCGCTTAAATATACATTGCTATCTTGTATAAAAAAGCCTAAACATCTTTGTCCATTTGAATATGGATATCCAAAATCTTCTATTATTTCCAGACTATCATTAAACTCGCAAAGCATTGCCTTTTCATTTTTGACATTAAATACATATTTATAGGTTCCTTCTGGTGTATAGAAGACCTGATTTGTCTCTTTGCCCTCCGTTACATCATTTTGCTCGTCGCATATTATTGTTTTGTACTGGCAATCTCCGTTTCTGTCAATTTTGGCAATCAAAGAACACATGTTGTCTCCATACAACTCATACGTTCCACATATTAATATGTAATTGCCATTTATAGGAGTAACCGAAACTAGCACATGGTTTGATTCTCTGGCTAAATTTATAACTTTATTAAATCTTTCTTGTGAATATGCTCTTACAGACATGACACATAATATAACAAGTACAATCGTTTTGACAGCGCTTTTTGTTATCCTGTTTTTCATAACTAGCATTTTTAAAGTTACACATCTACATCTTTACCACCTTGGTTTGCACCATATCGCTGTAGCAGCCCTTTATCTCAACCATGTATGTGCCTGCAGGGCAATTGCTTATGTCTATTTGGACTGGTGCGTCATAAGTATAGGATTTGCTATGTACAAGCCGCGAATTTACATCATAAATATTAACCTGCAAGCGTGCGCAATCCTCAATCTCCTCCATTCCGTAGCGGTGTAGAAACTCAAGGGTCTCGGCGTCAAGGTCCTCCGTGGCAATCTCTATGGTTATATGTCCTGTTGTAGGGTTTGGATAGATAACAAATGGTGAGCCTGAATGTTCCGCTTCTTCCGTCGATGCCTTTGAAATTATTTCATCCTCGAACAGCGGCATGTATTTCGGCAATATCGTATCAAAGACATATTCGTACAGGTTTTCGGCCATGCCAGAGTACACAAAGCTACTGTCCGTAGCAAGTGCCAGCAGTTCGGTCCGCCTTGCCCCAATGCTTTCCTTGCTCAGGGTTTTGTCGCACAATCCTAAATACAGATTCGCTATTTCCGCTGTGTTCC
>CALDKB010000040.1 GCA_937899245.1 uncultured Bacteroidales bacterium | reverse complement strand
CATAAACCTATCGGTCAAGTCAAATATGCATTATTCTAATTCATCCAACAGGTTTTGAACTACAAATTCGAGGCAATGCTAATGACCAAAATGCAGCAAGAATCCACCCCTCAAACAACCCCACAAATTTCTGTTGAGAAAGCTAATATAAAGAGCTTTAAGACTACAAACAATCTGTTAGTCATAGCCAAAGCAATCGCAAACAAGCAACTCTCTGCATTGCAAATAATAGCAGAGATGGGATTGAAAGACAGAAAAAAAATTCCAAGAACACCTATCAGAACCCGGCAATAAGCAAAAAAATCGTAAAAATGCTATATTTCGACAGGCCAAATCACCCAAGACAAAAATACTACCTGACAGTCAAGGGTCTATCAATACTTAAACAAATTTAACTAATTAAGATTTTTAGCATAACTTTGCACCCAAAATCACAACAATGGATACACCCAAGAAAAACGACACAAAGAACTCAAAATACAAATTCGACTACGACGAAGTAGCCGGCATAATCCACGTCACAAACCTTGAAACTGGCGAAGAGTACGACCTTTTGAAAGAAGACACCGGCTGGTACGATCCCGACTACGAATTCAGCGTATAGTTGCTACAGCGAAAAGCTGTACTTATGCACCAAGTCCTCCTGAACATATATTTCAAGAGTCTTATTTTCAATATCATATATTGTCTCGTGCTGAGTGTGCCAAATGTCGTAAATCAACTTGCGAGCATTTAGCTTGCGACGGCGAATTCCATCCTTTATAACCTTCTCGTATTCGGAATGAGGCGAACGAATCGTCAAATCAGGATACCCATACTCACGCCAGTCACCATTATATTCTGAATACCAGAACGGATCCACCGAACGGTCGTACATCTGCGAATACTTAACACTCTGCATAAGGTCACGCATTCCGTCGAGAGTATTTGCCTGTGCATAACCCGCCTTTAGAATATCATACCTTTCCATTCCCATGGCATGGGCAGTAAGAGTATCGATAGTCACAAAATAATTTGTCATAATTTTCAGCTCGTCAGTATATGCAATGCTGTCGCCAAAGAATTCAACAATATAAGTTTCGTTCTCATCTGCAATCATATAGTGGAACTCCATCTTCCCGACAGCCGAATACACGATATTTGCATCCTGAATAAGTTCAACTGCATGCCGTGCTGACCGAGCATTGTCGAGGATATAGCGAGGAACCATAAGCGTTGTAATTGTAGGCCCGCCATTACCTTTAATATTTGTATTTGGGAAATCGTTTGGAACCACATTCATGCTTACGGTGACGCCATTTTCGTTAATGCCGTCAACAGTCAAATACGGAAGCATGGCATAATACTCGCTGTCCTTGCCAGACTCCACCAGTTTGGCCTTCATCATCGGCAATCCGCCAACCACGCCAACACTTGCGAAACGTCCCTCCGCCGCCGGAACATGCATTATAAACTCAACCGACTTGTCGTAATACCAGTCGAAATTACGTCCAAAATACTTGCCGTTGCGTACAGCAGAACAAGCAGCAGCATAATCGAAATTTTCGTCGGTCATAAGCGCATACGCAGCAGTTGGCTCGTAGGTGTCCATCGTGGTTTCGTACAAATAGTCACAAACCTTGGTAATGCCATCGCGTGGTGTACCATTCGGATACTTGTTGCAACCGGCAAGAACCACCAACAACATCAATTAGAATAAGAATACTAATCTTCGCATGGTTGATTTTTTTGGCAAAAATAAGACAAATGACATAAATCATAGTATCGACGCCCGACAATTTGGAAACATACGAAAAGAATCATTGCAGCTATCCGAGAAAAAAACACGAGACATCACATTACTTTTTTAGGGGATTTCTAATTAAATCTCATTGATACATAACTTGTTATCCTGCAAAAAAGT
>CALDKB010000039.1 GCA_937899245.1 uncultured Bacteroidales bacterium | reverse complement strand
TTTATCATGCAATTTATCATGCAATTTATCATGCAATTTATCATGCAATTTATCATGCAATTTATCATGCAATTTATCCGACAATGTATCCGACAATGTATCCGACAATGTATCGTTATCATTCGCACTAGGATTTACAGGCAGATTTGTCTCATTAACTTTCCAGCAACCATTTTTGTCAGAACCTATGCGTTCCAACAAACCATTCTGTCTAAGAATCTTTATGTTATAATATATTCCATCTTCAGTCAAACCACATATACTCGCTAACTCACGATTAGTCATACGCGGATTTTCTGTTAGTAGGCGTAGAATTTTCTCCGTAGTTTTCTCCGTAGTTTTCTCCGTAGTTTTCTCCAATTTTTCTGTATCTTTAGTCTGCTTGTTTTCTTGCTGATTGCCATTCGCAAGATATTCAAAACCTGCAGAAAAGCCATGACTTTCGTTTTTGTAAAAGAACCTCAACAATGGATAATCTGACAGTTCCATCCTAATACGCACAAAACCGCTACCATATTTCTCAATAGCTTTTGTAAGATAAAAGGCTTCGGCAATCTGCTTGTTGCGAGTACTGGCCTTATATGTGTCGGTGGAAAGGTCTTCCTCCGTGATATTGCCATAAAGTCCACTTGGGTTGAAAAAATCTATCTTGCTGTCGAATATCTTTATCTGCACATCCGTCGGACTCTGATAATTACGGTGAACAACTGCATTCAACAGCAATTCCCTAATTGCTGCCAACGGATATTCGGGAATTTCAGTCCTTCTGGTGTTAGTCGCAGTAATATTGAATTTGAACGAAAACTTAAGATGGCTCACAATTATGCGCATTGCCTCGTCAACCATCTCAAACAAAGTTCCACTGACCATTTTGTCGTCAATAATCACCGACGGTGTCTTAAAGCGCCCGATATGCACATTATAGTGAGGGTCATCGGCGGCAAACAACAGATACGCAGAATTGGTTGGCACACCATCCTGAATCATTCCTAATTTTGACAAGGCTTCGCGTGGTGATTCCGGCAAACGAAACCTCTCGCCCTGATTGACCTTTCCAATAAAATCCTTTATCTTTTCTTCCGACAAGTCTTCGAATCTTGTTCCGATTCTTGGGTATGAATCCCACGACAAGTTTCGTGACTGAAGACTCAAATCAGCAATTTCGCTAGCCGAGAGCAGATGATTACTGTTTGCCTGCCGCCTGTAGTACTTGCCTTTCATTGATACAGGTTTTACCGGGTATTCCTGAACACGGAACACCACAACAAACTGATTACAACGCATCTATCTTCCGCACAACATAATCAGACAGCTTATATATACAGCACTTTGTCTTTATAAATTCCAACGCCAAACTTATTGCCAACGAACATAACAGCAACAGCAAAAAGATTAGAATCGCATATTTAGGCGCATATATGAACTGCGGAAACCAATACGAAAATAAAAATGTATGTACCATATACATATTAGCGGAATGTTTGCCAAGAAATGAAAATACAACATTTACAACAGGTAAATTGCGTATAAGCATTATCACTAGCATTGAAATGACAAACGCAAGCAATCCATCAACGGCAATACCAGAGAAATAAGGAATAATTCTGTTCTGCCTAAAATACACAAGCACACAACACAATATTAAAGTTATAGGCAACAATATCAAATACTTACGCTTATTCGTAATTGTATATCCTTGCGGAATCTTAATCGACCAAATTATTCCAGCACAAAATGGGAATAACCACCTATTTATACTATGGTATGCAAAATGAACAATATCTCCAAAAGGAACAAGCAACAAAGTCACAATAAAAAACAAATATGGAAATCTCTTGCATAACATAAAAAGAAATGGAAATATAACATACATAATTAGAATAGTTCTATTGAACCACCATGTTATATTATACGAATGGTAGCCCATAAAACCAAAGAAATCCACTACAAGAGGAAACAGAATATTATCAGTTTCGTATCGGCTCTCAAACGACGCGCCAAGCCACCCCCCACTTATCACACTGAATATCAAAAAGATAACCCAATATCCAGTATAAAATTTCACATACCTTTTAGCAATGAATTTGGTTGTAACGCCGAATCTTTCTTTCAGATTCTTTGCTCCTGCTATTACCTTTGAATACTGGCAAGCCAAACCGTAACCGCTCATAAGCAAAAATAACGACACACATACCTTTCCGACCGCCGCCATAAACACCACAGTAGAACTTCCTCCAGAATACAAGGCATTTGGAAACAGATGATGCCACAACATAAGACATATCGCAACACCTTTTATTATTCCAGTATCCTTCGATGATAACGATAATGCAAAACCTTCTTCTGACATCAGATTGCTAATTTAAACCTTTCAAAGTGAAAAAACATTCTCCTCTCTTCTTATTCAGAAACTCTTTGTCTATATACGGGACCATGGTTTCTGGCAGTTTGCAACCACAACTAAGATAAACAAACTTGCAATCGTTTGCCTTCACAAATTCAAGCACAATTTCATCGTATCTGGAATCCGGATGTGCCGACTTGTAGTCAATCATAAAATTTTGGAACGGATTGCCTTTCACAGCCTTTTGGATTCTCGGCTTATCAATTTCCGCAAATTTATCAATATTCGGCTCGGGGTAAACTGCTGTCAAATACAAATCAGAAGTAAAATGCTTGAACTCCGCACCAACACCAAAACAATTGAAATCCCAGTATCTAAACATCTGCGACGAATCCTGAATGAATACACCAAGATGCAATCCTTCCGTTTCCGAAATAGCAGCCGATACATCTTTCACATAATCAGCATCAACATATTTCTGCGAGTACCTATAAAACGGAACTTTTTCTATCTGATAAAAATTCAATGCTGCCATAAGCACTACAAACGCCATTACCAAATATCCTGCAACATTATTTGCAATCTTAAACGAAAACAAAATTAGTAACCATATCGCAACATTTACCCACGGGATTGCCGACACCATATAGAATTGTATGGAATCGGCCATTACATGCGTCAGCCCCCACACTACGGTGCCAACACAAACAACCGTAACTACAGACACTAACACAATTGCATTATCCTTTACCAAAGTCCAATAGTCGTTTCGTTTCCGCGAAATTGCAGAAACAATCGTTGGCAACAAATAATAGGCATACACACTTAACAATATAGCAAATGAACCGAAAATAATCTTGAAAGGCTTAGCCTTGTCATCGGCGAAAGAATCAAGAATAGTAGAAAGGGACATTCCACCGCTTGCCGATTCTCCGGCCTGCAAGAAATAGAACAACACGATAAAGACAGCAACTGCAAATACCGAAACGACAGACAACACTATATGTTTCAAGCTTTTTCTCCTTAATGCCGACATACCCAAAAGCAGCACAGCAGTTGTGAATGAAACAGGAGCAGTTATAATATTTACCACCGGCAAGCACAGCATTGGCAAATACCATCCTCCTTTCTTTTCGAGCATAGCAAGCACAATCCACACTACGAACATGCTTACCGACAAATACTTCAAACTGCACGAATTGGAAAAGATAAAATCGGATGACTGTGGCAGTATCTTTACAAACAGCAAGCCTGCAAAGAATATGGGCAACACTGACAATATTTGTATCAATATACGTCCAACGCCACCATTTTTCGCCCCCCGAGCCTGTCGAAGGGAAACGACATCAGTATAGTCCATAACCTTGCGTGTCACAGCAATCATTCCCATAGCAAGAATCACCATGTATATCGACTGCGTTACCACAACAAATGCCTCGTAAGTATCCCCCTGCAATATGTTAATGAAAATTACTGACAACCAGATGTCAAAGTAATGATAAGGAGATGGTGCTGTACTGCCACCAATCACAACATTTTCCCAACCAGAAGCCTCAACTCCGAAATCGTCAAGCACACTTGATACGGTAGCATAGAAAGCATAGTCGCCGTGCGGCATATTGTTTATTGGCGTTGCATAGAAGAATGAGCCTTGAAACAAAAAGAAACCTATGCCAAGCAGAAACATGCCCAAGACTGGCAACAAAATATTTTTGTCATCTGGCAAAAGATTTCGAACGCAATACTTACCTAAAAATAATTTGTTTCTCTTCGCATACAGCAGATACAAAACGCCGACAATCAAGAATCCCCAAAGTATTGTATTCCCACAGGTTTTCACTATGGCATAAACAGAAACAACAGAAACGAGACCGACAATCAGACGCACAAAGGTTTCATAAAATATATCTCCTTTCGGCCTTACTCTCGTTAGCCACAACAGCAAGGTTCCTGCAACATAAAAAACAGGAAGAGAGATTAATATCAAAAGCAATGCAATCCAATTCATAGCCTAGGAATTACAAAATTTCACCTCTTAAGGAACATAAATCGCTCACCTGTTTTATTATCGACAAAGGTAGTGTCAACAAGCATTGCAAGTGCATCTGACAATTGATAACCAGACGGGACTACCATATAACCCAAATTATACTTTTTTATAAAATCAACCTGCACACTATCTAAATCGTATGGCTGTTCCAATTGCGACAAATATCCATTAAAAGTATTACTTTGTGGAATAATACTATTCCAATGAGATTGTTCTTCAGACAAATTTGACTGCGACAAGCATAATGCAGCCAAACCGTCCATTGTACCTCCCAACCAACTCATCTGATATAAATCATTAGTATTCTTAAAAGCAATTCCACTTGAACCCGATATCATCCGTACTCCAATATGCGAAATATCATACTTTGAAAAATAATCCAAAATATTGTTTCTGTAATCCATATCATGACCCTCTGCAACAATTATTCTTCTAGACATTATTGATTCTGTGAACACCCATACATTATAGGCGCTAATAACAACCATAAACGCGTAAAGTATCCAATTCCCTATTTTATGTTTTGTGTTTTGGAAAACATAAAGAAACGATGTCAGTGCCAACAAATCCATTAGTATCATAGTTACAAGTGTATCTAACTGTCCCGAATCATAATTATCAATAGGATAGTACATATAATGGCATAATAATCCACAAATTGCAAAAACGACTAAGATGGCAATTAAATCGCCATGAGATTTTAAGAAATTTAACACGTTTCTTTTAACGATAAAAATTATAACCAATGGTATGAAATACGGCAAATACATTGCATAATTTACCATGGTTCGATATGTCATATAGAGAAAATCCTTTATTGAGTAACTTGAAAACAAAGTGGAAATTATATTGCTATCAGAACTTTCCTCAGGGAAAGTACTATGCTGCAAGATGTAGAACAAAGCAATAAAAATGCTTGATATAATTATCGAAAACAAATTTTCCAAAAGTCTTTTTCTATCCTTACTCTTAAAATACTGGCAAAAAGCAAATATAAATAGAGAGGACATTATTATTGGCGTTAATGCAGCATTAGCAATGGGGAGACAAAGTAACCATAAGTAATTCGCATTACCCTTTCTTATACTATATATAAATCCAATAATGAAAATTCCAGAAACTAAGTCCTTACAATTTTCTCCGATAGCAAGATGTTGGCGTATTGGCGAATAGTCAAGCAAAAAAGCTGATAAAAACAATGTAAGACTCGCAAAAATAATAACAACCAATTTATCTGTATATGTTCGTGCATAAGCAATAAGTCCAATTATAACTATTGAAGAAAAAATACATTGAATACATATCGAGAATGTTTCAAGATAATTTAAGTGAAAAATATTTGCAATAAAAGCGCAAAGCCATCCTTCTAGGTAATGATAAGGCGTTGCTTTTTGCATTCCATCCAAATATATTCCAAACGTTTCATTTCCATAGAATTGATTGTTGTAACTATTAAACGCATATACATAATGATCGGCATGGAAAATATTATTAACTGGATTGTTGTAATAAAAATAGCCATAGTAAATAAAGAAAAGCAAACCTACTGCACAAGCAACCGAAATACCGACAAGTGAAATTTTAAAAGCAGGCCTTCTTATGTCTTTTTTCAAAGCTTTTCTAACAATATAAAAAGCACCCAATAGCAGCAACCCTAGCTGAACAGTATTACCATCTGTCTTTACAATAGCATATACCGTAGTAACCGTAAGGAAACCGACTATAAGTTTAACAAATGTGTCGTAAAAAGAATCTTTGCTTTCATCTACAAATGGAGATGTAATGATTGTTCCGACAAAGTATAATACAACAATCGAAACTATTATTGCCAATAATGCCATCCAATTCATAATGTTAAAAATATTTATCTACAATTTCATCAATTCCAACACAATACATACACTTTTTTTTTGCTGAATGCATACCCACAAACGAGCTAGAAAATGCCGAATGCATACACATACTGGAATCAGCAACAATTAAAATTGTTCCTTTATCACTTCGCAAATTCTCTCTACATCGTCTTCAGTCAAGTCGTAGTACATTGGCAAACGAACCAAGCAATCGGCATACCTGTCGCAGTTTGGCAAGTCGCGTCCATCGTGCTTATCCTGATAATACGGACTGCTATGCAGACTCAAGTAGTGGAACACCGCCAAAATATCATTCTCCTTTAGTTTATTAATCAGTGCCGTCCTCTCCTCCAAGCTATTGCATACAAGATAGAACATGTGCGCATTGTTGGTAGCATAGTCGGGAATGTCGGGCAAACGGAAACATCCCTTGTCGGCAATAGGTTTCAAAAGCTCGTAATATTTGTTCCACAACGACTTGCGTTTCGTCTGAATATCATCGAGACTTTCAATCTGCGCCCACAGGAAAGCTGCAACCACCTCGCTAGGCAAGAACGAACTGTCAGTATCAACCCAGCCGTACTTGTTGACCTCGCCACGGAAAAACTCGGCTCGATTTGTACCCTTTTCCCAAATGATTTCGGCACGACGGATAAAACGCTCGTCGTTTATTACCAGCATTCCGCCCTCGCCAGAAATTATATTCTTGGTTTCGTGGAAAGAAAAGGCCGACAAATGCCCTATACTGCCAAGCGGTTTACCCTTATAGTAAGAATCAATTGCCTGCGCAGCATCTTCCACTACCAGCAAATTATGACGATTTGCAATGTCCATAATCTTGTCCATATCGCAGGCAACACCAGCATAATGCACAGGGACAATGACTTTTGTGCGCGGTGTTATCAATGCTTCAATCTTATCGGCATCGATATTGGGATTGCGCTCCATACTGTCGGCAAACACTATCTTTGCACCAGCCCTGACAAAAGCCAATGCCGACGACACAAATGTATAGCTCGGCACAATTACCTCATCACCAGGCTTTATGTCGCATAGTATTGAAGCCATTTCAAGAGCATCGGTACAACTAGTTGTAAGCAGACACTTTTTAAACCCATAGTGTTCTTCAAAAAACTGCTGGCATTTTTTTGTGTACTCACCATTACCAGACAATTTACCTTTATATACTGCCTGATACATATAATGTGCTTCCTTACCTGTAAGATGTGGAAGGTTAAATGGTATATGATTCATATTTGTAATCAATTTATTATTCATTGGCTTCTTCAAGTAACGCAAAAGTATACAAATCTAACATAAAATCAAAGACTTCATTCTCATCTTTCAAATCTCAACTCCCAAAAAAACACTATCACCCCAAACATTATTACACCTATTGCCAACATCTTTTTTTTGGTAATTTTCTCCTTGAATATCATCCAGCTTAAACAAGGCACAAACAGATAGCTAAGGGACTCCAATATCGACACCTCTTTTACCATTACGCCATTGCTCAAAGCAAACACGTTAGAAAGCATTGCCAATCCCAAAAGGCAATAACCACTTATCACCCATATATTAAGATACTGTTTGGCAAAAGACTTATATTCATTCTGCGCTCCTTTTTTCAAAAGCATTTGTGCAGCAGCGGCAACAAGGACATTCAATATGACTAGCAACTTATATATCATGACCTTGCATACAATACAATACCGCCAATTATTACTACCGATCCAATGATATTAGTCAACGTAATCGACTCTCCAAAAATCAAAGCCGACAGCAGCAACACAAAAATCAAAGACGTTCCCTTGAACATATATGCCGTAGACAAATCCATCCTTCTGATAATTTGCTGCCACAAGATTGCATACACGCCCATAACGACTACAGCACACAGCAAGCATAGCAAATATTGCCACGATAGGACAACAAACAGAGACGCCAACTTCATGAACACACATACACAGGCGTATACCAGATTAACGGCGACTAGCAATATATATGCGATGCTCTTTTTCAATCCGAGATTAGTTCTTTTTCCACCAATGATAAATATCAGTCTGCTCCTTTACGGCATACCCGTTCTTCTCGTACCATGCACAGGCATTCTTGTTGTCGTATTGAGTAGCAACTTCAACACGATATATCTTACGTTCATAAAGATACGTATCAACAGCACGCAAAAGTTCCGAACCAACACCTGCTTTTCTATAGGACGAATCAACTGCGACAAGACCAATCACTCCAATTCCATCCTTCACCGAAACAGTTACCATTCCCGCTATTTTTTCTTCAGCATAGTAGCATAGGACGACATCGGCAAACGCACCGTTTACACTCTGCTCTATCCATCTGCAATATAAACGTTCGTAGCTTCCTTCGGGAAAATTAGTATCCAACTTGAAACGGGAATATATACCACTTTGCAACGAAAGGCTGTATAAATCATCGCTAGGTACCGAACCCTCAAAAGGCTTTACATTTCGGCAAGCTGTAACTTCCGCAATATTCTTCCAATAAATAAGTTTTCTGTCGACAAGCTTGCTACCATCAACATTAACACCTATTCCTGGTTTTGCAAAAATATAAACCAAATCATTCTTGCATAACACATCTCGGGAGATAACATTTACATCTTTACTTTCACAAACATCAATCCGCGATATTTTCATACCAAAGAAGGCACTGTCCCATTGCAATTCTGTCAGTTTCATCCCACATTTATTGTTTTGTCAACTATGAATATCTGACGATTCTTCGCCTGCTCGAACGTCTTGCCGAGGTATATGCCAACAACTCCAATCAAGAAAATCAACACGCCGCCAATAAACCACAACGATATGATAAGACTGGCATATCCCATTACAGCTATAGCACCTCGCAAATATTGAACAAGGTAGACTATGCCTATTACCATTGCCATCAAGGTTATTATACCACCGACATTAACCATAATTCTCAAAGGCTTGTCCGAAAATGATATTATCGTGTCGAAGGCCAGACGGAAAAGTTTCCTCAGGCTGTAGCTCGACTTGCCTTCAAGGCGCGGATCGTGTTCTACTGGCAAATAAAATTTCCTGAAGCCGACCCACTGCACCTGCGTAGGAAAATATCTAACCTTATCGCCCATTGCAAGAATTGCATCCACAACCTTCCTATTGTAGATACCAAAGTTCGCCACACTTGCGTCTTGCTTTGTTCCCATTAAATATGAGAACAGTCCATAGAAACATTTCGACGACATTCTTTTCAACCACGAATCAGAACGGTTAGCCCTCTGGGCAAACACAGAATCATATCCCTCCAATGCCTTGTTGTACAAGTTAGGTATTTCCTCTGGTCTATCCTGCAAATCGCAATCCATTACGACGACCCAATCTCCTACAGAATATTTCAATCCAGCAGAAATTGCATAATGTTGACCAAAGTTGCGAGAAAGATTTATACCCTTTACGCGCGAATCCTTTTCACATTCCGCCCTTATAACATTCCACGAATCATCGGGAGACGCATCATTCACAAGAATTATCTCATAATGTTCAGTAATCGGGCTAACACTTTTCGATATTCTGCGCACCAACTCTTCCGTCATCTTTTCTCCACGATATACTGGCGAAACTATTGATAATAATATTTCATTATTATTCATTGTCTATTACAATATTTAGTGCAAAAATATGACTTTTTATGTTAGCTATCAATAATAATTCTGCAAAAGACTTCATAATTTTTCCCTGCATCATAATTCTCATCCCAGAATTTGTAGGCGTTACGATGCTTTGCCACAACATCAACTGCACTACACTTAAAATATGAATCGACAATAGCAACAATGTCTGTAACCGGTGTTTCTTTTTCAACAAGAAAACCATTATTCTCATTTACAGCTTCTCCTGTTCCACCTACATTTGTTGCTAATACAGGAATGCCAGCCGACAGAGCCTCCATTATGCTTACCGGTATGCCTTCCGAATCGCTTAGATTGACGAATAAATCCACATAGTTTTCGGCATAGTAGTCGAGTATCTTGGCATTAGGCACCACGCCCATGAATTCAAAATTTATATGCCGCAACTTGTCATTTGCCATCCGTTGCAATTCATCACGCAACGGACCGTCGCCAAAATGTACCCAACACATCTTATAGCCACGCAAACAAGACAACACATCTATGATCTTGTCAATACGCTTAACCGATATCATATTACTGCAGCTACATACCACAAACTCATCATTTTGCTTTTGCAACAATGGAGTCCTATGGTTAAATTTGCCCAAACGAGAGACAACAACCTTATCGCCCATATCGCATGACAAATATGAATTGAATGCAGCCTTTCCTGCCTCCGATATAGAAATAGTCTTAGACAAATTCGAGATAATAAACTTTCTGAATGGCAGATATGGAGTCTTATTTTCTTCTGCAAACACGTCCCATCTGTGAGCACGAGCCACGCAGACTGCCGACTGAGTATTCTTTCTTAGCATAGCCAATGACAAGGCCTTGTAGTCGAGCCAATAGGAATAGAAAACACAGTCATGAATATCCAGATGCTTTTCATTCAGTTTTGCCTGCATAAGCGACCTGAGGTTTGATGCCCGATGAATCTCAACATACAATATCTTAAACGCCTTCAGCCAAAACTTTGCAGGCAATTTCTTTAATGCGAACAGCAATTCACCTAATACCATAGGTGTAAACAATCGCCATATTGACTTCCATTTCGCAGACTCCAAATCCACTCGCGAAAACGGGATTACCTCCATATTTTCGGGGACATAACGATTCAAACGCCTACCATCGTCCTTTGCCGCCGTTAGCACAATTATCTTCTCAAAATATGGCGCAATCACCTTCATCTCATCATCGACAAAGAATTCGCCTGCCGAAATTGGATAATTATCGCCTAAAAAAATTAAAGTTTTATTCATTATACAAATTTAAAAGTTTATCGACATAGACATTAATGTCAAATTTTGAAGCATACTCCTGTGCATACCGCGACATCTCCACATACTTTGACCTGTCGTTCCACAACATAAGAATCTTGTCCGCAAAAACTTCTGGATCTTGCTCATAAACCATATATCCATTTTTCCCTTGTTCAATTAAGTCCCTGTTACCCTTGCCATCAAGTGTCACAACAGGAAGACCTGCCGCCATGGCTTCTATCAAGGTTAAACCTAATGCTTCCGACAAAGCAGAATGCACATATATGTGATTCTTTAAATAAATATTTTGAACATCTTCAACCAATCCTGGCATTTCTATATCGTCAGACAAGCCCAGATTCTTAGCCTTTTTGCAAATTTTATCTCCATTATTTCGCCAATCGCCAACCAATGTCAGTTTCACATTTTTATATCTTTTTTTTACACACCTCAGCACGTCTAACAAAAATATCTGATTTTTATTATCTGACATGTGCCCCACCATAACAAGATTTAAGCATTCATTTTTTTTGTCTATTTGCGCTGAGCCATGAAACTTTTCATAGTCTATTGCATTAGGTATGAGAACAACATTGTTCGCTAATACTTTCCTCAAATTTCGCTTGTAATAATTTAACGTATCCTCAGAAATAGCAATAAATTTATTCCCACAACACTTATATTTTCGCTCCATACGTATCTTTTCAAAATACCTTGTAAAATCTACTTTCCGATATAAACAAGACATTTTAAAACGAGCGAACTCCATCATATTATTATGGCAATGCGTGACATATACAATACCATCACGTATATGTTCACGACTTACCAACTCGGCGGTATATGTGTGCGAATGAATAACGTCCGGTTTATATTGGTCAACAATTTTCTCATACTCACTTATATCTACATCAGAACGATGCATCAATGACAAATGAACATACGAGCCACAATATATAATATCCAGTCCCCGACTGAGTTCAAGATATTCGTTTTTCGACGACAAGGAAATTATCTTGTTCTCAATCTCAGGATGATTTTTTTTTAGCGCTTGTGAGATTTCTAAGACCAGACGTTCAGCGCCACCCTTGCCTAAACTTTGTACAACATGTAAGATTCTCATACATCAAAAGCATTTTTATCTATTCCATGAAATTGTAATTCAGAAATTTCTATCTCTGGATTAATCGGATAATAATATACAGGATTCCCTTTTTCACATTCATATTTTGAGCTTAACAAATCGAATAGCACTGAATTTGAATAACACGAATATGTAAACTTGTGAATACCACGTCTTTTACAATACTTGTATAAAAAAGTTATTTCATGTTGAAGGTCATTCATCGTTTGCACTTCAGAATATAAAATCACCATTCCATCGGACAAAGACCACAATAGCACTTTACCATCATATAATAGACAAGAATAATGTCCATATGTCTTATATCGTAAATATGCTTCGTCTATACTTACACAAACTTTTCCTGCCTTCACATCGGGATTAGCAAAAAAAGGAAACATCTTTTCTTTAATTCTCGTCTTAAAAATAGCAAAATATCCCCAAGGACATTTGAAATAATTAAATGTTTTTAATAATGGATATGTTTTAACTTCAAAATCGAACCCATAAAAATCTCCTATATGTTGCCACCCCAACTTGTGCTCATAGACACGTCTAGCCTGCTTATTCGGAGTTACAAATATTCCATCAATGCTTCGATTACAAGCTTCTTTTTGCAATTCAGACACTAACATAGAAAAATAACCTTTCCCACGATAGTCTTTTGCCATTACTGCATCTCCACATTGTGCAAAAGTGTATTTCCCAAATTTATACAATGTTGTTCCTCTAAAACCGATTATTTTATTATCAATATAACAGACATAACCAAGCAAATCTTTCTGAACCCAATCAGTAGAATATTTTTGCATAAAATATTTGTACGAGAAAGACTTTCCTCGTTCTAAATTATAAAATTCAAGAATCTCTTTTATATCTTTTTCTGTTATTTTTTTTATTTCAAAAAATGGCTCATTCATTATATTGACAAATTAAAACACAACCTTTTTTTGTATATTGCAATAGTAGCTGTAAACTTCCAGTTTATTGCGGACATCAAACCACAACCGCCCTGCACCGAAATTGCTCAATCGTAATACTACAAAAAGTTCATCCTGCACATTATTCGACAAAACCGCATCCATATTTCTCAATTATTTCTATCATTTCCTTACGTTTCGACTCTGGAACATTCCTGCGTGTAGTATATGACTCGTCGAAACAATTTTCAGATTGCATTCTTGACTTAACTTTTGCATAATAATCGAATACAGAACATATTACCCTAGCTGGATTTCCTACAGCGACAACATTGGCAGGTATGTCCTTTGTCACGACACTGCCTGCACCGACAATAGAATTCATGCCGACAGTAACACCAGGGAGCACAATAGCAGCAGCGCCAAGGAAAACTCCGTCCTCGATTCTAGTCAAGCCCAATTTGGCATAGCCGAGTTCACGCTTTGTGCTCGCATCATGGGCTAGCAGATGAACTCGCGGAGCCAATGTAACATTATCGCCTATAGATATCAGCCAAAAATGCGAATAGTCGATTATCACTTCGTGCTGAATCTTGCACCCCTCGCCAATCTTCACTCCCATCCTTCGATATTTTGTCACTTCATCGATAGGGAAAAAGAACCTGTAAATTTTAGACAGTAACAACCTAAACCTATTCATAACCTAACATCATTTTCATTTTATCCCTCCTAAAAAAATAGGAGAACAACAAATTCAACCTATATACAGTAACCTTCTGGAACGGCTTAGCCAAAATGGATTTTACAAGATACTTTACTCCTTTACAGTCGCCACAGCACAAATAGTCGACCGATGCATTATAGAGGACAGCAGATCTGAGCCACCGCTTATTTGCACCAGAAACCCTAGAGGCTGGATGTCCATCAGAAAACATAACCCTCATGGCAGTAAACTGCCTTTCACTTGCCCTAGACCTTGAGGCCACAGAACGGCCATCGTGTTCAATCTCAACCACTGTAGATTGGCCGGGTATATAAACCAGCGGATACTCTGCTGTTATTCGGAACAGAAGCTCCAAGTCCTCGCCTATGGACAAATTAACGTTAAACTTATGTTTTTTCAATATTGATGTAGCACAACAAATTTGCGGTGTTGCTATAATATCTCGAATCAAAATATTTACATCGACAGGAAAGCCATACGTCTTACCACACTTAACAGACGTCATCTTTGTCTGTGGCTTATAATATTCGATATCTGTATAATAACAAGCTTCCTGCCCTTGCATAGCAATAAACTCAGACAACGACTGCAACCGATTTGGCTTCAGCACATTGTCGCTATCCATAAAGCATACATATTCGCCAGAAGCATGACAGACGCCATTATTACGTGCGGCACTGCGTTCTGCATTCTGCTGATAGATATAACGTATACGTTGGTCCGTGTATGCAGCAACCACCTCGCTGGTATTATCGGTACTGCCATCGTCGACTATCAACAGTTCCCAGTCGGTATAGGTTTGAGCCAGCACCGACTCTATGGCCTGCGAAATGAATGCGGCTCGATTATAGGATGGTATAACTATCGAAAATTTCATTGGCTCTTAACTTACATAATCATTCGGATTAATTGTCCTGCCTTTTCTTCCTAATATTGAATGATAAGTTGCCTTCAGCAACCAAAAATCATTAACATTTGCTTGTCTGAACGAACCAGAAACAAGGAATTTTAGCAGGAACTTCGCTCTAGACATAAAATTACCAGAGCTCTTCAACATTTCTATTTTAGTCAAACCATAATGCTCAGACATAAACCTCAAATAATTTCGACGTCTATAGTACGACATTATCCAGCTAATATCTTTTTTAAATTTAAAGGATGCGCCACCAAAATGTTTAATAACTGAATCATGCACGATATAACTATTTATACCAAATTTTCTCAACCTATAGCAATAATCGATTTCTTCGGCGTACATAAAAAAATCAGTCTTCATAAAACCATATTTTTTTATTAATGAAATTGGGATAAACATAGAAGAACCTTCTACAGATTGTACACATCTTACATCATCTCGTGGGATATTTTCATATAGGACGCCCCTATATTTATTATAAACGAATTTGGTTGGGGATTCTTGCGGTAGCACGCCTCCTCCATAATCTACAATATCAGGATTTTCTCCGGACAGAGTCACACTACCATACACATTATCGCCATACTTTTCCCAAGCACATACCAACGCATTTAAACTGTTTTGCCTTACAGAAATATCACTGTTTAAAATCCAAACAGCAGAGAATCCATTCTCTATAGCATACTCAACATTTTTCAAATGACCTGCAGCATATCCTAAATTCGTTTCTGCGGCTACTATTCTAACATTAGGGAATCTTTTACTAATAAAGCAAGCAGACTCATTAGGCGATGCATTATCAACTACAGAGACTACAACATTTTCACCAACAACACATTGTAGATCTTCTATACAATGTATTGTATCTTCATATCTGCACCAGTTAACAAGTGATATTAATATCTTTTTCGTTTCCCAAAACATTTCAAAATGTATTTTTTTATTTCTCCGGGGATTGTCATTAATCCTTCTTTATAGAAATGATACAGCAATACTGAATTATCATCTATAACCACATCCCTTCCTTTAACATTGCTAAACGAATATACAGAATGAGCCGCTGGACATAAAGCCATCAAATCTTCTAATCTTTTTTTCCAAAGATCGCACTGCCCATCCTCAAACCTCACAGAAGCTTCTTTTCTCAACATATCCCTATATTCTTCATTCACAGTTGCCTTAAGACACTTTTTTAGAAACTCTGACTCATTTTTACAATTACATTCCGCACCAACAAAAAAAGGATTCTCGGAAAAATGATTATTCTCCTGTGCACTTATTTGTATTGACAATACCGGCAATCCATTCATTACCGCATCTCGGATTGATGTACCACCAGACATTGGATACGAATCCACATATAGATCTGCAGACTTAAGATATTTGGTGTATAGATTCTTATCCGCAACAATGCCAACCGGGAACACCTTATGTGTAATTTCGTTTGCTTCCCGCCAGTTTGTCCATTTTACAGAAGGCCCTATAGCATAACAGGCAACATCTCGGTTCGCATTGATAACCTTTTGCATCAACCTGCTAAAATCATGTTTACCTATAGGTGCATACTTAAAAGCGGCTCCTGTTGTCAATATAACAAAACTTGTCTCAGGAATACCTAAATCTTTACGAGCTTTTTTCTTTTCCTCTAATGGTATATCTTCATTTTTATAATCAAACGGCAAACCTAAACAGAATATATTTTGCGCACGCCTTCGCTCTTTTGTAAAATTACACAAATCTCTAAAATCAGCTACGACATCTGCAATTGATATTCCCACCCAAAACAAGTGATCAGCATGATTAAACAAAATTACAGGTCGCTTAAATTCTTTAACACCAAATGCCACAATAGGAACGATGTCGTTCATATGAATATGCAACACTACATATTCGTAATGCATCGCTAATAACCTTAATGTCTTAGCTCTTTTCAACAAATCATCTTCGTAAAGACTAATTAGACGTCCACCGCTCTCATTACATATATCTTCAAGCCATTGCGGGCAATCATTATCTTTTTGATTTGTGATAACAATTGAATGATTACGAGTTTTACCATCCGCTTTTATCCATCTCTCAACGACTCTAGAATGACCTCCGACCTTATAGGCAGTTGTCATTACATGAAGAACAGAACCTGCCTCATACTTTATATTGCCACAATCGGAATGTATTGTTTCAGCCAGTTCAATACAAGCATCTTCAATAACCTGCGACGAATAATACCCCGTACCATTTTTCACTGCGAAATCAACAGCATCCGCAATAAAAGCAATCTTTTCATCATCAGAAACAGCCATCTTTATACGGCCCAACTTCGACTCAAAAATTCTTTGCTGGCGCCGTACAATAGGATAATACGCAAAAAGTCTACTTTTTTTAAAACGGTATTGCATTAGAAACTATTTATTATATCTACAATTTGCTTCAGTTCGAATTCTTCAATCACAGGGCTCATTGGCAAACTCAATTCTTCACGATGCAGCTTCTCGGTTATTGGCAACGAAATAGCACACATTTCTGCATAACAACTTTGCTTGTGCGGCGGTATCGGATAATGAATTATAGTCTGCACACCATTATCAGCTAAACATTTCTGCAATTCATCACGCCTCTCACATCTAATTGGGAAAACATGAAATACATTTCTATTCCAATCGGCAACACTTGGAAGAATTACTGCAGGATTCTTTATGTTTTCAATGTAATATTTAGCGACATTCTTTCGATACAAATTATCATCATCCAAGTGGCGCAACTTCACGTTAAGAACCGCAGCCTGAATCTCGTCCAGTCTGCTATTACGACCACAATAGTCAAAAACATATTTCTTTGAAGATCCATAATTAGCAAGGGCTCTTATCGTTTTAGCCAAATTCTCGTCATCTGTGGTTACAGCGCCACCATCACCAAGAGCGCCCAAATTTTTACCGGGATAGAAACTATGACCTGCCGCATCACCAAGAGAACCAGTTCGTTTATTGTCGAATCGGCATCCGTGAGCCTGAGCATTGTCCTCAACCAATTTTAAATTATATTTTTTGCAAAGTTCTCCTATATTATTCGTATAAGCACAACCTCCATATAAATGGACAATACAAATTGCACGTGTTTTTGCTGTTATTGCTTTTTCTATTAATGCGTCATCAATCTCATAAGTGTCAATCCGCGGTTCTACCAGTATAGGCTTTAGTCCATTTTCTGTTATTGCCAATATTGTGGCTATATATGTATTTGCCGGCACAATAACTTCATCACCTGGTTTCATTACACCCAGTTCAATATATGCCCTAAAAATCCAAATCAAAGCATCCAATCCATTTGCACAACCAATTGCATACCTTGTGCCTATATAGTCGGCATAATTCTTTTCAAACTTTTCGTTTTCAACACCTTGAAGATACCAGCCAGAATCAACCACACGCGAAACCGCCTCGTGTATCTCATCCGAATATTTGGCTGTAACTAACTTTAAATCCAGGAACTTTATCATTTATTCAAAAATTTACCAATTTTAAAAATATCCATCGAGACTTTTTCGCCTTTTTCATCTATCAGCGATTTAATAATCATATATCCATCAGGAACCTTTATCCAAATGCCATCATCATCAACATTTAATATTCTTCCAATATGAGTATTCAAATCACAATACTGATAATCGACATCAGTGACATACAACTTGCTACCATTATATTCGATATAAGGTAAAGGATAAGGGCTCACCAGCGCTCTAAAAAAAGCTTTCTGATATGAAATTCGCTCATTAAAATTTATACGGCAGTCCTCTAGCTTTCTTCTACCCACCCAACTTGCCTGTTTCTTATCTTGCGGCTTAGCTTGGATTTCTCCATTCAAATATTTAAGAATAATCTCACCTAGATGAAGAGAAATATAATCATTAAACAATTCCATATAATACCTTGACGTTCCAGTGTGGTCATTCAAGACTTCATATTGAAATATTATTGGCCCATTATCTATATATTTATCCATAATATGAACTGTTAAGCCAAGAAATGGTTCTTCGTTCAAAATTGCCCAGACTGTAGAATGGAACCCACGATATTTTGGCAATAACGAATAATGGATATTAACACATAGATTACGTTCGAGTATATATTCTGGAACAATTGGCTTATACCCAGCAAAGATTATAAGTTCATCGTGCAAATCCAACAATTCAACAACAGCTTTACTAGCATTCTTTTCAAAATATTCGTCGTCGCTTAAAATTAACAGCGGCAAACCCATATTTTGCAACCCTTTAAATGCAGCTATTGCGCCCCATCCGGTTCCAACTAACACTATTCGATTGTATTTATTTGCTTCCATACAGATTCAATGTCAATTTTACAGTGGCCTTACAGCCAATATTTTCTTTATATTCACATAACCCATAATTTGGCTTTCCTTGTTCAGAAGACGGTCCAATATCCAACAATTTCACTCCTAGTGCAGAATAATACTCAAATGTCTTAAAAGCGAAATAATTCATCACCCGATAATTAGCATACTCCTGAATATCGCCCCAGTATATCACTTGACAAATATCATCGGTAACCCGATATACTTGTGAGGCCGCCATATCAATGTCATTTAGTGAGCAAACAAAAAAGTCCACATTAACCACTTTTGCTGTGGCTTTCACATCTTCAAGACTCATCCGCAATGGGAACCCCCTTGCGACTCTATTTGCTTTTATGACAGAATACGCTCGCTCAATATCCGAGTCACATTTCGAGTTCAATTTCTCAAACTTAAAATTGTTTTTCATTGCATTCCGCAATTTGTTTCTCGATTTTGAATCAAGCATATCCCAGTATCTAGAAAAATCTCCTAATTCATAATAATAATTTATATCAGTATACTGCACTTTTGCTCCGGACCGAATAAGTGACAGATAGGTTTTCGCACATGCTGAGGTATCATATATTTCAGGAAATAATGTTATACAGACATCTTTCCCGACAGAAAAAGAATATTCCCTCAGTGCCTCACATGCAGATTCATAATACTCTATATTTTCGTTTTTATTTTGAGCGAACCCACCAAATGGAGCAGAAAAAGGACTGCACAAAGACTTTTCCTTTTCGCCTAGTATTAAACCGAAACGCACTTTACTATCTTTAAATAACAAATAATGAACATCTAGACATTTATATCTATTCAACTCTGCAAATTCGACAGAATTATACACATGATTCGCACTAGGGAACTGCTGCTTATACTCTTTTGCCGATACTCTAAATATCTCCATGTTTCTTAGCTTCTATGAAATCATTATAATTTCTAATATAATCTTTTTCATCATATTTCTCTGATGCCAAAACCAAACACACAGAGCCAGATGAAAAATCGTTCAACTCACTCCAAATACCTGGGACAACAAATAGACCATGATATGGTCTGTTCAATAAAAACGTACGTTTAACATTACCATCATCCAATGTAACAGAAAAACTACCACTAGCAGCGACAATCAATTGTTGCAGTTCTTTATGAGCATGGCCACCCCTACTTTCGCCACCAGGAACATCATACAAATAATACACACGTTTTACATCAAAAGGTATTGTCTCGCTATTTTCTACAACAGAAATATTACCTTTTCTGTCACTATGATGACGACTTAACTCAATTATTGAACAATCATATACACTTGTTTTTTTCATAATGTCATAGATTTAAATTCATTATAATCATACACATAGTCTTCTGTATCATACTTTGTTGATGACAAAACCAAGGCCAACGAATTTGTAGAAAAATTCTCTATTTCTCTCCATATGCCTTTCGGTACATACAACCCATTATAAGACCTATTTAACGAAAAAACCATACGGTCTTTCCCATTATCTAAAATCACATCGAAACTTCCAGACAAAGCAACTATAAATTCCTGGTTTTCCTTATAGGCATGACCACCACGCTTCTCGCCTCCGGGAACATCATAAATCCAATATACTCTTTCAATTTTAAATGGAATATGATTATTTTCCTCTATAAAAGACAAGTTTCCTCTTCTGTCCAGTATCTTAGGCAATTGTATTATCTCTGCTTTCATTATTTCTTTCTAAAAAATGTAATTACTTTTTTTATTGTTGCCTTACATATTTGGCTAATTGTCGTTCTATTAAAACCATATTTTAGAATATGCCACTTTACATAGCAATAATATGCCCTGATGTAATATCTCCTATATGGCCGCCAAATCTTATACAGCATCTTGTACTTAGAACTTTTATCGCCAAGCGTATAATCGTATTTATAATTTGAATATTCATTTAGCTTTTGCCTAATGGATATACATTCAACAATGGATTTGTATCCATCAACCCTTGATGTAATACCACCCAAGCGATACACAGCGGTAAACTTATCGATATACGCAATCTTACAACCGTTGCAAGCAACTATTACCAATAGCATCAAGTCGGCATACAAATGACCAGTCATAAAATCGGGCATGGGTTTTGGCAACAATGAAGATCTAATACAAACGGTTTGAGTTGTTGGCATTATTCCATGACTAAGCAGATAGTGCAAATCTGACAATGGAACAATCGGAGGATCATACATCTTATTTTTAACAGTTTCAAAATAATCGAACCTTTCACCAGACAGCTTCTCACAATAACATTTTGTAAAGACATAACCCACCTCGCTTTTAGAATCCATTAAGTCTATTTGCATTTGAAGCTTATGAGGATCTATCCAATAATCATCCGCCTCACACAAGGCAATATACTCCCCTTTACATTCTTCAAGCACCCTTTTCCAATTTCTTGCGATGCCCAACCTCTCCATCAACGGCAACAACCTTACCTGAGGATACCTGTCTACATATTCCTCACAGATTGCACGCGTACCATCAGTACCATGATCTTCGCCGATAACTACTTCAAAATCAAAATCAACCTGCTGCATCAATATGCTGTCGAGGCATTGACGGATATAATTTTCCTGATTATATGTTACAACAAAAACCGACGCCTTCATTTTGATTTATTATTTTTCTTCTTTAGCCATATAAACGGAGCCAATATAAAATTACCCAGACGATATGAATAGGAATTCAAAATAGCTTGCACCCTTTTGCTTTCTAAATCAGGTACCATTCGCCTTGCGCATGATTCTATTATATATGAGAAATCGTTCAGCATAATTTTATTAACATCCAGGTTTCTTCTCTCACACGTACGTCTTCTTACTTCTAAATTCCAATAATATGTCTTTGCGACATTTCCTGACGCTGTTATTTGACCATCTCCTCTCCAAAAATATTTATATGTAAATTCATTTAAGACATAAGGCCTACCCACTTCTTCCATCTTAAAATACAAGTCCTGATCTACACCAGCAGCCAAATCAGCAGAGACACCTTCGGTTTTTTTATAAAGAACATTCTTATAAGCCGCAAAATGCATGGCGCCATACCATCTATAGTCAAAATAAGTTTCATTGGGAGACAACTTTAAATGATTATTTTCGCCAATGATTTCACCTTTGTTATTGCATATATAGCACCTTGAATAAACTATTGAAACATCATCTATATCACAAAATGCAACGACCATCTTGTCTAATGCCACTGGCAACAATTCATCATCCGGATCCAAATATCCACACAACTCCCCATTCGCCAATTCAGCACATCTGCGCTTTGTATAGCCACAACCCATATTTTTTTCATTATAAAAAATATGAATTCTTGCATCTTTCTCCAGTTCACTATAGACATCTTTTGAATTATCCGTAGAAGCATCATCTACTAAAATTATTTCCCAATTTTTATAGGTTTGAGCATATACACTAGCTATTGCTTCTTGCAAATACTTGCCATTATTGTAATTGGCAATAAGGACTGAAAAAAGAGGCGAACTGTTCATTAAAAGCCATTTTTTATTCTTATGACAAGCTTTAAAAATCAATTCATGTCACAAAAATAAGATTCAACATTTATGCTAAATTGCATTTGCAAATTTACATAAAATGTTTGACGTTACGAGTATTAATCAACTGCAATTATTTATATGTCTTTCCAGCAAAATCTTGAATCAAAATAGCAACGTTATAGTTTAGAAGTATTCTTGCGCGGTATTATGATGGAATATTTACATTCTTGTGTCATTGAATAATGATTTTTCTAATTAATGTATTTTTATTCAGTTAACCAAACAAGCCCCCCATTAATATTTTTCATTCTTGAAACATTAATTTGGTTTAGCACTTTTATGTTTTTCAAATGCATCTTTGCTCCTGGAATGGAAAACTTCAACAAAGATTTTATCACAGAAAAAAACTGTTGCTTTTTAAGTTTTAAAATATCAACTTTTTCATTAATATTTCCAAAAACAATTTTGTCCCGGAAAAAAGGATCCATAACAAAGACTTTTTGTCTATATTCTCGTTCAAATCCAAGTCTGAACTCTCTATCATGACAGATTGATACTTTTGTATTTATTATTATTTTAAGTCCATGAAACAATACTCTTTGACAATAATTATTATCCTCTCCGTAATGTACGAACAATGAAGTATCAAATCCTCCAACTTTACGTATACTGTCCATACTTATTAACCATGCCGCGGCATTAATAAAATTGACCTCGTAAATAGTTCTTAATTTTTGCAAATATAAATCTGATATAAAATCTCCAGGAACATAACTTGCAAAACCCCAATCTAATTTATCTTTAATGCCATTCAAATGAACAGGAGAAACAATTCCCACATTTTCTACTGTAGTATACGTTTCAAGGAGCGCGCCTAAAGTATCTTTTTCTACCCAAGCATCCTGATTCAATAAAAAAACGAAGTCTGCACCGTTATCCAATGCATACTTAACAGCTATATTATTGGCCTTAGCAAATCCCCAATTAGTCTCCGATTCAATTATGTGAACTTCTGGAAAATGCTCCTTAATATAGGCCACACTATCATCTGTAGATGCATTATCTACAACAACGGTACTAACTTTACATTCGGAATCCCTTAAACTTCCAAAGCACCTGTCGTACCATTTCCTTCCATTGTATGTAACTACTATTGCAAATATCTTCATATCTGCCACCAAAATTAACTTAAAACTTTAGATTACAATCGCACTTCCAATTCATTTTTAACAAATTTAATATGCTTACTAAATGTTCTTTTAAAGCAGTCTATTTCATTCAAATAAAAAGGATCTATTTTGCATCTATCAAGCATATCAGAGATACATATAGAAGAAATATTCCAAAATACTTTTGCCGTTATTAAAGCCGTACTTGAAAAACTAATTATTGCCTTTGGCATACTGTACGCACATACACATTCTATAGGCACACCCTTTGTATCTAAAAGATCGCAACCTAAATCTTTTATCTTTGTTTCGAAAAATTTATCACGAGGATGTGTTTTAAGCAACAACCTATTCCCCTGTCCAATTAAAAAATCACAAACTCTTTTTAAGACCACAAAATCTTCTTGTTCTTTAATTCTATCCCTATCCCATGCAGAAGTACATATTATAATAGATCTTGAAATAATATTCTTATCCAAATCTAATTCAAATTTTTTGTTTAACCTATCAAACACTTTTATATAGTAAGGCAATATGGTTTTATTAACGACAAGACCCCATGGCTTCTGTTTGAAGATTTTACTTGTCTCTTTTTTGTGCATTGCACAAAACAATTTATTACCTATTAAATAAAACCTTACATATTCTCGAAATCCATTAAAGCCCTTACTTTGATGATATATCGGCACCCGTGCTTTCAAAGTTCCCATATAAGTAGCCACACCTTCATCAGAATAGCATATAACCACCTTACGATTATTATTACAGAAATACCAAACCAACTTTACACTTGGCAATCTGTCAACATAATATAATGGAACTTTTTCCTTGGAACAAATTGCATACTTAAAAACAGAATAATAATAATTGCCGACATTGCATATTCGTTTCCAAATAGACAACTGAGTTTTAACCCCCTTTTTAATATGAGTATCATTATTCCGTAATCCTGAGTCCAAATAATATGTGGCACAATCATTAACAAAAAACCTCTCATCTATCGCAAACCCCGTCTGCCTATGAGCACAAATTGTTATTGCCGCATTAATATCTATACCTTTATCTTGTAAATAAAAAATCAAGGCATCAATACTTATTGCATGCCAAGGCGTAATCGCACTAGCAACAAGATTATAATTACCATTATCTTCTAGAGTCTCTGTCAAACAGATACCCGCCGTTATTTCTTTTTTTATCGACAATGCCTATTCTCCAGTTATTATTTCTACATACTCTCTCACACACCCATCACCTCCTTTACGAGCCAAAACGTGTATGTTTTGTATATTTTTTACTTTCTCACAAGCATCGGCAGGACATGCTGCCAGTCCAACACTAGAAAGCAACTCGTAGCAATTAACATCATCGCCAATATATGCGACCTCTTTTAATGTTATGCCCATTTCTTCGCATATTTCCAGAGCAACAGCTAACTTTCCTCCACCCTTCTTTCCCTGACGAATATAATCAACCTTAAGCTTTTCAGCACGACGTTCATTAAGCTTTCGGTCTTCACTAGTTATTATTCCGACTTTAATGCCTCGTTCTTGCAACATCTTAAGACCCATTCCGTCTCGCGTATTGAATTTCTTCAACTCATCTCCATTCTCCGAATAGTACATACCTCCATCTGTAAGCGTGCCATCAATATCGGTAAGGAAAAGTTTAATTTGAGAATAATCCGGTTTTTGTAAAGCCACATGCCTACTCATCAAGTTCTCCAAAATCATCCAATCGTCAAGCTCATCAATTTCTGTTGCAGTATATTCTGGCATCTCATAGATTCCAATTTTACCACTCAAGCGATTTTTATCTCGTATAATATTTCCAACTGTATTGATATAAAAAGCGCCATTCTCCATCATCATACCTGCGAATTCCTGACGACGAGGGCGATTCCTATAATCATAATTTAAAGGCGATCCGTCTTCATTCCAGAAGAAACGCTTGTTGCGCACACAAGAAAGCATTGAGTCGTACTCGCCAGAAGCATAAACTTGCAATGCTTCGGCAAAATGCTGTGTTTGTGTTAACGGAGATGTTGCCTGCACAAGCATAAAAACAGTATCGTCTTGCAGCTTTGCATAATTAATATATTCCAACATTACGCTCTCGGTACTTGCTGTATCTGAAGCATTTTCTGCAGAACGATGATATATTGTAGTCTTAGAATGATTACGAGTTACCACAACATTCTCAATCTCTTTTGAATCAGTCGCTACAATAACCTTGTCTATCGTACTGCAAGCTTCTAATGCTTCAATGTTCCAGCAAACTAACGGCTTGCCACAAAATGGCTTAATATTTTTAAGCGGGATGGACTTACTACCTCCACGAACTGGGATAAAAGCTATAACCATATTTTTCAACTCCATTCAATTTTTTCTTTATGCAATCCATATTACACAAAGTAATATTCCACAACTTATTTTGCTCATCAATCAAATCTTTCATTATCTGCTCGTATGAATTGTACACATTTTTTGCTGTCGCTAATAATTTTGCTTCAAAATTAGCATCTAATACATCAACACCCCATTCAGGATGATGAATATCATCTAAAAACCAAGCCATCTTATCATGTGAAATTATTGAAACAATAGGAGTATTACATCCAAAAGGAATCATTTGCGCATGGCCACGCATACCTATTACCATTCTTGCTTTTGAATACGCCTCCAAAACAGACTTTGGCGTTAAAAACCTTACTATTTCATAATCGACTCCATATTTATCCAAATATGGAAGTATCTGAGTATCACTTTCTGCATGAACAAAAAATTTAATCATAGAAAACTTTGTCATTTCTTTTGCAACTTTTGCTATACTACACAATATATCACAATTTAATGATCTTAATTGTTTTCGGTCAAAAGCACAATTTAACGCAATAAAATTTTCCTTTCTATCATAACGATACAAATTGGGATACAATTTTGATATCAGCGTTGTCATGCACGGCTGATAACAAACTTTTTGTTTCAGTTCCTCATTTTGCAAATATGATTGTATTGCATTTATACTTCCGTGATTTCTCAATCCAACAAAAATTGCTTTAGAAACAAACTGGTTAATGTGTTCTGTAAATATTGGTTCAAATTCGTCTTGATTTCTAAACCTATTATACCCTAAAGCAAATCCAATTATTGGTTTTTGTATTTTTAATAAATTATCAATGCTACAATTCCATTGCCAACCACTATTATTATTAGCGCCAGAATCTTTTAGAAATAGTCCTCCTCCTCCAATGACAATAAAATCATCTTTATTATATCGTTCTATATCATTAATATTATGTTCCTTTCTCACACTATATCCATGCCAGATCTTCACACCTATCGATTGATTGAACAAATCTCTCAAATTTATCGGCAAAACACCATCTCCGACATTTCCCATTGTATATGCAGACAGATGAGTGCATGTATAATTTCCATTTTTTTTGTATGAAATAATATTTGGAATATCTGTAAATTGCTTTCGAGAAGGATCTATTATGCATAATACTTTTTGACACATTTTTTTAACAATAGTTCTAATATTTCCCACACACCATAATTTATATCTTGCAATAACAAATATTACAAATATAAAATTAAATGATATTGATATGACTAAAAAGACTGCCGTATTACTTACCATTTCACTTGATTTATTTTCAGTTTATTTCTTTGTACCGATTCTATATCAAGGATATCATTTGACTTATATGTTAATGCTTTGGCAACAGCCCTACAATCACGCGCCAACTTCCGCACGCCATCAGGCTCCAACGAAGCTGCATGATCGGTGCCTTTCCATGTTCTGTCAAGGGTATAATGGCGTTCGACAAATTCGGCTCCTAATGCTACAGCAGCAGAATCAACAGCAATGCCCAAATGGTGCCCAGAAAAGCCGATTGCTTTTACTCGGCCTGCATAATCTTTTCGCATTCTAGTTATTTCCAACAGACATATATCTTCAAAAGGAACAGGATATCCAGAAGTACAACTGTACAAGACTAAATCCTTATTGCGACCTTTACTTTCAAAGAAAGAAACAATATTTTCCTCTTCCTGCTTAGTAGTCATCCCAAACGAAAGATGAACTTCTCCGCCAAAATTATCACATAAATATTCCAACAAGTTTTTATTAAGATTGCAAGCCGATGGCACCTTTATCAATCGTGGGTTCAACGTGCATATTTCTTTTGCTGAAGTCACATCCCACACAGATGTAGAATATTCAATACCATATTCATTGCACCACTCTTGTAACTGTCTATGCTGTTCTAATGAAAATTCAAGAAATTCTCGATGTTCACCATAGGTTTTCCCGTATGAATTTTCAGGATGAGGATGCGGCGCATTATATTCTTCTGGCGACAATAACTCTCTATTACATCTTTTCTGAAACTTAACAATATCTGCCTTGCAGTATGTTGCTGCTGTCATAATCATTTCTCTGGCTATACTCATATCGCCCTTATGATTACAACCTATTTCTGCTATTATTTTTGGCACTTTCATAATAATTTATCTGTCCATTTAATATTCGTTTTCATAACTCCACCACGCGTAAATGCACTTTTCGTTCCGTCTGTTAAAACATTAGATATTTCAAACTGTATAGCATCATCCTTTGTTTGAATAACTCCAATATTTGGCTGACCAATACTAATACGAATACTATATATTCCAGGCAAAAGTACGTTTGGTAAGGATAATTCTGCTACATGGAATCCTTTTTGTCGCCTTACATCTATTTCTGGCGATTTATCTATATCCCAAGTTCTAAAAAGCAGGACTGCGTCTTTATATAAAGACAAAGAAAGATTAGAATGTGCAATATCATCTTTTACATAATAATTTATACGAACATTTATTTCATCCGTCATATCAATCAATTGATCATCTGTTTTTCCATTGACAAATACATAAATTCCCGTAATTGAAACTTGTTTTTCTTGGTCTATATCCCATTTCTTACCTCGAACAGTCAAATCATACCCACTTATATATTCATCAACAACCTCATCTATAGTTCCAGACTTTTTCATACCTCCATTTTCAAGAAGTACACCATGTTTACACAGAGCTTTTATACTTGCCATATTATGGCTTACAAACAGCACAGTTCTTCCTTCGCCCCTGCTTACATCCTGCATCTTACCGATGGCCTTCTTCTGGAATTCGGCATCACCAACAGCCAGCACTTCATCAACCACAAGGATTTCTGGATCGAGGTGTGCGGCTATGGCAAAACCAAGACGCACAGTCATACCACTGCTGTAGCGCTTGGTTGGAGTATCAATGTATCGTTCGCAGCCCGAAAAAGCGACAATCTCGTCGAGCTTGCGAGTAATTTCCTGTCTTGTCATGCCCATGATGGCACCGTTCATGTAGATATTTTCGCGGCCAGTCATTTCGGGATGGAAGCCGGTACCGACTTCAAGCAAAGAAGCAATACGTCCACGGTACTTTATGCTTCCGGTTGTAGGTTTGGTTACACGCGATAGCAATTTCAGCAAGGTGGATTTGCCCGCACCGTTCTTGCCGATAATACCGACCACATCGCCCTGCTCGATTTCCATGTTAATATCCTTAAGAGCCCACACGTATTCCGAAGAACCCTTGGTGGAGCGATCGTTGGTCTCGCCAATCTTCAGGTAAGGATCCTCCTTATGCATAATCTTAGTAGCCCACCAACGGTTAAGGTCGTGACTAAGTGTACCAGTTGAGATAACGCCTAGTCTATATTGTTTAGATACGTTTTCTATCTTAATTGCTGTTGCCATATATTTCTTTTATCTTTTAAATCGACATTGCATGCAACGTCGCTGTCAACATTTCACATTTAACCTTTCTTTGCTCTCTATTTCTTCCACCAAGTAACTATAGACATAACCAGAAGACTGAAAATACAAGCCTGTTGCAGGGTTATTAAGTTTTCCAAACAAACGAGATGCATACACAGTGTCAAACGCCTCATTCATTGTATATCCACGCTCACTAATAAGGCGAGAAATCAGATCTTTCACGATATCTTCCTTCATATTTAGAAATTCCACCTGAGTTACATTCATAGCTTCTTTAATTTATCTATAGCCTTCTGCGTACAGAAAGCATATTGGAAAGTTACACCCGCAATGTACTGGATACGTTTCAAAAACTCATCAAAAGTTATATACCCCTGCTTAAAACGAGTTATTTGAGCTCCAATCCGGTCATTTGCTATAGGACCAAACACAATATCGTAATCGTGCAAAGTTATGCCATTAGGTTCTGTGCGATGATCATACACAAAATGAGCCCATTCCTCCGAATAATCATCAAAATGCTTATACCTCAACGATTTCAACAATGACTCGTCAAACTCAAAAGCATTAACAATTGGCTCTCCATCCACAAAATCAGCCTTGAACTGTGCCATTTCAAATGCCTGCTGCTTATCCTCTGAAAGATAAAAAGCCTTACCAAAATCCTTATTGGGCTTAGACATTGACAAGTCAACCGTGTCAATCACTATTGTTGAACCATGGTAAAGAATCATAATTGGCCTCCTTTCCTGCGGCAAAATTCCATCAGAGTCACAACATTATCCTCAACCGATAAAGTATGCATAATATCATAATGCTTATCGCAAAGAGCAATTGCACCATATTTATTTAAATATGCATACGCCTGTGCCTCCGACACACCGCACCGAACAGCAAATTCAGCAATCAAAATGATAATATACTCTATCTTGTCTTCTAACATTGCTTGCAAATATACGATTTTTGTCTTTTACTTCTAACTCCTAACTAATTACACCGTGTCCATAAAATCCTTCTCAACCTTATTGAAAATCACTACGCCCACAAAGAGTACCACCAGCATAAATGCGAAGCTATATGCCAGCCAACACCACGAAAACACACCATTTCCGATGGCTCCGTACTTGAAGGTTTCGATGATTGAGGTCATAGGGTTAAGCTGGAATATCCACTGCTTGTCTACTGGCAATGTATTTAGCGGATAAATTACCGGTGAAGCATACATCCAGAGCTGCACACCAAACTGCAGAAGGAATGTCAAGTCACGGTATTTGGTAGTCATCGACGAAAAGATTATACCAAAGCCCAATGCCAGACCAGCAGACATCACCACCAACAACGGGAAAAGGCAGGCATACCAGTTTGGAGCAATACCAAGTCCCTTGATTGCATAAAAAATGTAGATGATTATGAATATTGCGAACTGAATAAAGAATTTCACAAGGTTCGACAATGTCACCGACAATGGCACAACTAGTCGAGGGAAATAAACCTTTCCGAAAACACCCTGATTGGCAAGGAAAGTACCAGACGTTGCATTTAGACAAGCAGCGAAATAGTTCCACATAATAATTCCGGCGAAGTAGAACAAAGGTCCCGGAATGCCATCGGTGGAAATGCCGGCGAGATTTCCAAAGACAAACATAAACATAATGGTCGTCAGCACTGGCTGAATCACAAACCACAATGGTCCAAGGATAGTCTGCTTGTACATAGTGATAATATCCCTTTTCACATACATACGGATAAGATCCTTATACGCGACAAGTTCACGCAGGTTAAGTTTCAACAAACTATTATTGGGTGTAATCTCAGTATATTTTTCTTCCATTTCAACAATTTATGTAGCAGGCATTTCTGCCCACGTTACAGCAATACAACAATTCACAAAAATACACACTTATTTATAAGTATACAAATTTAATTTTACCATGTGGTAGCTCCACGACAATGCCTCTTTTCCTCGACTAAGCACAGGAAAAGCACACGCGGCTTGAGCGAAGAATATAAATAAAAAAATCCACCCTTTTCCAGATGCTGAACCAAGTTCAGCATGACAAAATGGGATGGATTTTTTGTTTTTCAAGGCGGGAGCCTTGGGTATACTGCGGCGTAGGCTGTGCTTCGACTCTGCTCAGCATGGCAGAGCCCACGACGAGCGGAGGGCGAAAAGGGATGGATTTTTGTCGCTTCTGGAAAACTTTAGTTTTTCCAAAAACAAACAACACACAATGCCACTGCAGAGAATCCACAAGTCGTCAGATTCACAGTTTTTTCATATTATATGCGCCAACCGAAGTCTTCGACACCTAATTTTACACCGCAACGCATATTTACCAGCATCTTTTGCATACCCAAGACACTATCAATCAACACTTTAAAAAGCATATAAAAAAATATCTTTTTTTTCTTTTAGAATAAAATTTTTTTTCATTTTTACCGATGAAATATAAAGTTAAAAAATACACAAAAAAAATATACTATGGCAGCAACAAACAAACCTAGAGTTATCAAGGATTACGACAAATTGCCGAAGGAAGTTAAAGACTTGATCATGGCAACATATCCTCAGGGTTTTGCAGAAAAATTGATACAATACCCAAACAAGGACGGCATGCTTGTCAGTGCACTTCCATTCGAAACAGAAGACAAGGTATACCTTGTTAGAATCAACACCGAAGAAGTTAAGATAGTTTACCGCGACAGCGACTTTGACGATGACGACGAAGAAATAAAAGAAGAGGATCTCGACGTTGAAAAAATCGACGACATGGTTGATGAACCTAATTCAAACGATGAAGATTTCGACGAAAAATACAACGACGATGTTGCTATTGGTCCCGGCATTGAAGACGACGGAGAAGATGATGACGATGACGAAGACGAACTATTGCCACTCGATGACGACGACTTCGACGACGACGATGATGATGACTTCGACGACGACGAACCATTGCCAGAACCAGAACCTAAAGCCAAAAAATCAGCAGCAAAACCTGCTAAAGTTACAAAAAAGACAACCGCGAAGACTACAAAGACAACAAAAAAGTCAAAATAAAAAGTTTAGGACCAGCAAGTTAGATGCTAATTGCAAAAAAAATTGATTTTTTTTGATCAAAATGCGAATGCAATTAAAAAAATATCTATCTTTGCAGTCCCAAACATTATGGTGGCTGTAGTTCAGTTGGTTAGAGCGTCAGATTGTGGTTCTGAATGTCGTGGGTTCGAATCCCACTAGCCACCCACAGAAAAGCGAACATCTCAGTTCGCTTTTTTTGTTTTATATCCACCCATATAAGCCAAAACTGGCATAAAAGCACCTACCTTCAACAAAAACAAATGCCAGCTTGCTCTTAAAACAGGCAAGAACCGCCACACAACACACTAATATCCAACACATTTCCCCCCCCTATATTTTAACGCAAAACTATTTTATAGACAAAAAAATACTATATTTGTAGCATCGATTTACTTTATATTTTGGTTAATGGGCTTCACGAAATATAGACATTCGATACATGTTTGTTAAAAACAGAAGTCCACCTAAGTTATTATATGAAAAAGTTAGTATTACTTGCACTTGTTTGTCTCGCAGCATTTAACTCATTTGCTCAGGGCACTACCCTTTCCATCCAAACTGAAAACCGCGAACGATTCTGGCTGTACATCAACGATATGCAGCAAAACCAATACCCTGTAGAATCCATTCGTGTATCTAATCTTGCTCCAGATTGGAACCATAAGATTAGAATCGTAATCGACAATCGCAAAAAAAACGATATGGTCTCAGAAATAAGACTTCAACATGGATCTAATAATTTTTCGGTAAGACTTAGCAAAAATGGACAAATATCATTTTTCCCGATCAACTATAACATCAACGCAGCAACTCAAGTGATGTTCCAGTCGCCACAAGACAATCACGGACATTATCCACCTCAAGGCAATCATAACAATCACGGAAACTATCCTCCACAGGGTAACCATGGCAACTATCCACCACAGGGTAATCACGGCAACTATCCTCCACAGGGTAACCATGGCAACTATCCTCCACAAGGCAACCACGGACATTATCCCCCACAGGACAATCACAACAACCAGCCGCAAGTTATTATAATCGAGACCACCCAGGACCCCGAGCCACAACCTGTTGTTATGCCTTGTTCCGACATCGACTTTGCTGATGCAAAGAGAACTATCGCAAATGCTGATTTCGAAGACACAAAACTGACTCTAGCAAAGCAAATTGTAAGATCAGAACTAATGACAGCACGACAACTTGCCGAAATAGCTCAGCTTTTCGATTTCGAACAGTCGAAACTTGAATTCCTGAAGTATGCTTATCCTTACTGCTTCGATCAGAACAAATACTACGTTGTAAACAATGTATTTGAATTTTCTTCATCAGTCGACGAACTAAACAAATACATAAATCAATAAGATTGTTTTTTACCCATATTAAAGTACTCATAATTTAGCATAAAAATCCCCCTTTCTGATTCAAATCAAGGAAGGGGGATTTTTGTATTGTATATGATGCAATTACCTTGCAAATCTCACAAATGTTCCTAGCGGCAATCTTCTGCCACTGCAATCCGTGAAGAACATTTCGCCACACTGTGTATTTACATTATCAAAATGTGTTCGGACTATATTCTCCGAAATCAACGCCGACAAGCCCATCGAATACAAGTTCAAGATAAAGAACGATTTTTCCGGTTTTAGCAGTTGGGACGACAGTTCCACTATTTCGTTTATCGAATCCTCAAGAATCCACTTCTCCCCTGCCGGGCCACGACCAAAAGCAGGAGGATCCATGATTATGCCATTGTATTTGTTTCCACGACGAATTTCGCGCTTGACAAATTTCATAGCATCTTCCACCACCCAATGTATGTCGGACAAATTGCTTGCATTCTGGTTCTCGTTTGCCCAATTCACAACTTGCTTAACCGAATCAACATGATACACTTTTGCTCCTGCGGCTCTTGCTGCCAAACTTGCTCCTCCTGTATATGCAAACAAATTCAGCACATTGCAATCAGGAGACGAAATCCTGCGGACATTATCATAAATGAAATTCCAGTTGTCAGCTTGTTCGGGAAATACGCCAATATGCTTGAAGGTATTGAATTTCATCACAAATGATAAGTTCATGTCTTCATGTCCATACTTTATTTGCCATTCATCGGGCATAGAACGGCGACGGGTCCAACGGCCCTTCTCACCATTTGCATTCTGGACATCAAGGACAAAACAAGCATCAGCATTATTCCATTCGCCTTGCGGCAAAGCCTTTTTCCACACCGCCTGCGGCTCGGGGCGACGTATCAGATATTTGCCGAAACGCTCCAGCTTCTCGAAATCGCCAGTATCAACTAGCTCGTAATCCTGCCACAAACCAGCATCTACCAACTGATAGTCAGACGTAAATTCCATAACGTTGTCAGCTTTAATCTACCAGACAAGCATCAAGAGCCGCCTCTATAGCCTTGCGATCCATTTTTTGACCTATAAAGACAAGTTTCTGCATACGGTCGCCATACATCTCGTCCCAATCGCGACGCAACCCCGGCTCGCGTTGCATCATCTCAAACAACTCGTCAACCGGCATAGTTGCATACCACATTCCAGCATCTTTCAGCGAAGCCCGCTTACCTACCTGCTCATACAAATAGCAAGTGTCAAATTCATTGCGGAAATAGCAGATTCCTTTTGCCCTTATTATGCTCTTTGGCAAATTCGACACGAACTCATCAAACAGACGCAGACGGAACGGACGGCGGCGGTAATATACAAAAGTGCTTATGCCATATTCCTCAGCCTCACCTTCCTCATGGTCATGGTCATGATGGTGATGCTCATGTTCGTGGTGATGATGCTCGTGTTCCTCATGCTCGTCGTGTTCGTGGTGATGCTCGCCATGTTCATCATCATCGTCGTCATCATCTTCTTCTCCATGATAATGCTCTATACCTTGAATCCATGCCGACGAAGTAGCCACGTCCTCGAAATCGAACATTCCGGTACCCAGTATCTCGTCAAAGTCGACATCGCCATAGTCGCATTCAACAATCCTGGCCTTAGTCTGCAAAGCGCGGATAATTTTTTTCAGGCGTTCAAGCACCTCAGGAGAAACTTCCGAGGCCTTGTTTATAAGCACTATGTTACAGAATTCGATCTGTTGAATTATAAGGTTTTCGATATCGTCTTCGTCAATATGACCACCGACAAGATTATCACCGCAACCGAATTCATCCTGCATACGCAGTGCATCGACAACGGTAACGACACAATCGAGTACCGGCAATCCATCACGGTGGAAATCATAAGGGAGCTGTGGCATCGACACAATCGTCTGTGCTATAGGTTCAGGCTCGCAGATACCGCTTGCCTCAATGACAATATAATCGAACTTATGCTGGCTTGTAATTTCGTGCAGCTGGTCAATAAGGTCCTGTTTCAGCGTACAGCAGATGCAGCCGTTCTGCAATGCCACAAGACTGTCTTCCTTCTTGTTTACAATTCCGCCCCTTTCAATAAGGTCGGCATCTATGTTAACCTCGCCCAAATCGTTTACTATAACGGCGAACTTAATACCACGACGATTAGACAATATTCTATTTACGAGAGTTGTCTTTCCGCTGCCCAGATATCCTGTAAGCAGCAATACCGGTACTTCCTGAATCATTTCTAGCATTTTTTAGTCTTGCAAAAATACCAAAAAAAGATGTAATTTTACCGACAAATTTTCAGACGATGATAACCCAGATTACCAGCATAAAAAATCCGCTGATCAAAAAGATAACAGCATATCAGGCGAAATCGAAGGAACGCAAGGCCGACAATGTTGTGCTTATCGAAGGCAAAAAGGAACTTGAACTTGCTGTAAGTGCCAAGATACATTTCACGAAAATACTGTTTTGTCCCGAAATTCTGAGCTACGAACAGCTGAGGGCGATGGTAGGCGAGCAAATTGACACTGCCGAAGTATATGAAGTCAGCGAAGAAGTCTTTTCAAAAATATCATACAGGGAAACAACCGGCGGACTATATATCATTGGCGAAATAGCCGAAAAGAAGCTATCAGACCTGAAGGTGACCGACAATTCACTGTTCATCATACTCGAAGCGGTGGAAAAGCCGGGTAACCTTGGAGCCATCTGCCGTATAGGCGATGCAGCACAAGTTGACGGCATCATCATCTGCGATCCGCATACCGACGTTTACAATCCGAATTCCGTTCGTTCAAGTCTGGGATGCGTATTCAGCAACAATGTTGTCAGCACCGACTACGAAAGCACAATCAAATGGCTGCACGAAAACAACATCACCAGCTATGCCGCCGAACTGCGGGCTTCGGAGTTCTACCACAAGTACGACTACCGCGGAAGGACGGCATTGGTATTCGGCACCGAAGCCACAGGGCTCACCGACAAATGGATTGACAATGCCGACCACAGGATTAAGATTCCAATGCTTGGTGTAATCGACTCGCTGAACGTTTCGACATCGGTATCGGCAATGGTGTTTGAAGTACTACGCCAAAGAAATTTCTACATGAACGAATAACATGACTATGAAAAAATTGAGTATTGTTGTAATAATGCTTATGCTGGCAAGCAGCATGTTTGCACAGAACATAAAATTTGATGTATTTGCCCAAAAGGTCAGCCAGCAATTTGAGGATCGCGGCTACAAACTTGTTAGCGGCAAGATTGGCAAGATAGCCGACACGCTTCCGCTTGTATCAGACACGCTGATGCTTGAAGCAGAAAACTACTACAACATAGTTGCAATATCCGACAACTGCTCGTACTGCGTGCTGAAGCTTTTCTACGTTGACGAGGAAACCAACATGCACCCTCTCGATTTCGAAGTCGAAGAAACCGTCGACGACAGGTTCAACTACCGCATCTACAAGAACATGTGCCGCAGCTACGAGGTTGGCCGCTACGTCCTTTTCATCAGTTCCGAAATTCCCTACGACATGGGCTTGCTAGTGTATAAGAAAAGACTGCCGTAAAATATACTATAACATTCCGTCATCCGTCCTTTGTCTGTCCTTTCGACGAGCGGCAAAAGGGATGGATTTTTTTGTTTTTCAAGGCGGGAGCCTTGGATATACTGCGGCATAGGCAAGAGCCTACACCGAGCAGTATGCACCGCAGGGGGCGTCTCATTGTCCTCGTGGCTCGAGCGGAAAAGATTTATAAAAAAATCCACCCTTTTCCAGATGCTGAACCAAGTTACAGCATGACGAAACGGGATGGTTTTGTTTTGTTTTTCAAGGCAAAGACTTGGAAATATTGCGGCGTAGGCTATGCTTCGACAGGCTCAGCATAGCAGAGACTACGACGAACTGGTGCAGAGCCTACGACGAGCGTGTCGGCACTCGGCACATGCGCCGCTCAGCCAGCGAGAGAGATTTTTTTCACCGCTTCCATGCCATCCATTGCCGAAGAGACAATACCACCGGCATAACCAGCACCCTCGCCACAAGGATACATATTTTTTACCGACAGACAGCTCATGCTTTCCGTATCACGCGGCACCTGAATAGGACTGCTTGTACGCGACTCCACTCCTACCACAATGGCATCGTTGGTAAGGAATCCTCGCATCTGCCCGCCCCACTGACGGAAACCTTCACGCAAACGCGAACCTATAAAATCAGGCATCCAGAAGTGCATTGGCGAGCTTATCAGCCCCGGCACGTAAGAAGACTTTGGCAACGACGCAGAAATTTTTCCTGCGACAAAATCAGCCAGTCGCTGGGCTGGAGCCACAACGCCACCGCCACCATTCCTATACGCAAGAGATTCCAGTGATTTCTGGAATTCAAGACCAGAGAATATCTTGTTGTCGGAATAGGATGCGTAATCCTCAGGACGCAGTTCCACAACAATGCCCGAATTGGCATATTGCGAATTTCGCCTTGAATTTGACATTCCGTTCACCACAATGGATTCTGATTCGGTAACCGCACTTACAATGCTTCCGCCAGGACACATGCAGAAAGAATATACGCCACGACCTGCCACCTGCTTCACTATCGAATACGATGCCGGCGGCAGATATTCGCCACGCTCCTTGCACTTGTACTGTATTGAATCTATCAGCGCCTGCGGATGCTCCACGCGCACGCCCATCGCAAAACCTTTCTCACGAAGCATAACCCCAGAATCGTGAAGCATATAATATACGTCGCGAGCCGAATGTCCAGTGGCAAGAATCAGATTATCACAATCATACGAATCCACACCATTGATTACGATTCCTGAGACACGGTCATTGTCAATATTGATTTTTGTAAGCTTTGAAGAGAAATGCACCTGACCGCCACATTCTACAATCTTTGCACGAATGTTGCGCATTATTGAATGCAGACGGTCGGTTCCAATATGCGGATGCGATTCTATCAGCACATCCTCATCGGCGCCAAAATAATTAAGCAGCTGCAATACCTCGGTGACATTGCCACGTTTCTTGCTTCGCGTGAACAATTTTCCATCGGAATATGTTCCAGCACCACCTTCGCCGAAAGCATAGTTTGATTCTGGATTGAGAATATGTTTGGAATTTAGTGCTGCAATATCGTATTTCCTATCATCAACGGATTTCCCGCGTTCAAAAACTATCGGTTTCAATCCTTCGAGGACACATTGCAGTGCGGCAAAATACCCTGCAGGACCAGCACCAATTATCATAACCGGTTTCGACTGCGACACATCGCGGAACTCAAAACAGCCCTTCAAATCAGGGAATTCCTCGCCCTGCATAGCAATCTGCAGACGCACGTTGAACTTAACCCCCTTGCGAGCATCTATCGACCTGCGTATAACCCTATACGCCGAAACATCGCAGGGACGAACATTAAGTTTGTCTGCTATTGCCTTTGTAACCAAGAACTTGTTATGAAGTTGTTCGGGCGAAAAGATAAAATCAGCTTCCTGCAACATTACTTTCTATGTTTCTTTACGAAATCCAGTTTTCCGCCCTCGAAATTAAAGCAAATCAGAAGCATACGCGAGTTAAGTTTCTTGAAGCAGTCGGAATACTGCGAACCGTCATACACCACATCATTAAGAATACCCCAAGACGCCTTCAGTTCAATACCGAACATGAAGTATTCGAGGAAGAAGTCGACACCGGCGCCGATTTCATAGTACACGTCGAATCTACGCAGACGTATCTTAGGATATTCATCCGGCTTAATCTTTTTCTGCGAAGCCATATCGAAACGAGCCGATGCGCCAGCAGTGATAAAAGGACGCCAGTTGCTAATTCGAGCCGCCCTGTACTTGAACTGTATAGGCAAATCGACAAAGGTTGATTCAATCATCATGGTATGACGCTGTATCTCGCCTTTCTTGTTCAGGAATTTATAATGCAATTCGCGCTGACCGAAAACCAATCCAGGCAAGAAACGGAAATCGAAATACTTGCCCAGACGAACATTAGAAATGATATTTATGTTAAAACCGACATACCTACCAATCTCAACGCCATAAATCGTATCAATTGCCGGAGTTAGGAACCTTTCAGCAGGACGTATCATAAAGTCCATTGTGTTAAGTCCCAACGAATAGCCGAAATGTATGGTCTGCTCATCAAGCTTGGGCAGATTCAAAGGTTTTTCCTTCTGTGCAAAGGCAGAAAAACCTATCAGCAACAATATCGCAATTAACAGTTTCTTCAAGAAGAAAAATTTTCTGCAAATATAACTCTTAATAGTTAATAATATTGCGAGGAGAAACAAAAAAATGGGCAGAAAGCTTATTCAATCTGCCCATTGCCATATTCTATGAATTATGTTGCACTAATATAAAATAGATACGCTACCCTCGTAAACCTCGTGGTCGGTATGGATATCAATGATATAAATATATACGCCAGCCGGAACAAAATGTCCGCGATAAGTACCGTCCCAAGGTTCTTCGCTGCCCTTTGACTGGAACAGCATCTGGCCCCAGCGGTTGAAGACAAAGACATCAGCATCAGGGAACATATCAATATTTTCGATTATCCACTGATCGTTTACGCCATCGCCGTTAGGAGTGAACACATTCGGGATGTGCAGACAATCAACCCTACTTTCGGCGAGTCCCACAAGAGTCTGGTACGAGCAATTATGAGCATCGGTAACAGTAATCCTATAGCTACCTGCACGCAGGCCTGTAAGCACTGGTTCTTCAGTCAAATAATTTGACCAGCCGTACGTATAAGGCTCAGTACCACCTATTGCGTCAATTTGTATCATACCATCGTTGTTGCCGTCGCACGAAGGAGAAATAGTCTCCACTCCGGCTGTTAGTTTTGCAGGTTCACCAACAAACGCACTAATCGACGACTTACATCCGTTTTTATCCACAACTTCTATTTCGTAGTGGCCTTCAGACAGATGCGAGAATCTGTCATTGCTAAGGTATGAATTGTCATTTCCGACAAGTGTAAATTCGAATGGAGCAACGCCTCCGATTGCAGAAACCTCGATAGAACCATCCTTTCTTCCGAAGCATGAAATATCGGTAACGCTGGTAGTAATATCAAGTTCATCTGGTCGGTTAACAGTTATTATCTGGTGCGATTCGCAGTGATTTGCATCGGTAATTGTCAAGCCGTAAGTTCCAGCAAGAAGGTTTGTAGGATAATATCCAGACAAATCAGGAGACCCCCACAAGTATTCGTAAGGAGCAACGCCACCGCTAACCGATACATGAATAGAACCGTCGTTAGTGTCATAACACTTTGCATCCACAATATTAACAGAAACATTTATCGGAGAAGGTTCATCCAATCTCACCTGACTATATCCGGAGCATCCCCATGCATCAATTACAGTCACCAAATAAGTGCCTGCGCCAAGATTGTATACAACAGGGCTTGCGCTACCGTTGCTCCACGAATAAAGTATTGGCATTGCACCTGTCTGCGATATAGCCTCGACAATAGCATTGACATCACCATTACAAGCAATAGGCGATGTTACGGTTGCGTTTACATCTATGCCACCGGACAACAATACACGACGTGAAGCTGTAGCCGAACAGCCATTGGCATCGGTAACCGACAAAGAGTATTCCCCTTGCAGCAACGAGCTTATTGTAGAGACACCAGATTGGAAATTAGACCATGCATAAGAGTAATCCGGCGTACCGCCCGAAACACCAGCAGAAATATAACCCAGCATGTTGCCACAAATGATATCATTTCCAGAAAGGTCAACAATCAAAGGCTGAGGCCTTGAAATACGATACGAACCTACGGAAGAACATTCACGGCTATCGGTTACTGTATATGAATAGTTACCAGCCGCCAATCCAGTATATGTATAATATCCGTAACCCTCATCGGACCAATAATATCCAAGATAAGGAGGAGTACCGCCAGTTACCGTAACAGTTATCGTTCCGTCTTCCCGTTCAAAACATGTAACATCGGTTCCAGTCAACGACATTTGCAATGGATCAGGTTGTCCTACCGTAACATTGCCAGCCAAGCTACAACCATTAGCATCAACTATCGAATAAGTAAACGGCATGTTTGGAGTAATATTGCTGTTTGTCATACCAGTCGTACCGTCAAGCCAAGTTACGACGTAGGGAGCAGTACCGCCGGCTACTAACAAGGAAGCAGAACCAGAACCGCCGAAACATTGAGCATCAAGCGCAGTAGAAACGGCATTCAGGATGTCGGGCTGCGTTATCGTATATTCCGCAACACCAGAACAACCGTTGCGGTCGGTGACAGTATAGTAATAAGTTCCAGCAGTTTCAATGCGAGTACCAACGCCCTGATATTCTGGAGTTCCACCTGTAGCAGTAATTGTTACTGTCGTATTGTCGCCGTAGCAGAGAATTGGATCCGAAGAAACAGACACAACAATCTCGGAAGGATTTACGATATTGATTGTTTGAGTATCCGAGCATCCGCCCTGATCAGTAACCGTATATGTATATTGACCAGCAGATACGTTTGTAAATGCGCCAGTACCCGTATAAGCCGGAGTACCGCCATTAGCAGATACAAATACCGTTGTTGTTCCATCGTGACAGGATATTTCATCATAAGTAACGGAAATTGACAAAGTATCAGGTCTGCTTATTGTTATTTCCGCAGTCGACTGGCAACCATTTTCCGCCGTAACGGTAACCACATAAGTTCCCTGGGTAACTATTGAATTATTAGCAACGGCAACGCCATTAGACCAAGCGTACGAAATGCCACCGCCAGCCACAAGCGAAATAGACGGCACGTTACAGTTCAAAGTTGTTGTTCCTGTATTGTTTGTTATCGTAGCCACCGGAGCAACAGTATTTTCAGTAATTACAACAGAAGCATTAGCCGTACAACCGTCGGCTGTAGTTGCCACAACAGTATATTCGCCAGCTACATCGAAAGTAGCGAGAGCAACTGTAGTTCCGTCGGACCATTCATAGGTAGCAGCAGAGCCAGTGGCAGCAACAGAAACCGTTGGATTATTGCAATCAATTTCGGTAATCGGAGCACTAATAGAAACTACCGGATTAGGATTTACATATACAATCGGAGAAGCCGTATTTGAACATCCATTCATGGTTACCGTAACAGTATATGTAGTAGTAGAAGTAGGAGTAACACTAACGACATCAGCCGACCAAGCATATTCTGCACCAGCCGGAGAAACAGACATCGTTGCAGTCTCGCCATAGCATATTGTAACGTTTTCGACACTTGCCTCTGGCAATGGCTTTACAGTTACAGTCGTTTGGTCGCTACCGACACAACCATTTGCATCGCGGACATAAAGTGTAATGTTTTCGTTTGCGACTAAAGTTCCAGTAGCATAAGTATCGACTGCAGCATAAGCGCCACCATTCCAAGAATACTGGTAAGGAGCAAGCGCATCGGAAATCTGCTCAACAGCAACGACAGTCGACATTCCATAACAAATATCATCTGGAGTTTGCAACGAAACCACAGGCAAATTGTTTACAACAACGACAGCCGCTCCAGTTAAGTCGGAAGGAATCGACTCGCAATTAGCATCCGTTAATGCAACCAAGGTGTAGGTGGTGCTTGTCGCCGGGTTAACCTGCAAAGTTACCGACGAATCGGAAGTTGTTCCATTTGTTGTTACAGAGCCGTCAGACCAAGAGTAACTATAAGGAGCCGTACCAGTAAATGCAATAGTCAAGTCAATCATTTCCTCGTTGTCGGCACAAACAGCCTGTCCGCCTGAGATATTAGCCGTAGGACGACTATTAACGGTAAATACAGCCGTAGAAGACAAATCGTTTGGCTGGCATCCGTTATTATCGGTCATCGACACAATAGAATATGTAGTTGTCTGTAGCGGATTTACATGAAGGACAATGCTCGACTCATCAGTAACATTGTCATATACATCATTTCCATCCGTCCACTCGAATGTAAACGGAGCTTCACCCGTCAACGCAATAGTAACATCGTGCTCAATGGTATTGCCCGCACAAACAGTAGCATCGCCGCTAATTGTAGCAGTAACAGGTTCTGTCGGCACATACAAATTGACGGTACGAGTGCTATCGTTTCCGCAAAGGTCGGTTACAGTTACACTAACAACAATAGTGCCGGTGGTTGTAATAACAGAATTTGCCTCAGGAGTCTGAGTTATTACCAAGTCGGCATTTGAAGTGCAAGCATCATTAGAAATATTGCGAATAGTCTCCGTGAAATCAGGAACAGTAAATACACAGTTTATACCTACGAGAGTTTCATCGAGGACATCATCGCCGATATTAGGCTTTTCTTCATCCCTAATTGTGATGGTGCTTGTAGTCGTTACCGTATTCTGGCAATCAGAAGCAGAGAACGTTACGGTCACCTCACCGCAGCCAATTGTCGGCATCATTGATGCATTGTAATCGTTAACAACATTAACGACACCGCAATTGTCGGTAGCAGACACCGAATTAAGCCACATATCCACAGCATCTTCAATATTTGCGTCACTGCAGTTTGCCTCGAACGGGACAATCGGGTCGAAAACAGGATCCAAAGTATCGTTAATAGTGTAAACGAAATTCCAATCGTAACTATAAGCGCAATTTTCATAAGTATATGTAAATATACGAGTTCCCTGGCAAGTAATTGTTGACGGCACATCAGAAGTTGCCGTGAGTGCCGGAACAACTTCACCGCAAGAAGTTTCAACATAAGGAAGAGTGATTTCAGAAACGAGCGCCTCATCAAGGCAAGCAACATTACGAGCGCCATCAGCAGGCAAAGTAAAATCCTGCGGTGTTACTATATATGTGTAAGTCCATGTGTAATCGGTGCCATTAACAGCATAAGAATATGTATACGAATAATCGCCACAACCATTAACGACATTGTCATCTTCAGCCGCAAGCGTCAGAGCGACATCCGCCTGACAAACGACAATATGAGGAACATGTTCAGACGGCAAATGAATTTCGGATATGCACGAAACATTTTCATTGACATTGCCAGGAGCGACAAATCCGTCAGGAGCGACATTATAGATATGAGACCAAGCATAGGTTCCAAGGCAATCAGAATAAGAATAATTATATGTTACAGTACCGCTACCAGAAGCATCAACCGTTGATATTCTTTCAATGAATACAGGATCAACGGACTCGCCACAGTAGTTAGTCAAAGTTGCGGGAGCCACCTGTACAGCATCAACCTCACAAATGACACCATCAACCCTATTGTCAGGGATTGTCATTGCGACTTCATTTACATATATTATCTGGTCAATAGAAGAAGAATTTCCGCACAAGTCGGCAACCGTATAAGTACGTGTGATTTCAATTGGACAAGTACCATTTTCGACGTCGAGAGAAGAAACAACAAGTCCGTCGCAATTGTCGGAAATATCGCGGAGGCCTAAAGCCAACAGTTCGTCAACCGTAGTAGCTGCCGACGGAGCCGAAGCAACCGAACAACCATCAACATTTACGACACCCAGCACGCCAGATATTACAGGAGCGTCGTTATCCTCCACAGATATTGTTATATCGGCGGCATCGACAGAACATCCATGAGCGTCAACGACATTCAATCCAATCGAGTAAGTATTGCCACAGCTATTAGGAACTGTGATTCCAATTGTACTTGTTGTTTCGGCCGAGGTCTGGACTGCATTCAGAATATTAAGTTCCGAACTTCCCGACCAAGTATAAGTATAATCGCCAGAAGTAGCTGCAGTGATAGTTGCAGTCACATCCCTATCACCGGTTTCAGCAGGACATAGAGTTGCCACCGGGGCAATCTCAACAACAGGCAAAGTATATCTTGTAAAGTCAAAATCAGCAGAAGCCGTACATTCGTTAGCATTCTTGACAGTTACAGTATATGTACCTGTAGAAGTTACGATATATGTATTATCGGCAGAGAATCCTTCGCCCCAATCGTACTGCATTCCGGCAGGCGAAGCTGTTAGCAAGACATCGGTATCACAAGATGTTGGATCGCCACTTATCGAAGGTTCCGGCAAATCGTTAACTGTTATTATTGCAGAGCCAGTCAGTTCGGAAGCATAAGATTCGCAACCGTTATTGTCAGTCATCGAAACCAGAGTATAGGTTGTAGTTGAGGTTGGATGAAGAGGAATAATTATTGTAGGTTCCGACGTTGTGGTATCATGCTCGGCAACGCCATCGGTCCATACAACCGTATATGGAATTGCACCTGTAAGGGTTATCGTTACATTTTGATTATCGGCATAATCTGCGCATACTTCGTAGTTTCCGTCGATTGTTGCAGTTGGGCGTTCATTAACAATGACATTGCCGGTCTGCGTATCAACAGCAGGACAAGAAACACCGTTAACCACATTTGTTGCGGTTACAGTTACCGTATATACGCCAGAAGATGTAATAGGTGCTGTTGTTGCATTATTGCCAAGACCATCTGACCATGAATAAGACAAATCGCCAGTATTGCCAGCAACCACTGCGGTCAAAGTAGCTTCGTTACCATTACAAATTGTAGAATCGGCAATTGAAATAGAACCGACAACAGGTGTATTTACTGTTATAGTTGCCTCGGCAGAGCCAGTACAACCATTGTCATCCATTGCCACAACAGAAACCGTCACAGCATCGGTCAACGAAGCAGTGGTATATTCGAGATTAGCATCATAAGAGCCGCTGTTCCAAGAATACTGATATGTACCAGTACCGCCAGTAACATTCTCGATAGTTACAGTTGCTGTTTCGCCAGCACAAACTGTTATCGCATCATCGACAAGCGAAACGACAGGACTTTCGTTACTCTGTTCAATCGTTATCGTCTCAGTGTCGGTACATCCATTGTCATCGGTCAATGTAACGACATAATCGCCAGGAGATGTTATTGATTGTGTAGCATCATTGCCCAATCCGTTCGACCAAGTAAACACACCAGATCCCGACACTATTTCTGCAGTAACAGAAACTTCAGACAAAGCACAAGTCAACATTGTTGTTCCCGTATTATTATTGATTGTAACAACGGGGTTGTTAACTGTTACCGTTACGCTGCCGCTGGCAGTTGCCGTGCAAGTTCCTAAAGTTGAAGTTACCGTGACATTATAAGTAGTTGTTTCTGTTGGTGTTACGCTAATGCTTGAGTTTGTCAATGTTGTAGGCAAACCAGCATTTGCACTTGCCGAAGCCCAAACATACGTCAAGTCGCCGTTACTGCTAGCAGCCGTTACCGACAAGTTAGCAGACTCGCCGTCGCAAATGGTCATGTCGTCAATATCATTCAGCACTACCGATGGATTGTCGACAGTGACAACAACATCGTCGGAAACCGTACAAGAAGTATTTGTTGCATCGACAACAGTTACCGTATAAGTAGTAGTTGTAGTTGGTGATACGTCAAAAGATGCGACAGTAGAACCGTTGCTCCAAGAATATATGCACTCCGAAGCATTTCCAGACACAGTAACACCAATTGTCGTTGTACTTCCCGAACAAATTACCACATCTTCAGAAGCAGTAACATCAAACAGGTGTCCTATTGTTACATGAACGGTCTGCTGCATAGAGCAATCGTCGCCATCAGTAACCTGGAATGTATAATCGGTATCGACCTCCGGATTTGCCACAAGTTGCAAAGTATTTACATTACCCGGAGTCCACAGATAAGTATATGAACCGATACCACCCGAAACAACCGGCGTCAAAGTAATAGTTGCGCCAGCACAAGCTTCAAGGTCATCGAGTCCAGAAATAGCCAAGTCAGTATTGTCCACAACCGTTACTTCCACCTCGTCGGTACATCCATTTGCGTCAACTAGCGACAAAGTATATGTACCAGCGGCAACAGTAAATCTGTTGTTAGACTGCCAAGGTCCATCTTCGAGGCGATACCGGCACGGCATAGTGGCACCACTAGCGATAAGTTCGATTACGCCATTAGCCCTTCCACAAGTAGAAGGAGACACATTTGCACTAAGATCGATCTCACTGACATTAAAGTTAAGAGTAATATCATCGCTAGTCTGGCATCCATATTCGTCAACATAAGTCAAAGTGCAATCCACAAGACCGCCAGCAAAATTCTCAGGCGGTGTAACCAAAAAGCTTGAAGACTTAGCACCAGTAGTAATCCAGTTGCACTCCGCCCAAGCAGTATCAAGGTCGACATCGTATCCCCAAGATTCTGGTTCCAAGTCCTCGCTCAAAGCAAGTTCCCACTCAAAAATATAACCATTATCCATGCTCCATCCATCGAGGACAACAATGCTCCATTCACCGTTAAGAGGACAACCAATCAAATCCTCAAAGTTTCCTTCCGGATGATAGAACTGTTCGAAAGTTTCCATTCTAGACGAATCGACGACATTCGATAAATCGTGACCGATATTAGCACTTTCATACACATAACCATAAGTACCGCCGGCATAACCATAGCCACGATTTTCATTTTCAGACCAAGCATAGTTCCAACCTTCACCCGGAGCGAGATTAGGATTACTTGAATCACATTGGTCGGCGACACCAGATTCTCCGCTCGGCTCATATACGCTACCGAAATATGCCGAAGTAGTACCGGTTCCAATCCACGAATAGAATTCCGAAGGAATTGATGAAGCGCAACTTGAGTTATTACCCGAAGCATTCTTACGCAGAATCGGCACAGTAGTTCCATTAGGACAAGTTAATGCGATATAAACATCACCGATATACGAATGTTCAAGATTCATTCGCAAGTACAAGATATCGTCGACAGAACGAACAACGCCATCATCGGCGAATCCCGAAAACTCTACCGACGAAACATAAGCGCACTCGGTATTACCGTCGCCATCGATATCGCACTCAACGCCATCGGGCAAGAATATAGTTTCGCCCTTACCAAGAGTAGATTCAATACGAACTCCAGGCCTGTCAATTTGGACATGAGAGCCATCGCCAGAATAACCAATAGTTACAGGCTGTATATTTCCCGGACAAGCAGCTATAGTTTCGTCGCTGATGCTTGACACATGAATACCCCTGGACACTCTGACCCTACCATATAAATCGAGGTTACATCCTGCCGAGCTATTTGCGCTAAACGAAAGGTTATAACCATTTTCCTCGGTGAAATTATACGAGAATGACAATCCGGAAACAGTTCTCAACACATTTCCATCAGCAGTAGAAAGCACCCATCTAGGGTTAGAATAAGAACAGCCGTCTTTAGGAACGAACCTAACATTCAACTGCTCACCAAGACAAACATTGTAATAGAAGAAGCCGTCGGATTCCCTAGATATTGTCATCTCTTCGCCTCCGCCGTGAGAGGACATTACGACGGCAGAATCGGGATTACAACAAGGCGAGTAGAATATTGCGTATAGAATATCGTCATTAGCAAGGAAGAAAGGACTACCAGGACGATACGAAGTTCCGCTTCCATCACTTTCAGTATTCCAAGCCACAAACGACACATTTTCGTCGGAGCATTCCGGAATTTCAGTAGTTACGGTAACATATCCATACCCAGACTCATGGTCGGGAGAAACATTTGTAAATGTTTCCGTACAGTTACCATCCATATATGTAAGAGTTGGCTGCGTAACTATTATCTTATAGTCTTCGTATTCGCCATTAACAGTCGAAACGCAGGGATCGGAAGGCGAAGCCGTCGAGTAAGCCGCAAGAATACGCATGCGGAACTCACCTACCTGAACATTTGACGGAATTCTGAACGAAGCATTCAATGGAGAAGTCAATGTCGTCGTAGAACGATATACCCTTTCCGAATCCTCGAATATTCCATCCCTATTCCAGTCGACCCAGATAGCCATTCCCGACGAATAAGTATTACTCAAAGTAACAGTTGTCGTTATTCGAGAACCGGCGAGAGCGGTTACCGAGGCAGTTGAATAATAGTCAGAATATGAGTTAACGGTACCAGTCGACGAATTGTTGATATTATCACTACCGCCAGAGGTTGTTACATTTCTAATATAAATATAGGTATTGCTACTTGTTACTGTTGGCGTACAAATTTCCTCGGGAGTAATAATCTTATAGTCCTCGAACTCACCAGTATTTGCCAAACAAGGATTAGAAGGAGAAGCATTATCCCTATCCACAACGACACGCATACGGAACTCGTTATGGTCTATGTATGCAGGCACAGTAAACTGTCCGGTTATTGGCGAAGCCTGAGCCGAAGTTGTCGAAAATACACGTTCGGTTGCAGCGAACATGCCATCCTGATTGTAGTCGACCCATATTGCAGCGCCGTAAGTCGCGCCACCTGCTACCAAAATTGAGAAGTCTACCGTTGTAGCAGCATTCAAGTTAGTAACAAAGTTTCGTGTATCATAATAGTCGTAATACGAACCGCCCTCACCCACAGTTGTATTATTGATATCCAAAATTCCACCTGTAGCAGTAAAGTTTGTAATAAAATGCGATGTTGTTGATGATTCCAATGTAGGAGTACAACGTTCTACGTTTATCACATACGAAGCCTCAGCCGCGCAATAAGAACCAGCCACAACAGAAGCTGATATCGTTGCAGTACCAAGACCTATTATTTCAACAGCACCTGTTGCAGGGTCCACAACAGCCACGTCAGTATTCGACGAAGTGTACGTTGCATCCACGTCCGAACTTGAAATCAATGTAGGTATCGGGCAATCGTCGCCACCCATATAACAAGTAACTTCATTGTCAGAAAACTCAAATACAGGACATTCGCAAGGAGTAATACAAACCTTTATGTTAGGTCTTACGGTCGACAGCGACATACTGCCAGAAAATCCAGTCATATCAACCGGAGACGGAACATAGGAGTCGCTATACGAATAAATTGTCTGACTACCCGTAGTATTCGTGCTGTAGAATGAAGATGAGGTATACGATGTTGCGGTTGACTTAATTCCGACAATAAGATTCTTACCACATACGCCATAGTTAAACGGTTCGTTCAGGGTAAACATTTGCCATCCCGTCGTGATATTCCATGTTCCCGAATAGACAAGAGTCATTTCGCTCGAGGACACGAAATCGGTAGAACTTTCAAACGATGTCTTGTCGGTAACGCCCAAATATATTTCAATTGTTCTCTGAACCGAATTTGATTGCGAAGAATTGAAGCCGATACTATTTATTATTCCAGAACCGCCAATTTCAGCCGACGTATATATCATTTCGTCCCAGCTATTCTTGTATAATCCATATAAAGGAGCAGATCCCAACAGATTAGTTTCATTACCGGCCAAAGCGCAACCGTCGCCAACATTTATGGTATAAGAAGCCGACATAGCGCAATAGTCACCCGTTGCTGCTATTGTAGCTGTGATAGTTACAAAGCCTTCGGTACCAGCAACCGTCGAAACGACACCATTCTGTGCAACAGTTGCAATAGTCGGGTCGCTAGACGTGTAAGTAATATTGCCCTCGCGCGGTGTCAAATTATTTGTTACAGTTTGTGTTATCGACTCGCCAGCAACAACGTTATATAGAGGATTTGCAAAAGCGAATGTTCCGGTACGCGATGTACAGCAACCTTCAGCAGTTATGTTTGCCGACCAGCCGGCATATACAACAGAGCCATCGGAATACCATACCACAGTCATTGTTCCGCTCGTCGCAGTGACTGTTGGTGGAATTGTTGTACCGCCATGAGCATTAAGCAGCACTGTTCCAGCAGTTGTTCCATCATAAATTGTCAACTTATCAATGGATTCTGAAGCAAACGACTCGAAGCTGATGGTAATATTTCCAGAAGAGGTAAATGTAGCGGTATAATTCTCGCTATTGCCATAGTTACCGCTTTCGCCACCATGGTCGTAGAAGCAATAAGTCTTTCCGCACTCGATTTCCTGAGTAAGATTTGCCATGTCGATTGTCTGGTAGCAGTTCTTACGTACATTTAGCGTATAGGTTGTACTGCTTGCGCAATAATCGCCTGCAGCAGGAATCGTAGCTGTAATTGTAACCGTACCCACAATGCCATGAGCGGTTACCTCGCCTGTAGTAGGATCTACCGAGGCGATAGTTTCGTCAGACGACGAATAGGTTACAGTACCAGTCGGAGTTAGTGTGTTAGTCAGAGACGGAGAACTTATCGTTTCGCCCATGAACACATCGAGAGATGATGTAGAGAAGGCCAACGTACCAGAACGCTGTGTACAGCAACCAGTTGCATTTATGGTTGCCGACCAGCCAGTATTTGTATTACTTCCATCAGAAGTCCACACAACAGTCATCGTGCCCGACGTTG
>CALDKB010000038.1 GCA_937899245.1 uncultured Bacteroidales bacterium | reverse complement strand
TAGCCGCCTCTGTCGTCTGCTGTATTACATAGTTATTCGGGCTGAGGTCGTACCAGCGTGATACCTTGCCGTTGGTGAGTTCCACCGAGTCTGCACGCAGCCAGAGCTGGAGGTGGTCGGTGGGGAAGGGCGCATCCTGACCCATGGAAAGTATGGATAGGACTGTCAAAAATATGAGAGTTATGTATAATTTCTTCATTTTAAGGAAATGTGTTTCTTATAAAAAAACAAATGTAATAATTGTAAGTATAGGGAGAAGAATTTTTTTTGATTTTTTTGCCTGCCTCTCCTTTAAGCTGCTTTGAACTATTGGAACCACATCAATGTCGACGCGAGCCGAGTGCAATGAGCTTGCTCAAATTGCCGAGGCGAAGCTAGACATCACGAGCTATAGCTCGTAAACAACATCAAACGGCGTAGCCATCAAACCACTTCGAACTATTTCAAACCACATTGATAAAAAAAGCCGTCCCTTTTCGAAACAGCTTTTTTCACTTTCTTCATTCTTCTTGTGTTGTCAACTGTGCTTGCCGATGCCTTATGTCAGAATGCCTTCTGTTGACCAATTCGCAATCCTAGCTCATATTCTCCATCAAATACTTTATTATGCTTGGCTTGTAATAATATACAGACCCGCCCATTTTAGATTGTTTTATAAGCCCCTTTCTCGCATAGTTCCTTATTGTTCGGCGATTTCGCTTTAGAATTTTTTCCGCTTCTTGAACTGTAATCCATTCGTCCGAAATCTTTGTGCCACCTGCTTCGTTTGTCGTTACACTGACATTTTTCAATGGCGGTATTATTGCTTGGCCACTCGTGCTGGGGTGCATGTTCGACAGTATCTTTAAGAACGAATTGTACGTTCCATACATTTCCTGTTTTAACATACTGAGCTCTTCCTTGCTTGCATAGCGATAATCTAAATCGTCTATGTAATAGGGGCCTCCTTGCCGCCCGTTTTCGTTATATGAAGACTTCGGCTTCACTGGCATGCTCGCACTGCCTTTCGTGAATTCTGGCTCTTCACTTCTGCCTCGGGCATGGGCTTTGTCCCAAGCTTCTTTCGATTTATTGCTCATGCCGCTGCTGCTGTCCGTTCCTTCTATTTCCGGATAGCCCGTAGCATCATTAATACTATCGTTAAAATTCTCTTCTGTGCCTTCTATGATGGCACCTAAATCACTATTTGCCGGCTCTAGACCTTGTCTGGCTTCGGCTGTCTTTATACATGACATTTTATATAATTTTTTTAAAATTTTCTAGGTTTTAGTTGCGTCTTAATGCCTCTTTTGACATCACACGTTCAACTCAAAATCAAACGCAAAATTAGAGCTTGTTTCATATCCCACCAAACTTTTATGTAGTGAGTTATTAACATATTTATTGTGTTGTTTATTAGTATATTAAGTAATAAAAATGTTGATAACTATGTGTTTATCAACAATTTTAACTGTTTGTTTTGTTAAAATACTGCTGTATAATATATTTTAAATTGTTAATAATTTTTTATTATATGCGTTTGTGCTTGGTGTTGCAATGTGTAATTGTTTGAAAATTAGTGCGCTATTATGAAAATTATAACAACTCTATTTTCTTTAAAAGTGATGCTTTTTGTTCTCTCGCTGGCTGAGCCTGTCGAAGCCTTATTCCATAATATTATCCATTATTCCATCTGCCCGTTGTCCGTTTACTGTCGCCTCCGACCTCAACGAGGTCACATATTTATAGCATAATTATTAACGATAATCACCAACCCCTGAGGGGTCGAATATTTTCTTCTAACAAAAACAAGACGCCCTATTTCAAAGGCGTCTTGCCACATCATCCTGCTATCTGTTTCCTCTCTGTCAAGAGGCCTTCTTAATCGCAGTCTGTATGCTTGTCGTCATTATTCAACCTCCACACTTCCTAGGTACGACGATTCGCTAACGTCTTTTTCGTCTTCAGACATAAATGCCAGATACACTTCTATGTGGTCTCCGTGCCAATCTGAGGGGAAATTGAAACTTAGTTCGCCAGTGGCACGTGTCGCATTGCCAATGTCATACTCTGCTTCATTCTTGTCTCGGTTGTAGAGTAACCCCATGGCTATGTCGTTGCTTTCTGCATTTGCATTGCCACTATTGTCTGTCCATGTGAAGTGTGCTGTCGTCGCCAGCAATGTTACCTCTGGATTTTCTGCTCGTTTCAGCATGCCTAGTGATACTTTAAATGTCGTGTAGTCTATTGCATATTCTGGAAACTCTCCTGAAATACAGTTGTTTTGGAAAATGTACGACATGGCTGCGTTCATTGCTGTTTGTTTTTCCGTTAAATTCTTGTACCCAAATTGTAGATATGGGTTCAATGGACGAAGAAACTTTATTGCTGTCGCAAACTTTTTCCTTTGCATCAACTGCTTCTTGGATTTCGGATCCCTTATATGCTCGGCTATCCCTCTCATGTATGATCCGCCTTTCCAATGTGTTCCGATTACGGTGCCAACTTTGCCCGAAAATCCTCCTAGTATGCCGCGTTTAATGCTTCCCATAATGATTCATTTTTTAATGCGTTATTTACTACGTTAATTACCTCTGTCGCCTTAATGGCTGTCAAGCCGTTACTAAAATCTTCGCGTCTTGAGATTTTTAAAATTGCTGTCATAAATTAATTAATAAAATTTAATACTTTGGTTGTGATCTGCTTCTCAGGGTCTGAATGCTGTTCGTCTTCGCCTGTCTGCAAATCTTGTCTCCATTGGCTTATTGTGCAATCAGCTCTCCCAAAAATACTGAGTTCGATACCTGTTTGCCATCTGCCGACATAAAACTGAGGTATGTCTCTATTTTATGCCCAACATTTCTCGCCGGAATGTTAATTACTTGTGTCGGTATGCCTCGCCTTCGTCCTTCTCCTCTTGTCGTGAAGAATGATTCTGTCGTTTCTGAGTCATAAACTAATGCCATAGCTATGTCATCTGCTGAGGCATTCCTTTCGTCGGAGTTGTCTCCCCATGTGAACTTTACTTCTCCCGGTATAACCGATACTTGTCCGTTGTATACCTTGGCTAATTTGCCCCTTGACACAAGAACTTTCTCATAGTCTATTGTATACTCCGGATATTCGCCTGCTATAGCGTTCTTTAGCGTGTATGAAACAGCCGCATTGAATTCTGTCTGCTTTTTTGCATATTGCTTGAAGCCAACTTGTATGAATGGTAACATACTTGTCAGAAAGTTTACCGTTGTGCGAAATCTGTTTCGTTGCATCTGTTGCCCTTCGGTGTTTGGGTTCTTGACATGCTTCGCTAATGCGTGCATATAGTCGGTGCTTTTCCAACTTGATCCTATTACGGTTCCAACTTTTCCGCTAAAACCACCTAAAATTCCTAGTCGTATTTTTCCCATAATTTTAATTTTTTTAGATTAATAATTCGGTTATTTGCTATTGGTGCCGTTCTCGGCAAAAGCCTGTTACTAAAATCTTCGCAGAACTTCGTTTTAATAAATGAATACATAATTTTAAAATTTAACATTTAGGGATTCTGCGTCTTCAACATCGGAAAATTTTCTTGCGCGCATCGGTGTTTTTTACGTCGCTTCATCCTTTGATCGTTTTGTCATTGCAAATGTATGATGTTTGCTAACTACTTAAAAATCAAAATGTTAAATTTCCTCAATTTTCTGCTCGTTTCTGCTGTTTGTGTGTAGATTTCTCTCGTTTTCCTTTTTAATTTCCCTCAATTTCCTCCAATATTCACTAATCTTTTTGCTTCGTATTCAAAAATTTCATGAAAAACTCATCAAAAACGTCATTTTTTGTAATGCGCCTTTCTAAAACAGATAAATTTTTATCTGCAGAAAACTCGATAATCGGTCTTTCCGCTTTTCATCATGTTCTTTCTGCCAATATGCTTTCGCTTTATGACTGAAATTTTCTTTCAGGTAATTTGAATTATCTGAAATCATTTGGCATCGCCCATATATTATGGTCTATCTTTATGTATTTGTCTGGTCTTTTATTGTCAAAAGCTAATTTCCAGAGCGTTATGTTGTTGAAAATTAGCGTGTTATGATTGTGTGCGGCTTCTAATGCTCTGATTGTTAATGAATTGCAGCGATTTGTTTATCCTTCCTTTATCCTTCCTTTACCCTTCCTTTATCCTTCCTTTACCATCAAGTGCAATTCTGAGGTTCTAATCCTTTTTTCCGTATTCACCTAACGTGCTTTTGCCGGTACATGTCTGAATTTATGCCCGTGCTTTTTGCAATATTCACTGATGTTGCTATCAATGGGGTGTATCGTCTTGGTAGGGGAGTGGGCGATTTGTTTCGCAAACTCGTTTCTGCACAGATATTTTTACCCCCAACTTACCCTTTGTGCTTTAAATTGCCTTGCGAGATGTTCGTCTTGGATTTCTGCGGACTACAATAATTCGCATATCTTTTCAAGCCATTCCTTGTCCGTGTCGTCAAAGCTGGCAAGTTCCTTGCTGTCGATGTCGAGGACGGCAAATATGTTTCCTTCTCTGAAAATTGGCGTTACAATTTCACTTCGCGATTGACTGCTGCAGGCAATGTGCCCTGGAAATTTCTCTACGTCTGGAACGATAATAGTCCTCCTTTCTTTCCACGCTGTACCGCATACGCCACTGCCAAATCCTATGCGGGTACACGCAATCGGCCCTTGAAATGGCCCTAGTACTAGTTCGTCACCTATTACGCGATAGAAGCCTGTCCACCAGAATCCAAAGGTCTCGTGAACTATTGAGGCTATATTTGCCATTAGTGCAATTTGGTCGTTTTCGGCTTCTGCTAGTGATTTTACTTGCCTTAGCAAATGCTCGTATTTCTCTTGTTTGGTGGCCATGGATTAAAATTCTATGTAAAATGGTTCTGGAAAATGCATTCCGATAAGCCTCCTGTGCGTTGACTTTGCTTCGCCTATGACTTTTTTGCGTGTCTCGGATGCTAACTTCTTGTCATAATCGTATTTCGCCGAAAATTCCGGATGTTCTAACTGTAATTCGACTGCATGCATAAGGTCTCCAACATAGAGGTTGTCGGTTGTCGCATACATCGTGTGTCCTGGCGTATGCCCGGGGGCCGAAATCGCCCAAAGTTCATCGAGTATTTCAATGTTGTCGCCATCAAAAGTCTGGTAGCGGCCTTTGTATGCTTCTAGCATTTGCATAACTTGGTCGTTTTGCCCTTTTAACGGCCCGTTTGTCCATGCTTCATATTCGGCTTTTGAAAAGTGGAGCGTGGCATTGGGAAAAACTGCTTTTCCGTTGCTGTATACTAGTCCGCCTATGTGGTCGCCATGAAAGTGGGTGAGACAGATATGTCCGATTTGCTCTGGCTTAACTCCCAGTGAATCAAGCTTGTGTAGCAACTGTCCTCCACGGCTTTCTCCAAGGCCTGCATCAATAAGCACAAAGTATTCGTATGCTTCTAGCAGAACTACATTTATCGAGGCCTTGGCGGTTCCTTCGGGAAGAAGTCTCTTCAGCATTTTGTCGTTTTGTCCCTTGAAAAGTTCCGACGGCATTGTCTGCTTGCTGTCTTGCACTATCCAGCTGTTGCGGAATCCAAAATAGCGGTCTGGCGCTTGGACTTCCTTGTCTTGTGCCTGAGCTTTGCTTTCGAATGATGTCAATGCGAAGACTGTTAAAAGGGCAATTGTTAAGTTTATCGTGATAGTTTTCATGGCTTTTTGTGTTAAAAACATTCTTTAAGGACTGCCAGTATATCGTCGTCATTCATCTTTTTGTATCCGCCGCCCGGGATTGTCGATTTTGCAATCTGCGGTAGCATTTCTTCGGTGGTGCCTACTTCGCGTAATGTCGATGGTATGCCTAGTTCGCGGAAGAACGATTCAAGATGCGCTATTCCTTCGAGTGCAATCTGTTCGTCGGTTTTCCCATTGCTGTCGATGTGCCAGATGTTGTTTGCAAAACGGACAAATTTCGGGAGACCGAACTTGTAGATGTAGCGGTAGTAGGCCGGTGAAATTATTGCTAGCCCTATTCCGTGCGGACAGTCGGTGTAGGCACCTAGCTGGTGTTCTATCATGTGCACTTCCCAGTCTTGCTTTTTCGACAGTGCAAGTATTTCGTTAAGTCCCATGGTCGCACACCACATGATGTTGCTTCGTGCTTCGTAGTCGTACGGGTTGACGAGTGCCTTGCGTGAGGCGTTTATCAGCGAGTGCATTACCCCTTCAAGCAGGTAGTCGCTTGTACAGTCGTCGTCGCCACCGAAATATTGTTCCATAAGGTGCGAGAAAATGTCGGCAATGCCGCTTACCATTTGCGTTTTCGGAACTGTGTAGGTGAATTCCGGATTTAGGATCGAGAATTTTGGACAAAGGTCTGGAAATGGGAAAACTCGCCCTAACTTCAGCTTCTTTTCCTCGTTTGTGATTACCGAGCCGGTGTTCATCTCCGAGGCGGTGCCGGTCATTGTCAGGACTGAGGCAACTGGAATGATTTTGTTGGCAATAGGTCCGTTTTCTTCCCAGTAGTGCTTCCACGGGTCGCCTTCGTAATATGCCGATGCCGCAATTCCTTTCGAGCAGTCGATGACGCTCCCGCCTCCAACCGCAAGGATAAGGTCTATCTTATTGTCGCGCACAAGCTTTGCTCCGGCCAGCACTTGGGTGTAGCGCGGGTTGGAGTTTATTCCGCCAAGTTCCACTACTTCCTTGTCGCATTCGTGCAAAATACTGATAATCTTATCGTAAAGACCTGTTGCTTTTATCGAGTTCTTTCCATAAACAAGAAGAATGTTCTTGCCATATTTTCCTAATTCCTCCGGAAGATGTTCTAGTGCTTTCTTTCCAAAATGTATCCTCGTGGGATTCTCGTATGTAAAATCGTATATCATAGTAAAATGTATCTGTGCTTCGTTTAAATGGCTGTCGCTTGCTGCTATGCACCGATGAACTCGAAGTGTGCGCAGTTGAGGTATGCCGTTTCAAAAAGTTCCATGTTGTTTAAAACAAAGATAAAACATTGCTGACAAATTTAATAAAAAAATAAATATGTGTGCAATGCGGAAATCTTTTAGACAACTCTTATTTTGTTGGTTGCCAAAAACTTGTGTTTTTTGTGCTTGTTGTGCGTTTTGGTATAATGTTTTATAAAACATATTGATTATTAGACAAAAACATTATATTTGTAAGTCAAAAAAGTTAATAAATAATATGAAGAGTTCAGAACATAGTTTTCAGGCACAGGACGGGACTTCGGTTTTTTACCGTCGCTTTCTTCCGGATGATACTCCAAGGGCGATATTGCAGATTTTTCACGGTATGGCCGAACATTCTGCCAGATATGCCAATTTTGCTGAATTTTTAACGGGGAATGGCATTGCCGTTTACATTTGCGATCACAGGGGACATGGGAAAACTATCACCGACTATGCCGATTATGGCGTGTGGCCGCATAGGGACGAGTGGTGGCGTATGATTGCCGACCAGAAGCAATTGAAGGATATCGCGGCTGACGAGAATCCAAATCTGCCACATTTCGTTATGGGACACAGCATGGGGTCGTTCTTGGCTCGTACATTCATAACAAGGTATAGCACCGAGTTGGCTGGTGTGATTATTAGCGGTACCGGAACAAATCCAACGTTGACAGTAAGGTTCGGTAAAATAATCGCTGATATTGCTTGTGCATTCGAGGGCGTCCGCTCCAAGGCCAGCTTGCTCGACAAACTCTCGTTCGGCGCATATAATAAGGGTTTTACCGCTCCATACCAATGGCTTAGCCGCGATTATAACGAAGTGCTCAAGTATAGAAACGACAAACTTTGTGGTGGCTTGTTCTCAAATTCATTTTACCGTGCTTTCTTCAAGGGCCTTTTGTATATGAACAAGGTGTCGTCGGGCGAGCATATAAACAAAAACCTGAAGATGCTTTTCGTCTCAGGCGACGAGGATCCTGTGGGAAACATGGGGCGCGGTGTGGAAGAAGCTGTCGATTTCTACGAAAAACTGAATATCAGCAATATAAAATTGAAACTATATCCCGGCGCTCGCCACGAAATCCTTAACGAGACCAATAGACAGGAGGTTTACGAAGATTTGATTAACTGGATAAATTGCAGTTTGTAGTTCGTCGAAGCCAAACATCATACGCGATAGCGTATAACCTTTCAATGTTCGTGCAAACCGAACGCAATCAAGTTCCACTTGAATTGCTGAGGTGAAGCAGAACATCATACGCGATAGCGTATAACCTTTCAACCAAGAAACTCAGAAACCTAGAAACTATTATAAACCTTTTACTTATCTTTGCAAAAAAGCATTTCAATGAAAAACTATATTCTTTCCTTCGATCAGGGAACAACAAGCTCACGGTCAATTTTATTCGACTGTAATTTTAATATTGTCGGTGTCGAACAGCAGGAGACAACACAAATATTCCCACATCCCGGCTGGGTGGAGCAGGATGCTAATGAAATATACAGCAATCAGATTTCCACAGCAAGGAAGCTAATAGGAAAATGTGGAATTTCGGCTTCTGAAATTGCGGCCATCGGTATTACAAATCAGCGTGAAACAACTGTCGTTTGGAATAAGCATACAGGAAAACCTGTGTATAATGCCATAATCTGGCAGGATAAGCGTACCGAAAATTTATGCTCGCAGATAAAAACTACAGATTTCGGAAAGTATGTCAACGAGGCAACCGGTTTGGTTGTCGATTCGTATTTTTCGGCCACAAAGTTGAAATGGATTCTCGACAATATAGAGGGCGCTCGCGAAATGGCGCAACGTGGCGATTTGCTCTTCGGAACAATAGATTCTTGGCTTGTTTGGAATTTGACAGCTGGTAAAGCCCACGTCACCGACTGCTCGAATGCTTCGCGTACAATGCTTTACAATATACATACGCTCGAATGGGATAAGCAAATTCTTGCAAATCTTGATATTCCATCGCAAATGCTTCCGTCGGTTGTCGATTCTTCTTTCGAAATTGCAAAAACTCACAAACTTGTATTCGACGAAGAAATTCCAATTTGTGGCATCGCTGGCGACCAGCAGGCGGCTTTGTTCGGACAGACGTGCTACTCCAAGGGCTCTGTGAAAAATACTTACGGAACAGGTTGCTTTATGCTTATGAATACTGGCGAAAATGCAGTAAGGAGCAAATCGGGACTGGTTACGACGGTAGCTTGGCGAATAGGTGGCAAGGTATCCTATGCCCTCGAGGGCAGTGTCTTTGTCGCTGGCGCTGCAATTCAATGGCTTCGCGATAAACTTGGCATTATAAAGACCGCTCCCGAAACCGAAAAAATCTGTATGGAAGTGCCCGATACTAACGGCGTTTATTTCGTGCCGGCATTTTCCGGACTTGGCGCTCCGTATTGGAATATGAATGCCCGTGGTAATATCAGCGGAATAACAGCCGGCGTAACATACAAGCACATTGTAAGGGCTACGCTCGAGTCGATGGCATATCAGACAAAGGATGTGCTCGACGCAATGGAAAAGGATTCCGGCATTTCGATAACTTCACTTAATGTCGATGGCGGTGCTTCGGCAAACAATTTTCTTATGCAGTTTCAGTCGGACATCTTGCAGATTAACGTTTCGCGTCCGAAAATTATCGAGTCCACGGCTTTGGGGGCTGCTTATCTTGCCGCATTGGCAATTGGCTGGTGTTCGATTGATGAACTTTCGTCTGCACGAGTAACCGACCGCGTTTTCAAACCAATTCTTAATAGTGAAGAGGCTGCCGAAAAATATTCCGGCTGGCAGAAGGCTGTTTCTGACTTGAATCGGTAATGCTGTCTCTCTGGCTTGCGGGCTGACAGTTTGTCGACTTTTTGCCTCCAAAATTTTTCAAAATGCTGATAAATATTATTATTAAATGGAAGAAGTGCTTGGCTTTGAGGACTTAATAGAACTGGTTGTTATATAATGGTCTAATGCAATAGCTTGTGTACAATGGCTTAAGAATGAAATGGAAGTCATTGATGGTTATCGTCAGAGTGACGAGAAGTGAAAAATACAGCTTGCATCTCTTTGCTTCTTTCTTTCCATAATTTTTTACCTTTGCAGAAATAAAATTCTTAAAACTTTGAAAAAGATATTTTTACTTTCAGCCGCTTTTTTGTTTGCTGCAGCTATTGGTTTTACTCAGATAAACCCTGTGAAAATTGCAAAGAACGCCAACCGATTCCACTACGAAATCTACGATTATGGATCTTCAATCGACACATCGGTTATGGAGATTGTGCTTAAAAATCCTGTATATCAAATCGTTTCGGAGGAGAAGGATGGTAATTTTGTTCCTGGCTATGCCCGCGAGTCATCATTTGTAAACCTCGACACCGACAGCACCTTCGCACGAGCTGCATTTTCGTCTGACGAGCGCTACGAGGTGGCTACAAAATTCAGCCGTTCCGACATCGATTACGATACCACAATCGTCAATGGATTAACTTGTTACACTTGCAACATCAATAGCAACAAGCTGGAATTCTTTGTGCAGGATTATCCGTATGATTTGACCCCAGTTCCATACTACGGTCGCTTCAAGGGTATTGTGGTGGCATTTCGCCGAAACGGGCAGACTTATCTGCAACTAACAGCAACATCTTTCGATAGGAAAGTTGGTGAAATAATGTCAGATAATTCTAATTGTCAGCGTGTTACTCCTAAACAACTGTTGCAGCTTAAAAAGGAGAAACTTATAGTTACAACTCGCATTTTCGACGATGTACAGCTTAGCTGGGGAAAGAAAAACGACCATATTGACGGTGACTATCGCGCTAATGTTCCATTTGATAGTGTGTTGCACTATGCCGGCGGAACACTCGCACTGAAACGTATCCGTTTACCAGAGCTGCCAAGCCATTATCGGACTTTCATCGAGTTGCACCAGCACAGCAACGGTGATGCCTACGACCGCACTGGCTGTGTGTTTGTAATCCCAGGTGCAAGTCAGCAACTATGCCCAAACTTTTTCGACGGCATAAACAATCATTCCGATTCGCTGCCGATATTCGTTGGCAAGGACGGACAGAAATATCAGGGAATGATGCCCGGACTAAGCCGTATGGAACAATACAGGATTTCGTCGATGAGTTATAGCCCACTGGTTGAACTTATGCGTTTCTTCACACCTTTTGGGGTGGGGCATTTCAACGACCGACTGCAGATTGACGGTCTCGAATGGGCCGACGAAACCTACTACAAGCAGGAAGTTACCGACCTTGCATCGTTGCTTAGCGGTGAGGTATGGATTGGCGTTTGGATTGGCAACTACGATGGTGGCGGTCACAAGCTTACTCTCGATTTGAAGTCATATCCAGAAAGCGAATTTTGGGACGAAGACTCCGACGATGACAGCAGCTGCATTCCGCTTTTCAACACTTGCAATGTGCTTGAAATGGCTGGACAGAACTATGGAAAACTATTTGCTACCGACAGCATTACGGTTGATGTTTTCATTCCCGAAGCAAAAAGTGTTCGTCTGCGTTATATAAGCACAGGACACGGCGGATGGGAGGGAGGCGACGAGTTCAATCCCAAGACAAATACAATTCTAATAGACGGAAAACCAGTATATTCACATACGCCATGGCGCGAGGATTGCGGTTGCTACCGTAGGTTCAATCCTGTAAGTGGAAACTTCTGGAACGGAATGTCAAGCAGCGACTATTCGCGTAGCGGCTGGTGCCCTGGCACGGCAACTCAACCTGTCTATTTCGACCTAAGCCATTTGTCTGCTGGCAAGCACACTATTACTGTTGCAATCCCGATGGGCGAACCGCAGGCAGGAAGTTTCAGCCACTGGTCGGTAAGCGGGGTGTTGGTAGTAAAATGATTTGCTAGACAACCATGGCAAATTGTATTTAACATTTTTCTGCAGATATTTAGTCCGTGAAGGCCATTTCAGATTGCAAAATCCCGTTAGGAATTAAATAGGTAGATGATGTATTTGTGCCGTAATTGAGCGTTGGCTGTTGGATCTGCCCGGACAAAACCAACACTCTTGAAGAACATAAATTCGTGCCAACGCAAAGTTTTGTGGACGCTAGCAAAACAAAAACTCGCCCGAAAAAGTGTAGTAAGGTTAGTGCATCACCACACAAAAAAAGAGCGGATGTAGGTCCGCTCTTTCCGTTATTTGTTTAAATACTCTTATTCTTCTGCTTTTTCTGCTTCCTTTTCAGCGTTTGCTTTTTCTTCTTCGTATGCCTTCATCGATTCTTCGGTTATGATGTCTTTTTCTACAAGAAGATTGTACCAAGAAACTATTTTCTTAACATCGGAAACATAAACCTTTTCCTTATCGTAGTTTGGCAATATCTTTTCAAAGAATCCAAAAAGTTCAGCATTTGACGATTTCGGTGTAACCGTTGTAATAGTGCCCTTAAATTCGTTGAAAATGTTTGCAAAAACGTCACTCAATCGAATGTCATCATCGTATGTATAAACTGTTACATCTTCCAATGTGCTGATTCTTGATGTTGAGAATGCTGGCATTCTCTTGCCTGTGATTAACGATTCAACAATGACACTGGTGTTCCTTCTCGACACTAATTTCAATAGACCTGGTTGTCCTGCTATCGATAAAATTCCTTCCAAAAACATATTTCAATATCATTAAAATTTAGGTTGCAAAAGTAGTGTAGGAATTTTTAAATCAAATGTTTTTTTCAAAAAAATAACGATATGATTTTGTAATGTGCTGATTGTGTGTTTGTTATGCTGTGTAAGAAAACCGTCATGAACAAAAACTAGCGATAATCTTAAATTCGTTTTATTTTTGTGCCAAATTTCAATGTATGTTCAAACCTGAATTGCTATTGCCTGCCGGAAGTCTCGAGACTTTTTTCGCTGCCATGGAAGGTGGTGCCGATGCTGTGTATTTGGGACTAAAGAAGTTCAACGCTCGCAATAGGGCACGCAACTTTTCATACAACGATTTGCTAAATGTTGTCAACGAAGCCCATTTGCGAAGGAAAAAAGTGTATGTCACTCTTAATACTTTGCTGAAAAACAACGAACTTCCCGAATTAATCGAGACCTTGGCTGTCCTTTCGCAGTGCCGCCCCGATGCATTGATTGTTCAGGATTTGGCAGTGGCAAATCTCGTTACTGAATATTTCCCAAAGTTGCAGATTCATGCCAGTACGCAAATGGCAATCCATAATTCCGCTTCATGCAACTGGTTGAAGGATCGCGGCTTTTCGCGTGTTGTCCTCGCCCGTGAACTTACCTTGCACGAATTGGCGCAGCTGGCAAAATCGGCTGATGTCGAGACTGAAGTTTTCATTCATGGCGCATTGTGCTATTCGGTGTCGGGACAATGCTTGTTTAGCTCTTATCTGGGCGGAAATTCTGCTAACCGTGGCTTGTGTACGCAAGTGTGCCGCCGCAATTTCATTGCTGAGTCTGGAAAAACTCCGCTGTTCAGCATGAAGGATTTCCAGCTTGTGGACTTGGTTCCTGCATTCGCCGATATGAAGATATCCTCGCTGAAGGTCGAAGGCAGAATGAAGACGCCCGACTATGTTTATAACGTTGCTCGTGCATACCGCATGGCTATCGACGACCACTCGAAAATTGACGACGCTAAGGAAATTCTAGATTCCGATTTCGCTCGCGAAAAGACTTTGTGGTTTATGGGACACGATGTGAAAAATTCAACGACAAGTAATTCTGAAACAGGTATTTATGTCGGAAAAATCTGCGAACTCAAGCCCGATTGCATTCTTGTGGAGTCTAATGTTGAAATTTCGCCCGATGCAAAATTGCGATGCCGTAATAATGCCGATACCGAAGCTGATTTCATAAGGATTAATGGCTTGTCGTGCGAAACTATTCAACTCAGCAACCCAGAAACCGAGAAACCAAGGAACTTAGAACCCCTTCAACCCTTCAACCCTTCAACCTTTCAACCCAAAAACTTCCTTCTCCGTTATTCCATTTCTTGTGATTCTTCTGCTTATTCGGTCGGACAGGACATATATCTTGTCGGTCACTCCGGACTCCCGTTCAAGACAAAGTTCCAGAAGCCCGTTTCGCGTCGTTTCGACTTGCCGTCGCACCAGAAAGTCGACGCCATCCGTCGCTCGTTCCAGATTGTTGGCTCGCGCAACAACGATATCCATTTGTTTCTACGTGTGTCTTCTGTCAACATATTGAAAAAGTTGAATCCGGGCGCTTACGATGCTATATATTTAAAGTCTTCGCTTGAAGATGCCGAGTCTTTGCTGTCGGTTTCGCTTCCGCGTGAAACTCGGCAGAAAGTTTTCGTGGAATTGCCAAAATACATCTCCGAACGACAAATCGCCGATTGGAAACTCATCCTTTCAAAACTTGCTGCTTCGGGCTTGAATCGATTTGTGCTGTCGAATATCTCTCAGCAGGCCCTGGTTCCTCCAAAAAGTATTATCTGCACCAACGAGCATGTTTACCTGATGAACGATATCGCTGTAAATTTCGCAAAGTCTGAACATGTGCGTTCTTATTGCTATCCGCTCGAAAGCGATTATCCTAACTTGATCTCTGGTCGAGATAGGGGAGGGATAATACCAATTTATTTCTATCCCGAACTTTTCTTTTCGCGCCAGCCGGTTCCTGTATCTAAATTTACTGATGAAAATAAAACGCAATACCTCAAGTCTGTTAATGACGGATATACAATTATTACAGATTCAAACCCAGTCTCGTGGACACAGAATGTAACAAAATTCCGTGGCAAGGGCTTCTGCCGCTTCCTCATTGATTTGTCGCGCGAAAATGATTTGTCCCGTCTGTCCGAAATATTGCTGGCTGTCAAGAATTCGGTAAAAATCCCCAAGACTAGCGATTTCAATATGAAAAAAGGACTGAAGTAGGGAGGTCCCGCTGTTTCGCTGGTCCACCCCTCCGCCGCTTGAAGTTATTATGGGGATTTCTAATTAAATCTCATTGATACATATATCCTGCAAAAAAGTCCTAAAAATGCAATTAAAAATACGTTTTCTGCTATTGCAGTGAGAATGTGAAAAAAATCAGTTATTTCTTTGTTGTTCAGAGAATTGATTACTATCTTAGCATCAAAAATAGAATCATAGTTACAAGAAGAAAGGGCAAGTTTACAAGCAACAGGGCAATATCGGGCTATTCGATTTCGATGATAACATGAGCAAGTTGAATAAAATCGGCAATCCATTGTCAAAACTATCTCAAGCAGTTGACTTTGAGATGTTTCGCGAAACTTTGGAAACTGGACTGTCGCGGAAGAAGATGACCAATGCCGGAGCCAGGCCGTATGACTATGTCCTGATGTTCAAGACCCTTGTTTTACAGCGCATGTACCACCTGAGTGACGAACAGGTTGAATATCAGATAATAGACCGCACAAGTTTCAGGGATTTTCTCGGACTGTCGAGCGGCGACAAAGTACCCGATGCAAGAACAATATGGAGCTTCCGTGAGCAGTTGACAAAACAGAATCTGTTCGACAAACTTTTTGATGACTTCTACAAATTTCTGGAGGCGAAGCAACTGATTATGAATGAAGGCGTTATAATAGACGGCAGTTTCGTTGAAGTTCCACGCCAGCATAACAGTCGCGAAGAAAACAAGAAGATAAAGAATGGCGAAGGCGGCACCCTCTGGAATGGAGATGATGAAAAGAACAAGAAACAGCACAAGGATACTGATGCACGGTGGACGAAGAAGAACGGCGAAAAGCACTACGGCTACAAGAACCACGCGAAAATAGACGCAAGGAGCAAACTGATTAAGAAAGGTGTCACTACGGACGCCTCCGTCCACGACTCAAAACCGACCAGAGAGCTTGTTGACAAGACTGACGAGGAGCAACCGCTGTTTGCCGACAGTGCATACATCGGCAAGGGTGTAAAGGGCTTGGGCTATTCCGCCGAAGCCGAGGTAAAGACATGGAGCAATTTCACAAAATTTAACCGCCTGAAAGTGTCGGCAGGACTAGGCTACTCGTTCTGGGGAAGTCGCTTCAAGGTTTCTGCCGATTTCGACTATATCCTGAAAAACAGGGAAACCTACATGGAAAATCGCTACTGAGTGAGTGGCGGACTGACATATTCAGAGAAGATAAGAAGTTTCAAGTTGTCGTTGAGGGCGAAGTATCAAGCTTCGTTCTACGACGAATCGCATGCATATCATAAGTACAACCCTAAAACATATATACGAAGTAGGTTTGAGATAACATACAGTTTCTTCAGCAAGCCGCTGAAGCTGTATGCCTCAACCGAAATGTTCATCCGTCTGTACAAGAAAGATGCCCGTTTCATTGACGAGATGCGTTCCGTCGTCGGAGTAACATATAGGCTCAACAAGAACAATTCGCTCGACTTTTACCTTCGTGCCGACAACGAGGTGCAGGTAAAGAATCCTGCATATATTTATTATATCGGAGTGGGGTATAGTTTCAAGTAAGCAGTTGTCTATTTGCGTGATTGGTTTTTCTTTGCTGTTGCTAAAATGCTAGACAATGTTTGCTCATTTAAGTCCTTTCTTATGTTTCTAAGTATCCAGTCGTGTAGTTTGTTCAGGTCAATTTCTGGATTTATTGAAATATACTTCGTGATTAGTTCACGTTCCTGAATGGTTAATGTGTAATATTCTAAGTGCAGAGTTGTCTGTGATAGTTTCTTTTTAGGACATTTTTTCTGAATAAACTTGTACAAGGTAATGTATTTCACGTCCTTACCAAGATTTTTCAGCACCCAGTTACGCAATCCGGATATGGAAATATGGTCGTTAGAGTATTTCTCAATAATTCTCTTCTGCTCCGAACCGGTAAATATGGATTCCCTGTTAGATTTTCGCCCGTGTGTAATTAGGAGTTCAATTCCACCTTGCTCATACATGCGTTGCCAATTGATGATAGACTGCCCGCTAAAGCCTGTCCGTCTGTGCAATTCTTCTTTGCTTATGCCTTCTGTTTCATGTTTTTTACACACTATTATCAATTTGATACGCTTATAAATCATATTGTTGGATTCATATTTTTGCAACAAATCAAGCAATGTGTCTAGTTCTTCTTTGATTATCAGTTTTTTACATCTTCTGGGCATACTATATTGCGCTAAGTTTCTCCACGCAAAGTTAATGCTTGATTTCAATATTATTTGCCCCATTTTTGTTTAGTCTATTTTGAAAATATAACTATTTAATATTTTTTTGAGCATATTTTTGGGGCGGTGATTGCTGGTCGATTCGTTGTGTAAATTGTCCATAATTGATGGTGTCTGTTTGTAAGTGCTTGATATTTAGTAATATAAATTTAAAAGTTTTACTTAAATTTGAGTAATACTCAAATTTACAACTGCACTATTATAGAGTATTTAAGACTCCCAGAAAGTAAAAAAAAAATACTCGTGGGAAAAAAATTTTTTTTAGATAATATATGTGTAAATAATAAATAGATTACTTAAAATAAAAGCAAAAGATTAAAAAAAATAACACAACAAAAAAATATCAAGATTACAAAAAATAAAAATAAAATACTCGAGAAATAAAAAAATAAAATTTGGTTAAACACTCGCTTGTTTTTGAGTGCAGACTTAAAATAGAAACAATGTTTTTTTATAGAGTGTGTTTGTTTTGAGAGTAATACTATTATAAAGTTTTATACTGTCAAAAAAGTTTTTTGAATCATAATACAAATAAAGTTTTGTGGCGGAGTCGCAGTTGTGATTTCGCCACTTTTTTTATGGGGGCGTATAGTGAACGCATATATGTTTAATTTTTAATTTTTAAATATTTTTTTTATGAAAAAATTATTTTCCGAGTCAAATTCTGACTCAAAAAAAGTGAGAGGCAGTCAATTGCAAAACCCCAAGAATTGCAAGACTGCAAAGTTAAATAGGAAAGTGCAGGATGATTCCTCAGAACTGCAGCTTGAATTGGAGTCGCGTCCACCTTTAGTCGAAAGAGTAAAGGCGATGCTTGCCGAAGTAGAAGCGGAATGGGCAGAAGAGCTGGAAGAATACCGCAGATTTGCCAAAGGCAAGACAGACATCTGGGAGAAATACAGGCATGCGAGTGAAGAACAGCGGGCAGAAGTCGATAAAGCCTTCGATGAACTGGGTGAAATTCTGGACGAGTACGACAAATGGAGCAAGGACTTGGACGACTGGCTGGCAGAAAATGACCCGGACTACGACTTGGATGAAGACTGGGAAATAGAACAGCAGTTGGAAGAAGAACGCCAGCGGGAGGAATGGGACAAGGAATTGGAGGAAAACGGGATGTTCGCTGACGAGTAAATGACAAAAGAGGTCCTCGACAACCTCGGTGGAGGCTCTGCAAGAAAGCAGTGCCTCCACTTTTTTCAAGTGTTATTATTAACAAATAAAATAAAAATTATGAGAAAAAAAGAATCGGGCGATGATGAAAATGATGAATTGTCGCCAAAATATGCAGATGATTTTCTTAATGTTTACGAAGAATCATTGTCGGCAGCAGCGCAGGGACATTACAATCCGCTTACGCAGGAAGAAATAGATGAGTTTGGTCTTGACTTCAATTTCAGCACAATGTATGAGTGCGATTTGGAAGAATATGAAGAAAAAATTGAAGAACTGGAACAAACTATTGAAAAGGTTGGCGGCAATAATGAGTACCTGTTCTACAAGATGCTTGAATATTGTATGTCGGAAGATGATGATTAGGCGAGAGAATTACGACCGCTCTTAGGGGAGGTCGTATTTTTTGCTAGTTTTCTACAATTTGTGATTGTTTTATGGTTATATTTGCAGAAAAAATAAATAAAATTATGGAAAATACGGGATTGAAAGAGGCATTGGAAAAAACATTGGATGTTTTTAAAAAGCAATGCAAGGATAATTATATGGGTGAGGAGAATGTAAAAATAAAGTTGGTGTTGCCCATATTAGAAAAACTTGGGTGGAATATTATAGATGACATTGATTTTGAACATTCTGCAAAAGGGAGTAGGGTTGATTGTTGTTTGTCTAAAAAAATGAAACCAGTTTTGCTTGTAGAAATAAAAGCGTATAATGAAAAGAGAGACGAGGCTCGTGATAAGCTTCAAATAAAAAAATATTGTGTTGAAAATAATGTCCAGCATTGTGTGTTAACAGATGGCATAAATTGGAAACTTTATATAAACCTGAAGGTATTAGACCCATCGTTATCTTCTGTCCCGGTGATAAAAATTGATTGTAGTAGTAAAAAGGATGATATTGATAATAATAATAAGTTCAAAGAGTTCTTATGCATTGAAAACGCGAATTATATGCTAAACAGACTTGACGGAATATGGAAAGAATCGTTCTGGGAACTTATTAAAAGCCATGATACAGAATCTAGTATTGATTTGCTAGCACGTAGGCTTAGATATGAAATGATGTCAAAATATGTAAGTGTAAATATAGATGAACAGATTTTTAGAAAGTACGCTGAAAGAAAAATAAAGATTAGAGATTCTCCTAAAAAAGCTGAAAAAGTAAATGGTTTTTTCATTGGTGTTTATAGAGAAACATTCGGTAATGATTTTGATAAGAATAGTCTTGATAAAATAAAAGAGCAAGTGACTTCTTTTGTGCAAAAACTAGGATGGCAAGTAGAAATAAAAGAAAGGATTTCTAACGACAGTTTTTGGTGCGTGTTGAAATTTGAAAATGAGCCAGTTTCTCTTATTTTGTGTAAGGTCTTTGATAGGCGAACTAGCGGCTCACAAGAAAACGATATGAATATTCTGATGAGTCAATGTAAAAAAATAGGTGTTAGATATGGTGCAGTTACGAATGGAATTAGATGGGAATTTTATAAATTTAAAATTATTCTATCTGCAAAATCTTCATGTCGTTTGTTCAAAGAAGTAAAATTAGAGAAGGATAGAATAGAACAAGTCGCAGATTTTCTGTCAATGTTTTCAAAAGATATTATTGAGAACTTGCCTGATATGGTTACAAGCAGTAGAGTTCTTAATGACATTTTAAATAGAAATAATGAACTAGAAAGTGAAGTGCTAGAAGCAAAAGGAAATGATAAAAAAATAGAAGATTTAGCAAAAAAACTTTGTAATAAAGTGCGCGAGATGAAGCCGAATATTGCAGAAGATGTTCTTGTGGACTATTTGAGATGCTATATTAGTTGGCACGAAACGAAAGGTGTTGATAATGAAGGAAATAAAAAAGAGGATAAAGGACAGCTTTCTGTAACTTTCCCAGATGGAGAAGTTAAATGCAGACATAATGCTCATGATACAGTTGAGGAAGTAATTAAGAAAATAGGAGTCGAAAAAATTTTCAAACTCAAAATTATACGTGGGAAAAAAAGAAGTTATCCTGGCTATCCAATTGTAAGTGATAATAGATATGTGTACGATGATTTCAATAAGGGTCGAAAAAAAGAAAGTAAATATAAAGTACGTAATATAGGCAAATATTTCGTTATGTACCATGGCGATCCTCCAGCTTTAGCAAAAATAATATTGGAAATCGACCAAAAACTTGAGTGCCCTTTAAATTTACAAATAGAGGTAAATGACAAAAAAATTAATTAACAGTAAAAAAAATATGGCGATTAAAAGTTCTTTTTATCAATTATTAAGGTTGCCCTATGGGGTGTCCTAAAAGTTTTCATCTATTTGTATCTGTTTGTAAATGCCGTTTTTGTGAGAACATACTGGAAATTTTTCCAAAAATCCCTTTTGCGAATAACACAGAAACTCTTATTTTTGCGTTTATGGTCATTCACGGAATTTTAACTAAAATTATATACGAAACAGAAATACATATTTAATTAGAACATAAATACATAAGGCGTTTTTGCTTTTTGAGACATACCTGGAACCTCGACAATTTCAGCGTCACCACTTCAAAAAAGCGAAATGTTCAGCAGGGCAGTCGGTCTTGTCCGAAATATGGCGTTAAACACACTGACA
>CALDKB010000037.1 GCA_937899245.1 uncultured Bacteroidales bacterium | reverse complement strand
TGGTGGGTGCAGCGCACTTTTCGGTGCGAATGCTATAGGTGGAGTGGTGAACATATAGGCCCTAAATTAAAATGTACACTTCCCTTCTCTAACAAACCCACACCCAACCGCCTATAAATTAGTATTTTACAGCCGATTTTTGACAAATGCCCACCGAAATTAATTTGTGCAGTTGTGTAAATTTGGTTTAATTCCGTGTCAATTTTGGAGGGGAAAGGGACGCGGTTGTGTAAATTGTGTGTAAACCGAACGAAATTATGTGTATATTTGCAGGCGTAAATGGCTGAAAATACGGCTATATACGACTGATGGAGCGTGTGCGGCGCAGGTACGCCCAAACGCTCACGAAAAGCCCTTTAAACACCTCTTAAACACACCGAAGCGAAGCACCCGAACAAGGTGCTTTTTTCGTGCTTGTACACAAGTTACGGTCAAACTACGGTCAAAACTGCGGTCAAAATTGGTGCAACTTGCACCCCCCGAAAGCGAAAAAAAGGCACGAAAACGGCACTTTTTGCACCGAGTTACACCCCCGATTAAAAATATTGACCGCGAGAAAGCATTTTATTTTGCTTGTAATACGCTGATTTGTAGGTATTTGTATGTTAGTGTGGATTTTTGCGGATTAAAGGCGTTTCTACCTATATATAAGGGGTTACTTCTGCAATGTATCTTTGGTTATGCTCTTTATTATCTCGATCAGTTCGCCTTGCTGACGGATCAGTTCCGCGTGCTGATCTATCAGTTTCCGGTTTGCTTCGAGCAGACTGTCCAGACGCTGCGTGTCGTTGTCGCCGGTGCTCTGGTGTATGTCCCCGTTCATAGTTGCCGTGTTGTGATGGCCGTTCACATTCTGAACCTGCGGGCGGAACATTTCACCGCGACCACTAATTAACCAATCAGGAGAAATAGTTGGATCGCTGTCAAGAATCTTTGCTAATTTATCAGACCCAATACTGCCGTTGTCAGGAATATTTGATATATTTCCGCGATTTAGGGACAAGTCAGATTCCAGTTTTCGCACCGAAATACCCTTCATTTCAGCAATTTTTAATAGTCTATCTTTAATAGTATCAGTCATTTCAAAAATTTTTGTAAAAAATATTTTGTCGTGTCAAAAATATTTGACAATTTTGCAACGCAGATTCAAATTGAACATCGGCATAAAAGTATAAAAAGAAACTGATATGGCAAAAACGATTTTGATAGACCACGGGAAACGCAAGGAACTGATGAAGAGTTTCAACTGTTGCTACCGTACAGTAAGGCAAGCCCTGAACTACGAGACCGACACCGAATGCGCCCGCAAGATACGCACACGCGCCAAGAAGATGGGTGGAATTGAATACGAGAACTAAAAGGATATAAAGGAGAACTAAGATGTTAAAGAGCCTTGGATTGCATTACGACGATGACTACATGTGGCACGACGACGCATACACCATTGCTATATGTGTTAATGATAACAGTTGGTCGGCTCACGGCTCTGTTGCTGAGATTAATAAGATTGTGACCGATATATGTCATATATTGAATAGTAACAGATTAATCAACTAACTATGAATACTTTCGACAAGATTTTCAGCCTGGCAACGGCAATACTTATGACGATGCTCGCAATCGTATGTACGGCAGCGGCTATATGCGGATACTGGTGGCAGGGATTCCTTGCACCGGTGTGCGCCCTGTTTGCCGTGAGATACGGACACGAATACAAGCAACTGAAAAAATCTGAGGAATAAGGAGACTTTACGATGTACGAGGTGATAGACGGACATACGGTGATGAGCGTTAACGACTGGCTGAGGTGCGGGCTGACGATGGATCAGTTTTGGAAAGACAGCAAGCGCGGTATGCTTGACATTTACCGCCGTAGCACAGGAGGCAACACCCTGATAGATGTGCTGTCGATACGCCGACCGGAACGCCGCCGCAAGATAGAACTGGAAATGGGCAAGCTGCCAAAGGACGGACTGAGCAAGGTCCCGTCAATCTTCACCGTCGTGGCCGACACCGATGCCATAGCCTACTACACGCAGTACACCGACGAGCGCGGTTTTCGCCTGAGCGACGACACGCAGCACCTATACGCCAACGGAGCGGCGGTACTCAACACGCTGATTGCCGCCCGCCGACAGATGATAGAGAGCAACCTGAAAATTGGCAAGAAAATCAATATGGCAAAGATGTACGAGAGTTTCTCGCGCTTTGCCGAGGAGCAGACCGAGTTCCGCAACGCGCTTCCACGCAATGCCCGCCGGCTTCGCGAGAAGATGGAGGAGTACGGCAACGGCGGTGGTCGCGACTACGGATGCCTCGTGAAGCGCAACGCCGTATCGGGCGGCACCAGCGGAGCAGCCAAGATAAGCGAGAAGGCCGGCCAGTGGCTTGTGGCTCGTTTTGCAACGCCAATAAACAAGGTTACGATGGAGCAACTGTACGAGGAGTACAATGCTATAGTCCCTCTACACCAAGATAGTGATGATAAATGGGAGCCAATTAAGACCGTGGACACGATTCGTAATTTCCTGAACCGACCCGAGATTAAGCCGCTGTGGTACGGAATGCGCTACGGCGAACTGAAAAGCAAGGAGAAGTACGCACGCCAGCACCGCACATTGCTGCCCGAGGTACGCGATGCGCTGTGGTACGGAGACGGTACGAAACTAAACTTCTACTATCTGAACGACAAGGGTGAAATATCGACAACCTGCGTATATGAGGTAATAGATGTGTCTAGCGAGGCATTCATCGGCTACTGCTTCAGTGATCACGAGGACTATGAGGCGCAATACTACGCATACAGGATGGCAATACAAGAATCTGGATGCAGACCCTACGAGATCCGCTTTGACAACCAAGGGGGACACAAGAAACTGGAATCGATAAACTTCTTGAAGAAAATAACGCCGCACGCAATTCCTACTGCGCCGTACAATGGACCATCGAAGACGATAGAGAGCATCTTCGGACGCTTCCAACAGTCATTCATGCACAAAGGCTGGTACTTCACTGGGCAGAATGTCACCGCCAAGAAGCAGGAGAGCCACCCCAACATGGAGTTCATACTAGCTAACAAGGCGAACATACCTACACTTGACGAGGCAAAACGAATATATCTGATGTACCGTGAGGCGTGGAACAACGCACCGCATCCGAAAACTGGCCGTCCGCGTATCGAGATGTACCGCACAAGCGAGAACCCGAAGGCGCAGAAACTTAACAGTCTTGACTTGCTGGGCATATTCGGTGTAATGACGCAGAAGCCGTCCAAGTACCGTGCAAACGGCATTGAAATACAGGTTAAAGGTCAGAAATACGCCTTCGAGGTGCTCGATGCGCACCAGTTGCCCGATATGGAGTTCATACGCAACAACACCGACCGCGAGTTCTATGTGGAGTACATTCCCGACGATATGAGTTTCTGCGGACTGTACACGAAAAATACCAAGGGAGAGTTTGTGCTAGTGACGGCTGCATCCAAGTTCATAGAGGTACACCGCGCACTGCAGGATCAGGACGAACTCGACACTGCATTCATCCGCCACGTTGAGCACGCCAACAAGCAGATGCGTCTCGATCTGCGCGAAGAGATAGAGAAAATCCTTGAAATTGAGGGAATGCACCCTGCACAGCACGGACTTGTAATGCCTAAACTGAAAGGCAACTTCTCCAATGTGAAGAATGAAGACCGTCCGCGCCAGAAGGTTCTTGCAGGAAGCATTGGCAAGGTGCTTAAAGAAGAGAGTATGGAGACCGAATTTGACTATATGAAGGAATATTAACGAACTAAAAATAACGGATTATGATTACAGAGATTGAAAAGACAAACATTAGCGCGGCACTCAGGGAATACTGCGCACAGAAGGGCAGCCAGAACAAGGCGGCCAACAGCCTCGACGGAGTAAGCTCCGCAACGATCAGCAAGATGCTTGCCGGCGACTGGGAACTCATCAACGAAGTAATGTGGCGAAGCGTGGCAGCCCAGATTGGCTACGCAAAGAAATCTTGGAATATAGTGGAAACACGCAACTACCGCGCCTTGCAGACGATATTTGCAGACGCACAGGAAAACAGCCTTGTATTTGCCGTATGCGGTGATGCGGGCTGTGGAAAGACAGTAAGTGCCGACAGTTATGCAAAAAACAATACGAATGTGTATGTACTTTCGTGCTCGGAGTTCTGGAACCGCAAACTCTTTATGCAGGAACTTTTGAAGGCAATGGGACGCAACCCGCAGGGCGACACCGTAGGCGAAATGATGCAGACAATCATTTCGGACCTGAAACGCTCGGAACTTCCCCTTATCATTATCGACGAGGCCGACAAGTTGAGCGACCAGGTGATGTACTTCTTCATTACGCTGTACAACTCGCTCGAGGACCACTGCGGCATAATACTGATGGCCACCGACCATTTGGAGAAGAAGATCCGCCGTGGTCTGCGCCTGAACAAGAAGGGCTACAAGGAGATATTCTCGCGCATTGGCCGCAGGTTCATAACGCTGAAGGATGCCAGCGTTCCCGACATTGTTGACATCTGTGCAGCCAACGGAGTTACCGACAACAAGACCGTGAAGATGATACTGGACGACTGCGACGGTGATTTTCGCCGTGTAAAGCGCAAGGTTCACGCCGTGCTGAAATCGAAGTCCGCCAACACCAACAACGAATAACCGATGAAGCAGGGACTGAGCATAACGAATGTACTGAACGCCAAGTTCCGCACCATCGCGATGAACGATGAGTGGCGGCGCGTTGTCGGAGTGCCCGAACTCACCGGCACATGGATGATATTCGGTGCGCCCAAGAACGGCAAGACCACCTTCGCGATGCAGCTGGCCAAGTACCTGTGCGGATTCGGACGGGTGTTCTACGACAGCGTGGAGGAAGGTCTGTCGCTCACCATACAGTCAACGATGGAGCGCGTGTCGATGGACGAGGTGAACGGCAAGTGCATGTTGCTCGACCGCGAACCCGTAACCGACCTTATCAAACGACTGCACCGCCAGCGCAGTGCCGACTTCGTGTTCCTCGACTCGGTGCAGTTCGCCGATCTGAAGTTTGCCGAGTACAAGGCCCTGAAGAAGGCGTTTCCACACAAGCTGTTCATCTATATCAGCCACATCAACGGCGGAACACCCGACGGGCAGGTGGCAAAGCGTATCTGGCGCGACTGCAATGTGTATTTCAAGGTCGAGGGCTACAGGGCGTTCCCGGTAAGCAGGTATGGTGGCGGTGAGCCGTGGACGGTATGGAAGGAAGGCGCAGAAAAAGTGTGGGGACAATTGACAATGGATAATGGACAATTGACAATTGGCAATTGACAATGAATAATGGACAATGGGCAATGAATAAGGCGATTGAAAATATCATCCAAGTGGCGTATGCTGGTAACGGTGTGCCAGACAGAAGTAACACAGCCGTCCGTGTGGACGGTCACGATGCTGATAACCGAGGAACACAGGCAGGTTCGACTCCTGCCCGCCACTCTCGCGTTCAAAACAAAAGCCTGGATGGGAGCGGCTATGGTACATCGGGCGGGTTCGATTCCCGCCGCCGCACAAAAACTTATAACGGAATGAAAGCTACTGACGAAACAATGAAGGAACGCAGGCAGAGGATACACATACTCTGCGCCCGTCTTGGAATGTCCGACGATGATCGTCGTGCAATGCTGCTGGCCAACTACGGCGTAGAAAGCACCTTTGCAATGGATGCCGGGCAGATGGACGAACTTATACGCGCACTCGACACGAAACTGTGCGACAGCCGTGGCGTGGTGTCCAAGGTAAGCGAACTCGACACCCTGCGCAAACGCCTGATGGGTGCCATTGGCCGATGGCTCACTGCGACCGGACACAGCAACAGTGCCGAGATGATAAAGGCGGTTGCCTGTCGTGCATCGGGCAAGAAGAGTTTCAACGCGATACCGGCAGATCGTCTGCGCTCGCTGTACGGAGCGTTCTCCAAGCGACTAAAGGATCTCGAAACAGCGGAGACGATAGAGGCGGAAGCCAAGTCGATGCCGGCGGTAAAAGGAAATGGAATGTTAAACTAAAAATATACAGGAATGAAGGCTTTTTTTATAACGGCAATAGTGATATACGCGATATTCGGAGCGATTTTCGCGCTGGTGATGCTGCTTCTTGACCTTATCAACAGGTCGAAGCGCACACCGGTTGCGGTTGCGGTGGTCGGATTCGTGATGAGAGTGATACTGTGGCTGCCGATGCTTCTGGTGGTACTGATACTTGGGAGGAAGGACAAATGACAACAACTGAGGCAAGACGGGAAATAGACAGGATAAACGACCAACTAATGGACGCTATCGGCGATGCGGACAAGTTTGGTGAACTGGTAAGGCGCAGGAATGAACTGATGGCAAAGTTGAAGGTGTGGGAAAAACCCGTGGCCGCACAAGACCCGATAAGATATGTGAGCCTTAACGAGAAGATAAGGAACTGGACGAGGGGAATGAATGGATAATGGATAATTGACAATGGGTAATTGACAATTGATAATTAAACAACAGATTAATAACATTTAAACAGCAAACAAAATGGACCAGAACACAACAAAAGTAGAGATGAGCCAGGAAGAAATGGCGGAATGGCAGGCGTTCCAGGAAGAGAAGAAACGCAAGGCTGCCGAAGAAAAACGCAAGTCGGACAGGGAAGCATACGCAAAGCTGGTAGATGAGACCATAGCAGCGTCAATTCCGATGCTGAAGGATGTAAGCGCAAACATATCTGAGGTAAAGGCAGCCGTGATGGGACAGTTCCGTTCGGCATTGCAACTGAAGGGAGAAATCTTCGGCACCAAGGATGGACAGCGCAGTCATACCTTCACCAACAGCGAAGGCAATATGCGCATAACTCTGGGCTACCGCCACACCGACGACTACCGCGACACCGTGGAGGAAGGTATTGCCAAGGTAAAGCAGGCTATAGAGTCGCTTGCCAAGGACGATGACAGCCGTGCCCTTGTCGAGGCGGTTCTGAGGTTGCTTTCGCGCGACAAGAAGGGAACACTCAAGGCTTCGAGGGTGTTGCAGTTGCGCAAACTCGCCGAGGACTCGCACAACGAGGACTTCATTGACGGCGTGAAGATTATCGAGGAGTCGTACCAGCCGACAATGAGCAAGCAGTTCATCACGGCGGAGGTCAAGGATAGTAATAACGAATGGCGGAACATCCCGCTTGGAATGACGGAGGCATAAGCTATGATGTACTATGTGACTACTCATACGAGGATTGGAGCCAACAGCCTGCAGAAAAAGCTGGTCGAAGCGGCTGAAGAATGGAACGGAACGCTTGTCGGTGGTGACGAAGCGAAAAAGAAGTGTATCGAAAGGTTCCGGATATTGGTTACCCACTACAACGAGGAATTTCCCAAGTGCAAGCCTTGCCGACTGGAGAGGCACGAAGGCGGATTCAATATTTCGGTAAAGGATGTTGTGGATTCCGTATTCGTGATGTTTACCTTCAACAAGGTACGAGGCAAGTCAGACGGCATTACACACTGGAGAATATGAAAAAAAGCAGGGTATATATTGCAGGGCGTGTCGGTGATGTGAGCGACCCGAATGTGCTGCGCATAAGGCAGGCAAACTTCGAGAGGCGCGAAAAGGCACTGGCAAAACTTGGCTATAAGGCGGTCAACCCGATGAAGATAGTTCCGCAGGGCACGGAGTGGAAGGAAGCGATGCGCATTTGCCTGAAGGCACTGTGCGAGTGCGACTACATTAGCCTTCTGCCCGACTGGAGACGGTCGGATGGAGCAATACTGGAGGCTCATGTGGCCGAGGTTCTTGAAATCCCGCAGGTATGTCCCAGCGCAATGAACGATTGATACTTAACTTTCATATTGGTTTATTTTTAGTTCACGCCACGCACACTCTCACCCCCGGTCTGTGCGTGGCATTTTTAAGGCAAAAGAGATGAAGCACAAGAATTACAAGGAAAGGGCAATGCTGGTGAAGGCGATAGTCGATGAGCATTACGAGCCGCACAGCCAGCGCAACTGCATGTACGACATATTTCTCAGATATGTGTGTAAAGTTTACCCGATGAGCGTCAGAACATTCTACCGGATGATGAAGTACGCCATTGGTAAGGACGGCTTCATCGGCAAGGGAGGCAACCGCGAGGAGCGTCCAAAGATTACCGAGGACGGCAAGAGGGAGGAAGATCCAAGGCAACTGAAGTTCCCGTGGGCTTAGTCGGAAACTTCATCTTCGACAGATATTGAGGGTTCTGCCGTCACTTCGACAAAATTCTCCTCCTTTGGAACAAAGAACGATGTGCGGTAGGTGGCTACATATTCGTCGTAGCCGGGAAGATTGGATTCCCTTCGCAAACTAAGGCGCATAAGAGGCGAAAAGAGAGGCGTTCTCCAGCCTTGCAGTCTCTGGTGTACCGAATCAATCACAGTCAATACAGAGTAGTCGTGCCTTGACGAATAAATGTCGGCAATGGTGAACTCGATGTCGGCGGTGCCTATCTGTCCGCACTTGCCGGTCTGTTCGTACTCGACATTCACAATGTCAACAAGCGCACACGGGAAATTTACCTGTGGCTGTTCCGCTGCCAGTTGTCCGCTGTTGCGCGAAGCGTAGCGGATGAGTTTGTCTTCTTTTAGTCGCTCTACAATGAGCCTTATGATTTCGTCCATGGTTAAATTTTTGGCAAAGTTAGGCACTGAATTTTCCGTTAGGAAAATAATAATGCCAGTTTGTCCTATACATTTTATATAGGTAAGAATAGTGCCGACTTTTGCGGTATGAATATCGAAAGGTCGGAACAGTACAAGGAATGGCAGCGGAGCACTGCGGCACTGATGCGCTCGGTGCACGGCGGAGGCTCGTCAACGCTGACAGAAACCCGCGAGGCGAAGGAAAAGCGCATAGAGCGTGCCCGCAGGGACTATCCGTATTTCGTGCAAACATACTTTCCTCATATAGCAAGGTGCAAGTCGGGACGCTTCCAGACTGATGCTGCAAAGTACATTCTGGAGCACCCCAAGGCTCGTGCCGTGTTCGAGTGGGCGCGTGGTCACGCCAAGAGTACCCACATGGGCGTGTTTGTTCCGCTGTGGCTGAAGATACAGAAGGAACGCCAGTTCAATACTATGGTTCTGGTAAGCAAGAGCGAGGATTCGGCAGTGCGACTGTTGGCCGACTTGCAGCAGGAACTGGCATACAACGAACTCTACATAAGCGACTATGGACAGCAGATAAAGGAAGGCAACTGGGCTGAAGGTGAGTTTATCACCGCCGATGGCTGCTACTTCACCGCTCTGGGACGCGGACAGTCGCCGCGTGGCCTGAAGAATAGCGGTCGCCGTCCCGACTACATTGTGATAGACGATATTGACGATGACGAGATGGTACGCAACGAGAAGCGCACACGCCTTGCTGCCGAATGGGTGCTGTCGGCACTGTTCGGAACTATGGAGGCAGGTCGAGGCAGGTTCATAATGGTTGGCAACCGCATTGCCAAGAAGTCAATCCTTACGATGATAACGGAGAGACCAGGCGTTCACCATACCGTAGTGAACATACTCGACCGCAACGGCAAGCCGACTTGGAGCGAGAACTACACGCCTGACGAGGTTGCCGAGATGCGCTCGATGATGGGAGAACGCAACTTCCAGAAGGAGTATATGAACAACCCGATGACAGAAGGCGCGGTGTTCCGTCCAGAGCAAATCACCTACGGCAAGATTCTTCCGCTGAAGGACTACAAGATGCTGGTATGCTACACCGACCCGTCGTTCAAGAACTCATCGACAGCCGACTATAAGGCAACCATGCTTGTCGGTCGCACACCCGACGGCCACTTCCATCTGTTGAAGGCATTTGCCGCACAGACAAGCGTGTCGGATATGATACGCTGGCACTACGAGGTGAACGACTTCGTTGCCGGTGTCGTGCCGGTGATGTACTATATGGAAAGCAACTTTATGCAGGACCTTATGCTCGATGAGTTCACCAAGGTAGGAAACGAACTCGGACTGCACATTCCCATACGCGGTGATGCACGGAAGAAACCCGACAAGTTTGCGCGTATAGAAGCAATGCAGCCGTTGTTTGAGCGCGGACTGGTGCTGTTTAACGAAAAGGAAAAGGAAGCACCGGGAATGATTGCTCTGGTTGACCAGTTGCTGCTGTTCGAGCGTGGAAGCCGTGCTCACGATGATGCACCCGATGCGCTTGAGTCGGCTATCTGGATGCTCAGTCAGAGGACACGCACCAGCAATGCAAAATTCACGGTTATTCGTAGAACTTCAAGAAAATGGTAAGATTATGTATATAACGGCAGAAGAAATGAAGTCAGTCCTGTACGAATACAGGATGGACGAGATAGTAGAAAACGACATTGACATTATCGAGGATGCCATACTGTCGGCAGAAGCCGAGGTGCGCTCCTACTTCGAGGCGGCCAACGCACGGCGTGATACGGCAGGACTTACCGTACAGCAGTATGCAGCGTGGTATATGTACGACATTGAGGAAATATTCGATGCCACAGGAGACGACAGGGACCATTTGCTTATGCGCCTCATACAGCGAGTAGCGGCGTGGAATATTGTAGAACTCTGCAATGCCGATGTGGTCTATAACCACGTAAAGGAACGCTACGAAAACACCATAGCATTGCTTGAGAAGATAGCCGGAATGGGCGACTGGAAGGACAGCCGAATTGTTCTTACCTCGCTCCCACAGCAACAATCAGACCCAGAAGACGCATCAATGGCCGAAGCAAAGCCGTTCCGTATGGTGTCGCGCCCGAAGTTTAACCACGAAGAATACTAGGATATGAAACTGAAAGATAGATTAGCAAACATATTAGGACTGGCGGCTACATCAGCACCGATACCAAAAACCAACAAGTCCGTACTCGGGCCGAGAGTTATCAAGAAGAGCATCTCGCAGGTGCGCGCCGACATTGCCGACTGGAGCAACGCCAAGAAGATAGCACAGAAAGCCGACAATCCGCGCTTCTACAAGTTGCAGGACTTGTACGACCAGGTGAGCAACGATGCGCTCCTGACCTCGCAGATGAGCAACCGTATGGAAGTAACCATATCGGCAGCCTATCAACTCGCAGATGCCGACGGCAACATTGACGAGAAGATGACTGCTGCATTGGTAAGCATACCCGTGATGCAGGACATAGTGAAGGCAATCCTCGAAAGCGAATACTACGGCTACTCCATCATAGAACTGTCGGCTGACAGGAACGGTACAGAGACGATGGAACTGCTTCCGCGCCGCAACTTCGCACCTGTAGATGGTCGCTTCTATCCCGATGCCAACGGTGAAAAGTATATTGAATACCGCACATTGCGCGAATATGGCAAGTATATTCTTGAGTTTAATTCTACACATCTTGGTTTGCTCAATAAGACGGTTCCTCATGTGCTGTTCAAGAAGTTTGCGCAGTCGTGCTGGTCGGAGCTCTGTGAAATTTACGGCATACCACCTCGCTATATCAAGACCAACACCAACGATGATGCAATGCTGAACCGTGCCGAGACTATGCTGAAGGAGATGGGCGCAGCGGCAGCCTTCGTGATCGACAGCGAGGAGGAGTTCTCGTTTGCTCAGGGAACATCCACCAACGGCGATGTGTATAACAACCTTATCCGCCTTTGCAATCAGGAAAACTCATTGGTTATTTCTGGTGCAATCATAGGGCAGGATACAGAGAACGGCAACTACTCGAAGGAACAGGCTTCTATAAAAATTCTCGACCGCTTGATTAATTCCGACAGGCGTATGGTCGAGGTGTATATGAACTCGCAGGTCATACCCGCACTGGTAAGGATTGGCTGGCTGCCCGCAGCGGCACAGAACCTCCAGTTCCGATTCTCTACCGCCGATGATCCGGAGAAACTGTGGGAGATGGTTATAGGATTGCTGCCCTACAAGGACATCGACAACGACTGGCTGGTTGAGCAGTTCGGCATACCGGTGCACGACAAGCAGTTGGGTGCAGCCTCGATGACAGCCAAGCTGGAGGAGCATATCACCCGTGGCGACCCCAATTTTTTTCAATAGCGGCGCACCACGCAGGGGAGTGTGAATGTGCCGTCTGCCGAACCCAAGCCCCGGACAGACAGATAACGCTGGCAGTACCCGATAGCAACGCCACCGTGCAGGAACTGTACGACCGCTACTCGAAAGGTCTGCGCAGATGCGTTGACCGCGTGTATGCCGATGGCGGTGATGCTGACCTTGCCGACAGGTTCCGCGCCAATGTGAGCCGTTTTGCAGCTTACAAGGCCGACTATGTAAAGGTCACGGTAAACAACATTTTAAACGATAGTTCAATACCGCTTAAACAGCGTCAGGAGATGGCCGATGCAGCGGTTGCAGGTTTCGACCGCTATTCCGAGGCGGAATGCAACACCGCCACATCGCGTTGTCGTACCGCCAAGCAGTGGAAGGAGTTCAACGACCCGCAGCGGCTGAGGTTGTTTCCGAATTTGCGCTGGCTACCATCTCGCTCGATAGAAAAGAGGCAGTCACACATTCAGTTCTACGACCACGTATGGTCAAAGGGTGACGACTTCTGGAATCACAACACACCAGGCACAGAATGGAACTGCAAGTGTGATGTGGAAGAAACCGACGACCCGGTTACCGACAACAGCAATGTGAAGACCGTGCCAGTTCCGAAGGGTCTGGAGGGTAATCCGTCAGTCACTGGTGAGATTTTTACGGATAAGGCAAGTTATATCTCCAAAGGCGACAAGCAGAAGGTTGAACAGTTCTGGAAACCTATCGACGAAGGATTCAAGACATATTGCCAGTTCCGCGATGATGCCAACTATAAGGATGTAAAGATGAATTGGGATAATGGTGGCATGAAGGCGACGCACAAAGGGCATAAATTTGACAAGGTTGGTGGAGAATATGAGAAACAGGTGCAAAATGTAGGATTTAACAACAGGCATCGTGTTGTCCTTGAGGATGAAACGGATTATTCTCCTAATATACGGCATACAGAAGGAATTTGGGATTCTAGGTATTTTGAAATTGCAGGAAGAGAAACTGCTACTTGTAATAATATACTTAGAGGATTAAAGCATTGTGCAAACAAAAAAAAGACAGAAATAGCGATTTTGTACTATCCGAATGGTGGGTTTGACTTGGATTTACTTGAACGTGCTATAGGTCGATATAAGGGACTAGAGAACGTAGATAATGGCAATCAGTTCTTGAAATTCAAGAAGATAATCTGTATTCAAGGAAATAAAATTGTCTATAACGAACCGCTATAAAAGCGGAACGGAGGGATTCCATCGCTGGAAAACCCCCCGCACCGCAAAATTAGTAATAAATATTGAAACACAAATAAAAAAGTAAAAAATATGACTTA